>NZ_CP108487.1:1859788-2479718 GCF_036226525.1 Kribbella sp. NBC_01245
CCGGCATCCGGTAGCCGTCGGTCACGAGGCGGCGGGGCCAGCCGGGCTCGTTGGCGTACCAGTAGATCTCGCCGAGGCGAAGGCCGTACCCGAACAGGTCCGGGCGGCCATCGCCGTCGATGTCCGGCGCCTCCAGCCAGTAGCCGTCCCGGAGTTGCTCGGCGACGATCTCAGCGGTGAATTTGGGCGGTGTCACCATGATTTCCCTCTCCTAAAAATCGAACTGATCTAGACGGCGTGGTACTCGACGGCAAGCCAGACGCAGTCCGTGTCAGCGCGGTACTGATGCCACGGATACGTGAAGCCGCCATCCGGGCGACGACGGCAGAACGGCACCGGCGGGGTGTGGCCAGGGCTCATCAGCAAGTCCTCGTACAAGGTGTCGTGGTCCTTCGCCTTGAACTTCTGCATCCGCCCATAGCCGTGGATCTGCGAGTGGATCTCGATGAACTCGTGCACGTTGTGGATCGCGCAATCCGTCCCGGCCGGCGCGAACCACAGATTGACCGACACCCGAAACGGCCTCACCCCAGCGGGAACCGGCTCCCCCAGCGCCTCAGCCGGGTCGAACTCGAAAACGCCGAGGTCCTCCAGCGGACCGCGGTAGAGCAGCGTCTCGCGCGGAAATCCCGGAAGCAGGTCCGCGAAGAGATGCCACCCCGGCTCGTCCACAATCCCGGCTATACCGTCCGAGTCGAGCACCTTGAACACCAACGCCGACTCGCCACTTTCCACCACGGTGTCCTGCAAAACCGTCGACGAGAACGCCGGAATAGGCCGGACCCACGAACCCGCGTACAACGGCGTCAACCGCGGGTTCACCACAATCGCCCGGCCCTCGATCGCGAAGTCCTTCGGCCCATCGACGTACGACGCCTCGATGAACGCGTTGGACCAGTCCAAAAGGCGTACGTCCCCGCCCATCACGCCACCGACGCCACGAGCTCGGGTGCCGGCAAGATCCGGCTACCAGGTACGAACGGCATCACCGCGGGCCCGTCCCCGAAGAAGTGCGCGAGTGCGCCGACAACCCGATCGGTCGCCTTGCCATCGCCGTACGGGTTGGCCGCCGTCGACATCCGTGCGTACAACTCCGGATCGCGCAGCAGACCCTTGACCTCCGCGGCGACCCTCTCGCGCGTACGCCCGACCAGACGCGCCGTACCAGCGGCCACGGCCTCCGGGCGTTCGGTGATATCGCGCAACACCAACGTCGGCTTGCCCAGCGCGGGGCCTTCCTCCTCGGCGCCACTGCTGTCCGACAGGATGATGTCGCTGCGCAGCATCAACCGGCAGAACGAGACGTACGGCAGCGGGTCCACGATGTCGACGTTGGGCAGACCGTCGATCTCGGCCAGCATGGCCTTGCGCACAACGGGATTACGATGCAGCGGTACGACGACCCGCACCGCCTCGTCGGTCGCGACCTCGCGGATGGCGGCGCCGATCTCGTGCAGCATGCTCCACGATTCGCGGCGGTGTGCCGAGGCGAGGATGACCCGGCGCGGGTCCTCGTCCAGGTCCTCCAGCGACGGGTGTCCGTAGTCGACCGCCTGCCCACTGGCCCAGCGCAGTGCGTCGATCACGGTGTTACCGGTCACGACGATCTTCGACTCGTTGATGCCCTCGCGAATCAGGTTCGCGTAGTTCCCGGGCGTAGGCGCGAGGTGCAGCTCGCTGATCTGCGCGACCAGGCGGCGGTTGGCCTCCTCGGGGAACGGCGAGTACAGGTTGCCGCTGCGCAAACCGGCTTCGATGTGCACGACCGGGATCTGGTGATGGAACCCGGCCAGGCCGCCGGCCAGCGTGGTGGCGGTGTCGCCGTGCACCATCACGGCTTCCACACCGGCGTCGGTCAACGGGCCGGCCAGACCGCTCAACGCGCGGTGCGTGACCTGCGAAAGCGTCTGCTTGTCGGTCATCACGCCGAGATCGACATCGGCGCTGATACCGAACGCCGCGAGCGTCTCGTCGAGCATCTGGCGGTGCTGGCCGGTGGACAGCACCAGCGGGTTGTATCGGGGATCGTCCTGCAGCGCCCGGATCACGGGCGCGCACTTGATGGCTTCGGGGCGGGTGCCGAGGATGACAGCTACCTTGCGCATGGCGTCCTTCTTCCGGCCGCGGAGCAGTGCCCGCGGCAATGGGATGACGAGAATGTGAACGTTTGACTGGTACTGGCTGGGTCAGGCTCGGGCGTGTTCGGGCCGCCCGCGCGCAGGCATACTTGCGGGCATGGACAAACCTGCTGAGTTGGGCGACTTCCTGCGCACGCGGCGCGCGCGGCTACAGCCGACGGCCGTCGGCCTGACCTCCTATGGCGCTCGCCGGGTCCCGGGGCTGCGCCGCGAGGAGCTGGCGCAGCTGGCCGGCGTGAGTGTGGCGTACTACACCCGGCTCGAGCAGGGGCAGAGCCAGAACGCGTCGGACGACGTCCTGGACGCCATCGCCCGCGCCTTGCAGCTCAGCGAGGACGAGACGATGCACCTGCGCAACCTCGCGCGGCCGCTCCGCCGCAAGCGCCGTCCGGCACCTCGCCCGGAGGCGGCCCGGCCGGGCACCAAACAGCTGATCGAGGCGATGGACGGTATCGCCGCGGTGGCGATGGACCGACGCAGCGACGTACTGGCGTGGAACGAGTTGGGTCATCAGCTGCTGGCCGGCCACTACGACGCCGACAGCCCGTACTCCGCCGAGACCCGGCCGAACCTGACCAGGATGCTCTTCCTCGACGAGCACACCCGCGAGCTGTACTCCCGCTGGGACGAGGAGGCCAAGCGCTCGGTCGCGTCGTTGCGACTCGTCGCGGGTCGCCATCCGGACGACCTGCACCTGGCCGAGCTGATCGGCGAGCTGTCGATGAAGAGCACCGAGTTCGCCGGGCTCTGGTCGCGCCACCCGGTGCTCAACTGCACCTTCGGTACCAAGCACTTCCAGCACCCGGTCGTCGGTCAGCTCGAGCTCTCCTTCGAGGTGGCCCAGCTTCCCGACGACTCGGCGCACCGGATCCTGATGTACAGCGCGACCCCTGGAACGGCGTCCGAGGCCGCACTGCGGCTGCTGCTGTCGGGTGCAGACGACCTGAGCGGCTACAGCGCCGACAGGGCACACCGGGAGGTTTGACATCGGACGGGTCCTCACAAGGGGTCAGGCCGGTTGGATGGACAACGCGTGGCGGAAGTAGTTGGTCGGGTCGTACCGCCGCTTGACCTGCTGCAGCCGCGGGTAGTTGTCCTTGAAGTAGAGGGTTGACCACGGCACGCCGGACTTGTTGTGCCGGCTGTCGGCCATGTCGTTGTCGGGGTAGTTGATGTAGCAGCCGTCGGAGTTCGTGCCGGGGACAGGGACTCCCCCGGTCGTCGCGAAGAACTCCGAGAAGATGTCGCGCACCCAGCCGACGTAGAACTGGTCGTCGGACTCCTTCTCCCAGAAGGTCTGGAAGCACATCTTGAAGATCGTGTCGCGCTGGGCGTTGGCGGTCGCGTTCGGCCGGACGGCGTTCACCTGGCCGCCGAAGGAGAACAGCACCAGCATCGTGTCCGGGTTCTGGAAGTCCGGCCGGGTCATGTGCTTGTAGACGGCCGCGATCTGCTGCTCGGTGAAGTTCTTCAACATGTACGCCGACTTGTGCACGCCACGCGAAGTCGGGTTGGTGATGGTCGGGTTGTTCGTCCCCACCAGCCGGGTCGCCTGCAACCACGGCAGCACGCGCGGTTCGGCGAAGCCAGGCAGTACGCCGATCTCCGCCAGCGGTTTGGTCACCTCCTGCGGCGTGATGTCCACGCCTTCGGTGATGGCCGCCAGGTAGTCGTCGAGAATCGCGCGGGCGTTCGGAATGTCGTTCGGAACCTGAGTGAACATGCCCAGGCTGCCGTGTGCCTTCGAGCTCACGTTGAACAGGCTGCTCAGGTGCACGTTCGGCGACTTGGGCGAGGCGTTGCGCTCGTGCCAGGCGCCGAAGTTCTTCAGCAGCCGGGTGAACTTGGCCTGCGTCAACTGCTCCCACGGGAACTCGATCGCGCTGATCAGCACGGTCGACGGCGGGTTCATCAGCTGGTCGGACGGATTGTTGCCCTTGGCATCGGGTGAGCGGAACCAGTACTTGGTGACAACACCGAAGTTGCCGCCGCCGGCACCAGTGTGGCCCCACCAGAGATCGCGGTTCGGGTCGTTGGGCTCGCGCGTCGCGACCACCGTGCGGACCTGGCCACCGTGGCCCACGACAACGACCTCGACGGCGTACAGGTGATCGACGGTCAAGCCGTGCCCCCGCGACAGCAGGCCATAGCCGCCGCCCGAGATGTGCCCGCCGACACCGACGCTGTAGCAGATACCGCCGGGAATCGTGACGTTCCAACCCTTGAAGAGCGACTCGTACACGTTGATCAACCGGGCACCCGCCTCGACCGCGAAGGCCTTGCGGACCTGGTCGTAGTACACCCGCGTCATCTGCGAGACGTCGAGCACGACCTCGATCTCGGGATTGCAGACGAAGTCGGAGAAGCAGTGACCGCCACCGCGGACCGAGACCCGCTTGCCGGCCCGAACCGCATCCCGCACGGCCCGCTCGGCATCCTCGGTGGACGTGATCAACCGGATGTAGTCCGGCTGGGAGACGAAGCGCTGGTTGTTACCGGTCGACAGCTCGCGATACCGCGGGTCATCCGGCCGGATCGTCGGCCCACCCGGTACGGCGCTCGCCGCCGCCGCGTCGGCACCGGCGGCCGCCGCGACCTGCGCCGCGGCGGTGGTGTCCGTCGCCGGTCCGGCAAAGGCCGCGCCGCTCGACGCGGCGGCCACGCCACCGACCGCTGCCGCGGCGGTGCCGAAGAGAACGGATCTGCGCTGCACACCTGTTTCGGGCATGGTTCAACCCCTCATTGGCTCGATTAGGAAAAGAAAACCGGAACGCCCTGACAGCTTCGGGACAGACCTCGCCCAGCGATTCCGGAGTGATTTTCAAATCCGCAAATATCCCCAGTGCGAATCCGAAAGTAATCGCCCGCCCCCAGCGGCCGTAAGTCACTCACTTACTTCAGTACCAGAATCTCTGGATCATCACAGTTTCGTCAAGCTAACTCTGAGGAATGCACTGTGACGAAGATCACTGTAAATTCGCCGACAATCAATTGTGCTCTAAAATACGCGCCAGCCTCCCGAAATTGTTACCAGAGCGTTCACTCCAGATTTCCGTACGGCGTTATGGTTTTACGCACGCAGAAAAGCCCGCCGACAGGCAAACGCCTATCGACAGGTGGAGTAATTCAACATTTGTTCATTCGGCTATTTCGGCCCATACCAAAATGGCCGTCGCCCTCCCCAAAGGGCAGCGCCGATCGGCCCAACCCCAGGGGCCGCCGTCAGCCTAAGTCAAATCACACGCCGGCGACCGTTTCGGTCCGTTCTGCGGACAGGGTGGTGCCTTGCACGCCGCGCGCCCGGCGATCCAGTGCGCCCGAAAACGCTGCTACCGCAAGGCCTGCCAGCGCAAGGCTGGCGCCGACCCAGTTGGGTGACGTGTAGCCGAGCTGTGCGCTGATGGCCAGACCACCGAGCCACGCGCCGATCGCATTCCCCAGATTGAACGCGGCGATATTGGCAGCCGAGGCCAGCGCGGGTGCGCCCTCGGCCTTGTCCATCACACGCATCTGCAAAGCCGGCACGGTGGCGAATCCGGCGATACCGAACAACAGGATCGTCACCACTGAAAGCGGCTTGCTGTGCGCGGTCCATACGAACACCAATAAAACGCTTGCAAGAGCCGCCAGGATGACATAAAGGCTCGGCATCAGATTGCGATCGGCCGCCTTACCGCCGAACACATTACCCAGACACAGACCGGCCCCGAAGACGATCAACAACCAGGTCACCGAACCCGACGAGAATCCGGCCACATCGGTCATCATCGGAGCGATATAGGTGAACGACGCGAATACACCGGCGAAACCAAGCGTGGTCATAAGTAATGCCAGCCACACCTGTGGTCTGCGGAATACCGCCAGCTCGCCCCGGATACTGCTCTCCTCCCGTGGCTGCGGTGGCACCAGCACGATCAGGCCGATCATGCCGACAATGCCGATGGCCGTGACCGCCCAGAAGGTCGAGCGCCAGCCGAACTGCTGGCCGAGAGCGGTTCCCATCGGCACACCCAGCACATTCGCGATGGTCAGACCGGTGAACATCATCGCGATCGCGCTGGCGCGTTTGTTCGGCGCGACCAGGTTGGCCGCCACCACCGAGCCGATGCCGAAGAACGCGCCATGGCACAACGCCGTGACGGCCCGGCCGGTCATCAGCAGCGCGTAGCTGCCGGCGATCGCGCAGACCGCGTTGCCGAGAATGAACACGCTCATCAGGCCGACCAGCATCGTCTTGCGCGGCAGGCGTGATCCCGCCAGCGTCATCACCGGCGCACCGATCACCACACTCAGCGCGTAACCGGAGATCAGCAGTCCGGCCGTCGGGATGGAAACACTCAGGTCGGTCGCGATCTCCGGTAGCAGGCCGACGATGACGAACTCCGTCGTACCGATACCGAACGCACCGATGGCCAGTGCGAGCAGGGCGAGATTCACGCGGGTCTCCCTCGAGATCAGGTGCGGCGGCCCCATCGTGCCGCAACGACTCGCGCGCTGTCTGACCCTACGAGTGTTAGGCACCCCAGTAGTGGGCTGCACAGGGTTCTGGTTGCCGAGCGCCAACTCCAGGAGTCTCGACGGCAGGAGCAAGTCCCATTGGAAGGAACACCTGCATGTCCACCGTTGAAGAAGTCGGCAGCGACACCAATCCGCCCGATCTCAACACCGAAACGAGAATGACCGGCCGGCAGCGGCTGGCGCTCGTCCTGTTGCTCACGGCGAGCTTCACCCTCGCCGTCGACTTCTCGATCCTGAACGTGACGCTGCCGACGATCGGCGCCGACGTCGGCTTCAGCCTGGAGAACCTGCAATGGATCGCGACCTCGTTCGCGCTCTGCGCCGCCGGATTCACCCTGCTGTTCGGTCGCGTCGCCGACCTGTTCGGCCGTCGCCGCCTCTTCCTCGGCGGCATGGCGCTGCTCGGTATCGCCTCGCTCGTCGGTGGTATCGCGACCTCACCCGCGATGCTGCTGTCGGCCCGCGTCGCGCAGGGCCTGGCCACCGCCGCCGTCACCCCAGCCGCGCTGTCGCTGCTGACCACCTCGTTCCCCGAGGGCCGGCTGCGGGAGAAGGCCCTCGGCCTCAACGGCGCGCTGATGGCGGCCGGCTTCACCACTGGCGCGATCCTCGGCGGCGTACTCACCGACCTGCTGAGCTGGCGCTGGGCCTTCTTCATCAACGTGCCGGTCGCCGTGGCCGTGCTGTCGCTCGCGCCGATGGTGCTCAAGGAGAGCCGTCCGGCCGAGCGGCCCAAGCTCGACATCCCCGGCGCCATCACCGTGACCACGGGTCTGCTCGCCATCGTCTTCGGTCTGACCACCGCCGGTGAGAAGTCCTGGACCGATCCGCTGGCCCTTGGCTCGCTCGCCGTCGGTGCCGTACTGCTCGCCATCTTCTGGGTCGTCGAGCAGAAGGTCGCCGCGCCGCTGGTGCCCGTCGCGTTCCTGCGCAAGGCCAACATCGGCTGGGGCAACTTCGCTGGTCTGCTGGCCTTCATCACCGAGACCTCGCTGGTCTTCCTGCTCACGCTCTACCTGCAGAAGACGCTCGGCTTCACCCCGCTCGGTGCGGGCCTATCGTTCGCCGTACTCGGCGCCGGCACCGTGATCGGCGGTATGGTCGCGCCCAAGGTGATCGGCCGGATCGGTTCGAAGAACGCGATCGTCGCGGGCTTCCTGCTGCAGGCCGTCGCCACCGTTTCGCTGGTGCTGCTCGGTCAGGACTCGGCCTGGATGGCGCTGCTCCTGGTCGCCACGTTCGTCGGTGGTGTGGCCAACCTGGTCGCCATCGTCGGCTTCATGGTCACCGCGACCACCGGCATGCCGGATGAGGAGCAGGGGCTCGCGACCGGTCTGGCCACGATGAGCCAGCAGGTCGGTATCACCATGGGTATCCCGATCATGAGCGCGATCGCGACCGCCCGGGTGCACTCGCTCGGCGGGGAGAACGCATCGACCGTACTGAGCGGTGTCACCACGGCGATCTGGGTCAACACCGGGCTGTGCGTGCTCGCGGCCGCTCTCGTCGCCGTGTTCCTGCGGCAGGCGAAGCGCGCCTGAGCGTGGAGGTTTCGTGGGGTTCGCTGGTCGTCAGAGATGTACCCGCACGGATCTACCGCCCGGTCGATGACTGGCGTGGCTGGCTCGTCTGGGTACATGGCGGCAGCTGGACCCGTGGGTCCGTGGCCGGGTGGCACGAAGTCTGTGCCGACCTGGCCCGGCTCACGGGCAGCACCGTGATCAGCGTGGACTACCGGCTCGCCCCTCGGCATCCGCATCCCGCCGCTCTCGAGGATGTGCTCAGGGTGCTGGAATGGGTGACCGCGCAGGCCAGTGACGAAGAAGTATCGGTCGGCGGGGACAGCGCCGGCGGCACCATCGCCGCCTGCGCCGCGCTGACCTGGCGGGACCGCGGCCGTCAACTGGCGGCCCAGGTCCTCGCCTATCCCCCGATGGACCCGCAGTGCCGCGCGGCGTCGTACGACTGGGAGGTCTTCCCGACCCGGGCCGGCCTGATGGCCTCCTGGCGGGCCTATCTGGGCAGCGAAAACGGCTCTGGTTACAGCAGTCCGTTCGAGGCGGACGACTTGAGTGGTACGGCGCCGGCGCTGCTGGTCGTCGGGGAATACGACCCTGTTCGCGACGACGTCGAGGAATACGGGATGCGCCTGCTGACCGACGGAGTCGCCGTACGGCTGGAAGTGCTACCGGGCGTACCGCACGGCGCGATCCTCGCGCCCGGGCCGATGCGCGACTGGGTCGGATCGGCGTTCAGAGAATTGAGTTCGACCAAGGAGACACAATGACCAACCCGCATAACGAGGCCCTGCTGCGGCACTTCGCCGATCTACGCGATCGCAAGCACGGCGAAGCGGCCGTAACCCGCGAGGACAAGGAGAAGCTGTTCGCCGACACCGTCGAGTTGCTCGACCCGGTCGCGCGGCAAGCGCTCGACGAGCTGAACGCGGACCTCTTGCTCGGACAGGGCACCGTCACGGCCAGCGGTCTGGGCCGGACGCCGGACGGAGGGGTTGCGGCGATCTGGGCCCTGTCGTGGGCCGAGCAGCTCGACGCCGGGATCAACCCGATCGCGATCCGCGCGCACTACGGCCGCGGATTCCACCACCCGCATCTCAGTGGTGCGACGGTCGGCGAGTGGCCGCTCAACGTCTTCACGCCGGAGCAGGCCGCCGAGGAGTTGCCGACGATGCGGGCGATCGCGGCCGCGGATATCCACAATCTGGTGTTCCAGGCGGACTACCGGATCGTGCCGGCGACGATGAACGGCAGCCGCGTGTGACGCCGCGGCTCTCGATCCTCGACCAGTCCCCGATCGGCGAGGGCAGTACGCCAGCCGAGGCCTTGCGCGCCTCGGTCGAGCTCGCGAAGGCGGCGGATGCGCTCGGGGTGACGCGCTACTGGGTGGCCGAGCACCACGGCTCCCCCGGTTTCGCCGGTACGGCGCCGGAGATCCTCGTGCCGATCATCCTGGGCGCGACCCGGCGGATGCGCGTCGGTTCGGGTGGCGTGCTGTTGCCGCGTTATCCCGCGACGAAGGTGGCCGAGGTGTTCAGCATCCTGGCCGACCTCTATCCCGGCCGGGTCGACCTCGGCCTCGGTCGGGCCGGTGGACCGCCGGAGCATTTCCCGCAGGACGTGGCCGACCTCAAGCGCTGGCTCGGGGATGACCCGCAGATCTGGTTGCTCGGCGCCGGTACGACGTCCGGGGAGCTCGCGGCGGAACTCGGTACGGCGTTCGCGTTCGCGCATTTCCTCAATCCGCCACCGGGTGTCGAGGCGATGGAGGCGTACCACGCGCAATCGCCCGCGCCCGTCTCAGCCTTGGCCGTGCGGGTGCTCGTGGCCGATACGCAGACCCGGGCCGACGATCTGGCCCGCAGTCTGCTGTTGTGGCGAAGCCGGAAGGACCTCGGTGACGATCGGCCCCTGCCGTCGATCGAGACCGCGCGGAATCACCGATGGACCAGCACCGAGTTGGAGCGTGCGTCGTACAACAGTCATGCGTTGATCTCGGGAACGCCCGAGCAGGTGCGACCGGTTTTGCTGGACCTGGCGCAGCTGCACGGGACGGACGAGCTGGTGGCGAACGTACTCACGCATGACCCGGCAGACCGGCTGCGGACGTACGAGCTGCTCGCGGAAGTGCTCGCGAGTGCCGCCGCTCCGACCAGGGGCGGCACTCGCCTCGTCAGTCCTTGATGCCGGATTGAGTGACGCCCTGGATCAAGTAGCGCTGGAGGAAGGCGAAGATCAGGACGAGTGGCAGGATCGAGACGGCTGCCGCCATGAACAACTGGTGGATGTTGATCGTCTGGGCCGTGATGAAGGTGGACATCGCGACCTGGACGGTCCACGAGGACGAGTCCTGGCCGATCACCAGCGGCCAGATGAACGAGTTCCAGTTGCCGATGAAAGTGATCGCCGCGATGGCCGCGAAGAACGGCAACGAGTTCGGCACGACGATCCTCCAGAAGGTGCCGAGATAGCCCGCACCATCCACTCGCGCGGCCTCCTCCAGCTCCCGGGGAAAGCCCAGGAAGTACTGCCGGAAGAGGAACGCGGCGAATCCGCTGAACAGCGTCGGGATGATCAGACCCCGCAACGAACTCACCCAACCGAGCGACGACACCACGATGAAGCTCGGAATGAACGTCACCGCCGCCGGGATCATCAACGTGCCGACGATCGCGTAGAAGATCTTCTCCGCGTGCTGGTAGGGAATTCGGGCGAGCCCGTAGCCGGCCATCGATGCCAGCAGCAACTGTCCGCCGGTGCCGAGAACGCCGACCACGGCCGAGTTCCACAACGCCCGCGCCATCGGCACGTTCTCGTCGCTGAACAACTCGCCGAAGTTGCCCCACTGCAGATCCGTCGGGAAGAACTTCCAGTCCGGCGCGGTGATATCGGCGTCGGTCGACAACGCGTTCCGCAATACCAGGTAGAACGGCAGCATGAACAGGATCGTCGCGATGATCAACGCGATCCAGCGCAACACCGCGCCAACGACGCCCAGCGGCGTACGGGTGTAGCCGATCGGCTGCGGCGTGCCCGCGGTCCTCTCGAGAGCAGCCATCAGTCGTTCGCCTTCCCGAAGCCGAAGATCTTGTTCTGCAACAGGGTGAGCAACATGATGATCACCGCCAGGATCAACGCACCAGCGCTACCGCGGCCGAGGTCCTGGATCGAGCCGAGCGAGACCGTGTACAGATAGACCAACGGCGGCCGTGCGTAGTTCGCAGTGCTGCCGATGAGGTTGTAGAACTCGTCGAACGCCTGGTACGCCGCGATCAGGTTGAGCAGCAGTACGGCGATCGACGTCGCACGCAATTGCGGCAAGGTGATGAACCGGAAGGTCTGCCAACCAGGCTTGGCCCCATCGACGTACGCCGCCTCATAGAGCGTCGGCGAGATCCGTTGCAGGCCGGCGATGAACAGGATCATGTAGAACCCGAGCTGCAACCAGAGCCGCACGGTCACGATGGGCAGCCAGAACCAAGGCGGGTCCGACGTCGACAACCACGCGATCTGGTCGACGCCGAACCAACCCAGCACCGTGTTGGCCAGGCCGAAGCGGACGCCGTTGAAGATCGACAGCTTCCAGATCAGCGAGGCCACGACGTACGAGCAGGCCGTTGGCAGGAAGAAGACCGAGCGGAAGAACACCCGCGCGACCTTCACCTGATTGACCAGCAGCGCCAGCGCGAGCGACAACACGAACGTCAGCGGCACGATGAACACCGCGAAGATCGAGAACGTACCCAGGCTGGACAGGAAGTTCGGATCGGTCAGCATGTCGACGTAGTTCTGCAAACCGACGAACTTCGTCGGCGTGACCGTGTTCTGAGCCTCGAAGAAGCTCAGCACCAGGCTCCACAGGATCGGCAGATACGAGAACACCAGCAGCCCGGCCACGAACGGTCCGACGAACACCCAGAACCAGAAGGTGTTGCCCTTGATGCCTTTGCTTTTGGACGCTGTGGGGTTGGTGGTTTCGTCGACTGAGGCCGGCCTGATGGCAGACCGGACGCTCACCCGAACAGCCTCGACAGCTCGGTCGTCACGGTCTTCTCGGCCTTCGTGATCTCGGCCGCCGGGTCAGCGCCCTTCTTGATCACGTTGGTCAGCATGTCGTTGTACGCCGAGGCCATCTTCGGGGTCCAGGCCGGATTGTCGACGACGCCGTGATCCGTGTTCAGCTTGACCGCCTCGGCGGCCGGGCCGGTCTGCAACTTCGCGGCCTTCGCGGCCAGGCTCTTGCGCGGCGGAATGTGGAAGCCGTAGCTCAGGCACCAGTCCTCCTGCAGCTCGGTCTTGTCGATCCACAGCCACTTCACGAACGCCTTCGCGGCCTCGACGTCCTTGCTCTTCGCCGAGACGAACGTGCTCCAACCGCCGGACGTGACCACAGCTCGCCCCTGTGCGTCGAGCGCCGGGTACGGGAAGACGCCGAAGTCGTCACCAAGGGCCTTCTGGATACCCGGCATCGCCCATAGGCCGCACCACTGCATCGCGGTCAGCCCCTGGGTGAAGGCACTCGGGTCGGCCCAGTCAGCGGGCGCACCCAGCAGCAGGCTCTTGTCGGCGTACATCTGCCGCACCTTGGAGAAGGCCTGAGCCGCCCGCTCCCCGGTGAAGCCCGGCTTGTTGTCCTCGGTCAGCAGGCTGCCGCCCGACGAGTTGACGCTCGGGATGCCGAGCACCAGGCCGCCGTCGTTGCCGATGAACAGGCCCTTCACCTTGTCGGTGGTGAGCGCCTTCGCCGCCGCGACCAGCTCGTCGACGGTGGTCGGCGGCTTGACGCCCGCCTTGTCGAACAGGCTCTTGCGGTAGTAGATCATCTGCGGGTCGTCGATCATCTTGATGCCGTAGACCTTGCCGTCCACGGTGTTGGCCCGCAGGGCGCCATCGTTGAAGTCGCTCTTGGTCTCGGCCAGGATGTCGTCGAGTGGAACGACCTGGCCGCTCTTGACCATCGCGTAGTTCAGCTGGCTCTCGAAGACGTCCGGCCCCTGGTTCGAGAGCAGGCCCGACGCGAGCTTGGAGCCGTAGTCGCCCGGCGTCCACGCGACCGAGACGCCCGCGTCGGCGTACTCCTTGGCATAGCGAAGGGCCGCCTGCTGCGTACCCGCCTCGCCGTACTGGTGGTACCACTGCGACAGCGCGGCCTTGTCGCCTCCACCACCCGCGGCCGGGCGACCACTGTTGCTGCCACACGCGGCCGCGAACGCGGCGAACGCGGTGATTGCGCCGGCGCGAAGCAGGTCTCGCCGGGTCATCCCTGCTGTTGGCTTGGGTACGGGCACGGCACTCACCTCCGGTAACGGCGCCGCGGAACCGGCGGCGCGGAACGGTCCCAGAGAGTTACTTCACCAGGTTAAGTAGCTCTGTGGTGGCGCACACGTTACAACGAAGTCCAACATCCGGCCAGGATCCCCAGATTACGAATCAGCGTGCATCGTTTGAGGACCGGTTGGTCAGCGGTCATCGGCGAGCTGGACGTCTTGGGTGTCTTGGGTTGCGGCCCAGCTGGCCAGGAGCTTGAGGGCGTCGGCTGTGGGAGTGCCGGGTGGGGCGGTGTAGACGAGCAGGGTGAGGCCTGGGTCGGAGGGGAACTCCATCGCCTCGAAGTTGAGGTCGAGGTCGCCGACGACCGGGTGATGGAGTTTCTTGAAGCCGGTCCGGTGGAAACGCACGTTGTGCGCCGCCCAGCGGGTGCGGAACACCTCGCTGCGGGTGGACAACTCCCCGATCAGCTCGGTCAGTGCCTTGTCGTGCGGGCTGCGGCCGGCTTCCGAGCGCAGGATGGCGGCGACGTCGTCAGCCGCGCGCTCCCAGTCGACGAAGAACTCCTGCGATGCGGGATTGAGGTAGACGAAGCGCGCGGCGTTCGCCGGCCGGTGCGGATCGGCCAGCATCGGCGCGTAAAGCGCTCGCGCCAGTTGGTTTGCGGCGAGCAGGTCGTGGCGGTCGTTGCGCACCCACGCCGGCGCGTCGGTGATCGCGTCGAGGACGTGCTGGATCGCGGGCCGCACCCCCTTGGCCGTCGTACGGCGTCGACGCTGTGAGGGCGGGACCGCCTCGGCCTTGCGGGCCAGGTCGAACAAGTGGTCCTGCTCGGCCTCGTCGAGCTGAAGCGCGCGGCTGATGCCCTCAATCACGCTGTGCGAGACCCCGGCCAGACTCCCACGCTCGATCCGGACGTAGTAGTCGATGCTGACCCCGGCCAGCAGCGCGACCTCCTCGCGGCGCAGGCCCTTCACCCGGCGATTCCCGCCGCCGTACATGGGCAGGCCCGCCTGCTCCGGCGTGATCCGCGCCCGCCGTGAGCTGAGGAACTCGCGAATCTCGGCTCGATCGTCCACTGCACCCACCGTACGACGGCGAGACCGGCGCAAGGAGGCACTGTCAGTACCTCCTGCGCTTGGTCACAAGGGCCCGATGATGGGCGACACGCCGTGTCACAAGGGCCCGATGAACGGAATACACGGCCGGAAGTGGGTTAGGCGAAGGTTTCGCCGGCTTCGGCCATTTTGACTAGGAGCGCGGGGGGCTCGAAGCGGTTGCCGTACGTCGTGGCGAGTTCGCGGGTGCGGGTGAGGAAGCCGGGGAGGCCGCCTTCGTAGGCGTTGATGTACTGGAGGGCGCCTCCGTGCAAGGGCGGGAAGCCGATACCGAAGATCGAGCCGATGTTGGCGTCGGCCGTCGAGCGCAGCACGCCTTCCTCCACACACTTCACCGTCTCGAGCGACATCGCGAACGCCATCCGCTCACCGAGATCCCCGAACGGTACGTCGACGTCGTCCTTCACGAAGTTCTCCCACAGACCCGGCCAGAGCACCTTCGGCCCGTCTTCGGGATAGTCGTAGAACCCGGCGCCGGCCGCCTTGCCCTTGCGGCCGAACTCGTTCACCATCCGGTCGGTCACGTCCATCCCGGCGTGGTCGTCGAACGCCCCCGCACCACCACCGGCCGCGCGGGCCGCGTCGCGGATCTTCTGCGGCAGCGTCAACGTAACCTCGTCGAGCATCGCGAGCGGCGGCGCCGGGAAACCGAACTGGGTCGCGGCCCGTTCGATCGTGACCGGGTTGATGCCCTCGGCAATCATCGCGGCACCTTCCATCACCAGCGTGCCGAAGACGCGGGAGGTGAAGAAGCCGCGGCTGTCGTTCACCACGATCGGCGTCTTGCGGATCTGCCGCACCACGTCGTACGCCTTCGCGAGCGTCACATCGGAGGTCTTCTCCCCCACGATCAGCTCGACCAGCGGCATCTTGTCGACCGGCGAGAAGAAGTGCATGCCGATGAAGTCGTCCGGGCGATCGATGCCGTCCGCAAGCGAAGTGATCGGCAGCGTCGAGGTGTTCGAGCAGAGCAGCGCGTCGGGCTCGATCACGCCGGCGATCTCGGCGAAGACCTTCTGCTTCAGCTCCTCGCTCTCGAACACCGCCTCGATGACCAGATCGCACCCGGCCAAGTCGTTCGGCTCGGCCGTCGGCGTGATCAGGCTGAGCAGCGCCTCGGCCTTCTCCGGAGTCGCGCGGCCCTTCTTGACCTGCTTGGCGAGGATCTTCTCGGAGTACGCCTTACCCTTCTCGGCGGCCTCGAGCGAGACGTCCTTCAGGACGACCTCGATCCCGACCTTCGCGCAGACGTACGCGATACCGGCGCCCATCATGCCCGCACCGAGTACGCCGACCTTGCGCGCGCGGTACTTCGGCACGTTCGCCGGACGGGACGCGCCGGCGTTGATCGCCTGCAATTCGAAGAAGAAGGCGTTGATCATGTTCTTGGCGATCTGGCCCGAGGCGAGCTCGACGAAGTACCGCGACTCGATCCGGCTGGCCGTCGCGAAGTCGACCTGCGTGCCTTCGACCGCCGCGCTCATGATCGCCTTCGGCGCGGGATAGGGCGCGCCCTTGAGCTGCTTGCGCAGGTTCGCCGGGAACGCCGGCAGGAACGCGGCGAGCTTCGGCGAGGACGGCGTACCGCCCGGGATCTTGTAGCCGTCGCGATCCCACGGCTGCTTGGCCTCGCCCTGGAACTCCTTCACCCAGCGGTACGCCGCGTCGAGCAGCTGGTCCCGCGGCACGACCTCGTCCACGATGCCGACCGATTGCGCGTGCTTCGGCTTCATCCGCTGGCCTTGCAGCAGCACCTTCATCAGCGCGTCCTGCAGCCCGAGCATCCGGACCGTACGCGTCACGCCGCCGCCACCGGGCAGCAGTCCGAGCGTCACCTCGGGTACGCCGATCTCGATGCGGTCGTCGTCTGCCACGATCCGGTGGTGACAGGCGAGCGCGATTTCCAGACCGCCGCCGAGGGCAGCACCGTTGATCGCGGCAACTACCGGGACACCGAGGGTCTCGATGACGCGGAGCTGGCGCTTGACCTCTTCCAGCGTCTCGAAGACCTCAGCCGCGTTCTCCGGCTTGATCTGACGCAGCATCTCCAGGTTGCCACCGGCGAAGAACGTGTCCTTCGCGCTGGTGATGACCACACCGGTGATCGCGTCCTTCTCGGTCTGCAACCGCTCGACGGTCTCGGCCATGGCGGCGATGTACCGGTCGTTCATCGTGTTCGCGCCGGCTTCAGGGTCGTCCATCGTCAGCGTGACGACGCCGTCGGCATTGCTCCAGGAGATCATCGGTAATCCGGCGTGGGAACCCCGTCCTTCAGGGCGGGGTGGAAACGCCGGTCCCTCCTTTCGGAAAAGTGTCGGTGGCGGTCGCCACCATTGGTGGTGTGTCCAGGTACCGGCTTGTCCCGACCCCCGCGCAGGAGACTGCGCTGCTGGGGCACTGCGGCCACGCCCGATACGTATGGAACCTGGGACTCGAACAACGGCTGATGTGGCGACCAGGACGGCCACCCACCCCCGGATATGTGGTCCAGGCGGCGCAGCTGACCGAAGTCCGCGCGGCGGAGCCGTGGCTGGCTGCCGGGTCGCAGATGGTGCAGCAGCAGGCGCTGCGCGACCTGGATCAGGCGTGGCGGAACTTCTGGGGCGGTACCCATTCCAGGCCGACTTGGCGCAGCGCCGGCAAGCATGAGGGGTTCCGGATTGTCGGGCCACAGGCACAACGTGTCGAGCGGCTCAACCGGAAATGGGGCCGGGTCCAGGTCCCGAAGGTCGGCTGGATCAGGTTCCGCTGGTCGCGGCAGATACCGGATGCGAAGTCGTACCGGATCACCCTTGACCGGATCGGCCGGTGGCACATCGCCTTCGCGGCCATCCCCGACCCGATCCCGGCACCCGGGACCGGTGAGGTGGTCGGGGTGGACCGGGGTGTTGCCGCGTCGGCCGCGCTGTCCACCGGTGTGCTGCTCGCGTGTCCCGGGCTGCGTGCTACCGAGCAGGCGCGGTTGAAGCGGCTGCAACGGAGGCTGGCCCGTTGTCAGCGCGGGTCGAAGCGGCGTGGCAGGTTGAAGGTGGCGATCGCCCGGCTCAAGGCGCGGGAGAGGGATCGGCGCAAGGATTGGGTCGAGAAGCTCAGCACTGACCTGGCCCGCCGGTTCGACGTGATCCGGGTCGAGGCCCTCAAGATCCGCAACATGACCCGCTCGGCGCGCGGCACCGTCGAGCAGCCGGGCCGGAACGTGCGGCAGAAGGCCGGGCTGAACCGCGGCATCCTCGCCCAGGGATGGGGACTGCTCGTCCAGCGTCTTGAACACAAGGCGCCGGGCCGGGTCGAGCGGGTCAACGCGGCGTATACGAGTCAGACGTGTGCGGAGTGCGGGCATTGCGCGTCGGAGAACCGCGAGAGCCAAGCGGTGTTCCGATGCCGGGTCTGCGGTCACACCGCGCATGCTGATGTGAATGCAGCACGGAACATCGCGGCCGGACGAGCCGTGACCGCACGCCGAGGCACGAGGTCTGTGCCGTTGAAGCGTGAACCTCATCTCGCTACCTCCACGTAGTGCGATGGAATCCCCCGCCTCCGGGCGAGGGAGGACGTCAAGCGAGCCTCTCGATAATCGTTGCGACGCCCATACCGCCGCCGACGCACAGGGTGGCCAGGCCGTAGCGGAGTTCGCGCCGCTCCAGCTCGTCCAGCAGGGTTCCGATCAGCATGGCGCCGGTCGCACCGAGCGGGTGACCGAGCGCGATCGCGCCGCCGTTCACGTTGACCTTCTCGTGCGGCACGCCGAGGTCCTTCATGAAGTGCAGCACGGCGGCGGCGAACGCCTCGTTCATCTCGAACAGGTCGATATCGCCGACCTCGAGACCGGCCTTCGCCAGCGCCTTGCGGGCGGCCGGCGCCGGACCGGTCAGCATGATCGTCGGCTCGGCACCACTGACGGCGGCGGCGACCACCCGGCCGCGCGGCGCCTGCCCGATCGCCTCACCGGCCTTCTCGTTGCCGATGGCAACCAGCGCAGCGCCGTCGACGATGCCCGACGAGTTGCCGGCGTGGTGCACGTGGTTGATCCGCTCGACCGTGACGTACTTCTCCAGCGCCACCGAGTCGAACCCGCCATGCTCACCGATCGCCGCGAACGACGCCGGCAGGCCGGCCAGGGTCTCGACGGTCGTGCCGGGACGGACCAGCTGGTCGTTGTCCAGGATCGGCAGGCCGTTACGGTCGACGACCGGCACCACCGAGCGGGTGAAGTATCCGTTGGCCCACGCCTTCGCGGCCCGCGCGTGCGACTCCGCGGCGTACGTGTCGACGTCGGTCCGCGAGTAGCCGTCGATCGTCGCGATCAGGTCGGCGCTGATGCCCTGCGGGATGAAGCTGGTGTTGATCGCGGTCTCCGGGTCCATCGCCCAGGCGCCGCCGTCCGACCCCATCGGCACCCGCGACATCGACTCGACACCACCCGCGAGGATGAGGTCCTCCCAGCCGGACCGGATCCGCTGCGCCGCCTGGTTCACGGCTTCGAGGCCGGACGCGCAGAAGCGGTTGAGCTGTACGCCGCCGGTCGTCTCGGGATAACCCGCCGCCAGCACCGCCGTCCGGGCGATGTCCATGCCCTGATCGCCGATCGGCGTGACGACACCGAGCACGACGTCATCGATGACGGCCGGGTCGAGCTCGGGATGGCGCTCGCGCAGTTCGGTGAGCAGGCCGGTGATCAGCTGGATCGGCTTGACCTCGTGCAACGCGCCGGCGGCCTTGCCCCTGCCTCGAGGTGTCCGGATCGCGTCATAGAGAAAGGCATCGGATGGTGCGGTCATGGTGATCCCGTCGGTCGACCGGTAACGGATGATCTGATTGTGACAGTTCCACTGTCACGGTGGTCAAGTGGGTCCCACTATGATCTGCGCCATGTCAATCGAACGGCCACTGGACCGGGTCGCCACCTCCGACACCGCCTCGGACGCCTCGCGCGCCTCGGACGCCTCGGGTGTCGGGTCCAGCGTTGGCTCCGGCGTCGGTGGTGCGGGCGTCTCCGCTTCGGCGGACGCCGGTACGGCGACACTGACCGTCGACGAGTTGTCCGCGCGGGTCGGGATGACGGTCCGGACTTTACGGTTCTACGCGGGCCGCGGGCTCATTCCACCGCCGGTACGACGTGGGCGTGTCGGCTACTACGGGCCCGAGCACATCGCGCGGCTCGACCTGGTCCGCGAGCTCCAGGCGCACGGATTCACCCTGTCGGCCATCGAGGGATACCTCGAGCGCATCCCGGCCGACGCGACTCCGCAAGACATCGCCCTACACCGCACACTCCTCACGCCGTGGATGCGGGATCTCCCCGAGACTTTGGACCGCAAGGCGCTCGTACGGCGTACCGGGCGAGACCTGTCCGACGACGACATCGAGATGCTCGTGGCCCTGGGCGTGGTCGAACCGACGCCCGACGACGACGTCTTCCAGGTCGCGACAGCCCACCTCAGCCTCGGCGTCGAACTCCTCGACCTGGAACTCCCCGTCGAGGCCGCCCTCGCAGCCGGACGCATCTTCTCCGAACACGGCCGCGCCATCGCGGAAGAACTGACCGAGGTCTTCCGCACCACCGTCTGGCCGCACTTCCGCGACGGCGGCAGCACCCCGGAGCACCTGCAGCAGCTCATCGAACGGTTCAAGCCCGTCACGATCCAAGGCCTCGTCCTCGCCTACGAACGCGCCGTCGGCGAAACCCAACGCGACACCATCCGCCGCACCACCAACCGCCCCAAACGCTAAGCGTCAGCCGCCTTCTTTCTTCCTCATTTCTGCCGCGAGTGGTCGCATCTGGTCCCGCGACGAGCCGGTAGAGGTCGGCGTGATGGACCAGATGCGACCACTCGCGGCAGAAAAAGAACTCAGCCGTTCGGGAGTTTGAGATAGCTGAGGCCTTGTAGGTCCAAGTAGGTGTCAGTGTCGGTCTTCACCACCCTCATCAGTACGGCGTCGCAACCCGGGCAACGCGCGACGAGACCGGGCGCATCGACGTACAACCGGACCTCCGCGAAAACGCCGGTCTGCCCGCAACCACCGCAACGGGCGGACGCGCTGGTGATGTCGACGGCGAACACCTCGCGCAGCGCACCGGCCGCGGCATTCCCGTCCAGATAAGTGCTCATCTGCCTCCTCCACTCGGGCCGAACCGCTCGGTCCTGACTTGTGCCGGGTCATGCCCTGCCGCGACCAGCAGATCCGCGACCGTCTCCACGAACGGCGTCGGACCGCACACGTACACCGTTGCGCCAACGTCCGGCGACCAGGCCGACCGCGCCAGCACCTCAGCGTCGATCCGGCCTATTCGTTCACCGGCCGGGCCTTCGCGGGTGTAGGCGAAGGCGATCTCCGACTTACTCCTCGCCAGCTCCCCGGCGTAGAGGACGGACTCGGGTCGCCGCACCGAGTACAGCAAGCGCACGTCCGGCTGGCGCCCAGCCAATTCGGCAGCGCGCAGGATCGCCATCAGCGGCACCATGCCCGAGCCGCCGCCGATCAGCTGGATCGGGCCAGGCTGCTCCGGCCGCCAGACGAACCAGCCGCCGACCGGCCCGCGGATCTCCAGCGGATCGCCCACTCCGATGACCTGCCCGAGGTACGGCGAGACCTCGCCATCCGGCACCTGCTCCACCGTCAAGTCGACCTTCGCACCACCCGCTGGCGAGGACGGCCAGGCTGAGGCGATCGAGTAGGACCGCATTGCGCGATAGCCGTCCGGCGCGGTGAGCCGCACGTCGACGTGTTGCCCAGCGAGATGACCTGGCCAGTCCGGCACGTCCAGCACCAGCGTGCGGGCCGTCTGCGTCTCCTCCCGAACCGCGCTGACCGTGGCGACGCGCCAGGTCAGTCGCCCGCGTAGCGCTGTTCCCGCCATGGGTCCCCGTATTCGTGGTAGCCGACGGTCTCCCAGAAACCAGGCTCGTCGGTATCGGACAGGACGATCCCCCGCACCCACTTGGCGCTCTTCCACAGGTATAGATGAGGAACCAGCAGCCGCGCCGGTCCACCATGCTCCGGCGCGAGATCCTCACCGTCGAACTTGTGCGCGATCCACGCCTGACCATCGAGCAGATCCTCGACCGGCAGGTTGGTCGTGTAGCCGCCGTAACACTGCACCAACGCGTAGTCCGCCGCGCTCTCGACGTCCTCCAGCAGGACATCGAGCGAGACGCCCTGCCACGAGGTGCCGAGTTTGGACCAGCGCGTCACGCAGTGCAGGTCCTGCACGGTCTGCTCCTGCGGCAAGCCGGTGAACGCCTGCCAGTCCCACCGATGCACCTCACCGGTCTCGGTCGTGACCGTGAACTCCCAGTGCTCCGGCCGGATCTGCGGTGTCGGACCGGCCGACAACACCGGAAAGTCCTCGGTCAGATACTGCCCCGGCGGCAGCTCTGGACCACTGCGGCGACGGCCGGTGAAACCCGGCGAAACGATCCCCATCACGACCTCCTTCGGTCGAGCATGAGTCAATCAGATCGCCCCGACAATTTCTGCCGGACCTGGTCACAGACCCATCGTGCGCCCGATGATTTCCTTCATCACCTCGGTGGTGCCGCCGTAGATGGTCTGCACACGCGTGTCGAGGTAGGCCTTCGCGATCGGGTACTCCGTCATGAACCCGTAGCCGCCGTACAACTGCAGGCACTTGTCGACGACCTTCTTCTGCAGCTCGGTCGTCCACCACTTCGCCATCGCGGCCTCGGAGACGGTCAAGGTGCCAGCGTTGAGCTCGGTGATGCAGCGATCAACGAAGACCCGCGCGATCTGGGTCTCGGTCGCCAGTTCGGCCAGGACGAACCGGCTGTTCTGGAAGGACCCAATCGGCCGGCCGAACGCCGTACGTCCCTTCACGTACTCCACGGTCGACGCCACCACGTTCTCGCAGGCCGCGGCCGCAACGACGGCGATGGTCAGACGCTCCTGCGGCAGCTTCTCCATCAGGTAGATGAAGCCCTTGCCCTCTTCGCCGAGCAGGTTCGCGGCCGGTACGCGGACGTTGTCGAAGAACAGCTCGGCGGTGTCCTGCGCCTTGAGGCCGATCTTGTCCAGGTTGCGTCCGCGCTCGAAGCCGGGCATCCCGCGCTCGACCACGATCAGGGAGATGCCCTGGTAGCCCGCGGCCGGGTCTGTCTTCGCGACGACGATCACAAGGTCGGCCAGGATGCCGTTGGAGATAAAGGTCTTCTGGCCGTTGATGACGTACGAGTCGCCGTCGCGCACGGCCGTCGTCTGGATGCCCTGCAGGTCGCTCCCGGCGCCCGGCTCGGTCATCGCGATCGCGGTGATGGTCTCACCCGAGCAGAAGCCGGGCAGCCAGCGCGCCTTCTGCTCGTCGTTCGCGTAGTCGAGCAGGTAGGCCGAGTTGATATCGGTGTGAATCGTGAAGCCCGGACCACTCGCTTTCGCCCGGGTGATCTCCTCGATCAACACCGCGTTGAAACGGAAATCCCGCACGCCACCTCCGCCGTACTGCTCGGGCATCATGAACCCGAGCAAGCCCTGCTCCCCCGCCGCCGCCCACAACTCGCGCGGCACGATCCCGGCCTCTTCCCAACCGGCGTGATGCGGCACGATCTCCTTGTCGCAAAAGGCCCGGACACTCTCCCGGAACGCGTCATGGTCGGCATTGAAGATCTGACGTTCCACGCGAACTCCTCAGTCGTACGGCGGTTTGATGCAGCGACTCTCGTGCTACGGGTCTCGTGCTGCGGGTCACGGCTTGTGCGGGTCTCGGCCTGTGCGGGTCTCGGCCTGTGCGGGTCTCGGCCTGTGCGGGTTTCGTGCTGCGCGGGTCTCGGCTTGTGCGGGTGTGACGGTGGTCTGAGTCATCGAGTGGTCAGGTTGTACGGCGGTCGGGTGGTCAGGTTGTACGGCGGTCGGGTGGTCAGGCCTGTACGGCGGCGCCGGTGGCGAGTAGTTCGTCCACGGCCGTGACGCCCCAATCCGTCAGCGCCTCGCGGGTGTGCTGCCCCGGGCGCGCGGGCGGTTGACCGATGGCGCTCGGCGTACGGCTGAACCGCGGCGCGGGCGCCGGCTGTCGTACGCCCTCGTGCTCGACAAAGGTGCCACGGGCAACCACATGCGGATGTTCGTTGGCCAACGGCAGCACCGGCGATACACAGGCGTCCGTACCATCGAAGATCTCGGCCCATTCGGCTCGGGTCTTGGTCGCGAAGGCCTCCGCGAACACCTTGCGCAATTCCGGCCAGTTGTTCACGTCGTACCGATCGGGCGCGGCGACCCCCAGCAGCCGGATCAACTCGTCGTAGAACGCAGGCTCGAGCGCGCCGACCGCCATATGCAACCCGTCGGCCGTCTCGTACACGTCATAGAACGGCGCACCCGTGTCGAGCAGATTCGCCCCACGCTCCTGACGCCAACTCCCGGCCGCGAGCCCACCGAGCAGCTGGGTCGTCAGGTGTGCGGCACCATCCACGATCGCCGCGTCGACCGTCTGCCCCTGACCACTCGCGCGAGCCTCGACCAACGCCGCGAGCACACCCACGACGAGGTAGAGCGAACCACCACCAAAGTCCCCCAGGAAGTTGACCGGCACCTGCGGCGGACCACCCGCACGCCCAATCGCACCCAGCGCGCCAGAGATCGCCAAATAGTCGATGTCATGCCCAGCCGACTGCGCCAGCGGTCCCTCCTGCCCCCACCCAGTCATCCGCCCGTACACCAGGCGCGGATTGATCGCCCGACACTCCTCCGGCCCCAAGCCCAACCGCTCGGCAACCCCCGGCCGAAACCCTTCGATCAGCACGTCAGCCCGCGCCACCAACTCGCGAACCGCGATGATCGCCTCGGGCTTCTTGAGGTCCATCGCGACACTCCGCCGCCCCCGGTTGAGCAACTCCAACTCCGGCGGCCCAAGCATCAACCCACCCCCGGGCCGCTCGATCCGGACCACGTCGGCCCCCATCTCGGCCAACATCATGCAGGCAAACGGCGCCGGCCCAATCCCAGCCAACTCCACCACCCGAACCCCACTCAACGCACCCATACCCGCATTGTGACAGTACAACTGTCACAGTAGTCAACCCGCCACCCCGCCTTCGGACACGTGACGGTCGCCCAACCCCCTCACCCCCGGCGCCCCACCTCCCCTTCGCCCTCGCCTCCTCCCGGCGTGTCGCCACTCTCATCATCGGGCCCTAGTGACGCGGCGTGTCGCGGTTCATCGGTCCGTTCTGACCACGCACGGAAGCTTTGGCAGCAAAGGCCAGCCAGCTACGCACCTTTGCATTCATTCGTCGGAATCCGCCCTCGCCCGTCCGCTCAGCTGTGCTGGACCGCGGTGGCTGAGAGGGCGGATTCCGACGAATGAATGCAAAGAGGGTTGGCCCGCGCCGTTGGGTCGCAAGCCTCCGACGACACGTCGAGGGATGGTCACAAGGGACCGATGAACCGCGACACGCCGCGTCACAAGGGCCCGATGAGCGGGGTTTCACCGGCGGCCCGGGCGTGTCGGGAGGGAGGGCGCGGCACCGGGCCAAGCGGCGGGCGGGCGCCGGGGTTAGGCCGATGGGGCGCCGGTGTTGGGCGATGCGCGTTGGGGTTAGGCGGTGGGGGCGCCGGGTGGGATGAAGGGGAGGTTTGGTGGGGCGCCTTGTTCGATGAGGGCTAGTAGGGACTTGGTGTCTAGGTGGTCTTCGATGGCGTCGGCTAGGCGGTCTAGGCGTTGTTCGCGGAGGGTGGCGAAGGACGTGCGGCCGTCGGGGGCGGGTTTGCCGGTTAGGGCGGCCACCTCGGTTAGGAAGGCGTGGCGGGCCGCGTCGTCGTCGAGGAGGCCGTGCCAGATGGTGCCCCAGGTTGCGCCAGAGCGGCAGCCGCCGGGGAAGGGCTCGGCATCGGCGACGACCGAGACGACGCCGTGGTGGATCTCGTACGCCGTGGGCGCCGGCCGGGCCAGGGTCTTCTCGCGTTCAAAAACCGTTGCTACCGGCAACAACTCGAGCCCGTTAGAACGGCCGCCACCCTCAACGCCGTACGGGTCGTCAATGAGCCCACCGAGGATCTGGTAGCCGCCGCAGATCCCGAGCACCGGCCGACCGGCGGCACCCCGCGCGACGACCGCCTCCGCGAGCCCGGTCGACCGCAACCAGGCCAAGTCGGCAGCAGTCGCGCGCGAACCGGGCAGCACCACGAGATCGGCATCCCGCACATCCGCCGGATCGGCTGTAAAGAACACGCTCGTCGACGGTTCGACCGCAAGCGCATCCAAATCCGTGAAGTTGCTGATCCGCGGAAACCGCACCACCGCGATCGTCAACGCCCCACCAGCCGTCGCGCGACGCCCGGGAACGTCGAGCGCGTCCTCGGAGTCGAGGTACAGATCGGGCAACCACGGGAGTACGCCGTACGTCGGTCGCCCGGTGGCATTACCAAGCATGTCGATCGCCGGCTGCAACAACGTCTGATCCCCGCGGAACTTGTTGATCACATACCCGCTGACCAACGCCTGGTCCTCGGCCGAGAGCAACGCAACCGTGCCGAATAGCGAAGCGAAAACCCCACCCCGATCGATATCCCCCACCACGATCACCGGCGCCGAGATATGCCGCGCCAGCCCCATGTTCACGTAATCCGACTCCCGCAGGTTGATCTCGGTCGGACTCCCCGCGCCCTCGCACACCACCACGTCATACCGCGAGGCCAAATCGTCGTACGCCGCAAACGCCGCCTTCGCCAACGCGGCCCGCTCGGTGAGGAAACCGCGCGAGGACAACTCCCCCCACGGCTCCCCCATCAGTACGACGTGGCTCCGCCGGTCGCTGCCGGGTTTGAGCAGCACCGGGTTCATCGCGGCCTCGGGCTCCGCGCCGGCGGCGACGGCCTGGATCCACTGGGCCCGGCCGATCTCGGCGCCGTCCGCGCAGACCATCGAGTTGTTCGACATGTTCTGCGCCTTGTACGGCGCGACGCGCACCCCCTGGCGCGCCAGCCAGCGGCACAGCCCGGTCACCACGGTCGTCTTACCCGCGTCGGACGTCGTACCGGCGACCAGGATCGAGTTCACCGCCGTAGGCTATTCCACCAGCTTTCCGGCGGTATCCACGTCCCTCATCAACGCGGAGATCTCAGCCGGGATCGGCGGGAGCTCTTCCCGCGTCAGCACGCCCGGACCAGACCAGACGAGGTTCACCTGCAACGACGGATCCAACGTGGGGAAGTCCGACCGGTTGTGGCAGCCGCGCGTCTCGCGCCGTTCGATGGCGGCCTCGATCGTCGCCCGGGCCGCGAGCGCCGCCGACTTGAGGTCGAAGGCGTGCGCGAGGTCCTGGAAGCCGGCGATGTCCGGATGCACCCCCACCTTGGTCATCCGCTCGCCGAGCGCATCCAACTCGGCCAATCCCGCGAGCAGACCAGCCTCGTCGCGCACCACGCCTGCGTGCTCGGTCATCGTGTTCCGCAAGACCCGTTGCAAGGACCGCACGTTCTCCGGACCGTCCGACGCGAGCAATACGTCGACCTCGGCCCGCGCCTCATCCAAAGCCGAGGCGGATCGCCGCTGAGACTCCAGACCGGCGGAGTACGCCGCCGCGGCCTCGCCCACGATCCGCCCGAAGACCAGCAGTTCGATCAGCGAGTTCCCGCCGAGCCGGTTCGCGCCGTGCAACCCGCTGGACGCCTCACCGATCGCGTACAGCCCTTCGACATCCGTGCTGTGGTCCTCCGGCCGCACCCACACTCCGCCCATCGAGTAGTGCGCGGTCGGCGCGATCTCGATCGGCGTGGTGGTGATGTCGAGCATCTGCAGCTCGAGCAACGTCTGGTAGACCCGCGGCAGCCGCTGCATGATCGTCTCGCGCGGCAGGTGTGACACGTCGAGCCAGACGCCGCCGTTCGGCGTACCGCGCCCTTCCTTGATCTCCAGGTACGCCGCGAGCGCCACGCGATCCCGGGTCGAGAGCTCCATCCGCTCCGGGTCGTACCGCTCCATGAACCGTTCGCCCAGCGCGTTGCGGAGCACGCCACCCTCACCACGAGCCGCCTCGGAGACGAGGGTGCCGGCCGCGTTCTCGGGCTCGATCAGGCCGGACGGGTGGAATTGCACGAGCTCGGGATCGCGAATACGCCCGCCGGCCTCGACCGCGAGACGGAACGAGTCGCCGGTGTTCTCGTCGCGCCGCGAGGAGGTCCGCCGCCAGATCCGGTTGTGCCCGCCGGCCGCGAGGATGACGGCGTCCGCGTGGATGACGTACCGGGTGCCGTCGTTCAGGTCGAAGCCGTACGCGCCGAAGATCACGTTGTCCCGGACCAGCAGCTTCGTGATGTAGACCGTGTCGAGCACCGGCACATCCAGCTGCGCGGCCCGGTTGATCAGCGTGCGCTGGATCTCCAGCCCGGTGTAGTCACCCGCGAACGCCGTACGACGATAGGTGTGCGCGCCGAAGAACCGCTGCGAGATCCGCCCGTCCTCCTCCCGGGCGAACGGCATCCCGTACCGCTCGAGGTCCTCGATCCCGCGCGCCGCACCCCGCGTCACGATCTCGACCGTGTGCGGATTGGCGAGCAGGTAGCTCTCCTTCAACGTATCGGCCGCGTGCTGCTGCCAGCTGTCGTCCGGGTCCACCGTGGCCAAGGCGGCGTTGATGCCACCGGCCGCCAGCGACGTGTGCGTATCGGCTTTCGGACGCTTGCCCACGGCAACAACATCGACACCACGTTCGGCGAGTTCGATCACCGCCCGCAATCCCGAGCCGCCGGTTCCGATCACCAGTACCGATGTCGCGATGCGCCGTTCCGCGGTGTTCAAGGCAGTCTCCAATCGACCGATGGGTTCGGTCCTCAGAGCAGAAGACCGCCCACGCCCAGCCTTTGTGACACCGAACCTCGCCGCAATGGCGAGCCTCACATCCGCAGCGCGTCCATCATCACTGCCAACGTCAGACCGTCAGGCGGCGAAGACCTGGGAGTCGTCGGCGAAGGCCTTGAACTCGAGGGCGTTGCCGGCCGGGTCGAGCAGGAACATCGTCCACTGCTCGCCGGTTTGACCCTCGAAACGCACGTAGGGCTCGATGACGAACTCGGTGCCCGCCTCGCGCAGCCGCTCGGCGAGCTGCTGGAATCCCTCGATCGTCAGGATCAGCCCGAAGTGCGGCACCGGGACGTCGTGGCCGTCGACCGGGTTGTGGATTCGCTGCGCGCGGGCCGGCGCGAGGTGGGTCACGAACTGGTGGCCGTGCAGGTTCCAGTCCACCCACGTGTCCGCGCTGCGGCCCTGCTCGAGGCCAAGGACTTCACCGTAGAAGTGGCGTGCGGCGGCGAGGTCGTCGACCGGCACGGCCAGGTGGAAGCGCGGGATCGGCGAGTCGAGAACGGTCATGGCGATACCTTCCTGAGTGGTTGCGATGTCTGAATGTTAACATTGCGACAATCGAGGGAAGGTAGGCGTCCATGAGCGACCAACTGGCCCCCGCTCGCCGTCGCGGTCTGGCCGACGAGGTGGCGGACAACATCCGGGAGGCCATCTTCAGTGGGGTCTACGGTCCTGGCACGCAGTTGCGCGAGGTCGAGCTCGCGGGCGCGTTGGACGTCAGCCGCGGCCCGATTCGCGAGGCGCTGCTCCGGCTCGAACGCGAGGGTCTGGTCCGTAGCGCCTGGCACCGCGGCGCCACGGTGACCACGCTGTCTCCTGACGACATCGCGGAACTCGACAGTCTGCGCGGCGCGCTCGAGCAGCTCGCCGTCCAGGAGGCGATTGCCAACGCCTCGGACGAGGATCTCGCGGCCATCGAGTCGGCGGCCGACCGGATGGACCGCGCCGAGGACGCGCACGCGATGGTGCGCTGCGACATCGCGTTCCACGATTCCGTTTACGCCGCCACCCGGCATCGGCGCCTGCAGGAGGCCTGGGAGGCGATCCGTTGCCAGGTGCACTTGTTCCTGCTGACGCGGATCGGCGTCAGCACGGAGGGATACCTCGGGTTCATCCCGCACGAACACCGCGAGCTCGTCGCCGCGTTGCGCTCCCGCGACACCGAAGCCGCCCTCAAGCTGTTCGCCACGCACCGCCGTCATGCCGTCGAAGTACTCACCCGGCCGAACTAGCGCAGGGCGCTAGGAGGGGATTGCGGCCCGGATGCCCCCTGTGATTTGGCATCCGGGCCGCGCCCCTCTCCCCCGGTCTGCGCCGGTTAGGAGTTCGAATCGCCGTCCGGCAGACGCACAGACCGATCGACGATGCTGCTGATCCACCGCTCGTCTTGCTCTCGGCACACTTCCGACGCCCGTACCCCAGGCCGCGGCAATCGCAAACGTCCGACCTCACTTTGTCGTTCATTCGTCGGAATCCGCCCTCTCCCAGCGAACGGACAGGTGCGGGTCGGCGACGGCAAGAGGGCGGATTCCGACGAATGAACGACAAAGTGGGATTGGGACCGCACTAAGGTGGAGGTATGGAGAACGAGATCACCGTTGGCGATTCCCGCGAGCACAGCAGGTATGAGGCGCACGACGCCGACGGCAACCTGATGGGCTTTGCCGACTACCGGCTCTCGGGTGCCACGATCACCTTCGTGCATGCGGAAACGCTGCCCGAGTACCGCGGCCGTGGTGTCGCCGGACGGATCGCGCGCAAGTCGCTGGACGACGCGCGCGAGGCCGGTCTTCGCGTCAAACCTGCGTGCCCGTTCTACCGGGACTACCTCTCCGAGCACCAGGAGTACGCCGACCTGGTCGACGCCGACGGCCCCGACACCCTCGACGCCGAAGAGCTCGAAGGGGCCGACGCTGACGAGGAAGGGACCGTCGCGCGGTGAGCAAGCTCGACTGGCAACCCGCAACGGCTCATCCCGAACTGCTGGCCGAACCGGTCCGCAAGGCGATCGAGAGCATTCCCGCACAAGTCGCCCCCATCGACCCGGGCCTCGCCGACACAGCAGCGTTCTGCGCCGAGTACGACGTACAGCTGGCCGAGTCGGCGAACTGCGTGATCGTGCACGGCAAACGCGCGGGCGAATCGACGTACGCCGCAGTGCTGGTGCTCGCCACCCATCGCGCCGACGTCAACGGCGTGATCCGCAAACACCTCGGCGTCCGGAAGATCTCGTTCGCCGCGCAGGATGACGCCGTTGGCTCGACCGGCATGGGGTACGGCGGCATCACGCCGGTCGGTCTGCCCGCCGATTGGCCGATCCTGGTCGACGCAGCCGTCGCGGCAGCCGGGCCCGTCGTCATCGGCAGCGGACTGCGCGCCTCAAAGCTGCTCGTCGACGGCGCAGACCTGGCCAAACTCCCCAGCGCCGAAGTGCTCGACCTCGCCAACCCCGTAGGCGAATAGCGGCGGGTACTTGACTGGCTGACCGCTCGGAAAGGGTTGGCCAATGGATGAGCGGGTGATGGTGTTCGCGCCGGCGCCGCAGTTGACGGTGACGGTCGAGCAGGTCGCCGATGAGCCCGAGCTGCATCTGCACGCCGGCGGGCAGGGACTTTGGCAGGCCCGGATGATCGTTTCGCTGGGTGTGCCGGTGACGTTCTGCGCGATTGTCGGCGACGGTGAGGTTGGCCGAGTGCTGACCTCGCTGATCGAGGCCGAGGGCTTGGACCTCAAGGCGGTTCACCGCCAGGCCGACAGCGGCTGGTACATCCACGACCGGCGCGACAAAGAACGGCAGACCATCGCCGAACACCCAGGTACGCCGTTGGGCCGGCACGACGGCGACGAGTTGTACGCCGTGGCGCTGGCCGAAGGCTTACGCGCCGGGTGGTGCCTGCTCAGCGGTGCGGCCGATCCCGCGCTGGTATCGCCCGAGACTTACCGACGGCTCGGCATGGACCTGCAACACAATGGCGCGCAGGTCGCGGCAGACCTCAGCGGTGACCACTTGGACGCCATACTCGATGCTGGCCCGACGTTCCTCAAGGTGAGCGATGAGGAGCTGTACGCCGATGGCCTCGCCGAGGAGGGCGACGGCGATACCGGTGTCGTCAAGGCGATCCACCGGCTGCGCGAGCGGGGTGCCGACACGATCATCATCAGCCGGGCCGAGAAACCCGCCATCGCGTTCATCGAGGACGAGGTGGTGGAGGTACGGCTCTCCGATCTCACCGTCAAGGATCACCGTGGCGCGGGCGATTCGATGACGGCCGGCGTGGTCGCCGTACTGGCGAAGGGTGGCGACATCCGGGCGGCCATTCGCGCCGGGGCCGCGGCGGGTGCACTCAACGTGACCCGGCACGGCCTCGGCACCGGACGCCCGGATGCCATCGCGGAACTCGAGAAGCGGATCCAGCTGGAGCCGCTAGAGACGTAGGTCAGGCGATGGTGTGGGTGACGTCGATGTTGCCGCGGGTTGCGTTCGAGTACGGGCAGACGCTGTCGGCCGTGGCGACGAGCTGCTCGGCGACCTCACGCTCGAGACCCGGCAGCGTCACCACCAGGCGGACCTGGAGACCGTAGCCGGCGCCACCGTTGATCGGGCCGATGCCGACCTCAGCCTCAACGGTCGAGTCCCCGGCCTCCTGGCGAGCCTTGCGCGCGACGAGCTTCAGCGCGCTGTGGAAGCAGGCCGCGAACCCGGCGGCGAACAGCTGCTCGGGGTTGGTGCCCTCGCCGGAACCGCCCATCTCCTTCGGCGGCGCGACCGTGACCTCGAGCTTGAAGTCGTCGGTGGTGACGCGACCGTCGCGCCCACCCTCGGCGGTCGCACGGGCGGTGTAGATGACCTTGTCCAAAGACATCGGGTAGTTCTCCTTCAAAAGATGGGGGAAATCAGCGGGCGGGGTCGAGCACGAGCTTGCCGACACTGCGGCGCTCGCGAAGATCAAGGTGAGCCTGGGCGATATCGCTCATCGCGTACTCCCCACCGACGAGCGGCTTCAGCTCGCCCTTGGCGGTGAGGTCCATCAGCTCGGCCAGCGGCTCGGCGAGCATCGACGGGGTCGAGAAGCAGTCGGCCAGCCAGAAACCGGCGATCGTCTTCGAGCCCTTCATCAGCCGCCCGGTCTCGACCGGCTTGGCCGCCTCGCGCGAGGCGGCGCCGAACGTCACCAGCCGGCCGAACTTGGCCAGCGCGTCAACGGACTCGTCGAACGTCGGACCGCCGACCATCTCCAGCACGATGTCGACGGGCTTGCCGTCGTTCGCCTCGATGATCCGGTCCTTCAGGCCCTCGGGGTTGCCGTCGATCGCGACGTCGGCGCCGAGCTCGAGGGTCTGCTTGCGCTTCTCCTCGCTCGACGCGGTCGCGATCACGCGGCCGGCGCCCCAGCGCTTGGCGAGCTGGATCGCGATCGAACCGACACCACCGGCACCGGCGTGCACCAGCACGGTGTCGCCTTCCTTCAAGTGGGTCGAGGTCTTGAGTAGGTGCCAGGCCGTCGTGCCCTGCAGCACGATGGCGAGCGCGTCGCCGTCGCTGACCTCGTCAGGTACGTCGTACGCGAAAGGCGCATAGGCGACAGCCTTCTCGGCGTACCCACCCCCGCCGACCAGGGCCACGACGCGACGACCGTCATCCGTACGGCCGACCACCTCACCGCCCGGGATCATCGGCAGCGTGGCGCGCTGGAGATAGCTGTTCTCCACCTGATGGGTGTCGGCGTAGTTGATACCGGCGCGATCGACGTGGATCAGCACCTGCCCGTCGCCCGGCTTCGGCTCCTCGACATCGCTGATGGTGAGTACCTCTGGGCCACCGAACTCGGTGATCTGCACGGCTCGCACGACGCTCTTCCCTTCCGATGAAGTGCTGGTGATTTGTTCCTCTACGTTGTACTGTACACCGTACGTTATGAGTTCGAAAGGAGACCTACGTCATGCCCAGGACACCGCGGAACACGCTCAATCCGGAGCTGATCGTCGAGGCCGCGCTGGGGTTGATGGAGGCGAAAGGAACCAACGCGTTCAGTCTGCGCGGCGTCGCCGGTGAGCTGGGTGTAGGCCCGATGGCGATCTACACCTACTTCCGTAACAAGGACGAGCTGTACGACGCTGTACGCGATCACCTGCTCGCGACGGGCGCGCCTACTCCCGGCGAGGGGTCGTGGCAGGACCAGGTGCGGTCGATCTGCGGCGGCCTGCGGGCGTTGATGCTGCAACATCCTTGCCTGGTGCAACTACTCGGCGGGCGGCCGTTGAGCGGCCAGGAGACGGCAGGTCTGGCGGAGAGCCATCTGAAGGTATTGCGATCGGCAGGCTTCGAGGCCGAGGACGCGGCACGGGCGCATACGGCCTTGTTCACGTACGTTTTGGGCGCGACGTCGTGGGAGATCCAGCTCCGGGCCGAGCGCCAGGATCCCGAGGGGCGGCGCCGGTTGCGGGCGACGATGGAGTCGCTCTCGTCGACCGACTACCCGACTGTGGTCGAGCTCGCGCCGGAGCTCTCGCTTACTACTGGTGGGACCGAGCAGTTCGACTTCGGCCTGGACCTGCTGCTGGAAGGCCTTGCGGCAAAGCTCAAATGAGCATGGTGGTGACGGCAGTGACGCCGATGACGACGATGAGGCCGCGCAAGGCGAGCGGTGGAAGGCGGCGGCCGTAGCGGCCTCCGATCAGCCCGCCAACGGTCGAACCAAAGGCGATCAGGGCGACCGCGAGCCAATCGACGTCTGCCACAAAGATGAACAGGATCGCGGCGACGCCGTTCACGACCGTGGCCAGCACGTTCTTGAGGCCGTTCATGCGTTGCAGGTTCGGGTCGAGGCCGATACCCAGGATCGCCATCAGCAGCACACCTTGGGCCGCGCCGAAGTAGCCGCCGTACACCCCGGTGACGAAGACCGCCGGAATGACCCACCAGGCGCCACGATGGCCGCCGCCGTTCGGCAGGTTGATCTTCCGCGACAGCCAGGGCTGCAGCACGACCAGGGTGCAGCCGAGCAGGATGAGGCCGGGAACGATCGCGTCGAAGGCGGATCCGGGCAGTCTCAGCAGCAGTACTACCCCGACGACTGCCCCGGCGAGCGATGCCGGGACCAGCCGAAGAATGCGACCACGCTGGCCGGACAGCTCACGGCGATACCCGATCACGCCGGCCGCCGTACCGGGCGCGAGGCCGATGGTGTTGCTCACGTTCGCCAGCACCGGCGGTAGACCGGCCGCCAGCAACGCGGGGAAGGTGAGCAGAGTGCCCGATCCCACGACCGCGTTGATGGTGCCCGCGCCGAGCCCGGCAGCCAGCACGAGGACCGCCTCGAACCATGTCATCGTCGTCAGACTCTACGCACCTGGACAGCGATTTCCTTATCGGTCTCGTCACTCGGATCGCAGGGTGTTGGTCACACCACAGCGCCCGGCACCTCGAAGGAGGCACCGGGCGCTGTGGTGTGAACTCAGACCTGGTCTTGTGGAGGTGTTGCCGGCGGGATCGGCTTGCCCGAACCGACCGCCGCCTTCTGCGCGGCGGCGATCGCCTCCTGTACGGCGTTGTCCGCCTCGGCGACGGCCTGGTCCGGCGCGGCTCCGCTCTCGACCTCGGGCGTCGACGCCGGGCTCTCGAGCTCGGGCTCCGGGAACGGGCCTTCGGCCTTCTGCGGGATACCGGCGATCTGGCCGACGGCACTGCCGAGGCCTTCCATCGCCTTGCCGATCTCGCTCGGGATGATCCACAGCTTGTTCGAGTCGCCCTGGGCGATCGACGGCAGCATCTGCAGGTACTGGTAGGCGAGCAGACCCTGGTCCGGCTTGCCCGCGTGGATCGCGTTGAAGACGGTCGTGATGGCCTGCGCCTCACCCTGCGCCTTCAGGATCCGGGCCTCCCGCTCGGCCTGCGCGCGCAGGATGCGGGACTCCCGGTCACCCTGGGCGGTCAGAATGGCCGACTGCTTCTGGCCTTCCGCCGAGAGCACGGCCGACTGGCGCATACCTTCGGCGGTGAGGATCGCGGCGCGCTTGTCCCGGTCGGCGCGCATCTGCTTCTCCATCGAGTCCTGGATGGAGGGAGGCGGGTCGATCGAACGCAGCTCGACCCGGTTGACCCGGATACCCCACTTGCCAGTGGCCTCGTCGAGCACGTAGCGCAGCTTCTCGTTGATCTCCTCGCGACTGGTCAGAGTCTGCTCGAGGTCCATGCCACCGATGATGTTTCGCAGCGTCGTCATGGTCAGCTGCTCGATGGCCTGGATGTAGTTGGAGATCTCGTACGTCGCGCGAACCGGGTCGTTGACCTGGAAGTAGATGACGGAGTCGATCGACACCATCAGGTTGTCCTCGGTGATGACACCCTGCGGTGGGAACGCGACGACCTGCTCGCGCATATCGATGGTGTAGCGAACCTTGTCGACGAACGGCATCAACAGGTTCAGGCCGGGCTGCAAGCCGACCTTGAACTTGCCGAACCGCTCCACGATGCCGACCGTCTGCTGCTGCACCACCCGGACGGATTTGATCAAGGTCACGATCACCAGAATGGCGATCAGTGCCAGGATGACGATGAACGCCTCCACGAAGTCCTCCAACTCAAAAGCCTCTGAGAACCGACAGTCTTTCCTATCGACGGGCCAGCGACCACCGTGGTTCCTTACGATCCGGCTACAGGTCTCGGCTCGTTGGGTTAGCTCGTCGCGTCAGCTTGTTGGTGCCGACGGCAACTTGGCTCGCTCTACGGACGGTACGTCGACCTCGGCGATTCGCAATCCCCACGCCGTCGCGGGCTGCACGAGTGCCTCGGCGATGGCCGTCCGGATCCGGCCACGCCCGGCCAGCGCGCCGTACTCGTCGAGTGTGCCGACAACCTGCCGGGCCGCGATCGTAGCCACCTGCTCGAGGCCTTGGTGGAAGTTCGCTATCTCGTAGACGGCCTTAGGCGCGTCGATGACCTGGAAGTGGATGACGGGTTCGATCTCCACCCAGGTGCCTTCGTTGTTGGCCAGCGGTATCTTCGGCATGCGGAGCACCATCGGCTGCAGGCTGACGCGATGCGCGACCTTGTCCACAAAGGGAATCCGGAAGGCCAGGCCCGGTTGCAACGCGGTCTGGAATTTGCCGAGTCGCTCGACCAATGCGACGGTGTTCGGCGGGACGCGGGTGATGGACGCCGCGACCAGCACGAGCACCAGCAGGACGAGCACGACGATTGCCGTCAGCACGGATCAGCCAAGCTCGGGATGGGTCGGCGGCAGGTCACCGATCGGATAGACCACCGCGGTAGCGCCGTCGATCGCCATCACCTCGACGCGCGTGCCGGCGGGAATCGTCGCGGTCTCGTCGTACGGCCGGGCCGTCCACAGCTCACCACCGAGCCGGATCGAGCCGACGGCGTCCGGGTGGATCTCCTTCACGACCACGCCGCTGCGGCCGATCTCGTGCGCGCTGCCGGTCTTCAACTCGCCGTGATGGTGCAACTTCTTCACCAGCAAGGGCCTGATCGCGCCCAGCATCGCGGCCGCGGTGATGATGCCGAGGACGATCTGCAGCCAGACCAGGCCGGGAAAGAGCACCGCGACGCCGGTGGCGGCCAAGGCGCCCGCGGCGATCATCAGCAGGGTGAAATCCAGGGTCGCGAGCTCAGCGAGGGCAAGCGCGGCCGCGATGGCGGCCCAGATCGCCCACGGGTTATCTCCCAGCCAATTCATGCCGCCAGACTAGCCGGGTTCCGGTCCGCCGAGCCCCCCTCAAACGGCGCGGCGCCGTACGTCGGGAAGTCTTTAGACAGCGCGGGCGTCGTACGGCGGAGTGGTCTAGACGGCGCGGGCGGAGTAGCGGTCGTTCGCGTACTCCAGGGCCAACGACAGGCCGAACGTCTCGCTGAGGGTCTGCGAGGTCAGCGCCTGGTCCATCGGGCCGGCCGAGACGACCTTGCCCTCCTTGAGCAGCAGAGCATGCGTGAAGCCCGGCGGGATCTCCTCGACGTGGTGCGTGACCAGCACCATCGCGGGCGCGCCGTCGGCCGTCGCGATACTCGACAGCGACCGGACCAGCTGCTCGCGGCCGGCCAGGTCGAGCCCCGCGGCCGGTTCGTCGAGCAGCATCAACTCGGGATCGGTCATCAGGGCGCGAGCGATCTGGACGCGTTTGCGCTCGCCCTCCGACAAGGTGCCGAACGTGCGCTCGGCGAGATGCCCGATGCCGAGATCCTTCAGCAGACTCGCGGCCCGCTCGTGGTCCAGCTCGTCGTACTCCTCGCGCCAACGACCAAGCACGGCGTACGACGCGGAGACCACGACGTCGGCCACGCGCTCGGACTTCGGCAAGCGATCGGCGAGGGCGGCACTGGTGAGGCCGATCCGCGGACGCAACTCGAACACGTCGACCGTGCCGAGTACATCGCCGAGCAGCCCGGCAACCCCTGTAGTCGGGTGGATCTGGGCCGCGAGCACCTGCAGCAACGTGGTCTTGCCGGCGCCATTCGGCCCGATCACGACCCATCGATCGGCCTCGTCGACCGTCCAGTCGATGCCGTCCACCAAGTGCGAGCCGCCCCGCACCACCGAGACACCCGCCAGCTCCACCACCGAAGTCATGGACCAAAACCTACGGGGTCGCCTCCATCCACTCACAGGAGGGCCGCGCGGTTGGCCGGGATGAGATGATCTCCGACGTGCTGACCACTGCTGCCTCGGTGCGTTTCACCGTCTGGACCAACGCGATGCTGACCGGTGCCTGCGACCCGGACACGGCCGCGCGAAAGATCCTCGGCGACGACGTCGGCCACCACGTCTCCGGACTCGCGGCCCACCCCACCCCCGCGACGTTGCCGGTGGCCCTCAACCTCATCCGTACGGCGGGCGCGACCGAGGCCTACCTCGCCCTCCCCGTGGCAGGCGACCCGATCGGCCTCGCAGGCCCGGCGCCCTTCAACGAGGCGGCGCTCGAATCTGGCGAAGCCGTCGTAGTCGCAGGCGCCTCAATCGGCCTGATCCCCGCGTACGTCGGCCCAGCCGTCCAGTGGACCGTCATGCCGGCAACCGCCCCACCTCCCCCGGACCTAGGCGAGGCCGACCGCGCCCTGCGCCTGGCGCTAATCGACGCAGCGGAATCCCTAGCCGCCCTAGACGTCGCGAAATGGAAACCCGAGATCGCGGACGCCCTGCTCGACATCCGCAAAATCGGCCGCAGCGACGGCGACGACCTCGCCCCCGGCTACGAACCACGCGCCGTCAAGGCCGCCGCAACCGCCCGCCGCTGCCTAGCCATCGCCGAGGCCGCGCTAGAGGACGACGGCGCCGCCATCACCCGAGTCGACGCCGACGCCCGCCGCCACGCCGTACTAGCCCTAGCCTCCGCCGCCCGCCGCGCCCTAGTAGCCGCCTGCAGCCCACCCGTACCCAACCTCCGCTGACTCGGCCGGGGACGCGGCGCAGCTGGGCGTTCGACGTGCTGTACGGCTAGGGATTTCGGTGGCGCGGTGGACGCGGATTGGCGGTATCGTTCGAAGTGTCACACCGCTGAATTTCGGAGCGGCGTGTTCGCTTGCCCTAGACCCCGGCGGCGCTCAACGGAGTGCCTATTGCAGGGAGTCGGGCCGTGTCTCTCACACGCACTGAAGACCATCAGCCGCTGGTCGCCGATAGTTACCGCGACAGTTCCGGTACCCCAGAGGCGGACGTGATGGTAGCTGCCGGGTTCGCGCAGCTGGCAGTGGAGCTGTACGACGCGGCAGACATGGCTGAAACGGTGGACCGGGTACTGCAGTACGCGCTGCGGGCCACCGGATGCGATTGCGCCGGAGTAGTCATGGCTCACCGCGGGACGGGCCTGCAGACGGTCGGCGTCACGGACCGGCGGGGGCAGCAGGCCGACCGGTTGCAGCTGCAGTACGGCGAGGGCCCGTGTGTGCCGGTGAACTGGGAGCACCACACCGTCTTGGTCTGCGACACCGCTGTCGACGGCCGGTGGCCGCGGTGGAGTCCAGAGGTAGCCGAGCTCGGTCTGCGCAGCGTGCTCACAGTCTGGCTCTTCACTACCCGGTCAACCCTGGGCGCGCTGAACCTGTATGGGATCCACCCTGGCCAGTTCAGCGCCGTCGACGAGACCAACGCGCGCCTGTTGGCCCGGCACGCCTCGGTCGCGGTCGCAACCGTCCGGGAGGCATCGACTTTGGCGCAGGCGGTGGCGGCCCGCACGCTCATCGGCCAGGCTCAGGGCCTGTTGATGGAGCGGTTCGCGATCGACGCCGACCAGGCGTTCGCGGTGCTGCGCCGCTATTCGCAAGACAACAACGTCAAGCTACGGATTGTCGCGGACGAGTTGGTCAGCACCCGTCGGCTCCCACCAGAGCACCAGCCGGTACCGCCAACGGACCTCCGGTGACCACCTGATCGATGAGTTGGCCTTGGTTGGCGGTGCGAAGCGGGAGGCGGTGTGGTCAGGTGTCATCGATACGGGTTCGGCAGATCCTGGCCGACGTCATGGCCGGCGAAGAAGACGGACTTCCGGAGCGACTGTGCCGTGCTTGTGCTGTGGCGATACCGGTCACTGGAGTGGGGTTGGCGTTGATGACCCCGGCAGGTCACGGCGGCAGCATCACGACTACGGACGGTGCAGCTGCGGTGATGGAGGACCTCCAGCAGACCTTGGGTGAGGGGCCGTGTATGGATGCCTCCCGGGACGGGCGGCCGGTGTTGCAGTCCGATCTGGCCGTCACGGGGATGTCTCGGTGGCCGAGCTTCACCGCCTGCGCACTCGAGGCGGGGATCGCCGCCGTCTTCGCGTTCCCGTTGCAGGTCGGGGCGATCCGGCTGGGGCTGCTCAACCTGTACCGCCACACGACCGGTTCGCTGGACAGGCACCAGCTGGCCGAGGCGCTGGCCTTCGCGGAGGCCGCGACCACGATGTTGTTGCGCCTGCAGGACAAGAGACCGTCGGGCCAGCCGCTGCACCCCCGGCTGGCCGAGGCCGTCGGGAGCCGCCGTGAGATTCATCAGGCGACTGGGATGATCACGGTGCAAGCGGCGGTCGGACTGGCCGAGGCGCTGCTGCTGCTACAGGCCCACGCCTATAGCAGCGAACGTCCACTGATCGACGTGGCCAAGGACGTGGTCGCCCGGCGACTACGCTTCGCGCCCGAAGACGATCATCATGAATAGGGAGCACCCGGTCACCGGTCACGAAATATCAGGAAAGAGATTGCCATGAGCAGGGAGCAGCGATTGGCCGGCGTGTTCGTCGAGCTCGCGGACACCCTCGTCGCCGATTTCGACGTGATCGACTTTCTGCACACGCTGACCGAACGCAGCGTCGAACTGCTGCAGGCCGACGCGGCCGGTCTGATCCTCGTCGACTCGCAGGGCGGGCTGCAGGTGCTGGCGTCAACCACCGACCAGGCCCGGGTGCTGGAGCTGTTCGAGCTGCAAGCCTCCGAGGGGCCCTGTCTGGATTGCTTCACCACCGCGCAGCCGGTGGTGAACATCGACCTGGTCGAGGTCGAGGCCCGCTGGCCGCGCTTCCATGCCGCGACCACCGCGGCCGGTTTCCGGTCCGTGCATGCTCTACCGCTGCGGCTGCGCGGTCAGGTCATCGGGGCCATGAACCTGTTCTGCCGGGACCAGTCCAGCCTCAGCGACGACGACCTCGCGGTGGGCCAGGCTTTGTCGGACGTCGCCACCATCGGTCTACTGCAGGAACGCACCGTGCGCCACGGCGAGATCGTCGCCGAACAACTCCAAGTGGCGCTGAACAGCCGCATCCTGATCGAACAGGCCAAAGGAGTGCTGGCCGAGCGAACCGGGGTCGGCGTGGACGCGGCCTTCGCCGTGCTGCGCGCCTACGCGCGCCACAACGGACACAAGCTCAGTGCGGTCGCCGCCGCAGTGATCGACGGCTCCCTGGACGGGGCGATGTCGCAGTCCCTCGGGCAAAGCAAGTAGCGACGAGCTGCTGAGCCCGGCGCGCCACCGGCCGTGGTCAGTGTTTGGCGTTGCGGGACCAAACGAAGCAATAGACGCCGAAGGCGGCGATGCCCAGTGCGGTCATGGTGAGGAGTACCCGGCCGTATGGCTGGTCTCGCAGCATGCGTAGCGCAGGGTCGAGCCCGCCGGCCTTTCTCGAGTCGTGGGCGAGCGCGGCCCAACCGAACAAGGCGCCGACGATCCCGAGCGCGACGCCCTTGGCTGCGTAGCCGACGCGTCCGAGAACGATGGTGCCCGACCCGACGCCGCTGGTCAGGTCGTCGGTGAACTTCGCGGTGGCCGCCTTATACAGGTGGCGGACACCGATCGCGAGGATCACCAGCCCGACGCCGGCGACCAAGATCCGGCCGAACGGCGCCGCCATCAGCCTGGCGGTAGCAGATTTCTCATTGCCGCCACTCGATGATCCAGTGGCCATCATGGCCGCGCTGACACCGATCGCCAGGTAGACCGCCGCACGCCCGAGCGACGACAACTGCTTGCCGACCCGGTCCTTGCCCTGCTTGTCGCGGTGCCCGACCGTAGCCTCGACCAGCTGCCAGACCACCAGCGCGAACAGACCGACCGCGACCACCCACAGCAGTACACCGCCGAACGGCTTGCTGGCGAGCTCTTCCAGCGCACCCTGTTGGGAGGCCTTCTCGTTGGTACGCCCCCACGCCAACTGGCCGGCAATCCACGCAATCAGAAGGTGCACCACGCCGTAGGCGATCAGGCCGACGGTGACCAGCCCCCGGTAGACGCCGCTCCGCTGCGCCTTGCCGCCAACCTGTTCGATCTTGTCGCCCGCGGCCCGCGCCGCACCGCCGGCAGAATCGCCTGAAGTCATGTCAACCCACTCACCGGTCGAAGGGATGCACAGCTGAGATTCACTGACGCTGTCGGCGGTCGCGGACCAGCTTGCGCAGCTGGGTCACGCGTGCGGTGCCGACCACCATGGCAACGACTCCGACGCCGACGCCCGCGATCAGCAGCGCCAGCGCCAGCGGCACGGACCCGTTCATCCACAGGAAGCTGACTTCGACGCGGCGGGTGTTCTGCAGCATGAAGATGATCAACACCACGAGGGTCAGCACGGCCGCGCAGATCCCGACCCAGGCGCCACCCATGCGAGTGCGGGGCACCGGGCTCGCCGGCGTCATGGTTGATGAGGGCTTGGCCGGGTCGATCGTCTCAGGTTTCGGAGCGCCGGCCACCGCGGGATCAGGAACCGTCGGTGACGTACCGGTGTGCGAGCTACGAGTGCGACGCAAGACGGACATGACGTCTCCCATGGAGGGAGCCGGTGTGGCAGGCATCTCAGGAGTGGGATGTCGTCGGTCCCGGACACCCCGATCCTACGCCCGTTGAGACGCGGGGTCCGGCGGGTGAACGGGGCACGAAATTCTGGTGCCCGAGTGTTGAGATGGCGGGTCCGGTGGGCGGACCAGAACCGGGGCTTCGGTAGATTCAGGTATGCCATGAATGCGCAGCCGCCGGTCACCTCAGAAGCCTCACCGAATCGCCCGACCCTGCTGGTCACCCTGACCGGTACGGATCGTCCGGGCCTGACCTCGGCGGTGCTCACCACACTGGCCGGGAAGAACCTCGAGGTGATCGACGCCGAGCAGGTGGTGCTGCGTGGTCATCTCGTCCTCGGTGTGCTGCTCAACGCACCCCGCGACGACTCGTCGCTGAAGGCGGAGCTGGCCCAACTCGCCGCCGACCTGGACGTCGAGATCGAGGTCAACGTCGGTCTCGGCGACAACGAGCCGCGTCGCAAAGGCCGTAGCGGTGTCACCGTCATCGGCCATCCCCTCACCGCCGCTCAACTCGCCGCGATCGCCGGCCGCATCGCCGATACGGGCGCCAACATCGACCGCATCAGCCGCATGGCGCGGTACCCGGTGACGGCCATCGAGATCGCGGTCTCGGGTGCCGACCCGGAATCCCTGCGTACGGTCCTCGCGCTCGAAGGTGTCGCCCAAGGCGTCGACGTCGCCGTACAGGCCGGCGGTCTCTACCGGCGGTCCAAGCGGCTGATCGTGATGGACGTCGACTCGACCCTGATCCAGGGCGAGGTGATCGAGATGCTCGCCGCCCACGCTGGCCGCGAGGCCGAGGTCGCCGCTGTCACCGAGCAGGCGATGCGCGGTGAACTCGATTTCGCCGACTCCCTTCGCTCGCGCGTTGCGACTTTGAAGGGCCTCGACGCCTCGGTCCTCGACAAGGTGTACGACGCGATCGAGCTCGCGCCCGGCGCCCGTACGTTGGTCCGAACCCTCAAGCGCCTCGGCTACCACTTCGCCATCGTGAGCGGCGGCTTCAGTCACATCACCGACCGCCTCGCGGCCGACCTCGGCATCGACTTCGCCATGGCCAACGAACTCGAGATCGTCGACGGCCTGCTCACCGGCCGCGTCATCGGCGACATCGTCGACCGGGCGGGTAAGGCGACGGCGTTACGCCGGTTCGCCACGTCGCTGGACATCCCGTTGTCCCAGACGGTCGCGATCGGCGACGGCGCCAACGACCTCGACATGCTCGCCGCCGCGGGGCTGGGCGTCGCGTTCAACGCCAAGCCCATCGTCCGCGACGCCGCCGACACCCACCTCTCGGTCCCCTACCTCGACACGATCCTCTACCTCCTCGGCATCAAACGCGAAGAGGTCGAAGCCGCCGACGCCGACCACCACCACTGATCACTTCAGCGGGTTGGGTGGCTGCGGCGTTCTCCAGCCGTCGCAACCACCCTCGCCGTCAGCTGATCACTTGACCTCGCACGGCAGCCCCATGCTCTCGTAGCCACCGTCGGACTTGTGCCGCCACAGCTGCGCACAGACGTTGGTGCCGTTTGCGGGCTGGTCGTTCCAGAGGGTCTCGCGGTTGCCGCCGAAGTACTGGTAGCCACCGGTCGAGCGGTGAACGCCCGGGTAGAAGATGTCCATGTGGTACGTGCCGTTCGGGCCACAGTTGTGCTGCGTGTAGACGTGGCCGTCACGGAAGCTGACGTACGCGCAGCCGTTCTGACCCGCCGAGGCCGTCGTGGCCATAGTGACCGTCGAAGCGACAACAACGGCACCGGCAAATGCGGCGCGGACGAGGGTCTTGCCGATCATGGTGAAACCTCCCTTTGAGATCCGGACAGTGCTGCGATGAGGCCTCATCACGCGATCGGACCGATCGAGCAGTGAAGCTAGCAACGCCTTTCCGCCCCCGAAAACCCCTTTCGGTACCCATGAAAACCAGGTCATAACTCCACTGAAACGTCCGCTTGAACTATTCGATTGAGATCGAACCCGCAACTTTTCCGCCTCCTACGGCATCGCGCCGCGACAGTGGCGGGATGCCGACAGGTGACGAAGTGTTGACGGTGGGTGATGAGAGCGCTTTCATGTGGCTGTGCCGGTACGACGGTCGCGGACAACCGCCCTGCGGCGTGTGCCGGCGGGATCTGGAGGTCGGCTCATGCGCATACGGTTTCGCCAGATGTTCAACCGGCAGCAGATGTTCAACCGGCAGCGGACGGCGTTGATCGCGGGAGCGGCGGCGTTGGTGGTTGCCGTTCCGGTGGGGATTGCCGCGCAAGCGAGTGTGCCGCCACCTCCGCCGGGCTGGACGATGGTTTGGAGCGACGACTTCACCGGTGGCGCGAATACGTTGCCTTCGTCGGCCAACTGGATCATCGACCTCGGCCATAGCTATCCGGGCGGCCCGGCCAACTGGGGTACGGGCGAGAAGCAGAGCTTTACCAACAGCACGCAGAACGTCGCCCACGACGGCGCCGGCAATCTCCGCATCACCCCGCTGCGCGATGGCGCGGGCAACTGGACGTCGGCCCGGATCGAGACTCAGCGCAGCAACTTCCGGCCACCAGCGGGCGGCGTACTGGCGATCGAGGGCCGGATCCAGATGCCCAACGTCACCGGCAATGCCGCGCTCGGCTATTGGCCCGCTTTCTGGGCACTCGGATCGCCCTACCGCGGCAACTACTGGAACTGGCCGGGCATTGGCGAGTTCGACATCATGGAGAACGTCAACGGCATCAACTCGGTCTGGGCCGTTCTGCACTGCGGCGTCAACCCCGGCGGCCCGTGTAACGAGACCTCCGGCATCGGCGCCAACCGGGCCTGCCCGGGTTCGAGCTGCCAGTCGGCCTTCCACACTTACCGGTTCGAGTGGGACACGAGCATCAGTCCGAACCAGCTCCGGTGGTACGTCGACGGCCAGCAGTTCCACAGCGTCAGCCAGTCTCAGCTCCCAGCGGACACCTGGGCCAACATGACGAACCACGCGGGGTACTTCATCCTGCTGAACGTCTCGATCGGCGGAGCCTTCCCCGACGCCCTGGCCGGCCCCACGCCGACAGCGGCAACAGTGCCGGGCCGTCCCATGCTTGTGGACTACGTGGCCGTCTCAACGCGTGGAGGTGGCACGCAACCGCCTACGACTCCCCCGCCGGGTGGTGGCGGTAGTGCGTACAGCACCATCCAGGCCGAGTCGTACAACCAGCAAGGCGGTGTGATGGTCGAAGGCACAACCGACAGCGGTGGCGGCCAGAACCTCGGCGCTATCGGCAACGGCGACTGGGCGCTCTACCAACGGATCGACTTCGGCAGTACGGCGGCCAGGCAGTTCAACGCACGAGTGGCGTCCGGAGCGGGCGGTGGCGTCAGTGGCCTAGTAGAAGTCCGTCTGGACAGTAGAAGCAACCCACCGATTGGCAGCTTCGCCATAGCCAACACCGGGGGCTGGCAGAGCTGGCGAACCGTCCCAGCCAACATCAGCGGCGTAACCGGCGTACACGACGTCTACCTCACCTTCACCAGCGGGCAGCCGTCAGACTTCGTCAACGTCAACTGGTTCACCTTCGCCAGGTAGACCATGCGGAAGCTCATAGCGGTAGTAGCGCTGGTAGCCCTCACAGCCTGCTCAAACCAAGGCAGCCAGCATGTAGACCACAGCGCTCACGGCGGCGCTCCTGACCCGGAACAAGCGGCAGCGATGGTCGCCCAGCAACAGGCACCTGTACGCGGCTCAGAGTTCCGTGCCGAATGCAGAAGCAGTCACCGAGCCGGAGACGACCCCATCGTCTTCCCAGGCCAGTCTGGCGGATCACACATCCACGAGTTCTTCGGTAACCGCACCACCAACGCCAACTCGACACTGCAGTCCCTGCGCCTCGGTGGCACCAACTGCGACCCGGTGGCGGACAAGTCGGCCTACTGGGTCCCCACCCTCTACAAGAACGGCCAACCCGTAGCACCCGAGCGAGTGACCATCTACTACCAAGGCATCACCGAGAATACGAAGGCCGTCGCCTACCCACAGGGCCTCCGTTACGTCATAGGCAATGCCCTGGCCACCAGTCCGGACCAGAACCCCGCAGCCCGCTGGTCCTGCGTAGGTCAGACCCCGTCGAGTCGGGACTTCCTGAACTGTCCGGCCGGCACCAAGCTCGAGAACTACCTGGACTTCCCGACGTGCTGGGATGGCTCCAGGCTCGACTCCCCGAACCACAAGGACCACATGGCGTTCGCGATCGGTAGTACGTGCCCGGCCAGCCACCCGGTTGTCGTACCGCGTCTGGAGTTCCTGATCACGTATCCGGTCAATGGGACGGGCCTGACGCTTGCAGGCACTCGTAACGGGACCAACGTCCTCACGGCACCCGGCTACACCTTCCACGGCGACTTCCTGAACGTGTGGGATCCCGCCGAGCTGGAACGTCGCGTCAGCGGCTGTATCCGGGCCGGCTACGTCTGCGGCACGGACGGCAACCCCATCCAGCAGTAGACAGCAGCAGCCGCCGCAGGATGGCGACTCCGGTCTGGTCGATCGGAGTCGCCATACCATCCCTGGAGGCCGGAGCACCTATCCTTCGCGTATGTCTGAACAGCATGGCGAGAGACAGGTGGCGGGCCGGGGGGCCCTGTTTGCGATCGGTGGCGCGGAGGACAAGCTCAAGAAGCGGATGGTCCTCCAGGAGTTCGTCGACGCCGCAGGTGGCTCTGAGGCCCGCATCGTGGTGGTACCGACAGCGTCGGCTCTAGGGCCCGACGTGGTCGACGTGTACTCCGCGCTCTTCTCGGCGCTTGGCGCGAAGCAGGTCGTCGGAGTGCGTCCCGAGACTCGTGAGGACGCAGAGGACCCGGCGTTCGTCGAGCCCTTGCACACGGCCACTGGCATCTTCATGACCGGTGGTAACCAGCTCAAGCTGTCCGGCGTCGTCTCCGGTACGGCGTTCGGCAAGGCCGTCACCGACGCGCACGCCCGTGGCGCCACAGTCGGTGGTACGTCGGCCGGCGCGAGCATTCTCGCCGAGCACATGATCGCGTTCGGCCGCGCGGGCGCCACCCCGCGGCAGCGGATGAGCCAGCTCGCGAGCGGCCTCGGCCTGGTCCAGGGCGCGATCGTCGACCAGCACTTCGCCCAGCGAAACCGGTACGGCCGACTGCTCTCCCTGGTGGCGCAGTCCCCCGGGCTGCTCGGCATCGGCGTCGACGAGGACACGGCCGCCGTCGTCCATGGCGATCACCTCGAGGTCGTCGGCCGAGGTGCCGTCACGATCTTCGATGGCAGCCACATCACCACCAACGCCCACCACGCGAAGCGTTCCGAGACCCTGCTGGCGTCGGGCGTCGTACTGCACGTCCTGCCGGCCGGCGCGACGTTCAACCTCAAGGCCCGGGCACTCGTGTCGTACGGCGGTCAGCCCCCGGCCGAAGAGCTCGAGGAGATCGAGCGGGCCGAGGCCGACCTCAGGGCGCTCGCGGCCGAGATCGCGGCGGACGGCGTCTCCCCGGCGTACTACGCCGAGCGCAAGCGCCGTGCGGCCAGTCGCAGGCCGAAGAAGGCCGCCGAGATCGTCGTACCGGAAGACAACCCTCCAAAAATAGACAGTGGGAGCGCATGAACGAAGAGCAGGGCACCCGGCCCAGCCCCGACCTGAAGATCATCGAGACGCGGGTCTACCGCGGTCCGAATATCTGGAGTTACGAGCCGGCCATCCATCTGGTGGTCGATCTCGGCTCGCTGGAGGATTTCCCGTCGAACACGATCGACGGCTTCACCGAGGGTCTCCTGGCGCATCTTCCCCGGTTGGATCAGCATCATTGCTCGCGCGGCAAGAAGGGCGGCTTCATCGAGCGCCTGGACGAAGGGACCTGGCTCGGCCATATCGCCGAGCACGTGTCACTCCAGCTGCAGCAGGAGGCCGGGCACGATATGCGCCGCGGCAAGACCCGGCAGGTCAAAGGCGTGCCCGGGCGGTACAACATCATCTACTCGTACGCCGATGAGGCCGTCGGTCTGGCGGCCGGCGAGCTCGCCGTACGGTTCGTCAACCACCTCGTCCAGCCGGAACCCGACTTCGACTTCACCACCGAGCTCGAGCGGTTCATCAAGCAGGCCGAGCGAACCGCCTTCGGCCCGTCCACGCAGGCCATCGTCGAAGAGGCGATGTCGCGGGACATCCCGTGGATCCGGCTGAACAAGTTCTCGCTGGTCCAGCTCGGCCAGGGTGTGCACGCGAAGCGGATCCGGGCCACGATGACGTCCGAGACCGGCTCGATCGCGGTGGACGTTGCCGGCGACAAGGACCTCACCACCCGGCTGCTCGCCTCGGCGGGCCTGCCCGTGCCCCGGTCGGACTCGGTCCGTACCGTCGAGGACGCGGTCAGCGTGGCGAACAAGATCGGTTATCCCGTCGTCTGCAAGCCCCTCGACGGCAACCACGGCCGCGGCGTCTGCCTGAACCTGCAGAGCGCCGACGACGTACGCGAGGCCTTCCCGATCGCGGCCGACCAGTCCCGGCGCGGCTGGGTCATCGTCGAGAACTTCGTCACCGGCAAGGACTACCGCTGCCTGATCATCAACGGGCGGATGGAGGCCATCGCCGAGCGCGTCCCGGCCCACGTCGTCGGTAACGGCGAGCACTCGGTAGCCGAGCTGGTCGAGATCACCAACGCCGATCCGCGCCGAGGTGTCGGGCACGAGAAGATCCTGACCCGGATCACGATCAACGCCGCCGCGGTCGAGCTGGTCCGCACTCAGGGCTTCGAGATGGACGACATCCCGCCCGCGGACACGATGGTGAAACTGACGCTCACCGGCAACATGTCCACCGGTGGCATCTCGATCGACCGCACCTTCGAGGCGCACCCGGAGAACGTCGAGATCGCCGAAGAGGCCGCCCGGATGATCGGTCTCGACATCGCCGGCATCGACTTCATCTGTCCCGATATCGCCCAGCCGGTGCGTGAGACCGGTGGCGCGATCTGCGAGGTCAACGCCGCGCCGGGCTTCCGGATGCACACCCACCCGACCATCGGCGACCCGCAGTACATCGCGAAACCCGTGGTGGACATGCTGTTCCCGCCGGGTGCGCCGAGCCGGATCCCGATCGTGGCCGTCACCGGTACGAACGGTAAGACGACCACCTCCCGGATGATCAGCCACGTCTTCAAGGGCCTCGGTCACAAGGTCGGCATGACCTCAACCGACGGCGTCGTGATCGACGAGCGACTGGTCATCCGCGCGGACGCGTCCGGCCCGAAGTCGGCCCGGATGGTCTTGCAGAACCCGCGCGTCGACCTGGCCGTGTTCGAGGTGGCTCGCGGCGGCATCCTGCGCGAGGGCCTCGGCTATGAGCGCAACGACGTCGCCGTCGTACTCAACATCCAGCCCGACCACCTCGGCATGCGCGGTATCGACACCCTCGAACAGCTCGCCGACGTGAAGGCCGTCCTGGTCGAGGCCGTGCCCCGGACCGGCTTCGCCGTACTGAATGCCGACGATCCACTGGTACGTCGGATGCGCAGGCGGTGCTCCGGTCAGATCGTCTGGTTCAGCGTCGCGGAGGCCGGCAGCGAGGTCCGCGAGTACATCGAGAGCCATTGCCGTCGCGGCGGCCGGGCCGTCGTCCTCGACCGGTCCGACCTCGGCGACATGATCGTGGTGAAGCACGGACGCCGTTCGATGCAGCTGGCCTGGACGCACCTGCTGCCGTCGACCTTCGGCGGCCGGGCCATGATGAACGTGCAGAACGCGATGGCCGCCGCGGCCGCCGCCTTCGCCGCGGGAGCTCCGCTGCACGACATCCGGCAGGGCCTGCGCACGTTCGCGACGTCGTACTACCTGTCCCCCGGCCGGTTGAACGAGATCCAGGTCGACGGGCGCACGGTCATCGTCGACTACTGCCACAACGCGCCGGCGATGCGGATGCTGGGCGATTTCGTGGACAAGCTCGGCGACAACCTCGGCCAGTCGTCAGACCTCGGCCGGCCGTCCCGGATCGGCGTGATCGCGACAGCCGGCGACCGGCGCGACGACGACATGCGCGAACTGGGCGAGGTCGCCGCGCAGCACTTCGACGTGGTGATCGTGCGGGAGGACGTCCGGTTGCGCGGGCGAAAGGCAGGCGAGTCGGCCGAGTTGATCACCGAAGGCGTACGTCGGGCGATGGAGAACGGCGCCCGGTGCCGACAGGTCGAGGCCGTGCTGGACGAGCTCACGGCGGTCCGGCACGCGCTGACCCGGTCCAACCCGGGCGATCTGGTCATCCTTTGCGTTGACCAGCACCAGACCGTTCTGGCCGAGCTCGAGTCCGTCTCGCACCTGGCCCAGGCCGGCGCGCGCTCGGGTGACGAAGGCGGCGACCCCGACTTCGTCAAGCCGGAAGGTGAACCAACCGACGCGAGTTAGCGTCAACGTCATCGGAGTCCCACCTCGTTGTTGGGATGAGGAAGGGACACCGATGACTTATCAATCCGTATCCGGGCGGGATCCGGGCGACGGCTTCGACGCCTTCGTCCGGGCCCGCTGGACCGCGACCGCGCGACTCGCCTATGCGCTCACGCTCGACCATCAGAAGGCCGAGGATCTCGCGCAGGAGTCGTTCGCGAAACTCTGGTTCCACTGGAAGAAAGTCGGCGCGGAGAACCCGGACGGGTATCTGCGCCGCGTGGTCACCACCACGTTCTTGTCCGGACGGCGCCGCCGGTGGATCGGCGAGCGCCCGACCGCCGTACTGCCGGATCACCCGGTCGGGCCTGAGACTGGCCGCATCGATGACCAGCAGGCGCTGCGGCAGGCCATGGCCCGGCTCAGTCCGCGCCAGCGTGCCGCCGTCTATCTCCGGTATGCCGAGGATCTGCCTGAGCAGGTCGTCGCCGAGCTGATCGGCTGTTCCGTCGGCACCGTCAAGACCCATGCGAGCCGGGGTCTGGCCGCACTGCGCGGCGACAACGCGCTCGATCCCAACACATTTGACGAGCCCGGCGCGTTCGCCGGGATCGCGGAAGGCCGTGCCTGATGACCGATGACTTGAAGAGGTTCTTCGACAACCTGACGGACGCGCGGCCGGAGCCGGTTGATCCGGCTGCGCGCGTGCTGGCTCGCGTACGGTCCAAGAGGCAACGACGTCGTACGGCGATGGTGGTGGGCGCGGCTGCCGTAAGCGTGCTCGCGATCACGGCCGTACCGGCGGTCGGGAGTCTCGGCAATGGGCCGGGCGTGAGCGATGCCCCCGGCCCGGCGCCCACGTCCCCAGCGACTCCGGTGCAATCGCCTTCGCCGGTTCCGACGCCATATAAGACGCCGACCAGCGGGATCCCGACGCCGGTCCCGACGCCGTACAAGACGCCGACCAACTCGCTCCCGACGCCTTACCCGACGGCAACTCCGTCCGACCGGCCCGCCACGCCGACGCCGTACCCCACGCCGACGAAGACGCCAACCAGCTCAATCCCGACGCCGACGCGACCCCCGACGGCCATCCCGACGCCGTACCCGACCCCCACGAAGCCGCCGGCCACGCCGTACCCCACACCCTCGAAGGCCCCCGCCACACCAACGCCTTCGAAGTAACCGCCAGCCGGTAGTTCTTTTGCGTTCATTCGTCGCAATCCGCCCTCTCACGCCGCGGACCTGTACAGGTGAGCGGACAGCAGAGGGCGGATTGCGACGAATGAACGCAAAGAACGGGGTTAGGACCGGCGTGGGAGGAGGAGGCGGCGGGGTGGTTCTTCGCGGTCGATCCAGTCGAGGTCGCCGGGGAGGAACGCGTCGTTGCCTCGTCCCTCCAACGCCGCATCCGGCACGGGCGGCGGAGGCGGTGGCAGGGCGCGGACCTTCATCGCGGTCATCGGGATCGCGAGGAAGAACGCGGCCGTCAGCCAAGGCCAGTACGACAGCAGGAACGGGCCGAACGCGTTGAAGAACGCATCCGACGCACCATCCGCGATCGCGTCCACTGCAAGGCCTTTGCCGAGATCGGCCGCCACCCGTTCGCACGCGTCGATGAAGGCGAACGACGCGACAAACACCGCGGTCAACGGCAACCAGAAGTAGCCCGCGTGCCACCCGGTCCGCCAAATCGCCACGTGCATCAACACCGCAAGCCCGATCGCGATCAGCAATCCGTTGAACTCCCAAGTCCAACGCCAAGCACCCAGCGCCTCTTCGGGCAACACGATGTAGGACGCGAGCGGCAAAGCCAGGGCAAACGCCGCCGGCACCGACCGACGACTACCGAAGGCGCCCGCCAATGAGCCCACCACGCTCGAAACCGAAAGCACGATCCAAAGACCGCGATCCCCAACGAACGAGTGGTCGCTGAACCACCACGCCGCGGACGCCAGCACCAACCCGAGCCCCAGCGCCAAACGGAAGCGGCCGACCAGTAGGCCGACCGCCACCCCACCGGTGAACCCACCGATGATCAGCACGTCGACCCCGGAAGACGGCACCAGTGTCCCGGGACTCTCCGGCAGGCCGCTCAGGTACGACGGGGCGAAGCCCACCACGAACCAGGCGGCGATTGCCGACGGGACAGACCACAGTGCGCGCAGCATGAGGACCTCTGGCACTGGCCGTCTGCAGGCGAAGAACCGGTCAGTGCTGTGCTCGTTCGACCTTGTTCTTCAAGGTCTCCGGACTATCGACGGTAGCTCCCTCGGACCGCAACCAGGCGTCAAGACTCGCCCGATCCTGCAAGGACATCACGGCCACCACATCGCCGTCCTTGGCCTCACCGAACAGGAAACCGGCCGCCTCCAGCTCGGACGGAAAGGCCGGTACGTCCTCGACGCCGACCGAACGGGTGCCGATCCGGAAGGCTTCTTCGAGCTCGCGGGGATCGCGACCTCGCAGGTAGTCGCCCTTATGGCCGATCACCACCCGGTCCGCGACGCGCGCGCCCATCTCCCCCATCGCCGTGACCATGTCGTCGGCGCGGTCGCCCGGCGATCCGAGTGCCAGCAACAAGCGGGATCCCGGCGCGCGGACGCCGTTCATGATCTCCAGCAGCGCCTCGAGCCCGGCCTCGTTGTGCGCCAGGTCGATCACCACGGTGAAGTCGCGCACCGAGTACATGTTCATCCGGCCCGGGTTGTGCTCCGGCCCCGGGCGGAACGAGCTCAGGCCCTCCACGACCGCGCTCTTCGGCAAACCGAGACCGAGTGCGGCCGAGGCGGCGGCGAGTGCGTTCTCCACGTTGAACCGGGACAACCCGGCCAACGTCATCGGTACGTCGACCACCTTCAGCAAAGGCGTCGGGTCGTCCGACGCGGAAAGCACGGTGATCCAGCCATCGAGCACGGTCGTCGCGCGGCCGCCCTCGTCGAGCACGGTCCGGATCGACGGCGAGTCGGCATCCCGGGAGAACACCCAGCACTTCGCCGGCGAACCCAGCCGCATCGCGAACGTCCGCGGGTCGTCGCCGTTCACCACGCACCAACCGCGCGGCCGGGTGATCTTGGTGACGACGGCCTTCACCTCGGCCAACTGGTCGACCGTGTCGATACCGCCGAGGCCGAGGTGGTCCGCGGAGATGTTGGTGACCACGGACACGTCGTTCCAGGCGACACCGATACCGCGCCGGAGGATGCCGCCACGAGCCGTCTCGGTCACCGCCAGCTGCAGACCCGGATGGGCCAGCACGGTCCCGGCGCCGGATGGGCCCGAGTAATCGCCGTACTTCACGAGCTCACCATCGACGTACACGCCGTCGGTGCTCGACCAGCCCACGTGCAGCCCGGCGGCACGACCGATGTGCGCGATCATCCGGGACGTCGTGGTCTTGCCATTGGTCCCGGTGATCGCGACTACGGGGATCTTCGGCCGCAGGGTCGGCGGCGGATTGCCGGGCGGTTCATCGCGAACCGTCGAGCCCGCGGCCGTGACCACCTCGACCAATTCCTCGTCGGGCCGCCCGAACGCGTCGACCACCTCGGCGATCGCGCGCCCAAGCGCCTTCGCCCGATCCTCATGCACCCAAGGGAACGCGACCACCACACGCCGTACGTCGTTCTCGGGGCGGACGCGGACACCGATCCGGCCGATCCCCGATTCGCGCGCGAGGCGCCGGACGATATGGCCGACGACCCGGATCGCGAAGCGTTGCCGGAAGCCGGAGCCGATCCGGCCCGGCCGGGTGCTGCCCAGCCCGAGTGCCGAGGCGAACGCCTTCGCCTCGGGTGCCGGTGCGTCCATCAACGCGGTGAGGTCCAGCGTCAGCTTGACCGCGGCACGGCTGAAGTAGAGGTTGGCCCCGTCCAGAACGCGGAGCTCAACGAGAGAGGTGGTGCTCATTGGCTATCTGAATGCCCCTTCTGGGCGTGGAGGGTGTCAAGCACCCATCGCGTGGAAGCCGCCGTCGACGTGCACGATCTCGCCGGTGGTAGCGGGGAAGAAGTCGCTCAGCAGGGCCACGATGGCCTTGCCCGCGGGCTCCAGGTCGGACGGGTCCCAGCCGAGCGGGGCCTGGTCCAGCCACGGGCCCTCGAACTTCTCGAAGCCCGGAATCGCCTTCGCGGCCAGGGTCTTCAGCGGCCCGGCGGAGACGAGGTTGCAGCGGATGCCGTTGGCGCCGAGATCGCGCGCGAGGTACCGCGAGGTGGACTCCAGCGCGGCCTTGGCCACACCCATCCAGTCGTACCCAGGCCAGGCCACAGTCGCGTCGAACGTGACACCGACGACGCTGCCGCCCGGGCTCATCAACGGCGCACAGGCCATCGCGAGGGACTTCAGCGAGTACGCCGAAACGTGCAGCGCGTGCGAGACGTCCTCCCACGGACCCTCGAGGAACTTGCCGCCGAGGATCGTCTCGGGATTGCCGTACGCGATGGAGTGCACGACGCCGTCGAGTCCGTCGACGTGTTCGCGCACTGCGTCGGCCAGGCCCGCGAGGTGCTCGGGGTTGCTGACGTCGAGCTCCAGCACGGGTGCGGGCGCAGGCAGCCGCCCGGCGATCCGCTTGGTGATGTTCAGCGCGCGGCCGAAGTTCGAGATCAGGACCGTCGCGCCCTGCTCCTGCGCGACCTTGGCGGTGGCGAAGCCGATCGAGGAGTCCAGCGTCACCCCGGCGACCAGGATCCGTTTACCGTCGAGAATGCCCACGAATAAAGCCTTTCCTAGAGCTGAGGGTGGTCAGTTGCCCATACCGATGCCGCCGTCGACCGGGATCACCGCGCCGGTTATGTAGCCGGCCTCCTCGGACGCGATCCAGCGCACGGCGTTCGCGATCTCGGTGGTCAGGCCGAAGCGGCCGAGCGGGATCTGGCCGAGGTACTGCTTCTGCGTCTCCTCCGGCAGTACGGCGGTCATGTCCGTCTCGACGAACCCGGGCGCCACGACGTTCGTGGTGATGCCACGGGAGCCGAGCTCACGCGCCATCGACCGGGCCATGCCGATCAGGCCGGCCTTGCTGGCGGCGTAGTTGACCTGGCCGGGCGAACCGAGCATGCCGACGACCGACGAGATGAAGACGATCCGGCCGCGCTTGAGCCGCAGCATGCCCTTGGAGGCGCGCTTGGCGACCCGGAACGAGCCGGTGAGGTTGGTATCGATGACCGACTGCCAGTCGTCCTCGGACATCCGCAGTAGCAGCGTGTCCCGGGTGATGCCGGCGTTCGCGATCAGCACCTCGACCGGGCCGTGCGCGGCCTCGATCTCGGTGAACGCGGCGTCGACCTGCTCCGGCACGGTGATGTCGCACTTCACGCCGAGAAAGCCCTTCGGCGGCTCACCGCTGCGGTAGGTGACCGCGACCTTGTCGCCCGCCTCGGCGAACGCCGTCGCGATGGCCAGGCCGATCCCCCGGTTGCCACCGGTGACCAGTACCGATCTGCCCACGGATTCATCCTCACTCTCGTCCAACGGAGCCGTCGCGCCGAACGCTATCGCCGTACCACCCGGTACGACGAAGCCGGGCGGTCCGTTTCACGTTTTAGGCAGTGCGGATCAGCTGTCTTCGAGGCGGAAACCGACCTTCAGGCCGACCTGGTAGTGGTCGATCTGGTTGTCCACGATGTGCCCGCGGATCTGGGTCACCTCGAACCAGTCCAGGTGCCGCAGGGTCTCACCGGCACGCTTGATGCCGTTGGTGATCGCCTGATCGACGCCCTCCTTCGACGTACCAACGATCTCGGTCACTCGGTAGGTGCGGTCGGACATGACGACTCTCCTTCGACTCGGCCCGCCGACGTCAAAGCGCCGTACGGGAATTCGGCTGGTCCGGCGATCGCGGTGTTGGCATCGCGGCGTACCGTGATCTTGTCGAGGAGGATAGATGTCGAAGTGGAGCCGCCGGGGCGACGAGCCGGTGATCGCGGTCACGAGTGCGCAACCAGCTCACTCCGAGGAGCTGGACAGCCGGATCGCGCGCTATGCCTGGATGATGTCGCTGCGCATCGTCTGCTTCATCCTCGCGGTCGTGACGCCGTCACCCTGGCGCTGGGGGTTCGTGGTGGGAGCCGTTTTCCTGCCGTCGGTGGCCGTCGTTCTGGCCAACGCACGCAAGACCGCGAGAGCCAAGAAGACCATCCCCTACATCGCTCCGGACCGTCCTCAGCTCGACACGAAAAAGTGATCCGTGTCGGGACTGGATTCTGAAGACACATCCATGTCAGAATCTCCCGCGTGCTCTGAAACACCTCGATGGAATTTCAGAGCATGGTGATGCGGCGTCGGACGGCTCCCCCCGTGGCTGTCCGACGTCGCTTCATTTTGCCCGGGGCGCATTGGTGAAATAGCAACGACAATTGCTGTCCCGTCAGGAAATGCTTCAGGAGAACACACCATGACGCTCGATCCCGCCGAATCCGGCGAGCTGCCCACCACGTGTTCCGCGCGAGGCTGCGGCAATCCGGCGACTTGGCGACTGCTCTGGAACAACCCCAAGATCCACACGCCAGAACGGCGAAAGACCTGGCTCGCTTGCGATGAGCACAAGCAGAGCCTGTCGGACTTCCTGGGCGCGCGTTCGTTCTTACGCGAGGTCGAACCGTTCTAAAAGGCGGCCTTTTCCTACTATTCCGGAAGACTTTCCCGAGCGGGTATTAACCGCCGATGGCCGACATCGGCCGAACGGGTTGCAGGAACGACGGATCGTTGATGCCATGACCGGGCAGCTTTCCGCGCATCGCGGCCCGCCAGCGCTCGGCCAGTTCGAGGTCGTCGGCGCCATCGCGAAGCGCCGTCCGCAGGTCCGACTCGGTCCGCGCGAACAGGCAGTCCCGGACTTGGCCGTCGGCCGTCAGCCGGACGCGGTCACAGTCCCCGCAGAACGGCCGCGTGACCGAGGCGATGATGCCGACGGTCGCCGGTCCGTCGCCAACCGTGAACAACTCCGCGGGCGCACTCCCTCTCGACGCCGCGTCGGTCGGCTGCAGGGCGAACGGGATGGCCAGCATGTCGAGAATCTCGTCGGCCGTCACCATGTCGGCGCGGCTCCAACCGTGCTGCGCGTCCAGCGGCATCTGCTCGATGAAGCGCAGGTCGTACCCGTGGTCCAGGCAGAACTGCAACAACTCCGGCGCCTGCTGGTCATTCACCCCGCGCATCAGTACGGCGTTGACCTTCACCGGCGTCAGACCGGCGCTCTGCGCGGCTTTCAGACCTTCGAGCACATCCTTGAGCCGGTCGCGCCGGGTCAACTCCTGGAAGGTCTCCGTGCGGACCGTGTCGAGGCTGACGTTGACGCGGTCGAGGCCGGCCTCCTTCAGCGCCTCGGCCTGCCGGGCAAGCCCGATGCCGTTGGTTGTGACGGAGATCTCAGGCCGCGGATTGAGCGCAGCCGTCCGGGCGACGATGCCGACCACGCCACGGCGCAGCAGCGGCTCGCCACCGGTGAACCGGATCTCCGTGACACCGAGTTGCTCGACCGCGATCGTGACCAGGCGAACGAGCTCGTCATCGGTCAGCAGCTCGGGCTTCGCCAGCCAGTCGAGCCCTTCTTCGGGCATGCAGTAGCTGCAGCGAAGGTTGCAGCGGTCCGTCAGGGACACGCGCAGATCCGTCGCGACCCGGCCGAAGCCGTCCGCGAGTCCGGTGCTGAGCCTCACAGGATTGTTCACCGTCACCTGCCTCTCGGGTACTAGCCTACGGCCCCGCGCCGACAACACCCCTTGGGCGCTGACCGGCCGGTGAGACGGATGGCTTAGGTTCAGGGTGTGCGCAAACTGCTCACCCTCCGTTGGCTGACCGCCGCCGCGATGATCGTCGTACTCGCGATCGTCTGTTTCGAGCTCGGCGAATGGCAGCTGTCCCGGCTCGATGAGCGTCGCGATCGCAACGAGATCACCCGGTCCAACCTGGCCGCGAAACCCGTGCCGGTGCAGGAGATCGTGGGCACGCAGAAGCTGGTCGGTGAGGCACACGACTGGCGTACGGCGACCGCGACCGGGGTGTACGACGAGAGCCGGCAACTGGTCATCCGGTACCGGAACGTGTCGGATCGACGCGGGTTCGAGATCGTCACGCCCCTGCGTCTGGCCGATGGCAGCGTGTTACTGGTCGATCGCGGTTTCCTGCCGCGCGGCAACAACAGCTCGGAGGTGCCGCCGATCCCGGCCGCGCCCGCCGGCGAGGTCACGGTGACCGGACGGTTACGCCGCAGTGAGCGCGGCGGGGACACCAAGGGCGTCGTACCGGTGGATGGCAGTGCACGGTTGATCAACGCGCCGGCCATCTCGAAGGCGACCGGGCAGCCGTTGATCGACGGGTATCTGCTGGCCGATTCCCAAGTCCCCGCGGCGGATCCGGCGTTCCGGCAACTACCGGCGCCGGAGATCGACAGCGGGCCACACTTTTTCTATGCGCTGCAATGGTTCTTGTTCGCGCTCCTCGCCCTGGGCGGACTGGTCTACTTCACGAGAAGGGACGTACGCGGTGACGGAACGCCCGCAGCCTCAGCCTCGGTCGGGCCAGAGGCGGTTGCCGCCGGATCGGCGGATCGAGGACTACGCGCTGATCGGGGACATGCAGACGGCGGCCCTGGTCTCGATTGACGGCTCGATCGACTGGTTATGCTTTCCGCGCTTCGACTCCCCCGCGTGTTTCGCCGCTCTCCTCGGCACGGAGGACAACGGGCACTGGCGGATCCACCCGCGCGATGGTTCGGCGACGAGCAGCCGGCGGTACCGCGGTGACACGCTCATCCTCGAAACCGACTGGGTGACCCCGACCGGGACCGTCCGGGTGATCGACTTCATGCCGCCGCGTGACGCCGCGCCCGACGTCGTCCGCATCGTGCAGGGCATCTCCGGCCGGGTCGCGATGCGGTCCGAGCTGCGCCTGCGGTTCGACTACGGCCACGTCGTGCCGTGGGTCCGCCAGGTCGACGGCCAGGTCGTCGCGGTCGCCGGGCCGGACGCGGTCGCCCTGCGCAGCGACGTACACCAGTACGGCAAGGACTTCGCGACGTACGGCGACTTCGAGGTGGCGCCCGGCGACCAGGCCTGGTTCGTGCTCACCTGGCATGCGTCGCACGAGCCGTTGCCCCGGCCGGCCAACGCGATGGACAGCCTGGCGCAGACCGAGACCTACTGGACCGAGTGGATCTCGCAGGCCAAGGACGCGGGCACGGCCTCGGAGGAGGTCACGCGTTCGCTGCTCACGTTGAAGGCGCTTACGTATTCGCCGTCGGGCGGCATGGTCGCCGCGCCGACGACGTCGCTGCCGGAGGACCTCGGCGGCGAACGTAACTGGGACTACCGGTTCTGCTGGTTGCGCGACGCAACGATGACGCTGGCCGCGCTGATCCGCTCGGGCTTCACCGAAGAGGCCGAGGCCTGGCGCGATTGGTTGCTGCGGGCAATCGCCGGCTCGCCGAAGGACATCCAGATCATGTACGGCGTAACGGGCGAGCGTCGTCTGACGGAGCTCTCGGCGAACTGGTTGCCGGGGTTTGCCGGGTCGACGCCCGTGCGCCTTGGGAACGCGGCGGCCGACCAGTTGCAGCTGGACGTGTTCGGCGAGGTGATGGACGTGCTCGCGCTCGCCCGCGAGAGCGATATCGGTCCGAGTGACGACGCGTGGGCGATGCAGGGCGGGCTGATGCGCCACCTCGAGGGCATCTGGCAGTTGCCGGATGAGGGCATCTGGGAGGTGCGTGGCGGGCGGCAGCAGTTCACGTACTCGAAGGTGATGACCTGGGTCGCGTTCGACCGGGCGGCCCGTGCGGTCGACCGGTTCGGTATGCGTGGTCCGGTTCGGGAGTGGCGTGCGACGGCCGACGAGATCCATCGCCAGATCTGCGCCGAGGCGTACGACCCCTCGCGGAACACGTTCACTCAGGCGTACGGGAGCAAAGCGCTCGACGCGTCCGTGCTGCTCATCCCGCAGGTCGGGTTCCTGCCGCCGACTGATCCGCGCGTGGTCGGCACGATCGAGGCCGTGCAGCGCGAGCTGGCCGCCGACGGATTCACTCGGCGCTATCTGGTCGAGCACACCGACGACGGTCTGCATGGTGACGAGGGCGCCTTCCTGATCTGCTCGTTCTGGCTCGCTGATTCGCTGGCGATGATCGGGCGGATCGGCGAGGCGCGGACCTTGTACGACAAGCTGGTTGCCCTCCGCAACGATGTCGGGTTGCTCGCCGAGGAGTACGACCCGGTGTCGAGGCGCATGCTCGGCAACTTCCCCCAAGCCTTCTCGCACCTCGGTCTGATCAACACCGCGTGGCACCTCAACGAAAAGGAGGCCGCCTGTACGCCGCTCCGCCCGTCCTCCCACTAGCCCTTGTAGCCATAGCCTCCGTCTATCGCGCTACCTGCCGCGGCACGTGATTTGGGCACGGTTCCGGGCAGTTTCTCGGGCGGTTTCGGGACGGGCGTAGGTTGGCTTGCGGGTGTGAGGCAGGATTGGCCCGTGGACCTTCGACTGCGGGATCGAACGTATATCGTCACCGGCGCCAGCGGAGGGCTCGGTTTCGCGACCGCGCAAGCCCTCGTCGACGAAGGCGCCCGGCTGGTGATCTCCAGCCGTGACGAGGCGTCGATCAGCCGCGCCGCCGCCACCCTGGGTACAAGCCGGGTGGTCGGGATCGCCACCGACAACGCCGACCCCGAAGGCGCCGAGCGCCTCGTAGCGACCGCCGTCGCCAAATGGGGCAGCCTGCACGGCGCCCTGATCAGCGTCGGCGGCCCGACCCCCGGCACCGCCATGGACACCACCGAGGACGACTGGCGCAACGCCTTCGACAGCGTCTTCCTGGGCGGACTGCGGATCGCCCGCGCCGTCGCGCGCTCCGGCGAGGAGGGTACGTCGATCGCCTTCGTACTCTCGTCCTCGGTCAAATCCCCCATCGGCGGCCTCGCCATCTCCAACGGCCTCCGCCCCGGTCTCGCGATGGTCGCCAAAACCCTCGCCGACGAACTCGGCCCCTCCGGCACCCGCGTGAACGGCCTCCTCCCCGGCCGCATCTCCACCGACCGCCTCAAGCAACTCGACGGCAAAACCGGCAACCCGGAAGAAGCCCGCCGCCAAGCCGAAAAGCTAATCCCACTCCGCCGCTACGGCACCCCCGAAGAGTTCGGCCAAGTAGCCGCCTTCGTCCTCTCCCCCGTCGCCTCCTACCTAACCGGCGCCATGATCCCCGTAGACGGCGGCGCCCTCCGCACCCTCTAGGCCGTCCCCCTCAAAGTCGTCCCCTCAAATCCGCTCATCGGTCCCTTCTGACGCGGCGTGTCGCGGTTCATCGGACCCTTTTGACCAAAGGCTGACGGGCGGTCTGCCGGCCTCTTGTGCGGGTGGTGTTGGTGGCACCCGTCCCCCTGAGTTCTTCCGAATTGTCAGGCCGGCCCGGGCCGCGTCAAGGGCTCCATCGGCTAACGCCGACGCTGACGCGCCCTTGACCCACCCCGAACCGGCCAAGGGCGGCAGCTATCAGACATCCCTAGTGCTAGGGAGTCAAGCGGCGGTGGTTTTGGTGCGGTGGGCCCAGGCGGTGTGGGTGTCGTAGTGGGTGCCGGTTTTGAGGCAGCCGTGGAGGAGGCCGACGAGCCGGTTGGCGAGTTGTCGTAGCGCGGCGTGGTGGCCGTGGCCGCGGGTGCGGAGTTCGTCGTAGTAGGCGCGGGTGTGTGGGTCACGCAGGATGGCGGCGCCGGCTTGCTGGTCGAGGGCGTTGACGAGCCGGTTGTTGTGGACGAACCGGGCGTGCACCGTTTTCAGCCTTCCGGATTGGCGGGTGAGGGGTGCGGTGCCGGCGTAGTTCTTGCGGGATTTCGCGTCGGCGTAGCGGCCTGGGGCGTCGCCGAATTCTGCCAGCACCCGGGCGCCGAGGATCGGTCCGAGGCCGGGCAGGCTGCGGTAGATCTCAACGTCCGGGTGCCGGCCAAAATAGGCCTCGACCCCTGCCTGCAGGCCGGTGATCTCGGTGTTCAGGGCCTGCAGGATCGCCACCGTGGAACGGACCGTGGCGGCGTAGGCGTCGGCCACGATCTCGGACTGGCCGAGTTGCTCGGTGCGCAGCGCGGCCTGAATCGCGGCGGCCCGGCTGGGCAGATCACCGCGCCGGCGAGCCGTTTTCAGCGCGGCGGTGATCTGGCCGGTGGTGAGTTTCGCCGCGGCCGCCGGGGTGGCCGCTTTGGCCAGCAACGCCAGCACATCAGGACTGGTCAACGTCAACGTCCCTTGCTGATACGCCTCCAGCGCGGCCGGGAAGTAGTCCAGCAACGCCGACCGCATCCGCAGCATGTGCCGGGTCCGTTCCTGGATCAGCGATTGATGCGCCCGGGTCAGCACCTTCACCCCGGCCGCGAGCTGCGAATCGGCCTCGGTGGCCACGAGTTGGTGACGCCGGGTCCGGACCATGTCGGCCAGGCTGTGCGCGTCGGTCTTGTCGTCCTTGGCACCCGACAACGACACCACCTCACGATGTCTCGCGGCCAGTTTCGGGTTCACCCCGAACACCACATAACCCGCCGCGATCAACGCGGCCACCCACGGACCCCGCTCGGTCTCGATCCCGACCATCACCTGGCCGGGGCCACCATCATCAGGCAAGTGTTGCGCGATCAGCTCATGGAACTTCACCATCCCCTGGACCCCCTCGGGGACCCGGCGAATGCCCAGCACCCGGCCCTGATCGTCTTGGACCTCGAGGTCATGATGATCTTCGGCCCAGTCGTCACCAACGAACAACACGATGAATTTCTCCCGTCACGCACTCGATGAGTGTCTGAGTAGCCCGCAGGAGATTCCGGCGCCCTAATGGATCAGTGCTCACACCACCCGAAAAGCGGCAGGCACGACACCCCATCAGCCATTCACATCTCCCGACCACCAGCAAGGGCACGCTCTGATACCAGGACTCAAAGCCCGGGGGTACGGAGTGCTCACCTACCAGCGACCACAGACACCGAGTCTGCCAGCGACCGACCCGATAACACCCATTAGGGGGACGGGTGAGGTCTGACCGGGTGTGGTGGTTGTGAGACGCTGCCGCGCCGGCTCTTCGCCAAGTGCTGCCGCCCTGGTCATTCGTCTGCGCTGCCACGAGACCTCTGCCTGCGAGTGGTCGCGTCCGGTCACTCGTCTGTGCTGCCGCAGGAGCCCGCGAGTGGCCGCGTCCGGTCATTCGTCTGCGCTGCCGCGAGGCCTCCGCCCGCGCGCGCTCGGGTCTGGTCATTCGTCTGTGCTGCTGCGAGTGGTCGCGTCAGGTCAGTCGTCTGTGCTGGCACGAGACCTCCGCCCGCGAGCGGTCGGGGCTGGTCATGCGTCTGTGCTGCGGAGGGTCTTTGCCGTGCCTGCGCGTAGGTCTGCCGCGAGTGGTCGCGTTTGGTCGGTCGGCTTGTGGACCTGGCGGTCGGTCGCGGACGTGCACGCCCACACGACGGCCGGTTTCTGCCGAGACGGGCGTTTTCGGGGCGTCGTGTGGTTGTGCAGGTCCGCAGCGGACGGCCAGCCCTACACAAGTGCCGTTTCGCCCTGGTTGAAACGGTTCAGTTGTGGGTTGTGTGGTGCTGGCGGTCCGCCTGTGTTCACCAGCGCAGCCACAACCGCCGATTCGGCCGGGTTGAAGCGCTTCATTCGAGGGTTGTGGCTGCGCTGGTGTCCGGGCCGGACCGGCAGGCAGGCACAAGTGCGGTTTCGCCGGGTTGAACCGCTTCACCCGCGGGTTGTGCCTGCGTGGCGGTCCGCCACTCGCCGAGTCGTGGATTTGCGCGGCCAGCAAAGCCTTTCCGACACCACAATCCACGACTCGACGCACATCGAAGGCCGCGCGCATCTTCCTGACCGGACTGGACGTTTTCAGGGCCCGAAAACGTCCAGTCCGCTCAGGAAGATGGCGCCCGGACACGGCAACGCCCGGCCCAACCCGGCGTGCAGCATCCGGTGAACCCGGCGCGGCAGCGCCACGCGGACCACACCCGGTCAGACCTCACCCGTCCCCCTGATAGCCCGCTGCCTTTGGCCGGTTCGGGCCGGGTCAAGGGCGCGTCAGCGTCGGCGGCAGCCGATGAAGCCCTTGACGCGGCCCGAACCGGCCTGACAATTCGCAAGACTTCAGGGGGACGGGCGCCCACCAAAAACCCGGCCAAAAGTTCATACCTGGCAGGCGATTAGCGTTGATTCGTCCGAATCCGCCCGCCTACGTTGCCGTACATCTGACCCGCCGCGGAATGGGCGAGCGGATGCAGACCAATCAACGCAACCCGAGGGCGCGCGCGCCACAGCACGGAAGGGCGCGCGTCACCGCACGGGGGAAGGGCGCGAGCGTCACCCGCACGGGGAAGGGTGCGAGCGTTCACGCAAGGGACTGGCGAATGGCGGCCTGCCGCGTCACAAGGGACCGATGAACCGCGACGCGCCGCGTCAGAAGGGACCGATGAACGGAAAGTGGGGGGTTACTCGTCGCGGGGGCGGTCTTTGGCGCGGGAGGGTTGGACTCGGAGGGGTTCGCCGGGCATTTTGGGGTATTCGGGTGGGTATGGGAGGTCGGCTTCGCCGTGGTCGCGTTCGTGTTTGGCGGCGAGGTCCAGGAGGGGTTCTAACGAGAACGCCTTCTCCCCCACGGCCGCATGCAGATCGCCGACCTCCAAGAAGCGCGCCGGCATGGTCAAGACGTCAAAGTCGTCAGGCGTGACATCAGGGATTTCCTCCCACATCAGCGGAGCTGAGACCCGCGCGCGGGCATTCGGCCGCACCGAGTACGCCGACGCGATCGTCCGGTCCCGCGCCATCTGGTTGTAGTCGATGAAGACGCGTTCCCCGCGCTCTTCCTTCCACCAGTTCACGGTCACCTGCTCGGGCATGCGCCGCGACAACTCACGCCCGACCGCAATCACCGCCCGCCTGGCCTCGACAAAAGACCACCGCGGCTCGATCGGGACGTACACGTGCAACCCCCGACCACCAGACGTCTTAGGGAACCCCTCCAACCCGAACTCCGCCAACAGCTCCCGCAACACCGGCGCCACCACGGCCGCGTCGGCGAACGACGTACCCGGCTGGGGGTCGAGGTCGATCCGGAGTTGGTCCGGACACTCGACCTCGGGCCGACGTACCGGCCAAGGGTGGAACGTCAGAGTCCCGAGGTTGACCGCCCAGGCGACCGCCCCCAACTCCGTCGGACAGAGCTCATCGGCGGGTCGCCCACTGGGGAACTTGATGGTGACGGTCTCGACCCAGTCAGGCGCGCCTTTGGCGATGCGCTTCTGGTAGAACGCGTCGCCCTTGTTGTCCATCCGGGTGGAGAGTTTCGCGCCCTCGAACCAGCCGCCGGGCCAGCGCTCGAGCGTGGTCGGGCGGTCCTTCAAGGCGCCGAGAATGCCGTCGCCCACCGCGAGGAAATAGTTGACGATGTCCAACTTGGTCAGACCGCGATCGGCGAAATACGGCTTGTCGGGATTACTCACCCGGACCGTTCTGCCGGCGATCTCCAACTCGATAGCTTTCGTGGCCGCCATGGTCCGACCGTATCGCCGTTCCGTAGCAACGCTGCGCAAAAGACGCGATTTGAAGGTAATCCCGCCACATTCCCGAGAGCATTCACGAACTCTGGCCACTCCAGGTGACTCGGGGGTAACCTGCGGAAACCTCGATCCGGACGTGAGGCGCCTGGGTCACTCTCGAAGGAGCATGGGGATGAAGAAATCCGCCCTCCTCGCTGCCGCCACCGCTGTGGCGACCGCGACCGCACTCGGGCTTACCGGCCCGGCCACCGCGAGCGGAGCGCCACAAGCCGCTCCCAACCCCACCCCGGCCGAAGCAGTGGCCCGGGCCAAGGCGACCGTTTCGGACCACCTCAGCGCATTGCGTGCCACCGGCGCGGACGCGTTCCTGGTGCGCAACGTCCTCGTCGACAAAGACGGCTCCAGCCATGTCCGGATGGACCGTACGATCGCGGGTCTGCCCGTGCTCGGCGGCGACGTCGTCGTCCATCAGGCCAAGGACGGCTCGTTCAAGGGCGCCAGCCTCTCGCAGACCGGCTCGGCAAACATTTCCCGTACGCCAAAGCTGGGCCTGGCGCAGGCCACGACCAAGGCCCTGCTCAAGGGGTACAAGGCCGAGGGCAAACCGCGTCTGGTGATCGAGGCCCGCAAGGGTTCGCCGCGACTGGCGTACCAGGTCAGGTCGAACGGCGTCCAGCCGGACGGCACGCCCAGCGACGTCTCCACCACGGTGGACGCGCTGACGGGTGCGACGCTGGTGCGCGAGCAGCACATCCACACAGCCGGTGGTGACGGCCAAAGCCTCTACTCGGGCCTGGTCGGCATCGACACGACCCCGGCGACCGGCGGGTTCACGCTGACCGACCCGGTGCGCGGCAACGGTTTCACCACCGACGCGCAGAACAAGACCGACTCGATCTGGTGCCAGATCTTCGGCTTCGGCTGCCCCGTGGCCGCCCCGTTCACCGATGCCGACAACCACTGGGGCAACGGCCTGAACACCAACCGCCAGTCCGCCGCCGTCGACGCCCACTACGGCGCCGCGAAGACCTTCGACTACTTCAAGGTCAACTACGGCCGGAACGGCATCTTCAACGACGGCAAGGGCGTCGAGAGCCGGGTGCACTACGGCAGCAACTACGTCAACGCCTTCTGGGACGGCAAGCGGATGACGTACGGCGATGGTGACGGCGTGGTGGCCGGCCCGCTGGTCTCGATCGACGTCGCCGGGCACGAGATGTCCCACGGTGTCACCACGGCCACCGCGAACCTGACCTACTCCGGCGAGTCCGGCGGTCTGAACGAGGCGACCAGCGACATCTTCGGCACCTTCGTCGAGTTCTACGCCAACAACACCTCCGACCCGGGTGACTACTACATCGGCGAGGAGATCATGAAGGACCGCCCGGCCCTTCGGTACATGGACAAGCCGAGCAGGGACGGCAACTCCAAGGACTGCTGGTACTCCGGTATCGGCAACATCGACGTGCACTACTCCTCGGGTCCCGCGAACCACTTCGCGTACCTGCTGGCCGAGGGCACGGGCGCCAAGGTGTTCGCCGGGCTGAACCACAACTCGACCACCTGCAACGGCACCACCCTGACCGGCATCGGCCGGGACAAGGTCGGCAAGATCTGGTACCGCGCGCTGACCACGTACTTCACCACCGGCACCACCTACGCCCAGGCCCGCACCGGCACGCTCAACGCCGCCAGGGACCTGTACGGCGCCGGCAGCCCGGAGCAGAACGCCGTCGCGGCGGCCTGGTCCGGCGTCAGCGTCAACTGATCGTTTGAAGTCACGCGCCCGGAGAGCCGAACCCAAGGTTCTCCGGGCGCAACGGGAAATCGGTGCCGCTTGTTCACCAATTGGACCTCGACGCCAGGAAAATGTGGTGTGAGAATCCCCCGCATGTCCGCCCTGCAACGACCGCGGCGCCTCGGCGCCCTAGCGGTCACCACATCCCTTGTCTTAACCGGCGTCACAGCTCTCGGCATCACCCCGTCGCTGGCTGCGTCGTCCACCGTCGTGATCACCGAGGTGTACGGCGGTGGCGGCAACTCCGGCGCGTCGTACACGCATGACTTCATCGAGCTGACCAACAACAGCTCGTCTCCCGTCGACCTGGCCGGCTGGTCCATCCAGTACGCGTCCGCGACCGGTAGCAGCTGGACCAACAAGATCATCCTCAGCGGCACGATCGCCCCGGGCGGCGTTTACCTCGCGCAGGGTGCATCCGGCGGCGTGAACGGCCTGCCGCTACCCACCCCCGACGCCACCGGCAGCGTGAACATGTCCGCTACGGCCGGCAAGGTGGCGCTCGTCTCCTCGACGACCAGCCTGACCTGTGCGACGGGCTGTACGACGTTGCCGGGAGTCGTCGATTTCGTGGGCTACGGCGCCACGGCCAGCGACAGCGAGACGGCGCCCGCGCCCGCACCGTCGAACACGACCTCGGTGACGCGCAAGGTGCCGACCACCGACGGCGACAACAACTCGACCGAGTTCGCGGCCGTCGCGCCGACGCCGAAGGCCCTGACCAGCACTCCCCCGGACCCGGACCCGGTCGACGCGCGGATCCACGACATCCAGGGCGCGGCCCACCTCTCGCCGCTGAACGGCAAGCTGGTCGGCAACGTCACGGGCGTCGTAACCGCCAAGACCACCAACGGCTTCTGGTTCCAGGACACCGAGCCCGACGCCGACCCGGCCACCAGCGAAGGCCTGTTCGTCTTCACCGGTTCGGCCCCGACCGTTGTCGTCGGCAACAGTGTTGTTGTCAAGGGCAAGGTCACGGAGTTCCGGCCGGGTGGTTCGGGTGGCAGCGACAACCTGACCACCACCGAACTCACGCAGCCCGAAATCACGGTCACCGGTACGACGTCGGTGCCCACGGCAACAATCGTCGGCCCGGGTGGACGCGTGCCTCCGGCCAAGGTGATCGAGGACGACTCGACCGGTGACGTCGAAACCACCGGGACCTACGAGCCGGCCACCGACGGCATCGACTTCTGGGAGTCCCTCGAGGGCATGTGGCTCGGCCTCGACCAGCCCGGCGTGACCGGTCTGCGCAGCAACTTCGGCGAGCTGCCCGTCGTACCGGCTGGATCCGCCACGCGGACCACTCGCGGCGGGATCGTGCTGCTGGAGGACGACAACAACCCCGAGCGGATCATGCTGGACGACGTACTCGCGCCGATCCCGACCGCGAAGGTGGGCGACAAGCTCGCGGGCGTCGTGACGGGGGTGCTCGACTACTCGTTCGGCAACTTCAAGTTCCAGGTGAGCCAGACCCCGACCGTGGTGGACGGCGGCCTGCAGCGCGAGAAGACCAAGGCCTCGGCGGCGACGCAGATCTCGGTGGCGACGTTCAACGTGGAGAACCTTGACCCGAGCGACGGGCCGGAGAAGTTCAACGGGCTAGCCCAGGCGATCGTGCACAACCTGGCCTCGCCGGACATCCTGGCGCTGGAAGAGGTCCAGGACAACGATGGCGCGGTCAACAGCGGTACCACCGCGGCCGACGTCACGCTGAACACACTGACCGCGGCCATCACCGCGGCGGGCGGGCCGAAGTACGAATGGCGTCAGATCGACCCGGTCAACAACGCCGAGGGTGGTGAGCCGGGTGGCAACATCCGGGTGGCCTTCCTGGTCCGCAAGGACCGGCCGGTGAAGTTCGTGGACCGGCCGGGTGGCGGTTCGACCGTCGACACCACGATCGTCAGCAAGTACGGCAAGCTCCAGCTCAGCGCCTCCCCCGGCCGCGTCGACCCGGCCAACCCTGCCTGGGCCGCCGCTCGGGTGCCGCTCGCGGGCGAGTTCACCTGGCATGGCGAGACGCTGTTCGTGGTGGCGAACCACTTCAGCTCCAAGGGCGGGGATGACCCGTTGTGGGGTCGCACCCAGCCGCCGGTTCGTAGCAGTGAGGTCAAGCGCCACGAGCAGGCCCGGTCGGTCCGGAACTTCGTGGACGAGATCCTCACGAAGAACGCTCGTGCGAATGTGATCGTGCTCGGCGATATCAACGACTTCGACTTCGCCGAGACCACGGACATCTTGGTAGGAAGCGGTAATACCGCTCTGATTGATCTACCGCGTACGTTGAAAGATGCGGAACGGTACAGCTACGTGTTCGAGGGCAACAGCCAGATCCTCGACCAGATCCTGATGTCCAACAACCTGCTGTCCGGTCACGCGTACGACATCGTGCACATGAACAGCGAGTTCCCGGACCAGATCAGCGACCACGACCCACAGGTCGTGCGTGTCACCCCCATCCCGTGGTGGTGGCCCTGGCCGTGACCTCGCACTGAGCGAGAGAGGTCCGGCATGACAGACGACACCCAGCGCAAGTACGTGGTGGAGAAGTCGGACGATGAATGGCGTGCCCAGCTGTCCCCGGCGGAGTACCAGGTGCTCCGCCGGGCCGGCACCGAGCCGGCCTTCGTCGGCGAGTACACCGATACCAAGACCATCGGCGTCTACCGGTGCCGGGCCTGCCAGGCCGAGCTGTTCCGCAGCGAGACCAAGTTCGACTCGCACTGTGGCTGGCCGTCGTTCTTCGCGCCCTTGGCCGAGGAGCGAGTGGAGTACATCGAGGACGTCACGATGGGCATGAAGCGGGTCGAGGTGCGCTGCGCCAACTGCGGCAGCCACCTCGGCCACGTCTTCGAAGGCGAGGGCTATGGCACGCCCACCGACCTCCGCTACTGCATCAACTCGATCAGCCTGACCCTCGACCCGGCCTGATCACCGCTTGCCGATGACGACCGTGGCACCACGGTCGTCGTCGTACGTCGACCAGGCCGTCAGGCCGTTGACCGTCATCACCGCGACGGCTTCAGCGGCCTGACGGTCACTCGTCTCGACCAGCAAGTGCCCGCCATCCGCAAGCCACGCAGCCGCCTCGGCGGCAACCCGACGGAGTACGTCGAGACCGTCCACGCCGCCATCCAGCGCGACGCGCGGCTCGTGCAACCGGGCCTCCGGTGGCATGAGGGCGACCGCCTCGGACGGTACGTACGGCACGTTGGCCAGCAGTACGTCGACTCGCCCCTTGAGGTCCGTCGGCAACGGTTCGAACAGGTCTCCCTCGAAAACGCGCCCGCCAACCGCCTCGACGTTGCGCCGGGCACAGCGCACGGCCGCCGGCTCCACATCGGCCGCAACGAGCTCGACGTCATCCGACGCTGCCGCCAACGCGATCCCCAACGCGCCCGAACCGCAGCACAGATCAACCACGACGGCAGGCCGCGGCACCAGTTTCAGGGCCTCTTCGACCAGGAATTCCGACCGGCGGCGAGGGACGAACACCCCAGGGTCGAGCGATACCCGCAGCTCACGGAACAAAGCCCAGCCGACGATCTGCTCGAGCGGCACGCCCTCGACCCGGCGATCGATCATCGCGGTCAAGGCCGCCGGGGTCGTGGCGGTGCTGATCAGGAGATCCGCTTCGTCCTCGGCGAAAACGCAGCCGGCGGTGCGGAGAACATCGATAACGGTGGAACGTGAGTTCATCAGAGCCCTTCGAAGTACCCGATTCGGGGCTCTCGACGACTCAGACCAGACCGGTCCGAGGTGAGAGCGCCCACCCTGCGCTAGCGGTAATGGGTCCCACCTCCTTCAGATCATTCGACTCATTCAACCGGACGCCGGAAAGCCTACCTTTTGGTCCGCGGGCGGCCACAACTGGTCCACATGGTCACGCGGGAAGGAGGACCCGCACCTGGTCCCGGATCTCTTGCACGATGTCGTCGACCGGCTTGGCGATGTTGATCGTCGCCGCCATGCTGACGAACATGATCGCGGAGACGATATGCGCCCGCGCCGCGGCGTCCTTCGCGCTGTTGCGCCCGTCACGAAGCAGCACGTCGACGATCGCCTCCTCGGTCCGCACGGTCAGACCGAGGGCCTCGCTGTGGTGGGGCTCCTCGGGGTCGCCGAAGACCATCTCCCGCAGGTAAGTCCGCCCGTTGTCGATCTGTTTACGGTTGCACTCGACCACCGGGCGAACGATCGCCATCACCGCATCGAGCGGGTCGGCGATGCCCTCGGCCGCCGACTTCCCTTCGTCGAGCGCGTCGGCGTACGTGGAGTTCTGCACGAGCAGTAGCAACTCACCCTTGGTCTTGGCGTAGAGGAACAGCGTGCCCGCACCGATATCGGCCTTGTCGGCGATCTCCTGGGTGGTGACCTCATCGACGCCGCGCTCGGCGAAGAGCTCTCGGGCGGCGGCGGTGATGCGGTCGAGCTTCTCCTGCTTGTTCCGCTCGCGCCGTCCGACTGGCTGGGAGGCGACTGGCATGGCTGCCGTCCTTCGCTGCTGTGTGAACTCGAATCTGCCGGCTCATTCTTCCATGGCGACCACGGGCATTTTCGGCGAGCGATGCCGCTACGGCAGGTAGTGCGAAAGTTCCACGCCGTCTTTCACGTAGGTCAGCGTCTCGGACACGTCGTAGGCATGGACGGCGGCGGTGAAGGGAGCCAACGCGCCCGACATGCTCTCGATCTCAGAGCTCTTGAAGAAGGACGCTCGCGCCGCCGGATCCTCGAAGCCCAGGACGAGCGACGCGTGGAACCGCTGGTCTGCCGGGTTGTCGTGCGCGACGTTCGGGGTGTTCCAGAGCCGCTGGTTCCAGGGCATGAAGACCTGGGTTCTCAGTTCCGTCAGCACGCCCGTGTTCGCGAGCGCGGGCACGAGCTCGCGCGTGAGGAACCTCCGGAATGCGCCGGTCCTGACGCCTTCTCGCTTGCGGAGGTAGATCAGGCTCCGCGCTCCCGTCGGCTCCCCGCGACCCACGTCGTACCAGCGCGCCGAACTCGGCGGCCCGGCGTACAGCAGGGTGCGCCGAAACACGTTCACTTCGTCCTTGTACGCCAGCTTGGTCTGCTTGCGGCCCAGCAGTGGGGACAGGACGGATGCCATCGTGACTTCGGCGACGCCGTCGATCCTGCGCTCGGCTGGGATGGCCGTCTCGACTCCGGTGATGGCCGGCCATAGCCCTGGGTTGTGCTCCGCCAGATGGATCTGGCGGTATTCATCGAACCCTGGGGTCGCGGAGATGATCTTCGAGTGCGGGCCTTTCCAGTAGTCCATGCCCGTCTGCCGCGGTTGGTCGGTGCGCGTCCACAGCAGAATCGATGAGGCGAAGGGTTTCTTGGAGTTGGGATAGGTCGTGGTCATGTTCTTGCCTTCGTCCAGTGGGGAGCGGTCAGCGGGTCAGGAACTCGACGGCGACAGGGGCGAACTTCTCGTGGAACTGGAAGATGCCGCCGTGCCCGGAGTCGGGGTAGATGACCAGCTCCGAGCCCTTGATGCGGCGGTGCAGGTCTTCGGAGAGCACCGAGGGCACCATCCGGTCGTTGTCGCCGTTCGCGATCAGGGTGGGCTGCGTGAGCTTCGACAGATCAGCGGGGGCGGAGCGTCCGAACTTCTTGATCGCCTTCAGCTGCGTCTGCATCGCGCGCAACTTGAAGTCCGCGTCACGGTCGCGGGTGCGCTCCTGCAAGCGCTGCACGAACGCCTTCGCGGCGGCCTTACCGGCGGCGTTGCGGTTGAAGAACAGGTACTCCTTCGGGTCCGACCGGGTCAGGGTCGACCGCAGAATGTCCCGGTAGGTGATGCCGGCGACCTTGTCGATGTCCTTGCCGCCCCTCGGACCGGTGCCGGTCAGGACGAGCCGGCGGACGAGCTCAGGGTGCTTGACCGCGAGGTCCTGGGCGATGAAGCCGCCTAGGGAGAAAGAGAAGATGTCGATCTTGTCGAAGCCGAGGGCCTTGATGAAGGTGTAGGCGTCGTCGGCCATGGCCTCGACGCTGTCGGGAACGTGGCCGGTGGAGGCGCCAACGCCGCGGTTGTCGAAGGTGATGACGTGGTGAGTCTTCGCGATGGGGTCGACGATCCGGGGATCCCAGTTGTCGAGGGTCGCCGCGAGGTGCACGAAGAAGACGACGGGGACCCCGCCCTTCGGTCCCAGCTCCCGGTAGGCGTAGGTGACGCCGTTGGCGGTGATGGTGTGGACGGGCGCGTCCTGGTACCTGGTGACGGGTTCGTTCGCTGTGTCGCTGTTGTTCATGGTGTTCTCCCTTTTCTGGTTCGCGAATGGTTCGCGAATGCCGCGTTGGTGAGTGACGTTTCAGGCCCTGGTGATGACGGCCTTGCCGCGGATGCCGCCCTTGTCCAGCGACTGGACGGCCTGCACGGTCTGGTCGAAGTCGAAGACCCGTCCGACGACAGGGCGCACCGCCCCACTGTCGACGAGAGCGCTGATCTGGCGGAGCTGGTCGCCGCTGGCGCGCATGAAGAGGAACTCGTACCTCACGCCGAGGCGCCGGGCCTTGCGGCGGATGCCGCTGCTGAGCGCGGTCATGACCAGCCGGAGCACCGAGTTCGTTCCGAGCTCGCGAGCGAATGCCGCGTCGGGCGGTCCGGCGATTCCGATCGCCTTGCCGCCAGGGCGCAGCACCCGGAGAGACTTCTCGAGGTTCTCCCCGCCGAGGCTGTCCAGCACCAGGTCGTACCCGTCCAGAAGCTGTTCGAAATCCTGGTTGCGGTAGTCGATGACGCTGTCGGCGCCGAGCCCGCGGACGAAGTCGGCGTCATCGGCGCTGACCGTCGTCGCGACCGTGGCGCCGAGGTGCTTGGCGAGCTGGATCGCGACCGTCCCGACGCCGCCGGCGCCGCCGTGGATGAGGACCCGCTGCCCCGGCTGCACCTTGCCCCGCTCAACGAGCGCCTGCCAGGCGGTCAGGGCGACCAGCGGCAGCGAGGCTGCTTCCTCGACCGTGATCGACACCGGCTTGAGTGCCAGGTCGGTCTCTGCCACCGCGATGCGCTCCGCGAAGGTTCCGATCCGCTCCTGGCCGGGCCGGGCGTACACCTCGTCGCCTGGCACGAATCCCCGCACCTTCGCGCCGACGCCGATGACGGTTCCGGCGACATCGTTTCCGAGGATCTGCGGCAGTTTGTACGGAAGGATCTGCTTGAACTCACCCGCGCGAATCTTCTCGTCGAGCACGTTGAGCCCTGCGGCCTGCACCTGTACGAGCACATCGCGCTCGCCGACCACAGGCTCGGGGACATCCACCTCCTGGAGCGGTCCCTTGTATTCCTTGACGACGAACGCGCGCATGGTGACTTCCTTCGTTTCTGAAGACCGTCTGATGACGGGCCGGGTCTCGGCCGAATAAATAAGTCCGAGTACGCTCAATATTGAGCCTACTCATTTATTTTGTCAAGCGAGGGCACCCGAACGCCGAAGGAGGGCGATCGGGCGTTGCCGCGCGGTCAGATGTGACCAGTCGCGGCAGAAGAAGAGGGAGTGGGAAAGGTTAGATCGGTGTGGCGAGGGCGACCGGGTTGCGGTCGGGGTCGGCGACGTACGCCTGGCGCTCGCCCCACGGCATGTTCGCGGGGGCCTGCATGATCTCGTAGCCGGCCTCGCGCATCTTGGCGACCTCGGCCTCGACGTCCTCCACGTACACGAACAGCTCGAAGCGAGGCGCCGTACCGACCGTGACGCCCAGTTGGGCCTCAGGCCAGTTGTAGTCGGCGATACCGAGTGACGATTCGCCACCCAGCTCCAGGCCGACGTAGTGCGGGTCGCCCTCCAGTGGGAACTGGTAGACCGGCTCGTAGCCCAGTTTGGTGTAGAACGCCACAGAGCGCCTCACGTTACTCACGTAGAGCACCGGAAACGCCCTGCGTCTAGTGCCAGACGGACTCATGCGAGGTTGGCGATCAGCTCGATCAGCTCGGTTCGCTTGCCGGTGTAGAAGGGGACTTCCTCGCGCACGTGGCGACGGGCGGTGGAGGCGCGCAGGTCGCGCATCAGGTCGACCATCCGGTGCAGCTCGTCGGCCTCGAACGCCAGCATCCACTCGTAGTCGCCGAGCGCGAACGACGCGACCGTGTTGGCCCGGACGTCCGGGTAGCTGCGAGCCATCTTGCCGTGCTCGGCCAGCATGAAGCGCCGCTCCTCGTCGGGCAGCAGGTACCACTCGTAGGACCGCACGAACGGGTAGACGCAGATGTAGTCGCGCGGCGTCTCGTCGGCGAGGAACGCCGGGATGTGGCTCTTGTTGAACTCGGCCGGACGGTGCAACGCCATCTGCGACCAGACGGGCGTCAGGCTGCGACCGAGCGACGTACGGCGGAGCTTGTGGAACGCCTTCTGCAACGCGTCCGGGGTCGGGGCGTGCCACCAGACCATGAAGTCCGCGTCGGCCCGGAAGCCGGCCACGTCGTACCAGCCGCGGATCACCACGTCGTCGTCCGCGACCGACTCGATCGCCTTGCGAACGCCGGTGGCGAGCACACCGCGATCCACGTCGCCGAGTGGCGAGTGCAGCCGGAAGACCGACCACATCGTGTAGCGGATGACGTCGTTCAGCTCGCGGGCCTTCGGTTTGGCGGTGCCTTCTGCGGTCTCGGTCACCCGTTCATTCTGACCAACGGCCCAAGGTGGTCGCGCACCCGGGTCGCTGCACGCGTGCCTGACGCCACACACGCGGCGATGCCTACACCCTGGTACGCCGCTCCACAGACGGCTAATCCCGGCACTGCCGCCACTGCCCGCTCCACCCGGTCGACGCGGTCTAGGTGGCCTACGGAGTACTGCGGCAGCGCACCGCCCCACCGGGTAACCAGAGAACCTACGACGGGTGTAGTCAGCCCAATCGCGTTGCGGAGGTCTGCCGCGGCTAGTGCGACTAGCTCTTCGTCAGACCGCTGTAGGACGTACTCCTCGCCAAGGCGGCCGACAGAAGCTCGGAGGACTACGAGGTCTCCCCCGGCTTCACCGCTCCACTCCCACTTGGCATGGCTGTACGTCGAGGCCTTGATCGTGCGGCCCTCCACCGACGGCACTAGGAACCCGGAACCACTCGCAGCCTCCGGCCAGGCCTCACGCCGTACGGCAAGGGTGACGATCGCCATGCTCGCGTAGTCGACAGTGGCCAGCTCGGCGCTTGCAGACGGCACTAGGTCGGTAAGCATCCGGCTAGTCGGTAGAGCAGGTGTGGCGACGATTACGGCGTCAGCCTCGACCAGTACGGGCGCAACGGCTGGGCCCGTTTCTAGGGCGAATCCGCTGGCAGTGCGCGAGATACGTCGCACGGTCTGCTTGGTCGAGATCGTCACGCCTCGGGCGGTGAGGTCGTCCTCGAGTGCCGTGATGAGCCGATGGACGCCGCCACGGATCCCGGCGAAAACTGGGCCAGGCTTTTTAGCGCCCCCCTGCATGGCGGCAGTCGCGGCCAGCAGCGACGGCGCCTCGGCCAGCCGCGCGAACAACTCGGGCACGGCGGCCGCGAGCGAGATCTCGTCCGCGCGTCCGGCGTACACCCCGCCGAGCAACGGATCGACCAGCTTGTCGGTGACGGACTGGCCCATCCGCTCAGCGACGTACCGCCCGATCGACACGTCCTCGGTCAACGCGGGCGCCGGCAGATCCACCTCGGCAGCGACGCGGGCCGCGGCCGAAGGGCCGAGCACGTCGGCCACCGCGCGCGCGTCGGTCGGCACGCCCATCACGGTCGGCGGAATGGCGTGAATGCCGTCCGCGATCCACAACCCGGCCTTGGTCGTCGCCGGATGAACCACGTCATCCGTCAGACCAACGGCCTTGATCAGGTCGACCGCCTCGGGGCGCCGGGCCAGCACCGACTCGGCGCCGAGGTCGACCGGAATCCCCTCGAGCACGTCACCCGCGAGCTTGCCGCCGAGCCGAGGCGATCCCTCCAGCACGGTGATCCGGGGCGGGGTGACCCCGGTCGCGAGCGCGTGCGCCGCCGCGAGACCGCTGATCCCACCGCCAACGATGACTACGTGAGGCGTGGTCATCGAGCGGACTTGGCGTGAACGGTCTGGACCACCTTCAGCAGCACGTCGGGATCCGCGTTCGGCGGGACGCCGTGGCCCAGGTTGAAGATGTGCCCGGGAGCGGCCTTGCCCTCGGCCAGGATGCGCTCGATCTCCGCGACCAACGGCCGGTCGCCCGCGAACAGCAGGGCCGGATCCAGGTTGCCCTGCACGGGCTTGGCGGCAGACCCGTCGGCCGTGATCCGCCGTACGGCCTCATCGAGCGGCACGCGCCAGTCGACGCCGACGACGTCCGCCCCGGCGGAGCTCATCAACGGCAGCAGCTCGCCCGTGTTCACGCCGAAATGCACCCGCGGTACGTCGTACGCCGCGAGCGCATCGAAGACCTTCGCGGAATGCGGCAGCACGAACTCGGCGTAGTCCCGCGGCGAGAGCGCCCCCGCCCACGAGTCGAACAGCTGGATCGCGGATGCCCCGGCCTCGACCTGCACGGACAGGTACGCGATCGCGACCTCGGCCAGCCGGTCGGCCAGCGCATGCCACAACTCAGGGTTGCCGTGCATGAGGGCCTTGGTCTTCGCGTGGTCCTTGCTCGGCCCACCCTCCACCAGGTACGACGCCACGGTGAACGGCGCACCCGCGAACCCGATCAGCGGGGTGCCGCCAAGCTGCCGCACGAGCTCCTGCACCGACTCGGTCACGTACGACACGTCGGCAGGCGTCACCGGGCGGATGGCGGTCAGGTCATCGGCGGTTCGCACGGGCTGCGCCACGACCGGACCGACGCCGGGCTTGATCTCGAGGTCGACGCCGACCGCCTTGAGCGGTAACACGATGTCCGAGAAGAAGATGGCGGCGTCGACACCGTAACGGCGGACCGGTTGCAGCGTTATCTCCACGACGAGGTCGGGCCGCATACACGACTCGAGCATCGTCGTGCCCTCGCGGATCGCCCGGTACTCCGGCAGTGAGCGACCCGCCTGGCGCATGAACCAGATCGGGGTGTGCGGCACCGGCTCGCCCCGGGCCGCCAACAGGAAGGCAGAGCTTCTCAGGTCAGAGGTCACGTGAGCGGTCCCGTGATTGGACCTAGGTGATGTGGTCGCAGTAGGTGAAGGCAAGGACACACCTGCCATGATCCCATGCCTGAACATACTTTCCGGCGCGTCGTCAGCGGCGCCGGAGAGTGATCGGCCGTAGGCTGCGAAGCATGGGTGCCCGCAAGCAGGTCGACGCGCCCCCCGCCGAGTTCGCCGAGGCTCTGACGCAGCTGCGCGGGGCGCGGTTCCGGTCCGAGGTGTTCGTCGAAGAGATGCCCGCGCCGCAGCGGATAGCCCCGCATGCGGCCGCGGTCAGTGCCGATGTGACCGTCGATGGTGACGATGTCGCCACCGGCCGGCTGGTGCTGCTCTACGACCCGGCCGGCAACGACGCCTGGCAATCGACTTTCCGCTGTGTCGCCTACGTCCGGGCCGCGGTCGAGCCCGAGATGGTCACCGACGCGCTGCTCGGCGGCGTCGGCTGGACCTGGCTGATGGAGGCGCTGGCGGACCACGGTGCGCACTACCTGGCCCCGAGCGGTACGGTCACCCGCGTGGTATCTGAGAGTTTCGGCGGTATGGCCGATGACGACGCGACGGCGGAGATCGAGATCCGTGCGTCCTGGAGCGTGGACGCCGGCCCGGGCGAGGTGGTCGACGTGACCTCGCATGTCGAGGCGTGGGGTGACGTTCTGTGTACGGCGGCCGGGTTGCCGCCGGTTCCGCCGGGGGTGGTCGCGATGCCGACCCGGCGCGGTCAGCGGGGCCGATGAGCCAGGCCGACAACGAACCGGCAACCCTCGCCGCCCCCGGACCGGAGACGCCGGCCGAGGACCTGACCCCTGATCAGCCGCTGCTGGAGCTCCGCGACGGTCTCTCCGAGGTGATCGAGACCCCGCGCGAGCTGGCCGAGGTGATCGAGGCCTTCCGCGGTGGCAGTGGCCCGGTCGCCGTCGACGCCGAGCGCGCGTCCGGCTATCGCTACTCCCATCGTGCGTACCTGGTGCAGCTGCGGCGCGAAGGCTCCGGCTCCGTGCTGGTGGACCCGATCCCCTTCGGCGACCTCTCGGCGCTGGGCGACGCGATCATCGACGCCGAGTGGATCATTCACGCCGCCAACCAGGACCTGGCCTGCCTGGCCGAGGTCGGCATGGTGCCGCGCGCGATCTTCGACACCGAACTCGCCGGCCGGCTGCTCGGCTACCCGAAGGTCGGGCTGGCCTCACTCGTGAGCGAGGTCCTCGGCTACCGGATGCGCAAGGAGCACTCGGCCGCCGACTGGTCGACCCGGCCGTTACCCGCGCCCTGGCTGGTGTACGCCGCGCTCGACGTCGAGATGCTGATCGAACTGCGCGACGCCATCGAGACCGAGCTGCGCCGCGACGGCAAGTGGGAATGGGCTCAGCAGGAGTTCGCCGCGATCCTCGACGCTCCGCCGAAGGAGCCGAAGCCGGATCCCTGGCGCCGTACTTCCGGTATGCACCGCATCCGCAACCGGCGCGGTCTGGCCGTCGTGCGGGCGTTGTGGGAGGCGCGCGACCAGATCGCCGCCAAGGCCGACATCTCGCCGGGCCGGATCCTGCCGGACTCCGCGATCGTCGAGGCGGCCGCGGCCGTGCCGGCTGATCGCGACACCCTGCAGCGCCTCACCGCGTTCAAGGGGCGTGGCGCGCATCGGCACATGCGGATCTGGTGGGAGGCGGTCGATCACGCCCGCCGGCTGCCCGATACCGAGCTACCCAAACAAGGCGCCCGGTACGACGGACCGCCGCCCGCCCGGGCGTGGGCCGATCGCGATCCGGACGCCGCCGCACGGTTGTCCGCAGCGCGCGCGAGTGTGAGCGAGATCGCCGAGCAGCATCGTCTCCCCACGGAGAACCTGCTCTCCCCCGACACGATTCGCCGCCTCGCCTGGTCCCCACCGGCCGACGCCGACTTGGCCGCGGTCACCGACTTCCTCCGCGCCCACGGCGCACGCACCTGGCAGGTCGCCCTGACCGCGGAGACCCTGACCGACGCCCTCGCTACCGAACCACCGCCGGCCGACCCAACCGTCTGACGCCAGCCTGGCGTCAGACGGTCATCGGTGTCAGGCAGGCAGGTTGGACTCGATCGCGGCGGTGACCTCGGGCGACTCCGGGTCGGTCTTCGTGCGGAAGCGCGCCACTACCTCGCCGGCCGGGGAGACGACGAACTTCTCGAAGTTCCAGCGGACGTCGCCGGCCTCGCCACTCGCGTCAGCCGCCTGAGTCAGCTCGGCGAACAGCGGGCTGCGGTCCGGGCCGTTGACGTCGGCCTTCGCCAGCAGCGGGAAGCTCACGCCGTAGGTCGTCGAGCAGAAGGTGGCGATCTCCTCGGCAGTACCCGGCTCTTGGCCGCCGAACTGGTTGCACGGCACACCAAGCACGGTGAAGCCCCGCTCGGCGTACTGCTGCTGCAGGCGCTCAAGGCCGTTGTACTGCGGGGTGGCGCCGCACTTCGAGGCCACGTTAACCACGAGCAGCGCCTTGCCCTGGTAGTCGGTCAAGCTGGCGTCCTCACCAGTGAGCGTCTGCACCGGGATGTCGTACAAGGTCATCGATAAATCCAATTCAGTTGAGGGGTAGGTGTTTCGCCAGGAAGTCGGTAGTCCGAGCCCACGACTCTCGAGATGCCTCTGGGTGGTGGAAGTCGGGCAAGGTGTTGTCGAACGCATGACCCGCGCCGTCGTACAGCACGAACTCGGTAGCGGGGTTACCGGTCACGGCCGTGCGAATCCGCTCGACCGTCTCCTGGTCGATGTACGCGTCGGCTGTGCCGAAGTGGTGCAGGCTGGGCGCCGTGACCTGCGGTGCGAGGTCAAGCAGGTTCGGCAGGGCAGAGCCGTAGTAGCTCACCAGTACGTCCGGTGAGGTGACGGCCGCCACGTTGAACGCGAGCCCACCGCCGAAGCAGAACCCGATCAGCCCAACACCACCAGTGATCTCGGGCCGCAGGCGTAGCTGGTCTAACGCGGCAGCTGAGTCCGTGACGGCGGTAGGCCAGTCCAGCCGGGAGACGAGGCCCAGAGCCTTCTCCAGGAGATCAGGCGCATTCTCGTCCACGGTGGCGTCGTCCAGGCGCCAGTAGACCTCAGGCGCGAGTACGACGTACCCCAGGGCTGCCAAGTCGGCAGCGCGGGCACGGATGTACGGCGAGATGCCGAAGATCTCCTGCAGCAGCAAGAGCCCTGGGCCGGCCCCGGAAGGTGGCAGCCAAAGGCGAGCCGGCATGCTGCCCGACTCCGTCTCGATGCCGATAACCGTGCTGGCAGCCGCGTCAGAGCCCATGCTGGCAGCGTACGGCGCTACCCGGCTCAACCACGAACCGGCGACTCCTGGTGACGTGGGGCGCGCACGGGTGCCGGCTTCCGCAGGGCCTCGCACTCGGCAATGGCGCCCGCGAGTACGTCGTACAGCAGGTCATCCGGGTTCGGGATGCAGGCCTGGGCGATACCTTCCACCGCGCAGGCGATCGCCCGTGGCGCCGTCCGCTTGGTGTAGTCCGGCCTGCCCCGGTGCGGGCGTGCCGTGAAGGACCGGGCCCAACGCGCTGCCGCCGGCACTTGCGCCAGCGCCGAGGCGGACTTCGGTTGCATGCTGTTCGCCGGTCTGCCCTCAAGCTCCGCGAGCAGTTGCTCCGAGACGAGCAGGGCCACGGCAAGGATGTGCTGGCGCTCCTGCGACACGACGGGCAGGGCGATCCACAACGTCTTCGTGGTGATGCGGGCCGAGAGCCGCGGGTCGTCCGCGGTCAGGCCGATCACCGAGGGGATCAGCGGTGCGAGGCGGTTGCGGTTGGCGTCTGTCGTGCAGTCGTTCACGTCTCGGGCGACAGCCGCGAGCAGCGGGTGCGTACAGGAGGGGTGGTCCGACCACGGCTCCCCCGCCAGGTACGACGCGAACTCCATGAAGCACGCCCCTTTGCGGGGGTTCCGGTGCTTGCCACGCGACAACATCGGCATGGCCAGATCAAAGTTGTTCATGAGGCACTCCAAAGAGGTTCTCCTCAAATCAGAATGCGCTCGATCCCGTCCGCACGCCATCTCTTGTCCCAATCGGGTTGTGAGCAGCGGCACAGGCGGCGCTACTTTGGCTTAGGTGTTACCGACGGGTAGCCTGGGGCCTGCTTCCCACCCGTTCAGACGAGGAGGGCCTTGTGCCCCGAGAGATCCGCGATGTCGTGTTCGTCGACGGTGTGCGCACCCCGTTCGGCAAGGCCAAGGGCCAGTACGCCGAGACGCGCGCCGACGACCTGGTGATCAAGTGCATCCGAGAGCTGCTGCGGCGTAACCCGTCGCTGCCGCCGGAGCGCGTGGACGAGGTGGCGATCGCGGCCACCACCCAGATCGGCGACCAGGGCCTGACCATCGGCCGGACCGCCGCGCTGCTGGCCGGCCTGCCGAAGACCACGCCCGGTTACGCCATCGACCGGATGTGCGCCGGCGCGATGACCGCCGTCACCACCGCCGCGTCCGGGATCGCCTTCGGCGCGTACGACGTGGCCGTGGCCGGTGGCGTCGAGCACATGGGCCGCCACCCGATGGGCGAGGGCGTCGACCCGAACCCGCGCATCATCGCCGAGAAGCTGGTCGACCCGTCGGCCCTGGTGATGGGCTCGACCGCGGAGAACCTGCACGACCGCTACCCCAGCATCACGAAGGCCCGCACCGACGCGTTCGCGGTGGCCTCGCAGGAGAAGGCCGCGAAGGCGTACGCCAACGACATCATCCAGCCGGACCTGGTGCCGATCGCGATCCGCTCCGCCGAGCAGGGCTGGGGTCTCGCGACGTTTGACGAGCCGATGCGCCCCGGCACCACGCTCGAGTCCCTTGCTGCTTTGAAGACGCCGTTCCGCCCGCATGGCCGGATCACCGCCGGCAACTCGGCCGGTATCAACGACGGCGCGACCGCTTCGATCATCGCCTCCGCTGACGCCTGCGAAGAGCTCGGTTTGAAGCCGAAGATGAAGCTCGTGTCGTACGGCTGGGCGGGCGTCGAGCCCGAGGTGATGGGGATCGGCCCGGTCCCCGCGACCGAGAAGGCCCTCAAGCTCGCGGGTCTGACGATCGACGACATCCAGGCGTTCGAGGTGAACGAGGCGTTCGCCGTACAGGTGCTGGCCTTCCTCGAGCACTACGGCATCGCCGACGACGACAGCCGCGTCAACCCGTACGGCGGCGCGATCGCCTTCGGGCACCCGCTGGCCTCGTCCGGCGTGCGGCTGATGGTGCAGCTGGCGAAGCAGTTCGAGCAGCGCCCCGACGTCCGGTACGGCCTGACCACGATGTGCGTGGGCCTCGGTATGGGCGGCACCGTGATCTGGGAGAACCCGAACTTCGAGGGGAACAAGGCATGACCGACCTGCAGAACCTGATCGACGAGGCCGTCGCGATCGAGACCGACGAGGTCGTCACGCTCGCCCCGTCGCGGGACGTCGTCCTGCCCGGTGGTGCCGGCATTCTCGCGCTGATCACGCTCGACAACGGCCACGACCACACCAAGCCGAACACCTTCGGCCCGAAGGGGCTGGCCAACCTCAACACCGCGATCGAGGCGGCGCTGGCGCGCGACGAGGTGAAGGCGATCGGTATCACCGGTAAGCCGTTCATCCTCGCGGCCGGCGCGGACCTCACCGGCGTGCCGAAGCTCGTCGACCGCGAGCAGGCGCTCAACCTGGGCCGGATCGGCCATGGCGTGATGCGCAAGCTGGTCGATGGTGGCAAGCCGTCGTTCGCCTTCGTGAACGGGGTGGCGCTCGGTGGCGGTCTCGAGGTCGCGCTGCACGCGACGTACCGGACCATCTCGGCCGCGGCGGGCATGCTGTCGACGCCCGAGGTGTTCCTTGGCCTGATCCCGGGTTGGGGCGGCAACTTCCTGCTGCCGAACCTGATCGGTGCCGACAAGGCCGTCACGGTCATCGTGGAGAACGCGCTCAACCAGAACAAGATGCTCAGTGGGCCGGCTGCCGTGAAGCTCGGCATCGGCGACGTGTTGCTGGAGCCGGTCGACTTCCTCGAGCAGTCGCTGCTCTGGGCCTCGAAGGTGCTCAAGGGTGAGGTTGTCGTCGAGCGGCCTGAGATCGACCGTGGGGACGCGTGGGATGCGGCTGTTGCCCGAGGCAAGGGTTTCGCGGACGCCAAGGTCAGCGGCGCGGCGCCCGCGCCGTACCGGGCCCTGGAGCTGATCGCGGCCGCCAAGGACAACGATCGCGACCGTGGTTTCGCCGCCGAGGACGAGGCGCTCGCCGACCTCATCATGAGCGAGGAACTGCGCAGCGGGCTGTACACGTTCGACCTGGTGAACAAGCGCGCCAAGCGGCCCGCGGGTGCGCCGGACAAGTCGCTCGCCCGTCCGATCAGCAAGGTCGGCGTGGTTGGTGCGGGTCTGATGGCGGGCCAGCTCGCGCTGCTGTTCGCGCGTCGGCTCGAGGTGCCCGTTGTGCTGACGGACCTCGACCAGGAGCGCGTCGACCGTGGTGTCGGGTATGTGCATGGCGAGATCGACAAGCTGCTTGGTAAGGGTCGTATCAGGGCTGACAAGGCGAATCAGCTCAAGGCGCTGGTTTCGGGTTCCGTCGACCGGCAGGTGTTCGCGGATGCCGACTTCGTGATCGAGGCGGTGTTCGAGGAGCTCGCGCTGAAGAAGTCGATCTTCGCGGACCTGGAGAAGATCATCCGGCCGGACGCGATCCTCGCGACGAATACCTCGTCGCTGTCGATCACGGACATGGCGGCCGATCTGGAGCACCCGGAGCGGGTTGTCGGGTTCCACTTCTTCAACCCGGTCGCGGTGCTGCCGCTGCTCGAGATCATCCGGGCTGCGCAGACCGACGACGCCACGCTCGCGACGGCGTTCGCTGTTGGTAAGGGCCTGAAGAAATCGTGCGTGCTGGTGAAGGACGCGCCTGCGTTCGTCGTGAACCGGCTGCTGACGCGCTTCCTCGGTGAGGTCAGCGCAGCGGTGGACGAGGGTACGCCGGTGCCGGAGGCGGATAAGGCGCTGATGGCCCTTGGTCTGCCGATGCCGCCGTTCGTACTGCTGCAGCTCGTCGGTCTGCCGGTCGCGTTGCACGTCGCGGAGACGATGCACAAGGCTTACCCTTCGCGCTACGCCGTGTCGGAGAACCTCGCGAAGGTCGTTGCCGCGGGCAAGAGCTCGTTCTACATCTGGAGCGCCGAGGGCAAGCCGTCGGTGGACCCGGAGGTCGAGGCGCTCGTCACGGTCGGCTCCACGCCGTCTACGGCCGAAGAGCTCCGCGCCCGGGTCCTCTCGGCGTTGGCCGAGGAGATCCGGATCATGCTCGACGAAGGTGTTGTCGCGGAAGCGCAGGACATCGACCTCTGCATGGCCCTCGGTGCCGGCTGGCCGTTCCACCTCGGCGGCATCACGCCGTACCTGGACCGCTCGGGTATCGCCGAGAAGGTCACCGGCAAGCGTTTCCTGCCCAAGGGCGTGGCCGGCCTGGCCTGACGTATTCCCGACCGTAGGCCTCTAGCGGGGCCAGCGGTTCCCCCTACCGCTGGGGGTCGGTGCGGCGCCGGAAGCCCGCTCCGACCCCCAGCGTCTTTTATGCCGGGATGTTGCGGTGTTCGGTTTCTTCGCGGCCGACGCGGCTTCGCTTGTAGCCGTAGAGGAAGTAGACGACGAAGCCGAGCGCCATCCAGACGGCGAAGCGGAGCCAGGTCTCGATCGACAGGTTGAGCATCAGGTAGACGCAGATCAGGGCCGAGAGGATCGGCAGCACCGGGTTGAGCGGGACCTTGAACGCTCGCTCGATGTCCGGACGCTTGCGACGCAGCAGCGGTACGGCGATCGAGACCACCGTGAACGCGGCCAACGTACCGATGTTGACCATTTCCTCGAGCTTGCCGATAGGCGTCAGACCGGCGACGAGCGCGACCAGGATGCCGATCGTGATGGTCAGCCGGTACGGCGTACCCCAGACCGCATGCGTCTTGCCGAGAGCCGGCGGCATCAGGTGATCGCGGCTCATCGCGAACACGACTCGGGTCGCGCCGATGATCAGCGTCAGCACCACGGTCGTCAGACCCGCGACCGCGCCCGCGGCGATCAACGTGGCGAAGCCCGGCCGCCCGACCCGCTCGAAGGCGGTCGCGAGCGCGGCACTGGTGGAGATGTCGGAATACTTCTGCATACCGGTGATGACGACGCAGACCAGGACGTACAGCACGGTGCAGATCGCCAGCGAACCGAGGATGCCGCGGGGTAGATCGCGCTGCGGGTTCTTCGCCTCTTCCGCGGTCGTCGCGACGACGTCGAAGCCGATGAACGCGAAGAACACCAGCGACGCACCCGCGATCAGACCACTCACGCCGAACGTCGACGGCACGAACCCGAACAACGCCTGGAACAACGGTGTCGTGATCTCCACATTGCCCGACTCGGCCGGAACGCTCGGCGGGATGAACGGCGTCAGGTTCGAGCCCTTGACGTAGAAGAAGCCCGCGATGATCACGAAGAGCACGATGAACAGCTTGATCGCGACGAGTACGAGGTTGACCCGCATCGACTCCTTGATACCGGCCGTCGCCAGCGCGGTCAGCACCAGCACGAGCAGAATCGCCAGCAGGTTGACGTTGCTCTCCGAGCCGATCGAAGCCGGCCAGCTGAGGCCTATCTGTTCCAGGAAGAGCTCGGCATAGGCGGACCAGCCCTGCGCGACGACGCTTGCCCCGAGCATCAACTCGAGCAGCAGGTCCCAGCCGATGATCCAGGCGAAGATCTCGCCCAGGGAGAAGTACGAGAAGGTGTACGCCGAACCGGAGACCGGCACGGTCGAGGAGAACTCGGCATAACAAAGGGCCGCCAATCCACAACAGATGGCGGCCAGCACGAACGAGATCGCGATGGACGGGCCGGCGAACTGCTTGGCCGCCCGTCCGGTCAACGTGAAGATGCCGGCACCGATGATCACACCGATACCGAATACGGTCAGGTCGAGAGCGGTGAGGCGTTTCTTGAGCTGGTACTCCGGCTCATCGGTGTCCGCGATCGATTGCTCGATCGTCTTCGTACGCAGCAGACTCATCTACGCCTCCAAAGTCGACGGAAACTCCCTCGACTCTGAACCGTCAACCCACCCAGGTCAAACCCGCCCGCGGGTCCCCCTGCCACCCGACTTCAATCCCACCCCGGCCGCCACCCGCACCCCGCCACCCACGGTCGGACGCGAAATGCGGACCTCTCCCCCACCACCCCCTCACGGTCGGACGCGAAATGCGGACCTCCCCGCCACATCTCCACGATCGGACGTGGTGTGCACACCCGCGGGCCGATCTGGGGATAGCTCTCCCGCGAGGTGCCCTGTTACGTCGCGCGCGTGCAAACACAAGGAGGCACCTCGCGGGGGGCTTTCCACAAATCCGCCCGTAGGTGTGCGCCTCGGACCTCAGCGCCGTGGGCTCGGCGTCCACAGGGCCGCATTTCGCGTCCGACCGTGCCATGGGTTTCCGCCAGCGAGTGGTCCCGTCATGACGCGACCACTCGCGAGGGCTCAGCGCGCCTGACGTCCGCACCCGAACGGTGGCTGAGGTGGGACCAGATTGCACACGGCCGGGCCGATCTGGGGATAACTGTCCCGCGAGGTGCCTTGTTACGTCGCGCGTGTGCAAGCACAAGGAGGCACCTCGCGGGAGGGTTTTCCACAATTTCGCGCGTACGTGTGCGGTTCGGGGCTTGGTGCCGTGGGCTCGGCGTCCACAGGGCCGCATTCTGCGTCCGACCGTGGGGTTTGTTAGCGGGTGGATCGTTAGCGGGGTGGTTCGTACTTCTTCAGGGCTAGCCAGAGGGTGGCTTCGGTGTAGCCGGTTTGGGCGGTGAGGATGCGGTCGCGGGATGCCTGGTCTACGCCGTCCTTGGCGATCGCGGTGTAGAGCTCGGCCACCTTCTCGATGCCGACCTCCTTCATCAGGAAGCGGACGGCCAGCCAGCTCACGCCGTACACGTCACCGGTCTTGTCGTAGAAGCCCGCGTCGGTCGGCAACGCCTGCAACCCGGGCAACGCCTCAGTGATCACGTCCGACTCCCACTTGCGCACCTCCTCCGGCCCGCTGACGGCCTCGACGCCGCGCCACGAGACGTACTCCGCGACCCCCTCGGCCAACCAAAGCGGCTCGTACCCGCCGAGCCGAGCCGTCGCGATATGCGTGAACTCGTGCGACAGCAGGATCTCGTCCACCCGGTCACGCTCGGCCGGGTTGACCACGACGTACGCGCCGCCGATCTTGCCCTCGGCCGTCACCTCGCCGGGCATCTCCGCGAACGTCGACGTGGCACTCGCGGCCGACTCGATGTCCTCGTCGGCGAAACGCGCGTCGCGGACCTCGGTCTCGTCCAGCGCGACGACCAGCACGGTCCCGGTCCAGGTCATCGGCCAATAGGCCTTCACCTCGTCCAGGGCCTCGGCCGACTCGTCGACGATGTTCCGGGCGCGTTTGGTGTCGCCCTTCTCCACCACCACGAGAACGCGCGGGCCGCGGTGGACCTCGATCCGGCCGAGGTCCCACGCCTCGCGATGGGCCGACGGGCCGAGGTCCAGGTCGAGATCGTTGTCGTCCACGAGGTACCACTTGTTGGCCCGGCGGGCGAACGTATAGCCCAGCTCGGTCGCCACCGGAACGGCGTCCACGCCGGAGATCTGGTAGCGCATCACCACCCGGACGAGGTACGCCGTGGGGCCGTGGTTCTTGATGACGACCTGGTCGAACCGCTCTTCGGCCTGCTGGTACTCCAGCCGCCGGAAGCCCATCTCGACCAGATTCGCGAACAGGATCTGCTGGGCCCGGCGCAGACCGACTTCGCTCGGGTCGATGTCCTGCAGGAAGGCCTTCTCGTCACCACGCTCGACCGCGGCCGCGCGACGGGCCAGGATGTCATCGATCGCCGTACGACGTGCTGCCTCGGCGAGCTGTGCGGCACTCGGTGCCTGCGAGCGGCGGGGGTTGCCGGTGGTGGCACGCGGGATTTCACCGCGATCCTCGACCGCGTAGACGACACCACCGATGCAGAGCGCGACCGCGGCCGCCAGGCCGATCCAGCGGCGTGGCCCGTGGGCTGCCGCGGCGGTCGTCGTTGGTCCGCCGGAGGGGTCGGCCATGGGTGGTGTGACACTCACTTCGGGTCGATTTCCTCCGGTCCGCCCGTCAACTGCCCGGCCACCCTACTTGACGGCGGGGGTTCTGGGGAGCGTGCACTACGTGTCGGGTGTCGTCTTCAGTGCCCGGAACAACCCCGCCTCGGTCACACCTACATGTTCCAGCATGATCCGGTCACGCGCGTTCTGGCTGAACCCGAGTGCCGCGATCTCCTGGTAAAGCGTTGCCACCTCGGTCGGACCGTGTTTGGTGAACAGGTAGTCCGCCGCCAGCCAGCTGAGCGGATACGAACTCCCCGAACGAGCGAAAAACGTCGCGTCCGCAGGCAAAGCCGCCGCCTTCGAGAGGTACTTCGTCCGGACCATCGCGCGGTATTGCGGCAGCGCCAGGTCCTGCTCCCCCTCCATCGGCAGATACTCGACATACGTCGCGACGCCCTCGACCAGCCACCGCGGTGCGTGCGCGCCGTACCGGGCCGCGGCGACGTGCGTGAATTCGTGCGCGAGGCTGCGCGTGTCGAGGCGGTCGCGGTTGCGCGGATTGACCACCACGTACGAGTCGGCACGCTCGCCTTCGGTCGTGACCTCGCCCGGCAGCGTGCGGTAGACCCAGGTCGCCATCGCGAGGGCGTCCTCGGCGTTCCGCTCGACGCTGTAGTCGGCACCACGCACGATCTCGTCGTCCACCGCGATCACCACGCCCGCGCCGATCCAGCCGCCCGGCCAGCGCCTGGTCACCACTTTCACCGCGCTGGACGCCTCGGTCAGCAGGTTCGACGCGAGCTCGGACTGACCTCGCTCGACGACGACCAGGACCCGCGGCGCGCGCTCGACCAGCACGGGCCCGACGTCCCACGCCTCGTGGTGCGACCCGCGCGGCAGCGATCGGTCGAGGTCGTCGTCATCGGTGATGACCCATTTGCCGTCCGGACGCTGCACGAACACGTAACCCACGAGCGTCCGCACGGGCAGCCGGTTGATGCCCTTGATCTGGTAGACCATCACGACCTGCACGGCGTACGTCGTGGGGCCGTGCCGTTCGACGAGCGTCTGGTCGAACTGCTCGCGCTTCTGGTGGTAGCTCAGCCGGCTGAATCCGAACTGGACCAGGTTGTCGTAGAGCGTGCCCTGCTCGGTCTTGAGCTCCGCGTCGGCCGGGTCGATATCGGCCACGAACTGGGCCGCATTCCGCGCCATCACGGCCTTGGACCGGCGGATCAGCACCCGGTCGATCTCGGCGGACCGGGCCTGCACGTCCGGCGGCGGACCGGCCGGCTGGGTCTTCTCCGCCTGCGGCGCGGGCTCGTCGTACGACCGCCAGAACACCGCGCCCGCACCGACGATCGCCACCATCACGAGCATGACGATCGGGATGACCCAGGGCCGTCGGCGCCGCGGCGGGGGCGTCCGCCGACGTGCTCCGGACGTGCGTCGCCCCCGAGACGGTGTCGACTCCGGCGGCGTCGACCGGTCAGGCGTCAACGGCCCGGGCCTCGTGGATCAGGCCCCGGAGGCGCCGCGGGACGCCGTACCAGGTCGACTGGGTTGCTCGGCGGGGCCGTCACCGTGGCTGGCGATCATCTCGATGATGTCGCGGGCGAGTGCCTGTCCGGTCAGACCGATCTCGGCCAGTACGGTCGGGCGTGGCGCGTGGTCGAGAAAGCGCTGCGGGATGCCGAAGTCGCGGATCGGCGTGGACACCCCGGCGTCACGCAGCACCTGCGCGATCGCGACACCACAACCACCGACGCGGCCGTTGTCCTCGACCGTGACGACGAATCGGTGGTCGCGGGCGAGATCGATCAGGGCCGGGTCGACCGGCTTCACCCAACGCGGGTCCACCACGGTCACGCCGAAGCCCTGGGCGCCGAGGCGCTCGGCCACGTCGATCGCGGTCGCGGCCATCGAGCCGACGCCGATCAGCAGCACGTCCTTGCCGGTGGCGGCCAGGATGTCGCAGTCGCCGACCCGGCCGATCGCGTCGATGTCCTCGAAGACGGCACCCTTGGCGAAACGCAGCACGGTCGGGGCGTCGTCCACGTCGACCGCCTCGTTCAGCAGCTCGACCAGGCGGGCGCCATCGCGGGGCGCGGCCAGGCGCAGGCCCGGCACAAGCTGCATGATCGACATGTCCCACATGCCGTTGTGGCTTGGGCCGTCGCTACCGGTCACGCCGGAGCGGTCCAGCACGAAGGTGACGCCGCACTTGTGCAGCGCGACATCCAGCAGGACCTGGTCGAACGCGCGGTTCAGGAAGGTGGCGTAGAGGCCGACGACCGGGTGCAATCCGCCCATCGCGAGGCCCGCGGCGCTCGTGACGGCATGCTGCTCGGCGATGCCGACGTCGAACGTGCGCTCGGGAAAGGCGTCGGAGAACTTGTTCAGACCGGTCGGGTAGAGCATCGCCGCGGTGATCGCGACCACGTCCGGCCGGCGATGGCCGATCGCGACCAGTTCCTCGGCGAACACGTCGGTCCACTCGCGGCCCTTGACCTTGGTCGGCCTGCCGGTGAGCGGGTCGAAGGCGGCCGGCGAGTGGAAGTTGTCCTCGTCGTCCATCTCGGCCGCGTCGTAGCCGAAACCCTTCTTGGTCACCGCGTGCACGATCACCGGACCGCCGAAGGCCTTCGCCTTGGTCAGCGCGGCCTCCATCGCGTTGCGGTCATGCCCGTCGATCGGCCCGACGTACTTCAGGCCGAGATCCTCGAACATGCCCTGCGGCGCGAGCATGTCCTTCAGGCCCTTCTTCACCCCGTGCAGCACCTCGTACATCGGGGCGCCCACCAGCGGCGTACGACCCAGGTTCTTCTTCACCAGGTCGAGGATCTTCTCGTAGCGCGGGTTGGTCCGCAGCCCGGCCAGATGCGTCGCGAGACCGCCGACGGTCGGACTGTACGACCGGCCGTTGTCGTTCACGATGATGACGAGTTTGAGGTCCTTGGCGTCGGCGATGTTGTTCAGCGCCTCCCAGGCCATACCGCCGGTCAGGCCGCCGTCGCCGATCAGCGCGACGACACAGCGGTCCTCACCACGGAGCCGGTACGCCTTGGCGAGACCGTCCGCATACGACAAGGCGGTGGAGGCGTGCGAGTTCTCCACGATGTCGTGCTCGGACTCGGCCTGGCTCGGGTATCCCGAGAGGCCGCCGGCCTGCTTGAGGTTGTCGAAGCCCTTGGCCCGGCCCGTGACGATCTTGTGCACGTACGCCTGGTGGCCGGTGTCGTAGATCAGCCGGTCCTTCGGCGAGTCGAACACCCGGTGCATCGCCAGGGTGATCTCGACCATGCCCAGGTTCGGCCCGAGATGACCGCCGGTCTTCGAGACCTTCTCGACCATGAAGTCGCGGATCTCCACGGCCAGGTCGTCGAGTTGCCGATCCGTCAGGTCCCGCAGGTCCCGTGGTTCGCCGATCGACTCCAGCACGCCCATCCAGCTCCTCCGCCTCGCTCCGAACCGCCCATGACCTCGAACGGTCGAGTCTATGTCCGGGACCGCGCCTTTCCGAATGAATCCCTGCCCCCATCATGCCCGGCCGCAGATCTCACACTTTCGGAGGACCGATCGTGTCCGCCCCTCCCCTCCTCACGCAACCCGACGCGCGCCGTACGACATGGCCCGCGTCGTACACCTTGTCTCCGTTATCCGGACGAGTCGTCGTGTCCTGGTCGCCGGGTGAGATGCCAGTCACCTACAGTCATCGGCATGGAGAAGGTCCGGACACTCTTCTGCAAGTACGACGGCAGGCCGCATCGCCAGATGGACGTCTTCGTCCTCGGCCACGACACCCATGGTCTTTGGGTCGGCTCCGTCCCCGGCGACAAGGCGCGCCGCGGCGACGGCAAATGGGTCGCGGTCGACCACACGCGAGTGCGGCTCTTCCCGCGCGACCAATGGTGGAGCGCCCTGTTCAACGACCATCCACACGAGACCGAGATCTACTGCGACATCGCCACTCCCGCGACGTTCGCCGACAACACCGTCACCTCGGTCGACCTGGACCTCGACATCCGCCGAATGCGCGACGGCTCGGTGCGAGTGATGGACGAGCACGAGTTCGAAGCCCACCAGGTCAAGTACAACTACCCCTCGCACATCGTCGACACAGCCCGCCAAGCCTGCGCCTGGGTAACCACCAACATCACCAGCGCCGAACCCTTCACCACCGCCTACAAGCCCTACCTAGCCAAAGCCCGCGCCCTAACCGCAGCCCTCGCCACCTAGTCCTCGGGCTTGCAGAGCGATTGAGCCCCACCCAGTCGTCGCGGGTCGCAGAGCGGCTAAGCCTCGCCTAGCCGTCGGGGTCGCAAAGCCGTTGAGCCTCGCCTAGTCGCCTAATCCCGCGCGTCAACAACGGCCCCCTTCCAACGCCTGGCGTCACTCTGGCGCCCAGGGTCAGTCCCTGGGCGCCAGAGTGAAGTTCGGCACCGGGTCGCGACCCTCGACCCAGGTCGCCCCGCGCGGAACCGGCGCCTTATTCACGTAGCCGGTCAGACAGCTACTGCACCAAAGCAGCAGCAACGCATCCTCGTCATCCGTACTGCCGCCCTCAAACGGCCGATATCGAAGCACCAACGCCCTGACCCCGCAGCTCGGACACGTCAACCGATGCGCCCGCCCCGGACGAGCCGCGGCCCGCGTAACCCGATCCCCCCACTGCTCCCCCAGGCTCTGCGCCCGCCAGAACATCACGCTCCTCCGCACCCACGGCACCAGAACAACCCTCCACCACTCCTCCATGCGGAGAACTCTCCCGCGAAGTACCTGGTTGTGTCGCGCATCCGCGAACTAAGGTGACGGCCATGTCTCAAGCAGTACCCACGCCACCACACGACGAGGTTGGGCGACTGAGCGCTTTCGACGGGACACCCGCTCGGCAGGTTCGGGCGGTCTTTGACGACGAAACGATCACCGTCTATCAGGCCTACTCCGCAGCGATCGCTACGCCAGCAGCTGCCAACGACTCTTTCGCCGGGACGCCGTTCAAGCTCGATCGCATGACCTGGATCAAGCCCTCGTTCCTGTGGATGATGTATCGCTCAGGCTGGGCCACCAAGCCGGGCCAAGAACACGTCCTGGCTATCCAGGCCACGCGCACCGGTTTCGAAGAAGCCCTCGCCCTCGCCTGCCTCAGTCACTTCGATGCCGAGGTCTATCCCGACCACGCCACCTGGGCGGAACGCAAAGAGGTCAGTCCGGTCCGGGTGCAATGGGACCCCGAACGCAGCATCGCCCTTGAGCCGCTCCAGTGGCGCTCGCTCCAGGTCGGCCTCAGCGGCTCCGCAGCCCTTAACTACAGCAACAACTGGATCGTCCAGATCGACGACGTCACCGAGCAAGTTCACGAGATCCATCAAGCCATTGCCGCCGGACGACCTGAGACCGCCCGAGCCAAACTTCCCACCGAACGGCCCTACCCACTGCCGCGCGACATCGCCACCACCATCGGTGCGAGCTGACTGTCAGTGCCTCGGGCTTCTCAGGCCGGTGCGTCACCGCATTGCGATCCTCGGGCGAGGCGATTGCCGCCGCATCGTGCAGTAAGCGATCGCCGCGGAGCGACGAACACAGGCAAGGTGGACTGGGGGCGGGGGTAGGTTTTGGGGGTGCGCAGAGTTAGGGCGGTTTACCGGAAGTTTGATGGGGCGTTGCACTGGCATGAGTGGATGGGGTGGCTTGGGGAGGATGAGCACGGGGTTTGGCTGGGGGCGCCGGCGGACAACGTGTGCCAGCGGGGTGACGAGCCGGCGGTGATTCTGGCGCAGCCGCACGTGGTGTTGTTCCCGCGCGACAAGTGGTTCACGGCGAGCTTCAACGCGCAGCCGGCCAAGACCGAGATCTATTGCGACATCACTTCGCCAGTGGAGTTCGTGTCCGACGAGTTGATCACGATGGTGGACCTCGATCTGGACGTACTCCGGCGCTGGGACGGCGAGGTGGAGATCGATGACGAGGACGAGTTCGCCGAGCATCAGGTGAAGTACAACTACCCGCCCGAGGTCATCGCGCAGGCGCAGGCATCGTGCGACTGGCTCGCGGCGAACGTGGCGACGGCCGAGCCGTTCCTGTCGGCGTACAAGCCGTACCTCGACATGGCGCGGCTGATCGAGTGGTAAACTATTAGTGGAGACGTAGGCCTTCTAACGCCCATCTCCCAGCTCCCAATTTCAGGTTGAGCCCTCTCCTCCCCGGCCGGTCCCGCGTTGCTAAACCGCCAAGGATCTCGTTTATGGACATGATTCAGGCATTTCCCCGTCAACTCGCGCGGACCCGGCGCTTCACGCTCGGCGTACCGCGCACTTTCACGATCTCCCCCGATGGCCGGCGCGTGCTGTTCCTGCGTACGCGTGACGGCGAGGACCCCACCACTTGCCTCTGGCAACACGACGGCGACAAGGAACAACTGCTGGTCGATCCCTCGGACGCTGGCGAGGTGCCCGAGGCGGAGAAGGTACGTCGTGAGCGGGCCCGCGAGAGGGCCAGTGGCATCGTCGCGTACAGCTGTGACGATGACGTGCGCGTAGTCGCCTATGCGATCAACGGGCGGCTCGAAGTTCTTCAAGATGGCGTACGACGTGAGGTGGCGACGGCCGGGCCGGTTATCGACCCGCGCGTGGATCCGACCGGTATGCGGGTCGCCTACGTCAGCGAAGGCGCCTTGCGCGTGGTCGAACTAGCAGACGGCACAGACATCGCGTACGCCGTACCGGATGGGCCGGAGATCACGTGGGGTCTCGCGGAACACGTCGGCGCCGAGTCGATGAACCGGCACCGCGGGTACTGGTGGTCCCCCGACGGCACGCGCCTACTGGCGGCTCGGGTGGACACAACTCCCGTGCAGCGCTGGTGGATCGCGGACCCCGCCAATCCCGCCAAGCCGCCTCGGGAGATCGCCTACCCGGCAGCGGGAACAGCTAATGCCTTGGTCTCCCTGTACGTGCTCGGAGCCGACCAGACGCCGGTAGAGGTCGACTGGGATCACGAGGCATTCGAGTATCTAGCGACCGCGTCGTGGGATCTGTTCGGGCTATTGCTCAGTGTGCAGAGCCGGAACCAGCAGACGTGGCAGGTGCTGGCAGGTGATCCCAGTAGCGGTCAGACCAGCTTGTTGCACGAGCAGACCGATCCGGCCTGGGTAGAGCTCATCCCCGGCACTCCCGCGCGTACGGACTCCGGGAAGCTAGTGCACACAGTCGACGAGCCGGAGACCCGGCGGCTGGTCATTGGTGGCGAGATCGTCACCCCACCAGGCCTGCAGGTGCGGTACGTCCTCGACGTGCAGGGCGAGTCCGTGTTGTTCCAGGCGAGCGATGAACCAACTGAGACGCACGTGTGGCAGTACGACGGAGAGCTGCGCCGCTTGACCGATGAGCCGGGCGTCCATACCGCCGTCCGTGCGGGTGACGCGTTGGTGATCACCTCGCGCACCGAGCGAGATGGCACCACGTCGACCCTCATCAACGGAGCGACCATCACGTCATACCGCGAGCAGCCGGTAGTGGTCCCCCGGATCACCTGGCTTCGGGCCGGCGCGGCCGAGATCCGGACGGCCCTACTGCTGCCGTCATGGCACGAGCCCGGCACGACGTTGCCCGTCCTGATGGCGCCGTACGGCGGATCGGGGATGCAACTCGCGACGCGGGCGGGCCACCTTTTCGAGGCGCAGTGGTTCGCCGAGAACGGGTACGCGGTGATCGTCGCGGACGGCCGAGGTACGCCGGGACGCGGGCCTGCCTGGGAAAAGACCGTCCACGGCGACGTCGTCAGCGCGCCACTGGAAGACCAGGTCATCGCACTCGAGGCCGCCGCGAAGTACTGCACGGACCTCGATCTCGGCCGGGTGGCGATCCGTGGCTGGAGCTATGGCGGGACGCTCGCGATGACCGCCGTACTGCGTCGGCCGGATGTCTTCCACGCGGCCATCTCCGGTGCGGGCGTGACCGATCAGCGGCTGTACGACACGCACTGGAAGGAGCGGTATCAGGGTCATCCGGACGAAGAGCCCGAGGCCTACGACCGCACCTCGCCGATCAACGAGGCCGCGAACCTCACCCGGCCGCTGCTGCTCGTCCACGGCCTCGCGGACGACAACGTCATCGCCGCACACGTGCTGCGGATGTCTGCCGCCCTTCTCGCCGCTGGCAAACCGCACGAGGTGCTACCGCTGTCGGGCGCGACTCACATGCCGACCGACGCGGCGACGATGGAAGGCCTGCTGAAGCACCAACTCGAGTTCCTCCAACGGCACCTCACCGGACCCGGTGGACCGACACCGACAAGTGGTCGAGTTTGACCAGACCCGGCACCCGGCCGCCCTGCCCGGCGTACATGTCGGCGACGGGCGAGACCGTGAGATAGAGGGTCTTCCCCGCCGGCACGTCGACGGCGATACCGGGCAGATCGAGAGTCCGGTACGCCTTCCGGACCGGCGTCTTCTCGCGCAATGGCAACGTGTTGTTCTGGATCACCTTGGCGTCCAGCGGGGTGGTCCCGACACTCAACGCGAAGAAGGCGCCGGCATCCGGCATGAGCGTGCTGACGCGCGCGCTCAGCCGCGGAATGCCGGCCACGGTGATCGGTCCCTTCGCCACTGGCACGTTGATCGGAAGACCGGCGGGCGTGGTCGAGACGACCTTCTGTACGCCGTACCGCTGATTGCGGACGAGAGTTGATTGCGTGACGCATCGCCCGTCCACGGTGGACAAGTGGTACTTGCCGAATCCGGTCAGACCCGTCTGCTGGTTCTTCAGATTAAGCGAGAAGAACCGATGAGCCAGGCCCGCGAAGTTCGCACTGCCGAGCGCGATCGAGCATGGGTCACCCGGCGTCGCATAGCCGGGCGGCACCACGCTCGGCAACGTGTGGCCGGCGTTGTATCCGACGAAGAGACTCTTCTTCCGGGCTCGAGGCGTCAGCGCCTGTTCGAAGTTGGCAACCCCCTCGTTCAGGTTGAAGAGGTTGTCGGACAGCCCTTGGCCGAGCAGCACGGGAATGTCGAGTTTGCGGTCCTGCTGGACATGCCAGGCGGGACCGTTCTTCGCGAAGAACGCGTCCAGCTCGCGGCCGACCTGCCCGCTCGGCCAGTGGCCCGTCGCCAAAATCGTCAGCCAGGCGGACGAGACGGCCGGCGGCAGGTGCGAACCTCCGCCCGCGAAGAGCAGCGTCATCCACATCACCCGAGCCGTCTCGTCCGGCGCGAGGCTGGTCTTCAGATCGTTCCAGGTGATCTCCGGCGCGAGCGCGTCGAACCTGGTCCGGCCGCGGTCGCGCAACTCGGTGAAGGCGCCCGCGAACTGGAAGCCACCGCCATACGAACCGCCGATGGCACCGATCAGCGGATCACCAGGTCGTTGCTTCGTCACCCAATCGAGCCCGGCGATGAGGTCGACCAGCTTGATCACGTCCTGGCCCTCGAAGTCCGGGTTCATCACGTGGGCGACGCCGGTGCTCTGGCCGAAACTGCGCTGGTCGAAGCTCAGCACCCCGAAGCCGGCGTCCAGGTACGGCTTGAAGGCGGCGGCCGAAGTCGTACGGCTGCCACCCCAACCGTGGCTGTGGATGATCAGCGGCACGGTCGCGGCCGCACTGGCGCCATCCGGTTTGAAGAGCGAGTAGCAGATCTTGACCGGCGTGGTCGATCCCGGCTCGGGCACGCTGTCCACACACCCCGTCGTCGTGACCGGATCGGCGGCCGCGGACGGTAGGGCCAAGGGACCGGCGAGCAGCCCGAGCACGAGCGCAGCATGGATCGTCGTACGGCGGAACTGTGCGCGCATGTCCCAACTCCCAGCGTGAGCGGCTGAACCTTGTCCCGGAGGTTAGCTCACGACGCAAATCCGCAACAGGCAATGGGATAGCGCGATTTTTTGTCGGAACCGCCTGCCACACTGTGCGAGTGCATATCGCCATTGAGATCGTTGCTCTCGTCTCCCTGGTGGTGGCGTGCGCCGCACTCGCCCGACGGTTCGGGGTCAGCGCGCCACTGCTGCTGGTCGTCGTGGGTGTCGCCGCGTCGTACCTGCCGTTTGTGCCGCGCGTGCACCTCGAGCCCGAAGTCGTGCTGGTGGGCTTCCTGCCGCCGCTGCTCTACGCGGCCGCGATCCGGACCAGCCTTTTCGACTTCAGCGCACACCGCCGATCGATCGGAACGCTGTCGGTCGGCCTGGTCGCGTTCACCGCGATCGGGGTCGGGCTGGTCGCCTGGTGGCTGCTGCCGATCCCACTCTGGGCGGGGTTCGCGATCGGCGCGGTCGTGGCACCACCCGACGCAGTCGCCGCCACGTCGATCGCGCGCAAGGTCGGCATGCCCCGGCGGATCGTGACCATCCTCGAGGGCGAGAGCCTGGTCAACGACGCGACCGCGCTGGTCGCGCTGCGGACCGCCATCGCCGCGGCGGCCGGCGCCACCGTGGCCTGGCATGAGCGAGCTCTCGAGATCAGCGTCGACTTCATCTGGGCCGCCGGCGGAGGTGTGCTGATCGGCCTGGTGATCGCGATCGTGCTGGCGTGGATCCGGCGCAAGTTCACCGAACCCGTGCTCGACACGACGCTCAGCCTGGCCGCGCCGTTCATCGCCTATATCCCGGCGGAGGAGCTGCACGCCTCGGGAGTGCTGGCCGTTGTGGTGTGCGGTTTGTTCCTCGGTCACAAGTCGCCGGTGCTGCAGTCGGCCGCGTCGCGGATCTCCGAGCGCACGAACTGGCGCACCTTCCAGTTCCTCCTGGAGAACCTGGTCTTCTTGTTGATCGGTCTGCAGACTCGATGGATCTTGGACGACCTGTCCGAGAGCCCTTTGCCGGCCAGTCAGATCATCGTCGCGACCGTCGGCATCTTCGTCGCCGTCATCCTGCTGCGGCCGATCTGGATCTTCCCGGTCACGTATGCGAGCCGCATGGTGCTGGGCAGTTCCCGATCCGGGCCGGTCAGCTGGCCGGGCATCGCGGTGGTGTCCTGGGCCGGGATGCGTGGTGTGGTCACACTCGCGGCGGTCTTCGTCCTGCCCGAGGAGACACCGCATCGCGAGGTGCTGGTCTTCATCGCACTGGTCGTCACCGCAGGCACGTTGCTGCTGCAGGGTTCGACCTTGCCCTGGCTGGTCCGGCGGGTGCGCCTACCCGCGCCGGACCCGGCGGAGGACGCGCTGCAGGAGGCCGCCGTGCTGCAAGGGGCCCATCGCGAGGCCTTGATCGCGCTCGACAAGGTCGTCACGCCGGACGATCCGCAGCAGGTCGTCGACTTGCTGAAACAGCGCGGCGAAGCTCGTACGTTGGCCGCGTGGGAGCGGCTCGGCCGACCGGAGACCGAGGCCGAGACGCCGAGTGAGACCTTCCGCCGGTTGCGGATGGCCATGCTGCAGGCCGAGCGTGCGCACATTCTGAAAGTCCGGGACAACGGCCTGGTGGCCGACGAAGTCCTTCAACGCGCGCAGACCGCGCTCGATATCGAGGAGTCCATGTTGGATCGCGCCGAAGCCGATGACGTCGGCGGCCGCTCGGAGGACCTGAGCGCGCCCGTCCACGCCGGCAAGAAACTCTGCGAGGACTTGACCGCGGCACCGACCGTGACGACGCCGAACACGCCCGAAGGTTGTGAGGAGTGCCTCCGCGAGGGCGGCAGTTGGGTGCACCTGCGACTCTGCCTCGACTGTGGGCATGTCGGTTGTTGCGACTCGTCGCAGGAGCGGCATGCCAGCAAGCACTACGCCGAGGTCGGCCACCCGGTGATGCGCAGCTTCGAGCCGGGTGAGTCGTGGCGATGGTGCTTCCGGCACGAGAAACTCGGGTGACCGCCCGCAAGGACGGCTGTCTCTTCTGCTCGATCGTGGCCGGGGAGACGCCGGCCGCGATCGTGCTGGACACGCCGGAGCTGCTCGGTTTCCTCGACATCCGCCCGGTCTTCAAAGGGCACGTGCTGATCGTGACGAAGGATCACATCGACACTTTGCTCGAGCTGCCCGCGGAACTCATGACGCCATTGCTCACCGCAGGCCAAGCGACGGCCGCCGCGCTTGGTGTCGCGGTCGAGGCCAAAGGCACGTTCGTCGCGATGAACAACGTCGTGTCCCAGTCCGTGCCCCACCTCCACCTCCACGTCGTACCGCGAACCAAGGGTGACGGCCTGCGCGGCTTCTTCTGGCCACGCACGAAATACGCCGAAGGCGAGATCGAGGAGTACGCCGCCCGCATTCGCAAGGCCTACTAATGCAGATCAATGGCGTGAATCTCTTCGTGGCGCAGTGCGGGCCGGTTGAAGGGCCGCCCTTGTTGTTCATTCACGGGCACGGCGGCGGGTATCACTTCCAGCAGTTTCAGGCGGAGCTGTTAGCCAAGCACGTACGGCTGATCGCGCCCGACCAGCGGGGCGTACTGCGGTCGGATCCTGTGGCGCCTGAAGGAGCTCACTCAGCCCAGCCTGCTGATCGAGGGCATCGACGATCTCGCGACGGACCCGGTCTCGGTCGAGGCCTATCGCACCAACGTGCCGTCCGGCGAGGTGGTCACCTTCGAGGCATCGGGCCACTTCCCGCGCTTCGAAGAGCCCACTCGGTACGCCGAGCTGGTCAGCTCCTTCATCACCAACGCGACCTGACCGCGGTTCAGTCGGGGAGGGCGCCGCAGGTGAGGTTGAGGACTGAGGCGGTCATGGCGCCCGCGTGATCGGAGGCCGCGAAGGCCACGGTCTCACCGACTTCGGCGAGCTTTGGCAGGCGTCCGATCAGGGTGTCCTTGAGAAGCATCGAGAGGTCGCCATCCTCGGAGCCGGGAATCGTCTCGGGCGTGAAGTTGGCCTTGACGCAGACCACGCGTACGCCGTACTTGCCGACCTCACCGGCCAGACCGCGAGTGAAGGCCTCAACCGACGCGCACGAGAGGCTGAACCCACCCATCTCGTGCCGGGTCTCCCCCGCCGCCGACGAGGTGAGGGTGACGATCACCCCGGAGCCCTGGGCGGTCATCTGCCGCGCGGCCGCCGTCGCGGTGGTGAACTGCCGCCGGGCCGACTGCACGATCGGCAGCAGGAAGTCGTCCACCGACATGTCGACGAGTGGCTGGTTCTGCACGGCCTCGGTCCGGGTCGCGTTGAACGCGATATCCAGCGACCCCGCCTCCTTCGCGACAGACGCCGTGAGCGCGTCGACGGCCTCGCGATCATCCACGTCCACCATCCGAACCTCGGCCGATCCACCCGCCGCCAAGATCTCGTGAGCGACAGCGGCGAGCTTGGGCTCGGTACGGCCGGCAAGCCAGACCCGGGCACCGTGCCCGGCCATGGCTCGCGCGGCCGCACCTCCCATCGGACCGCCGGCTCCGAAGACGATCGCGTTCTTACCCTGCAACATCGTGTTCCTCCCTGGATGCGATTAGTGCCTGCACCAGGGACGACGGAGCCGACCGGCGATTCTCGACATCAACCCACAACGGGTGGGTGGTCGGCGGTCTGGTGCAGCCCGGGCTCGCGGTCCGCGATCGCGAATGACGCCCGCGTGAAGGCGGCCGCGCCCGGCGTACGCACCTGCGGCACGCACCGGAAGTCCGCCGCCAGCGACTCGCGAGTGATGGTGGTGTTCACGTAACCGCGCAGGTTGTTCTGGAAACGCAGATGCGGGTTGAACTTCAACCACGGATGCGATCCCGACACCGAGTCAGCGCCATTGCCGCCCGACGTGATCGACGAGCAGACCAGCTCCGACCCGACAGTCCGCGAGGTCGGGTCGTCGTAGTTGAGCTTCAGGTCCGACGCCCAGTGCGCGTGTACGTCACCCGTCAGCACGACCGGGTTGCGCACGCCCGCGTCGACCCAGCCACGAGTGATCCGGTCACGCGAGGCGGCGTACCCGTCCCACGAGTCCATCGACGTCACCTTCAGCGGCCCGGAGTTGTTGTCGCGCTGGGCGAAGAACACCTGCTGACCGATGACGTCCCAGCGAGCGGTCGACTGGCGGAAGCCGTCCAGCAGCCACTTCTCCTGCTCCGCGCCGGTGATGGACCGTGCCGGGTCGACCGCCGCCGGGCAGTCCTTGTAGCCGTCCCCGCAACCCTGGTCGTCGCGGTACTGCCTGGTGTCGAGCATGTGGAACGTGGCCAGCTCACCCCAGTGCAACCGCCGGTAGAGCTGCAGGTCGATGCCCTGCGGCTTCGACGTACGGCGCAACGGCATGTTCTCGTAGTACGCCTGGAACGCGGCAGTCCGTCGCGCCAGGAACCCGTCTTCGGGCTTCTCCGGCACCTCGTCGGCCCAGTTGTTGTCGAGCTCGTGGTCATCCCACACCACGACCCACGGCGCGACCGCGTGCGCCTCCTGCAGGTCGAGGTCCGTCTTGTACTGCGCATGGCGCTGCCGGTACGACGCGAGGTCCGTCGTCTCCGGGCCGTCGTGATCGCGGACGTTGCCGCCGGGAGCGACGTACGTGCCCTTGGTGTACTCGTACTGGTAGTCGCCCAGATGCAACACCACGTCGGGCCGGTCCTCCGCGAGCCGCCGGTAGGCCGTGAACAAGCCGTGCTCGAACTGCGAGCACGAGACGAACGACATCGCCAGCGCGTCGGGAGTGGTGCCACGAGCCGGTGCGGTCAGCGCCCGCGCGGTCCGCGACACGTGGCCCTCGGTGCGGAAGCGGTACCAGTACTCCCGGCCGGGGCGAAGGCCTTCCACCGTGACGTGCACGGAGTGGGCGTGTTCGGGGCGGGCCGCGACCAGGCCGGACCGTACGACGTGCCGGAAGCGCTCGTCGGTGGCGACCTGCCACTGGACCAGGTACGGCCGATTCGGCATGCCGCCAAGGCCGTTCGGCGCGAGCGGCTCGAGCGCGAGGCGGGTCCAGAGCACGAACCCGTCCGGCCACGGATCGCCACTGGCCACCCCGAGGGTGAAGGGGTCACGGCGGCCAGGCGGCGTCGTACCCAAGTCAGCCGGGGCAGCGACGACAGGACTGGACGTGAAGGCGGTGAGGCCCGCGGCGGCGGACGCGGTCAGCAGACCGGCTTTCAGTACGGATCTACGGGTAGTGGTCTCCATGCGAAAGACGCTTCCCCGCGCCAACGGCTGTCGCCCTACCGGCAGATGACGAACGGGTGAAATATTCTGCCCGCTGACCGGGTGCTCTCAGTCAATCACTGGCCGTTCGACCGCGCGCAACTTCTGTCCGCCGATTCGCATCGAGTAGGCAGGTGGGGTCTGGAGGGAGTGCATCATGCGAGTACGTCGAGCGTCTGCCGCGTTGCTGGCGGCCATCCTGGTGATGTCGGCGAGTCCGGCTTTGGCGGATCCGGGCGGCACTCGCGTGCTCAATCCGACGCCGACCGACCAGGCGTACGTGCGGATCCTTGGCGCATCGGCGTACGGCATTCTCTACAAGGCGGCCAGCCTCGACTACGGCCTCGACGTCGCGCCCTGGCTCAAGCCTGCAGGCGGTACGCCCGTCCAGGTCTCGCCGGAATTCAGCGAGTTGGCCGGTTCGATGGTCTTCGCGTACGACAACGAGATCACCCGCGTCAGCTATCGCACCGTCACCGACACGACGATTCGCAGCTGCCTCATCGACGGCAGTCTGCCGAGCCGGATCTTCCTGCCCACCGGCTGGATCACGTCCTCGCGGACCGGCCTCATCCAGCAGACGATCGCCGGGTCCGATGGATGTACGACTCGCACCATCGCGACGATCCCGAACGGCCGGTTGACCGGCGCAGACGCCACTGGCTTCACCGTCGAGATCACGACCAACGTCGGCAACGGCGGCGTACACGACTTGCAGTACCGGTCCTTCGCTGAGCCGACCAAGGCCTGGGCCGTGCACACCGGCGACCAGGTCTATAACTACGTGAGTGTGGCCAACGGTGTTGTTGCCTGGCCGGCCGGGCTCGACGACCCGAACGGCGCCCTGCACCGCTGGAAGGTCGGCGTCGGCGCACAGCCCGTGGTGCAGACGGGAGCGCCTATCCGCGGCACAGCTGTCACTGCGGGCGGTGCCGCCGCATTCCAGCACACGCCTCCTACGGATCTCACTGGCTACGTAGTCGGCACAGTGGCTGCAGGAAGTACGACGCCCAGCACGCTCACCGGCGGCCACAGCCTCGCGGGAGACGGCACTACCTTCTACATCGCGCGACTCGGTTCGCAGACCACCATTGACCGCGGTACGTCCGTGACCTCGTTGCAGCGGCTGGTCACGCTGCCGTTGCTGCCGCCTGGAACGTTCGCCATATCGCTCGGCGCCTCACGCGTGGCCTACCTCGACACTGATGGCACCGACAGCGCGCCCGGCGTACTGGCATCGACCCTGCACTCCCGGACGTACAGCAAATCGGGCACGACGATCACGCTGGGCACTTCCCAGAACGACGGCGAGGCGTTGCAGCCGCTCGACGCCGATGGCGGCCGGATGCTGATGCGAATCGGGGGCCGGCTCATCGTTCGGACCGAAGGCTCGGCCGATCGGATCATCTTCACCGCCACCAACCAGCACGTTGTTGCGGATGGCTTCGTCCGGCTTTCCGGCACTCGCGCGTTGTGGACGCGTGGCGAGTACTCCGGCGATCCCTGCGACCCGGGTTGTCCGCAGTACGACATCAAGTCGGCCATGCTCTACGACCTGCGGACCGGCACGAGCGTGCGGCTGGGTGATGCCAAGACGACGAAGTACGCGCTCTGGGGTTCGTACCTGGTGTGGGCGAACAAGGATGGCTCGATGTACCGACGCGACTTGTCCAGCGGCAAGGTCGTACAGGTCAAGGCCGCCGGGTACGGCGTCGTGGCGATGGACGTCTGGGGCGCATACGTCGGCTGGTCCGAATGCGCGGTCGCGTTGTGCCAAACGGGTGTGGTTGCCTACCGCAACGTTCGGACGATGAGCGCGGTGGTGAAGCTCCCGACCAAACCAGTCGCCACGGCAGTGAAGGTCACCGGCGGACACGTCGTCTACGCGATCCCCACGACGTACGGCGGCGGCGCGCGGCTGATCCGTGAACTCCGCCTCGGCAGCACCGCCAACGCGAGCATCACCGAGTTCCTCGGCTGGAGTGGTCCACGCGACGCGTTCGACGCGCACGACGAGGTGCTGGCGTGGATCGCGACCGACGGCTCGGCCCGGATCGCACCCAACTCGTCGTACGTCGATCCGCCCAGCTATCTCGGCAACGCCCTCGGCTCGTCTTCGTTCACCCCAAATGGGGACGGGGTTAGCGATCGGTGGACGCCGGCCTTCCCGATCAGCAAGGCGTTGCCGACGTGTGCGCTGACGATTCGCTCTGGTACGACGGTGGTGCGCGCGTTGAGCTGCGCATCCGCGACGGGTCGGGTCGACGTCGCGTGGGACGGCCGGAACGCCACGGGGCGGTTGATGCCGAAGGCGAAGTACACGTGGACGCTAACCGGCCGCGACGCCGACGGCCCGCTCCGGTGGTGGACCGGCTCAACCTCGCCCATCGCCGGAACGGTCACGCTCGCCTAGGTCATCGCTTAAGTCATCGTTGGTCTGGCTTGGGCGAAGGTCCAGCGGTGGCCTTCGAGGTCGTCGGCCTCGTAGCAGCGGTAGCCGTGCTGGTGGATCTCGGAGACGATCTTGGCGCCAGTGGCCTGGCTGTGGGCGAAGTGTGCGTCGAGGTCGTCGACGTACACCCAGGCTCCGTGATCGACCGGGCGTGGATCGGCGGGTCGTTCTTTCAACTCGAAGAGCAGGATCCCGCCGTTGCCGGCATGGAGCTCAATCCAGGAAGGCTTTTCGCCGTCCGCGGGGATCCGGTCCCAGGATTCCAGGCCGAACACTTCATGTAGCCAACGTGCCGCCGCGGCCGGATCCTCGTAATACAAGGCAACACTCAGCCGCCCGAGCTCGCGCAGCGTATGCGGCGCCTCGCTCCGCCGGACCGCCCAAGCAGCCAGCCAAGGGATGACGTTCGGCCAGAAGTAGAACGCCTTCTCGCCACCTTGCACGAGGGCTTGCTCAACGCTGACCCGCGTGCCGCCGTCGAGGGCCTCGAAGCGGATCTCCGTCTCGGTGTCGTCCACCGAGCTGCGGTAGGCCAGCCGTGCTCCCGGCTCCCAGGCGGTGATCCGGCCAAGCTCGAGCACATCCTCGTCGACCGTGTCGCTGCCGCGGCGGTAGATCTCGAGAATCCTGCCGCCTACGCCTGGCTCCATCGCCATCTCGACCGCCCGTGCGGCATCGAAGAAGTTGATCGGGCCGCGAACCCACCACAGGTCGAACTCGTCAGTGAAGATCCGGAACGCCGTCGCCGGATCGGCCGCAACCTCGACGGACGCGGACGCGGACTGCTTGGTCACGATGTCTCCTCCCGATCGACGTGTTTCTTCTCAAGGTCCTTCTTTTCGAGGTCGTTCTTTTCGACGTGCTTCTTGAAGGCACCCAATTGCTCCTGCCAGTGCGCCTGCACCTGGTCGAGCCAAGCCTGTACGGCGACCACGGGCTCCTGCCGCAACCGGAAAACCCGCAGCCGCGCGTCATCCGGCACCCGCTCATCGGTAATCACCCTCGCGGACAACAAGATCCGCAAATGCCGACTCATCGCCGGCGACGACGCCCCAGTCGCAGCCGCCAACTGCCCAGCCCGCAACGGCCCGTCCCCCAACAACCGCACCACCTGCCGCCGCGTCGGATCAGCCAACACCTCAAAAAACCGATCCACCTCGTCATCCACCATCCTCAAATAGTTACACCTACCGTTAACTATTCTCAACCCCTCACTCCCCCGCAACACCGCCCGCCTCCCTTACTCACGACACCCGCCCGCCTCCCTCGCCCGCTATGGCGCCCGCTCGCCTCGCCCGCGAGTGGTCGCGTCACGACACGACCACTCGCGCGACAGCTGGCGGGATCGCTGTGGGCAGCGCTGCCACGCTCGGACGCAGAATGCGCACGCGCACGCGGATTTGGGGATAACCCATCCGCGAGGTGCCTTGTTGTGCTTGCACGCGCGCGACATAAGGAGGCACTTCGCGGGAAGGCTTTGCACAAATTGACCTGCACCTGTGCGCATCGGGCCGAGGTGCCGTGGGCTCGGCGTCCACAGAGAACGCGCGTCGCGTCCGACCGTGGCGGCGCTATCCACAGGCATGCGCCGCCATCCCGCGAGTGGTCGTGTCATAACGCGACCACTCGCGGGAGGAGGTTGGGAGGGACGCCGGCCCTGTCGCCGAAATGCCGCGCGCGCATCCGACGTACAGCCAAGAAGAGTGTCGGCGGGAGGGTTATAGGGCGCGGTCTAGGCGTTGGGATAGGAGTGCGAGGGCGCGGTCGACGGCGGCGCGGACGGTGTTGTCGGGGTCGTTGCGGAGGGGTTTGAGGGCGTTGGCGTGTTCGTATTCGCCGGCGGCGCCGAGGGCGCGTACGGCGGTGGCTCGGACGCGCGGGAGCTCGTGGTCTAGGAGTGGGACGAGGGCGTCAGCTAGTTGGCCTAGTTCGCGTTGGGCGGTGACGCGGGCGACGTGTTCGCGGACGCGCCAGGCTGGGTCGTCTGCTGCGATGAGTAGGGCCGGGATCGCGTCGTCGCGCCAGACGTACATCAAGGCGCGTGCCGCCCAGACCCGCACCCAGTACTGGTTCACCGCGACGAGCTTGGCCCAGCCGCCGACCTCTTCCCCGCCGATCCATTTGAGCTTCGGCAGCAGCTCGGGCGAGAACGCCTGCTCAGCCGTGACTTCGCCGGTCAGCAGTGCGATGCACCAGTCCACCACCGCGTCCTCGCCGAACTCCGCGGCGGCGGCGCCGATCATTTCCTTCGGATGCGGACGAGCCATGTCCCCATTAGACCCGGCACCACCGACAAAACCGCGCGGAGACGGGACCCCCAGGACCGGCTGTTAGAGGATGGAGCGGAGGATTACGACGATTGACGAGGCTGCGGCGATGACTAGTACGGCGATCCGTAGGCGTGGGCCGCGTAGGCGCTTTTGCAGTGGCACCGCCAGGGCAAAACCGAGGGCCAGTGCGGGGATCCACGAAGCGCCGTACAGGAGTTGGTGTGAGGTGAGCCGACCGCCGATCGCCAGCGCGGCCAAGGACGCGATCGAGCCGATCAGGAAGAACGCGGCGAGGGTGGCCCGAAGACGCGGGCCGTGTTCATGCTGCAGTACGACGGCGGCGGGCGGGCCGCCGATCGACGCCGCGGTGCCGGACACGCCCGCGATGGCTCCGGCGACGATGAGGTTGGTGCGGGTCGCGCGGACTTCCAATCGCCAGGCGGTGAGGATGACCGCCAGCAGTACGACCCCACCGACCACGCCGCCGATCATGTTGGCGGGGACCCAGGCCAGCACCAGTACGCCGAGCGGCGTCGTCGCGATCCGGGCACCCGTGAGCCAGCCGGCCTGACGCCAGACGACGTGGCGCCATTCGTGCGCCATCGTCATCGTCGGCATCACCATGCCCAGTACGAGCATGCCGCCGGGCATCAGCGTGGGGTCGAGCAGCGTGACCACGGGTGCCGCGACGAGCGACAAACCCAGTCCGAGGGTGCCCTGGACGAGTGCCGCCACGACGATCGAAAGGCCGGCCAACAGCAGGATGCTCAGATCCATCCTGGTTGGCCGGCCTCTCTGTCGTGACTCACTTGACTTTGCGCACCCACGTCGCTCGGTAGGCGTACCCGTCCTGGTCGGCCGACTCCCAGCGGAAGTCGACCGCGTCACCCGCATCGAGCGAGTGGTAACCCGTCATCTCGATATGGCTGAAATGCGCCCAGCAGCCGCCAGGAGTGCTGGGGCTTTCGAGCACACCCCAGCCCTCCTCGGCGTACCAAACCTGGACCGTCGCACGGCCCGAACCGGTCAAACGGAATCAGCTAGCGATCAGCGAACGGAGCACGTACTGCAGGATGCCGCCGTTGCGGTAGTAGTCCGCCTCACCAGGCGTATCGATGCGAACCACCGCGTCGAACTCCTGCACCGAACCATCCGTACCGGTGACCTTGACCTTCACCGTGCGCGGGATGCGTCCCTCGTTCAGCTCGGTGACACCCGAGATGTCGAAGGTCTCCTCGCCGGTGAGACCGAGGGACTCGGCGGTCTCGCCTTCGGGGAACTGCAGCGGCAGCACGCCCATACCGATCAGGTTCGACCGGTGGATGCGCTCGAAGGACTCGGTGATGACGGCCTTCGCGCCCAGCAGCGCCGTACCCTTCGCGGCCCAGTCGCGCGACGAACCCGAGCCGTACTCCTTGCCGGCCAGGATGACCAGCGGCGTACCGGCCTCGGCGTATGCCTCCGAAGCCTCGTAGATCGAGGTGACGGGAGCGTCTGCCTTGGTGAAGTCGCGGGTGAAGCCGCCCTCGGTGCCCGGCGCGATCTGGTTGCGCAGCCGGATGTTGGCGAACGTGCCCCGGATCATCACCTCGTGGTTGCCACGACGCGAGCCGTACGAGTTGAAGTCCTTGCGGTCGACGTTGTGCTCCGCCAGGTACTTACCGGCCGGGCTGTCGGCCTTGATCGAACCGGCCGGCGAGATGTGGTCCGTCGTGACCGAGTCGCCCAGCTTGGCCAGCACCCGCGCACCGGTGATGTCGGTGACCGGCGACGGCTCCTTGGCCATGCCGTCGAAGTACGGAGGCTTGCGCACGTACGTCGAGTCGGGCGCCCAGTCGAACGTCTTGCCCTCGGGCGTCGGCAGCGACTGCCAGCGCTCGTCACCGGCGAAGACGTCCGCGTAGTCCTTGGTGAACATCTCGCGGTTGATCGAGGTGGCGATGACCTTCTCGACGTCATCGGCGGCGGGCCAGATGTCCTTCAAAAAGACGTCGTTCCCGTCGGTGTCCTTGCCGAGGGCATCGGTCTCGAAGTCGAAGTCCATCGTGCCGGCCAGCGCGTACGCGATCACCAGCGGCGGCGAGGCCAGGTAGTTCATCTTCACGTCCGGGTTGATCCGGCCCTCGAAGTTGCGGTTACCCGACAGCACCGACACGACGGCGAGATCGGCCGCCTGGACGCCGGCCGAGACCTCTTCGGGCAGCGGGCCCGAGTTGCCGATACAGGTCGTGCAGCCGTAGCCGACCAGGTGGAAGCCGAGCTTCTCCAGGTACGGCGTTACGCCGGCCTTCTCGTAGTAGTCCGTGACGACCTTCGAACCCGGCGCCAGCGACGTCTTCACCCACGGCTTGGTCGCGAGGCCCTTGTCCACGGCGTTCTTCGCGAGCAGCGCGGCGGCCAGCATGACCGACGGGTTCGACGTGTTGGTGCACGAGGTGATCGAGGCGATCACGACGTGGCCGTGGTCGAGCTCGGTCTCGGCGCCGTTCAGCGTGATCTTGGTCTTCTTCGACGGCCGCTGCGGCGCGTCATGCGGCACGTGCGGGTTGTCGTCCGCGTGCCCGTGACCGTTCGGCGTGGCGGGGTCGCTGGCCGGGAAGCTGCCGACGACTGCCGGGTCGACGTCGAGGTCCTCGTTGTCGGCATAGTCCTCGACGGCACCGCGGAACGACGACTTCGCCTCGGTCAGCGCGATCCGGTCCTGCGGGCGCTTCGGGCCGGCGATCGACGGCACGACGGTGGACAGGTCGAGCTCGAGGTACTCCGAGAAGCGCGGCTCGATCGACACGTCGTGCCAGAGGCCCTGCTCCTTGGCATACGCCTCGACCAGGGCGACCTCGTCGTCCGAACGGCCGGTCAACCGCAGGTACTCACAGGTGACGTCGTCGATCGGGAAGATCGCGCAGGTCGAGCCGAACTCCGGGCTCATGTTGCCGATGGTCGCGCGGTTGGCCAGCGGCACCGCGGTGACGCCCTCGCCGTAGAACTCGACGAACTTGCCGACGACGCCGTGCTGGCGAAGCATCTGGGTGATGGTGAGCACCACATCGGTCGCGGTCGCGCCGGCCGGGACGGACCCGGTCAGCTTGAAGCCCACGACCTTCGGGATCAGCATCGAGACGGGCTGGCCGAGCATGGCCGCCTCGGCCTCGATGCCGCCGACGCCCCAGCCGAGCACGCCGAGGCCGTTCACCATCGTGGTGTGGCTGTCGGTGCCGACGCAGGTGTCCGGGTAGGCCTGGCCGTTGCGGACCATGACCGTACGGGCGAGGTGCTCGATGTTGACCTGGTGCACGATGCCGGTGCCCGGCGGGACGACCTTGAAGTCGTCGAAGGCCGTCTGGCCCCAGCGCAGGAACTGGTAGCGCTCACCGTTGCGCTCGTACTCCAGCTCGACGTTGCGCTCGAACGCGTCCGGCCGGCCGAAGACGTCGATGATGACCGAGTGGTCGATCACCAGCTCGGCCGGGGCCAGCGGGTTGATCTTGGTCGGGTCGCCACCGAGCTCGGCGACCGCCTCGCGCATGGTGGCGAGGTCGACCACACACGGCACACCGGTGAAGTCCTGCATGATCACGCGGGCCGGGGTGAACTGGATCTCGGTATCGGGGGCCGCGGCCGGATCCCAGTTGCCGAGCTTGTTGATGTGGTCGGCGGTGATGTTCGCGCCGTCCTCGGTGCGCAGCAGGTTCTCGAGCAGCACCTTGAGGGAGTACGGAAGTGTCTCCGCCCCCTCGATGCCCGCCAACCTGAAGATCTCAAACGACTGCCCGTTGACTTCGAGTGCGCCCTTGGCACCGAAGCTGTCGACGCTGGCCATCAGCCTGCTCCTCTTCACGTCCGCCATGTGTACGGACCCCATCCTGCCGAGCGGCCTGGACAACCGCGAGGTCGGGATCCGGTTCGTCAAACTCTCTCGACATCAAGATACACGACATCGAGGCAAGGCCCGGCAACAACCCGCTGCGGTTTAGCTCACTTGCGGGAGGACGTCGCTGGCGATCAGGTCGAGGTGGTCGAGGTCGTGCCAGTCGAGGATCTGGAGGTACGCACGGGTCGCGCCGGCTTCGGCGAATTGGCCGAGTCGGTCGACCACCTCGGCCGGCGTACCGGCGATGGCGGTCGCGCGCAGGTCGTCCGCGTCCCGGCCGATGGCGGCCGCGCGGCGGCGTACGTCGGCGTCGTCCTTGCCGACGATCGTGGGGTGCGCGACGGACAGCGCGAGCGTCTCCGGGTCGCGCCCGATCGCCGAGCACGCCGTACGGACCTGGCTGAACAGGCCGGTCGTGACGTCGAGCGAGCGGAAACCCGCGTTGAACTCGGCGGCGTACTTCGCGGCCAGCGCGGGCGTGCGCTTCTTGCCGGCACCACCGATGATGATCGGCGGATGCGGGTCCTGCGCGGGCTTCGGCAGAGCTGGGGAGTCGGTCAGCGAGTAATGCTTACCGGTGTAGTCGTACGTCTCCCCGACCGGCGTCTTCCACAGCCCGGTGATCACCTCGAGCTGCTCCTCGAACCGGTCGAACCGGCCGATCGTGTCCGGGAACTCCAGCCCGTACGCCGCGTGCTCCTCGGCGTACCAGCCGGCGCCGAGGCCGAACTCGACCCGGCCGCCGCTCATCTGGTCGACCTGCGCGACGCTGATCGCGAGCACGCCCGGATTGCGGAACGTGGCCGAGCTGACGAGCGTGCCGAGCCGGATCCGGCTAGTCTCGCGGGCCAGTCCAGCCAGGGTGATCCAGGAGTCGGTCGGCCCGGGCAGGCCGTCCCGATCGCCCATCACCAGGTAGTGGTCGGACCGGAAGAACGCGTCGAACCCGCACTCTTCCGTCTTGCGGGCCATCGCGAGCTGGTCGTCGTACGACGCGCCCTGCTGCGGTTCGGTGAAGACTCTAAGCAACATAGGACAAACGCTATCCCGGAGGTGGTTGAACCTCGTACGTCATCTCGCGGATAGCTGGTCCAAGTACGTCGGGCGCCAGTCCGGACCGCGGCCGGTTAGGCGGCGGCGTAGGCCGCGCATGTCGATTCGTGCGACGACCGGGTCGTCCCACCAGTCGGGGATCTGGTCGTACCAGCGGTCGATCCGCAACGTCCGGCCGGCCGCGTCGATGCGGGCGAACAACCAGCCGTCCTGACCGTGTTCGCCCGTCGACTCGGACGCCCAGAGGTCGACCAGTAGGCCGGGGAGTTTGTCGTCGCCGAACTCGTCGTCGTCAACGGGCGGCGGCTCGAGGTCGAAGCGGTACGACGGGGCCTGCGGGTCGAGCACCTGGACCTGGATGGTGAAACCCGACGGCACGATCCGCGTCCGGGCCTTGCACCAGGCATGCAGCGCCTCGAACGCGTCCGACGCGTCCTCCGAGGCGGGTCGCGGCCGGGGGCGCTCGGGCTCCGCACGCATCGCCGCCTCGAGATACTCAGCCGGTACGCCGACCGCCGCCTCGTCGGCGGCAACCATCGCGGGCGGCTGAACGTGCTGAACGGGCTCGGGCCTTGGCGCGTATCGCTCGTCATCGAGATCTTCGGCGGCGGCCTCGACCTCAACCTCGACTTCAGCCTCAGCCTGCGCCTCAGCGCGCGCGGCAGCCTCAGCCTCGGCTCGCGCGGCTGCCTCGACCTCAGCTTGGGCAGCCGCCTCGGCTTGGAGGGTCGCCTCGGCTTGGGCGGTCGCCTCGGCTTGGGCGGCGGTTTGGGCAGCGGCGAACTCGGCTACCTCGCGGCCGAAGGTCTCCTCGAAGTCGGGCGCGAGGCCGTTCTCCCGCTCGAACTTGGAGTACACCCGATCCCCCGCACCGGGCGGCGGCAGATTGGCCAGACTCTCAAGGTCGAACACGTCATCGTCGTCATCGTCATCCGGAGGCGGCGGGCGATCGATCGGCACCATGCTGCCGAATCCCGGCGGCGGCGCGAACGCAAAAGCCCCGTCCTCGTCGAAGGCCCCGTCCTCGTCGAAGGCGCTGTCCTCGTCGAAGGCCTCGCCAACGACCTCGTCATCCTCGACGATCTCTTCAACACTGTCCTGGGCCGGCTCGTCCTCGTCCTCGTCGTCCGGCCCGTCCCAGCGGAACCCAATCGGATCACCGGGATACTCAGCACCCGAAGACGATCCAATGACCGGGTCATCCTCATACCCGGAATAACGCCGGCTGTCGTGATGCAGGAACGGCGAGCTAGCGCTAAGGGCATTCCCAGGATCGATCCGCCCGCCATACCCGAGCGCATCGTCATATCCGAGCGCGTCATCGTGCCGCTCCTCGACAAACTCCTCGGCAACCTCCTCGACGACGTCCTCGGCAACGGCCTGCTTGCCGACCGGCTCCTCGACCCGCTTGCCGTCCTCGTCGAAGGCGAACGGGAAGAACTCCCGCGTCGCCTCATCCAGCGTCCACTCCCCCGTCGCCTCCGGGTCCGCGGCAGGCTCGACCGCCGACGCGGCACCAGGCGCGTACAAGCTCTCGTAAAAGTCCTCCCCCGCGTCATCCTCAACCGCGACCGCAGCCCCAGCCGACGCCGACTCAGCCGGGGAAGCGGGAGCCGCAACAGGAACAACGCGAGCCGCCGGAGCAAGCGCGAACTGCCCCGCCGCCGCGAGCGCCCCCTCGAGATCCGGCTGCCGATCCGGATCATCCCCAAGATCCAGCCGATCGAACAACGCCCGCAGATCATCCACACCGATCGGCGCCTCGGCCGCGGTCCGGATCAGCGCCAGCCCAACCGCCCGAAGCTCATCCAGACTCCCCAGGTAATCCGCCCACTCCGCCGCCCACTCGACCAACTCGGCCGCGGCCTCCTCGTCGGAGGTCAGCCAACTCCCAACCGCGAGAAACCCATCGTCGATCGGCTGCCACGGATCACCCGGATACTCGGCCCGCGCCCACGTGCCCGAGAAATTCGCAAAGACGAACCCCAGCCGCCCCGCCGCAATACGTTCCCGAACCGCCGGCTGCCCCAGCCATTCCGGCGCACCTTCGAGCAGATCCGTGTCCTTGGTCAAGCTGTACTCGCGGTGCAGCCCGTAGAGCACCGTGCGCTCCTGCTCGAGCTCGATCACCCGCAGATCGTTGCCGCCGCCGTCCTCGTGATGCCAACCGGCCGCATCCGCCCACCACCGCCGGTCGTACCCCGTGGCATGAGCGATCGCGGCGAGCGCACTCCAGCGAGCGCGCAGCTCAACAGGATCGTCGAGATCGACGAGCGGCATCCAGATCTCCTACGAGTGCCTAATACCCGGTAGCGGTTCGAGTACAGCCACGCACTCTATGTGATGCGTCATCGGGAACAAATCGAATGCGCGTAACGACCCGATCCCATATCCCAACGTCTCGAACGTCTTCAGGTCACGCGCCAACGCCGCCGGGTCGCACGCCACGTACGCGATCCGCCGTGGCGTGAGGTCGGCAACGCGCCGTACGACGTCCTTGCCCGCTCCCGTACGGGGTGGATCGAGCACCACCAGGTCGACGGACGACAGCCCCTGCCGGGCGGCACCGGCTAGTACCTTGTCGACGCTGCCCTGCTCGATCGTCACAGCCTGCTGATCGTGCAGGTTGCGCCGGGCGTTACGGACGGCATCGCGATCGCCTTCGACCGCGAGTACGGCGCACCCGGCGTCCGCGAGGAATCCGGCGAACAGGCCCACTCCGCAATACAAGTCGAGCGCGGTCTCACCCGCGGCCGGTTCCAGCCCGGCCATCACGGCATCGACCAGCGTCGTGGCGGCCTCGGGATGGACCTGCCAGAAGCCGCCGGCGTCGACCCGGTAGCGCCGTTCGTGGACCTCCTCGACCAAGCGCCCGGCGGTTTCCGAAGACGTCAGGACCGCCGTACGACCCTCGGACGAGACCACTGCCTGGACCGACGAGACGCCCGGCCAGCGTTGGGAGAGTACGTCGGGTGTGCCGGGATGCGCGATGCGGCAGCGGTCGATCTGGACCAGGTCGTGCGAGCGATGGGCGTACATCCCGGGCTGCCCGTCGACGACGGCGTACCGCATCCGCGTCCGCCAGCCCAGTCCGTCCCCGGCAGGCGCCTCCATCACGACTTCCCGCTCGATCCCGCCGATGCGGCGCAGGCTGTCCCGAACCACCTCCGCCTTCAGCAGGCGCTGGTAGTCGAGGTCCACGTGCTGGAAGTCGCAGCCGCCGCACACGCCCGCATAGGGACAAGGGGCGGCCACACGGTGCTCTGAAGGCTTGAGGATCTCTACGGCATCCGCACGCAAGTACTTCGACGTCTGCTCGGTTACCCGGGCACGGACCGTCTCACCCGGTATGGCGTGTCGCACGAAGACCACCTGGCCGTCGTACCTGGCGACGCAGTGACCGCCGTGAGCGACTGGACCGACTTCCAGTTCCAGCAGCGCGCCAATGAGTATTTCGGTCTTTGCTGCCACCTGCACAGGCTACTTGTCCCTTGGAGGGTTGCGGGCTCCACGACGGACCTGACCCGCAACGCGCTCAGTCCGGTCCTGACGCTCCTCGGCGAGCTGAGACGAGACAAGCTGGTACGGCACGGAGGTGACCATGACGCCCGGCGTGAAGAGCAGACGCCCCTTGAGCCGCAGTGCGCTCTGGTTGTGCAGGAACTGCTCCCACCAATGGCCCACGACGTACTCAGGGATGTAGACCATCACGACGTCCCGAGGCGACTGGCGACGGATGTCCCGCACGTACTGCAGGATCGGCCGCGTGATCTCCCGGTACGGCGACGCGAGACGCTTGAGCGGCACCGGGATGTTGCGGCGATCCCACTCGAGCTGAAGGGCTTCGGCCTCGTCCCGGTCGACGTCGACGGTAACGGCTTCCAGCATGTACGGCCGGGCCGCCTTGGCGAAGGCGAGCGCACGCAGCGTGGGCTTGTGCAGCTTGGAAACGAGGACGATCGCGTGCACCCGCGACGGCAGGGTCAGCGCCTCGTCCGGTTCGACGGCCATCTCGTGGCCGACCGTCTCGTAGTGCCGGCGGATGCCCTTCATCATCAGGAACAGCACGCCCATCGCGATGATGGCGATGTACGCGCCGTGCACGAACTTGGTCAGCAGCACGATGATCAGAACCACGCCGGTGAAGGTGAGACCGATCGCGTTGATCACCCGGGAGCGCTGCATCTGCGCCCGCTTCGCGCCGTCCTGTTCGGTGGCGAGCAGACGGGTCCAGTGCCGCAACATGCCGAGCTGGCTGATGGTGAAGCTGACGAACACACCGACGATGTAGAGCTGAATCAGCCGGGTGACCTCGGCGTCGAACGACACGATCAGCACCACCGCGAAGCCGGCCAGGATGACGATGCCGTTGCTGAAGGCGAGCCGGTCGCCCCGGGTATGCAGCTGGCGCGGCAGGTACCCGTCGCGGGCCAGGATCGACCCCAGCACGGGGAAGCCGTTGAACGCGGTGTTCGCGGCGAGCACCAGGATCACGCCGGTGACCGCTGCCACCAGGTAGAAGCCCGGGCTGAAGTGATCGAAGATGCCCTTCGCGAGCTGACCGATCACCGGGTCCTGGTGGTAGTCGGAGCCCAGCGGAAGACCGTCCGGACCGATCAGCTGCGTCTCCGGATGCTCGGCGTACCGCAGATGCATCAGGTTCGCCAGGGTGATCACGCCGAGCATCATCGTCACCGCGATACCGCCGAGCAGGGCCAGCGTGGTGGCCGCGTTCCGGCTCTTCGGCTTCTTGAAGGCGGGCACACCGTTGCTGATGGCCTCGACACCCGTCAGGGCGGCACATCCGGAGGAGAAGGCACGCAAGACCAGGAAGCCCATCGCCAGCGCACCCGCGCCGGCCATCGTCTCGCTACCGGCGAACTCGAAGTCCGCGCTCTCCGCCTTGGGTAGGTCACCGAACAGGTACCGCCCGAACCCGATGGCGATCATCGTGATGATGGTGGCCATGAACAGGTACGTCGGAACGGCGAAGGCCGTGCCCGACTCGCGCACCCCACGCAGGTTCATCGTCATCAGGAAGATGACCGCGATCGACGCGACCCAGACCTGCCTGCCCTCCAACGCGGGCACGGCCGAAGCGGCGTACTGCGCGGCCGACGAGATCGACACCGCCACCGTGAGGACGTAGTCGACCAGCAGCGCGCTGGCCACGGTCAGACCGGCAGTCGGTCCGAGGTTCGTGTTCGCCACCTCGTAGTCGCCGCCACCGGACGGATAGGCGTGCACGTTCTGGCGGTACGACATCACCACCACGAGCATGATCACCGCGACCGCGATCCCGACCTTCCAGGAGATCGCCACGGCGGTGAGCCCGGCCACGGACAAGGTCAAGAAGATCTCATCCGGCGCGTAGGCTACCGACGACAGAGCGTCACTAGCGAAGACTGGCAGGGCAATCCGCTTCGGCAGCAGCGTTTCACCCAGCTGGGCACTGCGTAATTTCCTGCCGATGAGGATGCGTTTCCCGATATCACCTAGAGGCACGTGAGTGATGCTAGAGGTAGTACGTGGCCGACCGGAGGTCCGGTGTAGCGTTTCCGCTGCCGAATCGACGCGATTGGCTCCCACTGCGGACAAGGAGTGAATGCGGAGTGCACGTCGTCATCATGGGCTGCGGACGCGTCGGGTCGACGTTGGCCCGTACGCTCGAAAAACGTGGCCATACGGTCGCGATCATCGACCAGTCCGCGGATGCGTTCCGCCGGCTCAGCCCGAACTACTCCGGTCGCACCATCACCGGGATGGGCTTCGACCGGGAGGTGCTGATCGAGAGCGGGATCGAGACCGCGGGAGCGTTCGCGGCCGTCTCGAACGGCGACAACTCCAACATCCTGGCCGCCCGGGTGGCCCGGGAGAACTTCGGCATCGAGAACGTCGTCGCCCGGATCTACGACCCGGGCCGCGCCGAGGTCTACCAGCGACTCGGTATCCCCACCGTCGGCACCGTCCGTTGGACCGTCGACCAGATGATGCGGCGGTTACTGCCGAGCGGTTCCGAGCCCGAGTGGCGCGACCCGTCCGGCACAGTGCGCTTGGCCGAGGTGCACGTGCACACCGGCTGGGTCGGCCGGCGCGCGTTCGACATCGAGGCGGCCACCGGCGCGCGGGTCGCGTTCCTGACCCGGCTCGGCGAGGGCCTACTGCCGAAGGCGGACACTGTTATCCAAGAGGGCGACCTGGTGCACGTCGTCATGCTGGAGGCCGACGCCGCCTCGGTCGAGGCCCAGCTCGGTACCAAGCCTGAGGAGCTGTGATGCGAGTAGCCATCGCGGGTGCGGGCAACGTCGGCCGATCGATCGCGGCCGAGTTGCTGGAGAACGGTCACGAGGTCCTACTGATCGACAAGGACCCCCGGGCGATCAAAGCCGACTCGGTGCCCCACGCCGAATGGCTGCTCGCGGACGCCTGCGAGCTCTCCTCACTGGAGGAGGCCGCCCTGCAGCGTTGCCAGGTGGCGATCGCGTCCACCGGTGACGACAAGGCGAACCTGGTCGTATCCCTGCTGGCCAAAACCGAGTTCGGCGTGCCGCGCACCGTGGCCCGGGTGAACCATCCACGCAACGAGTGGATGTTCAACGAGGCCTGGGGCGTGGACGTCTCCGTCTCCACTCCGCGGATCATGTCGGCTCTGGTCGAGGAGGCCGTCTCGGTCGGTGACCTGGTCCGCCTGTTCACCTTCCGTCAAGGCGACGCGAACCTGGTCGAGCTCACCCTGCCCGAGGACAGCCCGATGATCGGCATGCGGGTCGGCGACGTCGACTGGCCCGTCGACACCGCCCTGGTCACCATCCTGCGCGAAGGCCGCGTCCTTCGCCCCGACGCCGACGGCACCCTCGAACTCAACGACGAACTCCTGTTCGTGGCCGCCGACGAGACCGAAGCCCAGCTGGAAGACCTCCTCGCCCCCAACCACCACCCCCGCCGCGTCAGCTAAGACCAACCACAAAACCCCAGGCGCCCAACAGGGCACCTGGGTTTTGTGGTTGGTGCGGGAGCTACTTCTTGTTGCCGCGGAGGAGGTGGGTGACGGTGTCGCGGACCTCGTCCCACTTCTCGGGCGGCATGCTTGCGCGCAGGACCGTGTACGACAACCACAGCGCCAGCGCGTAGACGGGCGGCCCGAGGGCGACCTTCGCGATACCCAACGCGTTCAGGGCGCCGGCGAAGTACAGCGGCACCTGCACAGCGAGCCGCAAACCGAACAGGCCGACGAAGACCAGAGTCGCGAGCGTGAAGCCGCGCAACATCGCGGGATCCTTGCGCCAGGCCGTACCGGTCTGGGTGATCATTCCGTACAGCACGCCGAAGATCGGCCACCGGATCAGCACCGTGATCAGGTACACCAATCCATAACCCAGGTTCGTCAGCAGACCGGGAACGTAGACGTCCTCGGCGCGGCCGCTCTTGTTCGCGATGTACGCCGAGATGAGCACGCCGATGAATCCGCCGACGATGTTCCGCAGCGGCTGCTTCCGGAAGACCCGCAGCACGGCGACCGCGGCGGCCAGACCGATGGCGACGATCAGCGCGAGTTGCAGATTGTGGTCGGACAGCTGGTAGACCGCCAGGAACGACAGCCAGGGCACTGCTACGTCGAACAGCGCGCCCCAACCACCGGCAGCGTGGAAGAAGTCCTTATCCGTTGTCGCCGGCTTCTTGTCCGCCACGGGTTCAGCGGGGTCAGGAGACTCGGACGCGAGGACCTCGGCGGCCTCGAGCTCAGGACGGAACACCTCGGCGAGATCCTCGTCGACCGAATGCTGGTGGCCGTCGCGGTGCTGCTCAGCCATGGGCGACCGACGGGCGCAGCTCGTACCGCGGGTTGAACATCACGCGGCTGCCGTCGACCACGCCGATCCGGCCGGAGACGATCAAGTCGGTCCCCGGGTGGATACCGGCGATCCGGCGCCGGCCGAGCCAGATCAGGGTCACCGTGCCGGTACCGTCGAACAATTCGCCCTCCAAGGCGGGCACGCCACCACGCGGACTGAAGGTGATCGTCCGCAGCGTGCCGAACAGGGTCACCATCTCGCGGTCGTGACAACCCGTGATCGCCCGGGCACCACAGTCGGCGACGCCGTCCTGCAGCACCTCGGCATCCATCTCGTCCCGGTCGCCCGCAAGCCCCCGGAAAGCGCGACGGAACATCCCTCCCGTTTTCACACCACTACCCATGAGGCGCAGTGTAGTCCGCTCAGGCGGCGAAAACCGCCTGAGCGGAGAACCAGACTTAGGCTTCTTCCTCGCCGGGCTGCATGCCGCCCGGGAGCTGCAGGGCCAGGGACTCGCGCGGGGCCATCGGCTCCGATCCGCGGACCACGACGACCTTGCGGAACGACTCCTCCATCGGCTTCGCGGCGTCGGCCTCGACCCCGGCGCGGCCGAGGATCGTGCCCCGCAGCAGCCAGCGCGGGCCGTCCACACCGATCACCCGGCTGGTCTGGCTGAAGACCTGACCACTCTCGGGGTCGGTCACCGGCACCACCAGCACCAGCTCGGTCCCGAACGGGCCGTCGGCCTCCGACGCCGTACCGCCCATGCGGGTGGCTTCGGCGGCGATCTCGCGGCGAACGTCGGTCCAGATACCGGCCGTCTTCGGGGCGGCGAACGCGCGCAGCTCGAGGGCCGAGTCCTCCAGCACCAGCAGGACGGCCTGGACCTCGTTGGTCTGCTCGTCGACCTGCAGGCGCAGCTCCATACCCGGCAGGCCGGTGATCACCAGACCACCCAGGTCGATCCGGTCCTCGGCGTGCAGCTCGTCGTGCTCGACCTCGGAAGAGTCGAACGGGCCGTCAGTGCGCGAGCCGCGGGCCTCGACCTCGGCCTGCGCGGCCTCGGCCTGCTCCTTCTCGATGTCCTCGAAGAACGCGTCACCGCGGACCGGTTCGGCCGCCTCGGTTTCCTCGTTCTTGGCCTTGCGGCGGAAGATCACTGGTCTTGCCTTCTTTCCTGAATTCGATGGTGAGGTGCCGCCGTAGTCTCGCCCACACCCCAGGTCACAAGCCGCACCCTGGTCAGCGTGTCATACCGGCAAAACCGCCGGTTGAGCCGTGTCCGCCGGCACCGCGAGCCGAGCCCGGCAGGGACTCGACCTCGACGAACCGGGCCTTCTCGACCCGCTGGACCACCAACTGCGCGATCCGGTCGCCACGATGCAGGGTGATCTCGGCGGCGGGATCGAGATTGACCAGGCACACCTTGATCTCGCCACGGTAACCCGCGTCCACAGTGCCCGGCGCATTGACAAGGGTCACCCCGTGTTTCGCGGCCAGCCCCGAGCGCGGATGCACGAACGCCGCGAAGCCGTCCTGCAAGGCGATCGCGATCCCGGTACCGACCAGGGCCCGCTCCCCCGGCTTGAGCGTGACCTCGGTGGTCGTGACCAGATCCGCCCCCGCGTCACCGGGATGTGCGTACGCCGGCAAGGGCAGATCGGGGTCGAGTCGCTGGATCAGTACCTCGGTCAAGGATTCACCTCGTAGTCGTGGACTTGTTCGGCTGTCATATCGGCGCCGTGCTCGGTGAAGTGTTCCACTCCGACCACCACGAAGACCGCCGCCGCTCTGATCGCGATCGGCCCGTCCGGCGTGTCGAGCCGCCCGCGCCCTTTGGCGTACATCCGCCGCCCCGAGAAGCCCAGGCAACGGGCCTCCAGCGCGAGCGTCGTACCGACCGGGACCGGGCGGATGTAGTCGGTCTCGAGCCGACCGGTGACCATCGGCTTGCGCAACAGCCAGGACAACCCACCGAGCACCTCGTCCAGCGCAGTGGCCAGCACGCCGCCGTGCGCCAAACCCGGCGCACCCTGATGCGCGGCCGTGACGGTGAACGTGCCCGTGACGGTGACATCCGGCCCGGCGGTGGTCACCATGCGCAGCCCGGTCGGATGGTTCGGCCCGCAGCCCACGCAGTCGGCGTAGTGCGAGCGCAGCACCGAACCCGGCGCGGGCGCGTCGGGATGCCGCTCGGGCGGGCTCAAGTCGGCCCGCTCCAAGGCGGACCGTGGTGGTGGTTCGATCACGGAACGGGACCCTACCCACGGCCACCGACAGGTTCCGTGCCAGGCTGGTCCGGTGGCCACACCCGTCTCTTATCGCGAGCGTCTGTCCATCCCGGCGAGCTGGTGGCTCGTGACCGCACTGGCCCTTGCGACGACCTGGATGATCATCACCGTGCCGGCCGGGCCGGTCGCCGGCACGGTCGTGACCCTGGTGGCGCTGGGGCTGTTCCTCGCGGCCTATCAGCGGTACGGCGGTACGACGATCCAGGTCGACGCCGAACGCCTCGCAGCGGGTCGTGCCTCGATCGAACGGGCGTACCTCGGCGAGGTCGAGGCGCTCACCGGCGATGCCGCGCGTACGGCGACCGGCCGCGACTGCGACGCGCGGGCGTACCTGCTGCTCCGGCCGTACCTGCGCGACGTCGTCCGGGTCCACCTGAACGATCCGCGGGACCCGGCGCCGTACTGGCTGATCGCGACCCGGCATCCCCAGCAACTCGCGGCGGCGCTTCAGCCGGGTGGCGTGGTTAGATCCCCATAGGGGGCTCGGGCAGAAGGAGGACGCCGTGGCGGGAGCCAAGATCGGCTGGAAACTGGTGTTGACCGTCTTCACGCTGGTGATGACGGTCGCGACGAAGAAGGCGCTGACCTCGGCGTGGAAACTCGGCTCCGGCCGGGTGCCGCCGAAGTCGCCCACCGCGCAGGACGCGGGGTACGTCGAGGTGGTGGCGTGGGCGGTCGCCAGCGGTGCCACGGCCGCGTTGGCCAAGCGTTTCGCGGAGGATCGGGCCGCCCGCTACTGGTCGAAGTCGACCGGCAGCATGCCGCCCGGGTATGAGCTCAAAGAAGACATCAAAGAGGTAGTGGAGAATAAGGTTTTCGGACGTGAGTCGCGGGACTGACCCGTAGAAGGATCAGCCCCGCTCTTGCTGGTGGCCGTCGATCAGGCCGCGCAGTCGCGGCAGATCAGCTGGCCGTTCTTCTCGCTCGCGAGCTGGCTCCGGTGGTGAACCAGGAAGCAGCTGGAGCAGGTGAACTCGTCGGCCTGGCGCGGCAGTACCCGGACCGCCAGCTCTTCGTGTGAGAGGTCGGCGCCGGGCAGCTCGAAGCTTTCGGCGGCCTCGGCCTCGTCTTCGTCGACCTTGCCGGAGTTCTTGTCGTGCCGACGGGTCTTGAGCTCCTCGATGCTCTCTTCGCTCGAGTCCTCGTCGGTCTTGCGTGGGGCGTCGTAATCGGTCGCCATGGTGTTTCCCTGCCCTCGTTCGTACCCGTGGTGATGCCTGCTGGACCTGAAACGGGTATGGCGGCCGATAAATTCCTCAACCGCGTAATCCCGCCACAAGGGCCGGTCGCAAGCGTCGGGCGCGGCGTCGCTACCGCCCCCTGAGGCGGTGATTGTGCCTTATCCAGGGGCCTTCGCGCTCGCCGGGGTGGAACTTCTCACCGGCGTGTCGCAACTGCAGTCATGAGTGAACAGAAGAATGCTCATTACTGCTCAGTTCAAGCAGTAATGAGCAGTTACGCAGCGAACGGCCACCGTCGCTCACTGCCGAAGTTAGCGGTCACTTTCGCAGCGGATCTGCGGAAACCAGCAGGTCATGCAGGCCTTCGAAGGTTCCGGGCGACGCCGCGATCGACATCTCGGGCGAGACCACCGCGCCGTGCAGTCCGCCGATCCGCGCGCCGGCCTCGGCGGCGATCAACGCGCCCGCGCCGTAGTCCCACGGGTTCAGCCCTCGTTCGTACGCCGCGTCCAGCCGGCCACAGGCCACGTAACACAGGTCGATCGCGCCGACCCCGATCCGGCGAATGTCCCGCACGTTCGCGATCAAGGCCCGGACCACGTCGGCCTGGATCTCCCGGCGCTCCGCGTCATAGCCGAACCCGGTGCCGACCAGGGCCTTGCCGAGGTCGTCGCAGCCGGAGACCCGGATCGGTTTGCCGTCCAGGTACGCGCCACCGCCCAGGGTCGCGGTGAAGATCTCCCCGCGCGGAGCGTCGACGACCACGCCGGCGACCGTCGTACCGTCGATCTCGACCGCGATCGAGACGGCGTACGTCGGAATGTCGTACAGGTAGTTGACCGTGCCGTCGATCGGGTCCACCACCCAGCGCACGCCGCTGGTGCCGTGGATGTCGTCGCCCTCCTCGCCGAGGAACGAGTCGTCCGGCCGCGCGGCCAGCACCCGGGCCCGGATCAGCTCCTCGGACTCCCGGTCGACCGCGGTGACGACGTCGGTGACAGTGCTCTTCGTGTCCGCGACGGTGATCACACCCCGGCGCCGCTCGACGATCAACGTGGCGGCCTCGGTGGCCACCTCCATCGCGAGCTTCAGCAGATCCTGGGGGCTCTCGGTCATTGATGTTCCTCGCTTGTCAGTACGGCGGTAGGTGTGGTGGCGGTCGTTGCGGGCGGGCGGCGGAGTGCCGGGCAGCAGTCGGCGCGGCAGTCGTCCCAGCCAGGGCCGAGGCGGCCGCCACACGGACGGCCGGGCTGCTCATCGCGCTCGGCGGCGGCGCGTTCGATCACCAGGTCGCGCAACATCGCGACGAAGTCCGGATGCACTCCCGGCGTCGCTGCCCGGGCCATCGGCAGGCTCAGCTTCTCGGCCGTGGCCAGCGCCTCGGTGTCGAGGTCGTAGATGACCTCCATGTGATCGCTGACGAACCCGATCGGTACGACCGCGACACCGGTCGCTTTTTCGGCGGCGAGCCCGTCCAGGTGGTCGTTGACGTCCGGCTCGAGCCACGGGACCTGCGGCGGGCCCGAGCGCGAGCAATAGACCAGGTCGGTACGACGGCTCCGGCCGGTCCGGCGCTCGACCTCGGCCGAGATCTGGTCCGCGACATCGAGATGCCACTCGACGTACGCCCCGCCCTGCGGCCCGCTGGTGGCGTTCATCGCGTTCGGGATCGAGTGGGTCACGTACGCGATCGCCGCGTCGTCTGGGAGGCCTTCAAGGGCTGCCAGCGTGGCTTCCACGAATGGGCCGACGAAGCCCGGGTGGTTCGCGTAGTGCCGGAGCTTGTCGAACCGCGGTGCGCCCGGGACGGCCTCGGTCGCGGCGGCCAGGTTCTCCCGGTACTGGCGGCAACCCGAGTACGACGGGTAGGCGCTGGTCACGATCACCACGGCGCGTCGTACCCCGTCGTCGACCATCTCGCGGACGGTGTCGTTCAGGTACGGCGCCCAGTTGCGGTTGCCCCAGTAGATCGGCAGGTCCAGCCCGGCCTCGGCGAACGACACCCGCAGCGCCGCCAGTAAAGCCCGGTTCTGGTCGTTGATCGGGCTCCGGCCGCCGAACTGGTAGTAGTGCTCGCCGACCTCCTTGAGCCGCTCATCGGGGATGCCCCGGCCGCGAGTGACGTTCTGCAGAAAGGGCAGCACGTCCTCGGTCTTCTCGGGTCCACCGAACGAGAGCAGCAGCACGGCGTCGTACGGGGTGGGATCGGTCGTCGTCGGCGATTGCGGGTCGGCCATGTTCCGATGCTCTCAGGCCGGACCTATACGGTGTGCATGGTCCCCCATGCTGAAGCCTTACGTACACCTCATGCAGAGACCCGGCGCGGGCGCCTTCTTCGCCGCCGGGATCCTCGGCCGTATGCCGATCTCGATGCTCGGCCTCGGCACCGTCATCCTCATTGCCAGGGAGAGCGGCTCGTACGGATTGGCCGGTGCCGTTTCCGGTGTCGCCGTCGTCGCGGGCGCACTCACCGGGCCGATCCAGGGCCGCCTGGTCGACCGCTGGGGTCAGCGCTTGTTGCTGCTGACCGGCAGCGTCGTCTGCACGCTGGCGCTGTTCGCGTTGTTGATCGCGGTTCGCGCCGATGCGCCGGTTTGGTTGCTGTACGTCGTGTCGTTCGTTGCCGGTGGCACCCGTCCCCAGGTCGGCTCGTTCGTCCGGGCTCGCTGGACGCATCTCCTCGGCCGCGGTCGCGCGTTGCAGACCGCGTTCGCGCTGGAGGCCGTCGGCGACGAGGTCGTGTTCATCGTCGGCCCGGTTCTCGTCACCGCCTTGGCCACGCAGGTCAGCCCGTACGTCGCCCTGATCGTGGCCGGCGTCCTCGGTCTGGTCGGCACGCTTTGGCTGGCCGCGTTGCGCGGGTCCGATCCGCCCGGCCGGGGTGCCAACAACGGCGAAGAGCGCGCGCCTCTCCCCTGGCTCTCGCTGCTCCTGCTCAGCATCATCGGCCTCGGTCTCGGCGCCACGCTGGGTAGCGCGGAGGTCGTCACGGTCGCGTTCACCGACGAACTCGGCAAGCCCGGGATGTCGGGCGTCGTACTGGCCGTCTGGGCCCTTGGCAGCATGCTCGCCGGTCTTTGGTACGGCTCGGTGCACTGGCGCGCCCCGGTCGAACGCCGCCTGCTGATCGGCACCATCACGCTGGCCATCACACTGGCGCCTTTGCCCTGGGTCAACTCGATCCTGCTCGTCGGCGTGGTGCTCTTCGTCGTGGGTCTGAGCATCGCGCCGACCATGGTCGCGGTGACGGCTTGCGTGGAGGAGTGGGTGCCGCCGGAAAGGTTGACCGAGGCAATCACTTGGACGGTCACCGGTCTGCTGCTCGGTGTTGCCCCCGGTAACGCTTTGGCCGGTCACGCGGTGGACCGATACGGCTCTTCCGACGCCTATTGGGTGCCCGTTGCCATCGGCATCATTTGCGCCCTGGTGGCCAGCGTCGCCGTCACCTTCGCCCGTCCCAAGGTCCGCTTCGCCCACAACTAACGTTGGTCGGCCGGGGCCAGCTCCTGGGTGCCGATCACGTCCAGCAGGCGGAGTTGTTCAACGGCCGGGCTTCCGGGCGGCGCGGTGAAGAAGAGCAGGCGCTGGCTGCCGTCTTCGCTGAAGAGGTTCTGGCAGTTGAGGTCGATCACGCCCAGCTCTGGATGGTTCAGGCGCTTCCGTTCACCCCGTCGTACGGCGACGTCGCCTCGATCCCACAGCTCGGCGAACTCGGTGCTCGCGTCGTACAGGCGGCTGACCATCTCCAGCGAGCGCGCGTCGTGCTCCCGGCGGGCTACCGCGGCCCTCAGGTCGGAAACCATCACCCGCGAGTGGTGCGCGTGATCCTCGGCGGGGTAGATCGACCTGGTGGCCGGATCGCTGAACCAGCGGTAGACCAGGCTCGCCTCTAGCCCGGTGGTCTGTGGCGCTGGGCCCACAAGTGCTACTGCGAGGCGGTTCTGCACAAGCGTTTCGTGCAAGTCTGTGATGATCTGTGCCGGCGTGGTGTCCAGCCGGTCCAACAGGGCGAGCATTGCGGGCTGTACGTGCGCTGAAGTTCCGTGCGCGGCTGGGATGGCACGGCCGGCTAGACGGAACAGGTGGTCGCGCTCGTCGTTGTCCAGCCGTAGTGCCCGGCTCAGCGCGGCAAGCATCTGGGGAGACGGCTGTGCGCCCCTGCCTCGCTCTAGCTCGGTGTAGTACTCCACTGAGGCTCCTGCCAGCTGTGACACCTCATCCCGGCGTAGACCGCTCACACGTCTCCTAGGCCCAGTGGGCAGGCCGACCTCTGCTGGAGTGATCCGGGCACGTCGGGACTGCAGGAAGACGCCTAGTTCAGACAGGTTCACCTGTCCAGTGTCACCGGTCGCTGATTCCGTAGCCAGGGGGGTGCCATCCCCTGGGTAAACGCCGCCTGGTTGCTGTCCTCCAGACCGGCGAAGGTCGAAGCATGAATCAACGAGTAGCGATCATTACCGGCGGCTCACGCGGCATCGGCCGCGAGACGGCCCTACGACTGGCCCGCGACGGTTTCGCCATCGTCGTCGGCTATGCGAACAAGCAGGACGAGGCCGACGGCGTCGTCAAGGAGATCACCACGTACGGCGGCCAGGCCGTCGCGGGCAAGGCGGATGTGGCCGACGAAAAGGCTGTCGCGGCGTTGTTCGATACCGCCTCGGCAGCCTTTGGCGGCGTCGACGTGGTCGTTCACGCGGCCGGGCGGCTGGTGAAGTCGACCATCGCGGACCTCGACCTCGCGGACCTCGACGACCTGCATCGCACGAATATCCGCGGCACTTTCGTGGTGGCGCAGCAGGCCGCCCGGCGGGTACGCGACGGCGGCTCGGTGATCACCTTCTCCACGTCCATCGTCGGCTTGGCCTTGCCGATGTATGGCGCGTACAGCGCGAGCAAGGGTGCGGTCGAGGCGATGACGATGATCCTGGCCCGCGAGTTGCGCGGCCGGAACATCACGGTGAACGCCGTGGCGCCCGGCCCGGTCGCGACCGACCTGTTCCTCGACAGCAACGACGAGCAGACCGTCGCCAAGCTGGCCGCTCAACCACCGCTCGAACGCCTTGGCACCCCGGCGGATATCGCGGAGGTCGTTGCGTTCCTGGCCGGTCCGGGTCATTGGGTCAACGGGCAGGTAATCCGCGCCAATGGCGGAATCGTTTAATTCCCTTTAAGGAGTCGGCAAATGCCATTCGCAAACCTGAAAGTCCCTGCCGGAACGCTGTCCGCCGAGCAGAAGGAAATCCTCATCACCAAGGTGACCTCCCTGTACGCCGAGACCTTCGGCCCGGAGGTGATCCCCAGCACGATGGTCCTGATCGACGAAGTAGTCGACGGCGGCTGGGGCATGGCCGGCGAAGTCCTAACCCTCGCCAAACTCCAACAGGGCTAGGTTCTCAGGCCGGGCGTGGGATGGGGGCGTTCCAGCCGCGGCGGATGGCGAGTAGGCGGATGATCGTGCAGATCGCGGCGGCGGTGACGGCGACCCAGGAGGCGCGGTAGCCGAGGGTGTGGGCGACGACGACGATGCCGGCGCCGAGGAAGGCGGGCGTCGCGTAGATCTCGCGTCGCAACACCACCGGCACCCGCCCGGACAAGACGTCCCGGATCACCCCACCACCGATCCCCGAGATCGTGCCGACCAACGCGGCGGACAGTGGCGGCAGGCCGTACGCGAGTGCCTTGAGAGCCCCCGTAACGCAGAACAACCCGAGCCCGGCCGCGTCGAAGATGTTCACCAATCGCTCGACGCGGCCGATCCCGGGATGCAGGAAGAACGTGATCAGCCCGGCCGCCACCGGCACCGAGAGATACCGCCAATCGGCCAGCGCCGCGGGTGGCGTCGCGCCGATCAGGACGTCGCGGATGAACCCGCCGCCGAGCCCGGTCACCAGCGCGAGCACCTGGATCCCGAACACGTCGAGCTGCTTCCGCACCCCCACCAGCGCGCCGGTGATCGCGAAGACGAAGATGCCGACCAGATCGAGACCCACCTGCAGACTCACACCCCGAACGCTAACCGCTGCTAACCGACGGGCGCGCCGCGGCACGCAAAGGGCTAGGGTCGGCGCCATGAGCCAGCCGCCTTCCGTCAACTATGCCGCGACCTCCGCGCGGCCCGGTTGGGACGACCTGCCGACCGCTTTGCGGGAAGCGCTGAAGGTTGCCCTGGGCACCGATATCGCTTCGGCCGGTACGTCGGTGGGCTCGGGCTTCACCGGCGGGTTCGCGGCGCCGCTGCGGCTGGCCGATGGGCGCGAGGTGTTCGTCAAGGCCGCGCCGGACGGCCTGCACGCGTACGGCGCGTACCAGCGCGAGGCCGAGATCGTGCCGGTGCTCCCCCGCGCCATTTCCGTACCGCCGATCGTGACGACGGCCCACGCGGTCGAGGACGGCACGGCGTGGTTCGCGGTCGCGGCCGAGCGGATCGACGGCCGGATGCCGGGCACGCCTTGGAGTCCGGCGGACTTCGCGCTCGTCACGGCCAATTGCGAGGTGATGGCGGCGGCGCTCACGCCCAGTCCATTGCCGGGGCTTGAGTCGATCGTCGAGGACATCGACGGCGGCGGCTTCCCGATCGACCAGTTCGCCAAGTTGCTGGCGGGTGACGACGAGATGCCGACCGGGTTCCAGCCCTGGCTGCCACAACGCCTCGCCGAGCTCGTCGACCTCGTCGCGCTCTATCCCGAGGCGCTCGCGGGCGCTTCGGCGATGCACAGCGACTTGCGGCCCGACAACCTGCTACTCGATCAGGTCGGCACTTGCTGGACGGTCGACTGGAACTGGCTGGCACTCGGACCGGCGTGGGGCGACTGGGTCGGCCTGCTGCCACTCGCGCACCACCACGGCATCGACACCACGTCGGCCGTGGCGAAGAGCCCGCTGACCTCCGACGTACCGCCTGAGCATCTCGACTGCTGGGTCGCCGCCATCGCGTCGTACATGCTGGTCAACCTCGATGCACCGCCACCAACAGGTTGTACGCCGGAACTGCGGCGGCACCAGCGGCTGATGGGCTGGACATTCCTCGAGTGGCTGGCGGTACGACGCGGCTGGTGAGCGCCCAACGTGACGTGACGTCGATGACCGGCGATCGGAGAGACGGCGCGGCGGCTTCGGTCGCTCGTGACGACCTCTGACCACAGACGTGAGGTGGCGGCCGCGAGCCGCCGCGCCAGGCCGCGCTAGGCGGCTATCCGGAGAGGTACGACGTCGGCGATGGCCGCCGCCAGCTCGCGGCCCTTGGTCACGAAGTGCTGCCTGAAATAGCGCTCATGCTCGTCGTGCTCGTGGAAGTGGTGCGGAGTGAGGACCGCCGAGAAGACCGGCATGTCGGTCTCAAGCTGCACCCGCATCAAAGCGTCGACCACGGTGGCGGCCACGAAGTCGTGCCGGTAGATGCCTCCGTTGACGACGAAGGCGCAAGCCGCGACGGCGTCGTACTCCCCAGACTGTAAGAGCCGACGGGCACGTAGCGGGATCTCGAAGGCGCCGGGTACCTCGACCACGTCGAGGTCGTACCCCAGCTCGGTGAGACGAGCGGTGCACGCCTCGACGGCGCCGTCGACGATGTCGGCGTGCCAGCGGGCGGCGATGATGGCGATGCGGCGTACGGGTGACTGCGTCATGTGTTCCTCCTACTCGCGTCGTCACCCAGGGCGTGTCGACACGAACGAAGGCAGGCAGCACCGTCGTACGAGCCGCGTTCTCTTCCATCCGGACTGTGACCGTCGGCTCCGGAGTCGCACCGGATCTGCTGTCCCCGCCGTTAGGCGAGCGCTCGCGGGCTGGTCGACCCCGGATCGGCCGGGAGCAACATCACCGCCGGTGGGGAGTTCCACCCCGCCCTGAGAACGTTGTCAGGGCGACGCTAGCGCAAAGTCTTTTGAAAAGACCTGTCCGGCTTCGCCGAGTGGCTGGCGGTACGGCGCGGCTGACCTAACGTGGGGGTATGAGCAAAGGTCCGACCACGCGGGTGAAGGTCGAAATCCTGGATGGCGCCAAGCTGTCCCGGCGCGAGGACGCGGTCGTCACGGAGGAACCACTCGAGCTTCGGCTGGAATGGCCCGGGCGTCCGGCCGAGCCGCTGGTGGTGACGATGCGCACGCCCGGGTCCGACTTCGAGCTGGCTGCCGGGTTCTGCCTTAACGAAGGCTTCAGCGCCAGGCCGCAGACCGTTGCCTATTGCACGGATATCCGGCTCAGTCGGGAGCAGCAGTTCAACACGGTGACGGTCTCGCTTGATGGGCCGCCCGATCGCGAACCCGTCAGCCGGTACGGCGTGACGTCCGCGGCGTGCGGGGTTTGCGGCCAGCAGAGCCTGGAAGAACTCGCCGAACGCGACTACGCCCCGGTGGACGACGTACACGTTGATGCCGAGCTCGTACGGCGCCTGCCGGATTTGTTGCGCGAGGCTCAGCCGACGTTCGGGCGGACTGGTGGTCTGCATGCGGCCGGGCTGTTCACGGTCGAGGGCGAGCGGGTGGTGGTGCGCGAGGACGTGGGGCGGCATAACGCGGTCGACAAGGTGGTCGGCTGGACCGTGCTGAACGAGCGATCGCGGGCCGGCCAGGTCCTCGTGGTGAGTGGGCGGGCGGGGTACGAGATCGTCCAGAAGGCGGTCGCGGCCGGGATCGGCATGGTGGTCGCTGTCGGAGCGCCGTCCAGCCTCGCGGTCGACCTGGCCAAACGCTTCCACGTCACGCTGGCCGGTTTCGTCCGCGGCGAGCGCTGCGTCATCTACAACCGCCCAGACCGGATCCTCTCGTGACCCATCCGCCGGGCTATTACCTTCTTTTGCCTTCTTTTGGCTTCTTTTGCCGCGAGTGGTCGCGTCTGGTTCGCTCGGCGGATTGGACCAGATGTGACCGCTCGCGGCAAAAGAAGAGAGAGTCGGCCCATCCGCTGGGGGCGGCGCTCCGAACAACCGTCGACCTGATGGACTTGGAGCAGAGGATCAACCGTGAGCGACGACTCGACGGCGTTGCCCTGGCCGCTGATGGTGAGCGCCGGTAGTACGCCGGCGGACGCCCCCGCCGACCTGATGGCCCGGGTCGCCCGGGGTGATACAGCCGCCTTCGCGAGCCTGTACGACGCCTTCGCGCCGCGGGTCTACGGGCTGATCCGGAGGGTGCTGCGCAATCCGGCCCAGTCTGAGGAGGTCACCCAGGAGGTGATGGTCGAGGTCTGGCGGACGGCCGCGCGGTACGACGGACAGCGTGGTTCGGTCGCCTCGTGGATGCTGACGATGGCGCATCGGCGGGCGATCGACCGGGTCCGCTCGGAGCAGTCGGCCAGCGACCGGGATCAGGCGGTCGCCGCGGCATCCGGCGCTACGGCGTACGACGAGGTGGCAGAGGCGGTGACGACCAGCTTGGAGGCTGAGCAGGTCCGGCATTGCCTGGGTTCGTTGACCGATCTGCAGCGCGAATCGGTGACCCTGGCCTATTACGGCGGATACTCGTATCGGGAAGTCGCGGAGTTGCTCGATGCCAAACTCGCGACGATCAAAGCACGCATGCGCGACGGCCTGATCCGGCTACGCGACTGCCTTGGCGTGGAGGCGAGGTGACGACCATGCCGACCCCAGATGTTCACACGCTAACCGGCCCGTACGTCCTGAACGCACTACCCGAAGACGAGCGAACCGGCTTCGAAGAACACCTCGCCAGCTGCCCCTCCTGCACCGCCGAGGTGGCAAGCCTGCGCGAGGCCACCGCACGCCTCGGCCAACCAGTCGCCGAACCCCCGCCACCTTTCCTAAAGGCACGCGTACTCGCCCAAATCGCCAACACCCGCCAACTACCACCAACTATCCGCCCACCCGCCGCTCCGCACGCGCCTGCCGACGGGGACGTGCCCGCCGGTGGACAGGCGCCCGCCGGTGGTGAGACGGCTGGCGCTGGGAAGGCGCCCGCCGCTGGGCACACGCCTGCCACTGGGCACACGCCCGCCGCTGGGCACACGCCCGCCGGTGAGCAGGCACCCGCCGCTGGGCACACGCCTGCCGGTGGGCAGGCGACTGCCGGTGGAGAAACGGCTGGCGCCTGGGAGACGGTTGGCGCTGGGGAGACGGCTGACGGTGGGGAGGCGGCTGGCCGTGGGCCGGCGGCTGGCGGTGGGCAGGCCGCCGGCGCTGCGTGGGCGGATGGCGGGCCTCGGCGGTGGAGTCGGCGGTCGTTCTTCGCGCTTGCGGCGAGTGCTGCCACGGTGGTGGGAGTTGGCGGTGTCGCTTTCGACCAGTACCGGGACAACCAGCGCATCCAGCGGGAGAACCAGCAACTCGCCGCCCTCCTCGCCCAGCCCGACGCGAAAACCGTCCGCGGCAATCTGACCGGCGGCGGCCAGGCCACCGTGGTGATGTCGGCTCGCCAGGACACCGCGATCGTCCTGCTCCACGGCCTGCGGCGCCTGCCCGACGACCGCACCTACCAACTCTGGCTGATGGACAAGTCCCAGACGCCGCATTCGGTAGGCCTGGCGAATTCCGGCAGCGCCGACCAGACCCACTTCATCAACGGCGGCGTCGCCGACAAGGTCCTCTTCGGCATCACCATCGAACCCAAAGGCGGCTCCCCCACCCCCCACTTCCCCGCAGCCGCCCTCATCCCAATGGCCTAACCCACCTCCTGTTCATCGGTCCCTCGTGACCAGGCGTGTCCCGTTCATCGGTCCCTTGTTGCGTTGATTCGTCTGCATCCGCTCGCCCCAACCGCGGCGGGTTCGCGTGAAAGCGGGCGTGGGCGGGCGGATTCGGACGAATCAACGTTAATCGCCAGCCCGGCATCAACTATTCGGCCGGGTTCTTTTGGGCCCCCGGCGCGGCAGTTCGGCGCGGGGCAACCCGGGGCGGCGGTGCGGGGCGGCTCTGGCGTGGAGGGTGGTTACGGTTCGAGGCGGATGAAGGTGGCGCGGGGGACGTATTCGTAGCGTTCGGGCATGCAGGTGAGGATGATGACCTGGCCGTGGTCGCCGGCGCGGCCGAGTAGGGCGCCCATGTCGCGGAGGCGGCCCTTGTCGGACCAGCCGAGGGCGTCGTCGAAGATGACCGGGACGCTGCCTTCGCCGGTGCTGACCAGGTGGCTGATCGCGAGGCGCGTGATGATGGCGAGCTGCTCGCGGGCACCCGTCGAGAGGGCGTCGACGTTCAGGCGCACCCCGTCCAGCTCGCGCTCCGAAACGGCCAGGTCGTCGTCGAGGGTGACTCGGAACGAAGGACCGTAGACCCCACGCCCGAGCGCCTCGATCCTGCTCTGCAAGGGATCCGAGTACCGGCTTTGCGCCTCGGCCCGATGCCGGCCAAGCGTCTCGTGGACCCGGAACGCCGCCTCGGCACGCCGGTTCAACGCCTCCCACACATCGCGAACAGACGCCAGCTCCAGCTCGGCCGTATCCAGGCGCGTGGCAAGCCCATCCCGTCCAGACTGCTCCAACCGGCCTTCCGTCGTACGAAGGCTGTCCCGCAAAGTGTCCCGCTCCGCCTGCAACCGCGCGGCCACGGATAACGCGTCGTCCAGCAATCCGGCGACCTCGTCAGCGCCAACCGCGTCCGCCTGGTCCTGCACGGACGTGAGCTCCAGCAGCAAGGCCTCGACTTCAGCCAACGCCTCCGCCTCGCGCGCCTCGGCGTCTTCGTCCGACGCCTCGACCCGAGCGGCCGCGAGAGCATCCGTCGCCGCCGCCAACCGCTCGACCGCCAACTCGCTGCGGGCACGAACCTGCGCGGCCTCGGCCCGATCCGCGTCCGCGGCCTTACGAGCCTGTACGGCGGTGAACTCGGCGTCGGCCACCAACCGCTCGGCCTGCGCCAACTCCGCCCGGGCCTCCTCCAACGCCTCCTGCGCTGCCTCGACCCGCGCGCCATCGCCCGCGACAGCCGCCAGCAACTCGGCCGGATCAACCGACGAGTCTTCAATAGCCGAATCCAGATCGTCGAAAAGCCCTTCGAACAAGGACATCTGGCCCGGCACACCCTCAACGGCCTTACCACCAGCCGGCGACGCCGAAGGCTCGGGCTCTTCCTCCTCACCCCCCGGCACGATCCCAAGGCGTGCCGACAACAACGCGATCCGCTCAGCCGGGTCACCGCCGGCGGTCAAAGACCTCTCGGTACGACGCGCCTCCTGCAGCTCAGCCGATGCCGTATCACCCCGCCGCAGCATCTCCCGCGCGTCAGCCAGATCACGCACACCCGCCCGCCCAAGGAGATCGCGCTCCCGGCGAACCGCCTCGTCCAACCCGGCTCGCAGCGTGGCAGCCTCACCACCCGCACGCACGGTCAACGACAGCTGCCCGGGCACGGTGACGGTCAACTCACCCGACACCAGCAGCTGCGCAGCACCACCATCCCCAAGCTCACCCGGCATAGAACCAGCGCCGGCGTCGACCCCCGATCCCGCAAGCTCAACCGAAGCCGACCCCAACCGTCGTACGTCGACCTCGGGCACTCCCGCAGCGAGCGCGGCGCGGGCCTCGACCACCCGGGCGCGCGCATCCTCCAGAGCCGTGACGGCGTCGTCGTCGATCCGGATCCCGTCGAGCACGCTCGTCGCGGTGGCGATCCGGGCGCGGACGTCGGCCAGCTCGGTCTGCTGGCCGACGAGTCGCTCCAGCTCGGACCGGTCGGTCAACTCGGACAGCAACTGCTCGGCCTGCTGCACCGACTCGCGCCGGAAGTCCTTTAGTTCAACGGCATCCGCGAGCACGGCCTCGGCATCGCGAACCGCCTCGGCCGCCTTGCGCGCGACCGTCTCGGTCTCGGCGCGCAGCGTTGCCAGCTCCGCCTCGGCCTCGGTCAACCGCTCGACCTCGCCCGTCAACCGCTCGCGTTCGCGCCGGATCCGGGTGTGGTTGTCCAACCGCGCACGAGCCAACGACGCCCGATCGCGAGCCGAATCGCGGCGCAGCAGGATCTCGTCCGTCGTACGCTTCCGCTCGCGCAAGACCTCGACCTCGCGCAAGTGATCCGCCAGCCGAACGCTCAGGTCGTCCAGCTCGTCGGCAAGACGCTCGGCCTTGCGTACGTCGGCGGCCACCTCGTCCATCGCCTTCGCGGCCCGGGTCGCGAGCTCCTGCGCGGTCGCGACGGCCTGCGCGGAACGGGCGAACTCCCCCGTCGGCTTGCCGCCCTTGGTCCAATAACGCAGGTACTCCTGCTCGACCGCGATGACCAGTGGCATCGAGGCGCCATCCACCGGCGTCCCGGACTCGGCGTTGACGGCGGCGATCAGCGGCTCGGCGTCGGCGGGCGTTGGCTGCACGAGCGACTGGCCCTGGCTCACCATCAGCGTCTGCCAGAGCACGGGATCGACGTGCTGGTTGAAGATCCGCTCGGCCTCGTTATGCGCCTCGCGACCGGTCCAGTCTCGCTTGCGGCCGTCGGCACCCGTCACGGACAGCTCGGTGGAACGACCCTTCAGCCAGCGCTTGAGATAGCGCATCCGCAACGGCCCGAACGAGACCTCGGCCGTCACCTCGGGCCCGACGTCCTGGCCGACGGGCTGGATGTCCCTGATCCGGGTCGACTTCGAGTCGTCGGGCAGCTCGAAGATCAGCGCGAAGGCTTCGACCAGGCTCGACTTGCCGATCTCGTTGTCGCCGATGACGACCGTCGTACCGTCTGCGGGCAGTTCGACCGTACGGTCCTTCACCCCGCGGAAATCGCGCAGGGTCAGTTTGTGCAACCTCATCCGGCATCCCGCGCCAGCCGGTGCATCAGCGTGAGGGCCGCCCCGGCAGTCTCGTCGCCACCCGCCAGGGCCTGCCGCAGCTCCTCCATCGCCGCACGGGCCGGACCGCTCAACTGCAGCATGTCCAGATCACCGGCCTCCGGCGCAGGCTGCACGGTCCAGAACTTCACCCATCGCTCGACGCTCGCGAAAACCTCGCCCTGCGCGTCGACCATCGCGTCGAGCCGGCTGAGCAGGGGCAAGGCCAGCGAACCGCGCGCGGCAAGCCGGACGTACGTCCGCTCCTTGTCCGGCAATTCGGCGAACCAGTCCTCCAGGGCGGTGAGCGACTCCTCGTCGTCCAGCTCGGCGTGGTGCTCGACCATGTGCCAGGCGCCGACCCGGACCGGCTCGACGGAGATGGCATCTTCCACGGGATCGAGCGTCACGGCCAAGACGTTGCCCGGCTCGAGCTCCTCGGGCGAGGTGACTTCCTGCGTGCCCGAATACCAGATGCGGTCGGTGACGCGGATCATCGAATGGCGGTCGCCAAGGCCGACGTACCGCGCCTTGCCTTCCGCGACAGCGGCCTCGAGGGCTGCCTGATTGATGGTCGGTACGTCGGAGAGGCCGCCGCTCAGGCTGACGAGTTGTCCGTGCGCGAGCAGAATCCGGGTCTTGCCGTCGGCCGGGAGATCCTCGTAACCGGGCGCGGCCGGATCGCTCACGGGCCGACGAGAACGCCAAGGGGCGCCGACGATCTCGACCCCGGGCACCACCTCGAACGGCTCGGAGCTGGTCAAAACCGTCACGTGCGACGGGGCATGGCCGGTCCATTGCGCGGACGTCCAGAGCGAACCGGGCTCGAGGGCGTCGTGGTTGCCCGGGAGCAGCACCACCGGCACCTCGATCCGCTTCAGCGCCTCGCACGCGCGCAGGATCGTCTGCCGCTCGACCTGGTTGTGCTCGAACACGTCACCGGTGACCACCACGAATGCCGCGCCGGTGGTCTTGGCGACCTCGCCGATCCGAACGATCGCGTCCAGGCGTGCCTGAGCGAACCGGGCCTGCCCATCCGGGCCCAGGAACCGGCGCATCATGCCGAGCTGCCAGTCGGAGCTGTGCAGGAAGGTGATCGAGTCGTTCATCGCGGGACAGACGCTAACCCGTGCCACCGACAGAATCCGCGTTGGCACGCCCAGCACCGGGAGATCGACCGCACTCCGAACGCGTTCGTGCCAGGATCAAACCCATGGAGTGGTACGTCGAGACCGAGCGCCTCGCGATGCGCCAGTTCACCCTGGCCGACGTGGAGCTGCTGGTCGACCTGGATTCCGACGTCGAGGTGATGCGCTACCTGACGGGTCAGCCGACACCGCGCGAGCAGATCGCCGACCAGGATCTGCCCGCCATCCTCGCGACGTACGACAGTCATCCCGGCCTCGGCAAATGGGCCGCGTACGAGCGGACGACCGGCCGGTTCATCGGCTGGTTCTCGCTCGATCCGGGCCTGCCGGGTGAGGCCGAGCTCGGGTACCGCCTGCGCCGCGACGCCTGGGGATTCGGGTATGCCGGCGAAGGCGCGATCGCCCTGGTTCGCAAGGGTTTCGCCGAGCTCGGGCTGACCCGGATCAACGCGATCACCATGGCCGTCAACACCGGCTCCCGCAAGGTGATGCAAAAGGCCGGCCTCCGTTTCGTACGACTCTTCCATGAACACTTCGACGACCCCCTCCCCGGCACCGAACACGGCGAAGTCGAATACGAAATCACCCGCTGACTTTCTTTTGCGTTCATTCGTCGGAATCCGCCCTCCCATGCGCGCTGACCTGTACCGGTCCGCTGTGGTTGGAGGGCGGATTCCGACGAATGAACGCAAAAGAAAGGGCCTCAGTCGGTGAGGGCGCGCCAGGTGTGGAGGGCGGCGTGCAGGACGTCGGGGGTTTCCTCGCCGAGCCAGGACGGGTCGATCTCGTCGGCGGTGAAGAACGCGGCACCGGGTCCGACCTTGGCCGGGTCGACCGCGCCGAGGTAGAGCACGGCGTACGACTCCTCGACGTTCGTGCCGCGGATCGGCTTGGTACGACGGAACGCGAAGGCCAACGGCGAGACCAACTCGGCGCCGGTCCCCTCCCGCACACCCCGCAGAGCCGTTTCGGCACCCGTCTCGCGCTTGCCCTTGGCGCCACCCGGCAGCGTCCAGGTCTCGGCGCCGGCGTTCACCAGGACCAGCCGCGCGTCCCGGTCGAAGCCGAAGGCAAATGCCTCCACAACCCTTGTTTCCAAGGGCATCTCGTCCGACACCACCGTCTCGATCTCGAATGAGGCCTTACCCGACTCCCGGGTCTTCCGCTCCACGACAAGCTCAACCATGGCGGAGATTATGGAGTACGCCGATCACACGCCGTCACCCGGGCAACCCATACGGTTGACCGGCCGGAGTACATGGCAGGATGGCGTGGTGCCTGAGAGCGACGAGCGGCCGTTTGCCGTGTTGGACATTGACGCGACGTTGTCGGATACCCGGCACCGGATGCACTTCATCGACAAGCGGCCCAAGGACTGGGACGGCTTCTTCGCCGCCGGCAAGGACGACGCCGTACTGCCCGAGGGCCTTACCGTCGCCACGTCACTCGCCCGTGCGCACGACATCATCTACTTGACCGGCCGGCCCGAGCGGATCCGCAAGGACACCCTCGACTGGCTGAAGCAGTACCGCTTCCCGCCCGGACGCCTGCTGATGCGCGGCAACGCCGACCGCCGTCCGTCCGCCACGATGAAGCTCGAGAAGCTGGCCAAACTCGCCACCGAGCGCAAGATCGCCGTACTCGTCGATGACGATGTGGCCGTCGTCCGTGCCGCCGAGAAGGCCGGTTATCCGGTCCTGCACGCGGACTGGGCCCTCGACGAGGAAACCCAGCCCACGCTCTTCGAGGCGCAGGAAACCGAAGGCCGTACCTGAGTCAGCTAGTCGGCGTCGATGAGCTGCATCCGCTCCTCGCGCTGGCGGGTGAGCAGGTAGGCGGCGCCGGCCGCGATCAGGGCGCCGGCCAGGAAGCCGGGAATCGCCCAGGTCCACTCGTTTGAGCGGCTCGCCGGGGCCGTCGTTGCCACCGGGGTGACCGTCTCTTCGGCTACCGGGATGACCTCGTCCTCCGGCAGCGGGTTCTGGGGATCGACGTGGGATACCCCGGGGACCACCGGATGTTTGAAGACGCCGAGCGACTTGATGACGTCCAGTACGGCGGAGCCGGAGCCCTTGTGCCAGGTTTCGTCGTCAGTCAACTCGCCCGAATTCGCGATGTTCCGCGTCGAGATCCACGGGCCACCCGGCGCGTTCGGGTAGATCTCATCGACGCGCCAGGCCCTGATGTCGTGGAGGTACCAGATGACCCGGATCAGCTCTCCCTGAGCGTGCGAGTCATCCGCCCCGGCGACCGCGCCCTGCACGCGGAGGACCCGTTCGAGGCGCGAATAGTCGGGGTTGGAGTAGATGAACCCCAAGGCCAGGCCGCGATCGGGCGCGACCAGCATGGCACTCGTCGGCCCACCGGCCGCGGCCGGTCCCGCACCGGAGACCATCAACGCCAGCAACACCACCAGGCCTGCGGCGACACGGCGAAACACGGACATAGCGGACTTCCTCTCACTCGGCATACCCCTGGTACACCGCCCGCCGCCCGCCGGTTCCGTTCACCCGGCCCGGCGAATCGGTTCGAGCGCGAGGGCTCAGCCAGTGGAGTCCGCGATCGCGAGGGCCCGGTCCTTCGTGAGGGCGCCTTCGAGGCGGAAGGTCCGGGTCTCGGTCTTCCACACCAGCGTCCGTCCGGCCGTACGCGGCGGCTCCATGTGCGCCTGCCCGACCGAGTCGACGACATGCAACTCGTGCGGCGTCTCGAACCAGAACCCCTTCCGGGTCAGCTCGAACGTCCCATGCAACTGCTTCTCGAAGTACGGCGAGAGCCGATCCTCCAACTGGTCAAGGCGAATCGTCTTCTCGCCCGAACCCCAGCTCATCGACACCACCCGCCGATCCGCGGACACCTCGATCCCGTCCGGCTTGCCGAGCGCCGTCGGCACCAACGGCGCGAATCCAGCCAGTTTCCCGGCCTCCGCCAAGGTCACCCCGGTCCCGGCCGTCGGTGGCGGCGACGCTTCCGAAGGCCCTGGCCCAGGCATCGGCCGTACGACCACTCCCCCAATCCCGAACCAGTCAGCCACAGTCGCCCGCACCGGCGGCACCGCCAACAGCCCGGCCAGTACGACAACCACAACCGCAACCACCTTGCGCCACCCCCGCCAAACCCAGCCCGCCCACAACGAGCGCAGCCGCGCCCAACGCGACGCCTTGCCAGGTTCTACAAGCGCGACCCGATCCAGAACAGCAGCCGTCAGCCCGGGAGCCACGTCCGGAGAAGGAATGGACCGCCCAAGCGCACGCAATTCCTCAACCAGCATTTCGTCGTCCATCCCCCACCTCCTTCCCAGCGTCATTCCCGCCATCGGCCTTCCCAGCCCCGGACCTGCCGGCGTCGGACTTCCCCGCGTCGAGCTTCCCGGCTACCGGGTGATCGCCCAGCTGGACGCGCAGTTTCGCGAGCGCGCGCGACAACCGGGACTTCACCGTCCCGCGCGGCCAACCGAGCACCTCGGCCGTCTCCTGTTCGTCGAGATCGAGCAGATAGCGGCACGTCACCACCTTGCGATGGTCGTCCGACAATCGCCGGATCGCCGCCAGCAACTCCGCTCGCCGCTCCGCCGACAACGCCTGCACCGAAGGATCCAGCTCAACCGCATCAACCTCCGGCCAAGCCGCCTCACGCCGCGTCCGCCGTACCCGAGAACGATGCAAGTTCTTCGTCTCATTAGCGACAATCCGCAACAACCAAGGCCGAAACGCCGCCCCATCCCGGAACCCGCCCAACCCGCGATACGCCTTCACAAACGCCTCTTGTACGACGTCATCCGCGTCCGCCCCCGCACCCAGCAGCACGGCAGTCCGCTGCGCGATCGGGGCATGCCAACGCACCAGCTCCGCATACGCCCCGGTATCCCCGGCCCGCACCCGCGCCAGCACGCCGCCCTCATCCGCAACGCCCTCGATCCCACACCTCCTGAACGCGCTCTCCCCCTACATACACCACCCCCACCCCTCGGGTTCCCACTTCATCGGTCCCTAGCAACACGGCGTGTCGGCGTTCATCGGCCCCTTGTGACCACGCGCGCTGCCGGGGCGATCCCGCGCGAGTCGTCCTTCACTTTGCATTCATTCGTCGGAATCCGCCCTCTGGCCACAGCGGTCCGGTGCGGGGTCGGCCGCAGGTGAGGGCGGATTCCGACGAATGAATGCAAAGTGAGATAGCCCGCGCCTTTGGTCACAAGGGGCCGATGAGCGGCGACACGCGTGGGCGCGAGGGGCCGATGGAGGGGAAAACCTCCGGACGTGGGGGTGGGGATGGCTTAGGGTCGGCGTGTGCCTGAGGTTGATGCTTCTTTCCTAGCCCTGCCCCGTCGTGAGTTGGCCGATGCCGCGTTGCATCGGGCCAAGGATCTGGGGGCCAGTTATGCCGAGTTCCGGCTCGAGCGGATCCGGACCGAGTCGATCGCGTTGCGGGATGGCGTGCTCGAGGGTGCCCGCGATGACGAGGACCTCGGCATCGCCGTACGCGTCATCCACGACGGGACCTGGGGGTTCGCCGCGGGCGTCGCGCTGACGAACGACGAGGCGGTCCGCCTAGCCGAGGCGGCGGTGAATATCGCGCAGGTCTCGCGCGCGATCAACACCGAGCCGATCGAGCTGGCCGACGAGCCGACGTACGACGACGTGCAGTGGACCTCGTCGTACGAGATCGATCCGCTCAGCCTGCCGCGCGCCGAAAAGGTCGCGCTACTCACGGACTACAGCAAGCGCCTGCTCGACGCGCCCGGCGTGACCCACGTCGACGCCCGCGTCACGAGCGTCAGCGAGTGCAAGTACTTCGCGAACTCCGAAGGCACCTCCACCACCCAGCAGCGCGTCCGCGTTGGCCCGCAACTCGAGGCCTTCGCGATCGACTCCGAGGCCGGCCGGTTCGACTCGATGCGGACGTGTGCTCCACCGGCCGGCCGCGGCTGGGAGTACCTCACCGGCACCGGCTGGAACTGGGACGAGGAGCTCGCCAGCCTGCCCGGTTGGCTCGCCGACAAGATGGCGGCGCCGTCCGTCGAGGCCGGGGAGTACGACCTGGTCATCGACCCGACCAACCTCTGGCTCACCATCCACGAGTCGATCGGGCACGCCACCGAGCTCGACCGCGCCCTCGGCTACGAGGCCAACTACGCGGGCACGAGCTTCGCGACGATCGACAAGCTCGGCAACCTGAAGTACGGCTCGCCGATCATGCACGTGACCGGCGATCGCACCGCCGAGCACGGCCTCGCCACCATCGGGTACGACGATGAGGGTGTCGCCGGGCAGCAGTGGGACCTGGTCAAGAACGGCGTGCTCGTCGGCTACCAGGTCGATCGGCGGATGGCGAAGGTCAATGCCGACAAGCTCGGCACCGACCGCTCCAACGGCTGCGCCTTCGCCGACTCGGCGGGGCACATCCCGATCCAGCGCATGGCGAACGTCTCGCTCCAGCCCGCGCACGACGGTCCGACCACCGAGGAACTGATCGGCCAGGTGAAGAACGGCATCTACATCGTCGGCGACAAGTCCTGGTCGATCGACATGCAGCGCTACAACTTCCAGTTCACCGGTCAGCGCTTCTTCAAGATCACCGACGGCAAACTCGACGGCCAGCTGCGCGACGTCGCCTACCAGGCCACGACGACGGACTTCTGGGGTTCGATGGAGGCCGTCGGCGGTCCCGGCACGTACTTGCTCGCCGGCGCGCTCAACTGTGGCAAGGCCCAGCCCGGGCAGGTCGGCGCGGTCAGTCATGGCACGCCGTCGGCGTTGTTCCGTGGCATCCGCATCCTCAACACCACGCAGGAGGCCGGCCGATGACCGCCGCGCAGCTCACCCCGCAGGAGACCGTCGACAAGGTCCTCGCGCTCGCCGCGCAGGCCGGCGCGGACGGCTGCGTCGTACTGGTCGACGAGACCTCCAGCGCCAACCTGCGCTGGGCCAACAACACCCTCACCACGAACGGCGCGATGCGTGGTTCGCGGATCACCGTGATCGCGACGGTCGGCGGCGGCGAGGGTACGGCGGCCGGGGTCGTCGGTCGTTCCTCCACCACGGCCGACTCGCTTGCCGAAGTCGTCGACGCTGCCGTCGCCACTGCGAAGGCGTCGAGCCCTGCCGAGGACGCGCGGCCGCTCGTCGACGGCACGGTCGGGCCGGGCTGGGAGCAGGAGCCGGGCGAGACCTCGGTCCTCGTGTACGAGTCGTTCGCCCCGGCCCTTGGTGAAGCCCTCATCCGTGCGGGTAAGGAAAACCGCTGGCTGTACGGGTTCGCCGACCACGAGGTCACCACGACGTACGTCGGATCGTCCACCGGCTTGAGGCTTCGGCACGAGCAGCCCAGCGGCCATGTCACCGTCACCGGTAAGTCGGGCGATCTGAGCCAGTCGGCGTGGGTCGGTTCGGCCACTCGCGACTTCACCGATATCGACGCCACGGCGATCGACGCGGAGCTGTCCCGCCGGCTCGGCTGGGCCAAGCGCACGGTCTCGGTCGAGGCTGGCCGTCACAACACGGTGCTACCGCCCGCGGCCGTCGCAGACCTCGCGACGTACCTCTACTGGGAGATGGAGGGTCGCGACGCGCACGAAGGTCGCAACGTCTACTCCAACCCGTCGGGTGGTTCGCGGATCGGCGAGCAGCTCTCGCCGCACCCGATCAGCCTGCGGTCTCTTCCGCACTACGCCGGCCTGGAGTGTTCGCCGTTCGCCACGGCTCGTTCGTCCGGCGGCTCGCAGAGTGTTTTCGACAACGGCCTGACGCTGTCGGCGACCGACTGGATCAGCGGCGGCAAGCTGCAACACCTGATGCAGAACAGGTTCTCGGCCGACCTCACCGGCAATCCGGTCACGCCGATGATCGGCAACTACGTCCTCGAGGTCGAGGGTGCGACTGGTTCCGTCGACGACCTGGTCGCGGGTGTTGAGCACGGTCTGCTGCTGACCTGCCTCTGGTACATCCGGACCGTCGATCCGCAGACTCTGCTGCTCACCGGTCTGACCCGCGATGGCGTCTACCTGATCGAGAATGGCGAGGTCACCGGCGCGGTCAACAACTTCCGCTTCAACGAGAGCCCGGTCGATCTGCTGGCCCGGTTCTCGGCGGCCGGCGCGACTGTTCCGTCGTTCTCCCGCGAGTGGGGCGACTACTTCCCCCGTACGGCAACACCGCCGCTACTGGTGCCGGACTTCAACATGTCCAGCGTCAGCCAGGCCAGCTAGACGCACGGGCCAACAGCAACGCCCGCCGCGATGGACTGTCGCGGCGGGCGTTCGGCGTACTAGACCGTGCTGGATCAGACGGTCGGGTAGCCAGGCTCTCCACCCGGGAAGCCCTGACCGCGCTCGGCGGCCTTCGGGTCCGGTCCGTACTGGTTCTGGCCCGCGTCGCCTTCCTTGACGTTCCAGATGATCCACAGGATGAACCCGACACACGGGATCAGGTAGATCAGGAACCAGATGCCCGGCTTGTTGATGTCGTGCAGACGGCGAACACCTACGGCGATCGACGGCAGCAGTACGGCCAGCGCGTAGATCGTGGTCAGGATGCCGTACTCGGCCGGGGCGGTGCCGAAGGTCAGCCCGGCGACCCGGTCGATGATGGTCAGCACGATCGAAATGACGAAGTTGATCAGCGCGAACATCCAGAATTCCTTGCGGCGGGCCCGGCCGCTGAAGTCCGTGTACTTCTTGAGGACCCCGGTGTACCACTCCATTGCTCTGCTCCTGCTCGTTTTGGGCGATGTGGTATGCAGAGATCAACGTTGCGTCTCCTGCTTGCCACCGCAACAAAACACGCCGTACGACCAGGCCGCGAATCGGTATCTTCGCGCGCAGGAGCCTTCGCGGTTACGCGGGCTTTGCCTGGGTGACGCGCCAAAGGTGCCGCGGTTCCGGCCCTTCGGTGCACGCGTCCGCCGCGCCGAACTCCCAGCCTTCGGCCAGGTCGTCCACCAGGTCGCGGTCGAAGTAGCGCACCGCGAACCCACGCTGCTCGTACAGGCCGTCGCCATGGTCGATGCCACAGGCAACCGAAGCGTCATCGGTCGACCACGCTGTGTACACGAACAGTCCACCCGGCCGCAGCACCCGGCGAATCTCGGCGACCAGCGCGCGCAGCTCATCCCGCGACAACGCCATGCTGAGCAGCTGATTCGCGAATACCGAGTTCACCGTGCCGTCGGCCGGCGGCAGCGGATCGCGCACATCGTGCAGCGCGGCAGTGAGCCGGTCGTCGAGTCCGTCACGTTGCGCCGATAGCCGGAGCTGGTCGAGTGCGGTCTCGCTGAAGTCGGTGGCGTGCACGCTGAATCCCTGACGCGCGAAGTACAACGCGTCGCGGCCCTGACCGGCACCGAGCTCCAGGACATCGTCGATACCCGCGGCCGCGAACAGGCGGGTCGTCCACCTTGCGGCCTGCGAAGGCTCGGCGCCATGCAGTCGAGGATTCGACGCATACGCCGCCTGCCACCGTTCTTGTTGAGCCCTTGCGAGCTCCATGTAACCAGTCTTCATCTTGCTCCCCGTGGTCGTCCCGCCGCGGTGATGCCGACCGGACCCGAGCAGCCTACGCGAAGATGGTTGCCCTGTCGTCAGGTGCGCGGCGGTTCGGCCGTCAGGTGGTACATCGGATTGGGCATCCGTCCGGTCACTGGGATGGGTGGCCGCGTATCGAGATCGGCATAGCCGAGGCTCAACCGGTAACCATTCAAGGGATATCGCGCGTACGTCTCGTCCAGCAGACCCGTCGCGGCGAGTCGATCGGCGTACGCCGGGTTGGCCGCGGCGTACCGCTCGATCTCACCGCGAGTCATCGCCCACAAACGATCGGCAGGCATCACACGAGCATCTTCAAGTACGTCGCCCATCGGTCCGAGCACGCCGAGGAACAACGCGTCCACCAGGTACTGACGCAAGACGTGCCACGGCTTTCGCGGTAACACCCGGTAATGGCCGTCGGGCTCCATGCCACGTGCGTCAACGGGTTCGGTCGAGATGTTCACGTCATCGACCAGGTCCTTGATCACAATGCGTGCGGGCAATCCCTCCGGCCCGCAGATGACCATCAGGTTCTCGCCATGCGGGTTCACGGTGATGCCGTAGTGGTGCATCACATGCAGCAACGGCCGGAGCAACGCCGCGAGCAACGCGCTGATCCACACGTCCGCATCCGAACCGGCGCGAGCGATCAGGTCCGCGAGCAACGACCGGCCAGTCGCGTCACGATGCAGTACGGCGGCCAGCGGCCAGGCGGTCTCCCCCGGCTGGAGGCGTGGGTCGACGGGTTCACGCCAGATGCAGCCGAGCGTCTCGACCCACTGATACGGAATACCCGGCGCGCTGGACAACTGCGGATGCCGCACGGTCACCGACGCCACCTCGCCGAGGAGTTCGGCCCCGAGTTTGCCGAGCACCTCATCTCGTTGCCAAAGGCCCCGGAGCCACTGTGTCACCATCGGCGCGGCCAGACTGCAATGCTCCGGGATACCGCGATACACCGAGGTGTTGAGGATCTTCAGCGGCAGCTTGACCTGATACCGGTCGCGTTCGGTGATGTTCACCATCGTCCGAATAGACTGTGTAGGTAGGTAATCGTCCGGGCCGTTGCCCAGCACAACGATCTGCCCCGTCGCGAGTTCGCGCGCCCATTGGGTACGGATGACGTGGTCGAGCTGCCACGGATGACACGGCAACCAGACATACGTATCCGGGTGATCGGGCAACAACTGCCGGAATGCCTCGATCGTGGCCGGATCCAGCTCCGCCGCGATGACCGAATGCTCGGACAGGTCCGGCGTACCCCTGAACTCCGCCAGCCCACGACGTACGGCGAGCCAGGTCAATCGCAACGGCCTACGCGCCTCTGGGGCATAAGAACGCGAATCCTCTGCGGAGAACCCGAGCCGCCCCTTGTTCGCAACGAGCAACGGGTGTCCGGTGAAATGACCCTCGAGCTCACTGTGATGCCGCCCGACCAGCTCTTCGTTGGACACGGCCGTCGACGCCATCGCAACGTCCGCCGCGAGGGTGCTGGTCAACTCGGCGAGATACCCGGCGGCGGTCTGACCGCTGATACCGAGCACGCTGGTGGCGTCGACGATGAACTGCAGCGGGTCGATCGCCGGTTCGCTCTCGTCATTGCCGAGGATCCCGGTCGCCGTACGGCGGATCGAACCCGGATCGACCCGCCAGCTGCCGAAGGCACCGCGCGTCGCACTGAAGACGTACGACGCGGTCCCCAGCTCGAGGCGTCCGTCCACCGGCGTGAGCAATCCCTCGGTGCACAACTGGCCGATCAACTTGGCCAGTAGGGCTTGTGAACACGTTGACCAGGCTGAGGTCATTCCGCCCCCGGCACCGCGAACGTCGTGAAGGCCGTTTGCTTCGGCAGGCGGAAGCACTCGCGGCCGGCGATCGCGTTGAGAATGCCCGCGTTGCGCACCGCGCCGATGCCGAGGTCGGGAGCCGCGACACCGTGGCTGTGCAGATCGGCGTTCGCCACGAACAGCCGTCCGACCAGATCCCCCTCGGCCGCCACGCTGTGGTCCCGGTTGATGCTCCAACGACCAGCCTCGTCCAGCACAACCCGGTCCGCCAGCTCCGATAGGAACGGTAGCGGCCGGTTGCGATAGCCCGTCGCCGCGATCACGATATCCGTTTGGTGCTTGAAGGTTCGGCCGCTGTCGCTGTGCCGGAGGGTCAACTCGACAACGTTGTCCAAGGCAACGGCCGACTCGACCGCGACCCCGACCTGCAACTCGACCGGCGCAACCGGCTCGGCGCCGAGATCCCGTTGGTAGAGCACGTCGTGGATGTCGTCCAACGTGTCCGACGAGATGCCCTTGTAGTGCCGCCACTGCTCCTTGACCAGCCGATCGCGCGAAGCCTCGGCCAACTCGTGGAAGTAGTCGACGTACGACGGGGTCGTCATCTCCAGCACGAGCTTCGAGTAGTCCAGCGGCGCGAACGACGGCGTACGGGTGAGCCAGTTGACCGCCGGACCGCCGTCGGAGTTCGCCCGGAGCAGGTCGAGCGCGCACTCGGCGCCGGACTGGCCCGAGCCCACCACGGTCACGCGTCCCGCCTTCAGCAGGTCGTCGCGCCGGTAGAGGTAGTCCGCCGAGTGCAGGAAGCTCTCCGCGGGAAGGCCTCGCAGCGCGGCCGGAACCGCCGGCTCCGTGCCGACACCGAGGACGAGGTGCCGCGCGCTGAGCTCGACCACCTCGTTGCCCCGGGCAACCGTGAGGTGGAAGGCGTCGCCATCCCAGCGCACGTTCTCGACCTGGTGACCGAAATGCAGCGAGTCCAGCTGAGCGGCGGCCCAGCGCAGGTACGCCTCGTACTCCCGCCGCGTCGGGTGGAACTTCTCCCGTACGTAGAACTGGTAGAGCCGGTCGTTGTCACGCAGGTACGACAGGAAGGACAGCGGGTGCGCCGGCTCGACCAGGCTGACCAGGTCGGCCAGGAACGACACCTGCAGCATCGCGTCACCGAACATCAGACCGCGGTGCCAGGTCAGCTCCGGTCGTCCGTCCAGCACGGCGAGATTCACGTCGTCCAGCCCGCTGGCGAGTGCCGCCAAGCCGAGGTTGAACGGCCCGCAGCCGATCGCGATCGCGTCGTAGGCGGGGTGGGCGGTGCTCATCTGGAACCTTCCTTGTTCATTTGCAAAACCTCACGAACTACTTCGCAGCCTCATCATCAAGGCCGCCTTCTTCTCGGGCAGGTCGAGCTCGGCAACGATCCGGAACCCGGCCGCGGCGAACGCGCGGATCGACGGAACGTTCGTCGCGTCGGGCTCGGCGATCACCCGAGGACAGCGGGGATCGGCCCGCATCACGGCAACGGCCACCGCAGCCAGCAGACGCCGGCCGATCCCCTGTCCGGTCCGGGCGGAGTCCCCGATCGCCACATGCACACCCCAGTCGTGCACATCGTGGTCGTAGTACTCCGCGATCCGGTCGTGCCGCACGCGGTACAGCTCGACGTACCCCAGTTGCTCGGAGTCGAGTGACACCATGCACGGCAGCGAATGCTCGCCGGCCGACTGCTCGGCGATCTGCTGCGCCCAGCGCTCCACCGACCAGTCCTGCCGCCACCACGGCTCGATATGCGGACGGCCCATCCACCACGCGATCGTGGCGGCGTCCCCGGCGTCGGCGGGCCGCAGGTCGAACCCGTCGTCCAGGTGCAACGACCCGCACGCGCCTTCCGCCAACGCCGTCACCTCACATCACCGCCAGCGGGTTCGGCACGTCGACGTACACCGACTGGTTGTCCAATGGCGCGACAACTTCGTCGATGCCCTTCAACCGAGTAGCGATATTCGCCTTACAGGGCAGGGTTTCCGCGGTCAGCCAACGCCTGGCCAGCCGATCGCCGTCCGGCCCGGCCGCCTTCAACTCGGGCAGCGCCGCATCCAGCCGATCCCGTACGACGGCGAGCAGCGCGTCCTCGGACTCGAGGCCTTCCATGGCGAGACAACCGACCGGCGCGAGCGCCTGGTTGTGCAGCATGTAATACGTCAACCGGTCATCGACAATCTCGTCCTCGACCACTGCGAGCGTCGACTCGCTGTCGCCGCTGGTCTTGAGCAGACCATCCAGGTACGACGACGCCAGGTAGTAGCCCTGGTTGTCGCGATAGGCGCCACCGGTGACTCGGCCCGCATCATCCACCTTGACCAGGGTGTTCTGCTGATGCGCCTCCAGGCCGATCCCGGTGGCAGCGTAGAGGTGCAGCATCGGCACCAAAACCTCATCGATGTACGTGGCCACCCACGCTTGTGCGCCGTCAGGCCCTTGCGCCGCGACAGCCTCGCCCAACCGGCTCAGGGCGCCCGGGCGCGGCGCGACCAGTCCGGCCAGGCAGGCGTACGAGTCGATCCCGGGTGGCACCTCGCGAACCGCGACATCCAGACCAGTCAGGGACGGGCCGCCCTGGGCCTGGGGTTCGTCGAGGGCCACCCAGGCCGGATCGCGCACAATCGCGAACCGGGGATGAGCCTGCGTCGTACCGGCCGCATAGCCGGCGTCGAGCAGACGGTTGATCTCCAGACCACGCCGCAATTCGGTCCGGGTCGACTCACGCCGGGAGTTGGTGATGCGCAGGCCGAGAGAGAGTTTGAGCATCACCGGCAGGTCCGGGTGATAGATCGTGCGCAGGCTGGAGGTCGGATACCACTGGGCGCCCAACGGGCCGAGCGCCTTCAGCCGGCCGGAGGCGAGCAACGCGGCGACCCGCGGCCGTCGTACGGCGTCCGCAGCCTGCCACGGATGCGCCGGGACCAGCACGGTGCCCGGCTCGGGGGTGGTGCCGGCCAGCGCCGCCATCAGCTGCAGGGCGTCCAGTCCCTGCAGTGATGGCGCGCCGGCCACCTGGTCCGCGGACACCAGATCGGCGTCGGCCGCGAACCAGTGCACCTGGAAGGCGCCGCCCAGTTCTGGCGAGTAGGTCGCCAGTTCCACACCTTCCATACCGTCACGGCTCTTCGGTGCCGGGTGGTTCAGGTGGCCGAGAAGCAAGGCCTGCTCGGCATCCAGGAACCGCCCCATCGGGCTGCGAGCCGAACCACTCGCGCCCACGAAGGTCGTGACGTTGCGGACGGACTCGGCGGTACGCGACACCAGGTCGGCCACCTCGTCCGGGTCCGATCGGATCTCCTCGGCGAGGAGTCGCACCAGTACGGCCGGGTCGGCAGTGACCGATCCACCTGAATTGGTCACCTCGACCCGGCTGAACTGGTGCAGGCCGGTCCGCGAGGCATGGCCGACCTCAGCGGTGATCGTGATCGCGCTGATCGGTAGCTCGATCGACAGCCGGCCCGGCCGCACCACGATCCCGGTCTCCCGGGTCCAGCAGCGCAGCACGGCATTGAGATGCGCCTCGGCAGAGATCGACTCCGCGGTCTTCGCTGCGTCGGTCGGAGCCGTATCGGTCGGATGAGTCACGCTGCGCCCTCTCCGTTCGTTTCCCGGCGGCCGGCCAGCACCTCGCGTCCCGTGGCCACGACGAGGTCCAGCAGGCCCTCGATGTCCGTCGGGGTCGCATTCGGGTTCAGCAGCGTCAGCTTCAACGCCACCACAGCGGGCCGGTTACCTCGGGCCGGCACCTTCGTCCGGCCGATCAGCGCGCGACCCGACGTCAGCAACCGCCGCCGGACCTCACCCTGAACCGCGTCCAGGTCGGCCGGGTCCAGGTCCTGACCCGCGACCCGGAACAGCACGGTCGTCAGGGTCACCGGTGCGAGCAGCTCCAGGGAACTGTCCGCGACGACCCGGGCGGCGGCCGCGTGCGCGAGCTCGTGACAGGTGTCGAGCATTGTGCCCAGTCCCGACCGCCCGTAAGCGGTCAATGTGGTCGCGACCTTCACCGCGTCCGGACGACGGGTCGTCTGCAGGCTGCGGCCGAGCAGACCGTCGAGGCCCGAGTCGATGTCGTCGGCCGGGTTGAGGTAGTCCACCGACCGGTCGAACGACGCGAACCGGCTCCGGTCCGCGACCAGCAGCACGCTCGTCGCGGCCGGCTGCCAGCCGATCTTGTGCAGGTCGAGCGTGACCGAGTCGGCGGCCGGCAGATCCGCGAGCAACGGCGCGAGCCGATCCGAGAACAACGCGCCGAATCCGTAGGCCGCGTCCACGTGCACCCAAGCGCCGTACCGCCGGCCCAGCTCGGCGATCTCCGCGATCGGATCGATCGAGCCGTAGTCGGTAGTACCCGCGGTCGCGATGACGGCGATCGGCGTACGACCCTGGTGGCGCAGCTCCTGCTCGAGCACGTCCGTCCGCATCCGGAAGTGGTCGTCGCTCGGAATCGTGATGGCCGCGTCCTCCCCCAGACCCAGCGCGGCACACGCCCGCTGGACCGAGAAGTGGGCCAGCTCGGAGCAGAACACGACCGGCCGGTGCAAGCCCTGCAACCCGTTACGCCGTACGTCGATCCCGGTCGCGGCGGCTGCGCTGTCACGGGCGATCAGCACTGCCAGCAGGTTGGAGATCGAGCCGCCGGGAGTGAGCACGCCATCGGCCTGCGGGCCGAACCCGGCCAAGTCGGCGAGCGCACGCACGACCCACTTCTCGATCGCCAGCGTCGCCGGGCCGGAGTCGTATGTGTCCATCGAAGCGTTGCTCGCGGACGCCATCATGTCGGCGTCAACGGCCACCTGGAGCACGGGCGGTTGCAGGTGCGCGGCGGCGAACGGGTGACTCAGGTCGATCCCGTTGTCCTCCAGCAAGTCGCTCATCAACGCCAGCGCGGTCGACTCCCCGACACCAGTGGCGGGAACACGCGCCTCCCCGAGTAACTCGGTCGTACGGTGCAGAACGGCAGAAGGCGAACCGGCCGGCATCGGGCCGCGCTCGCGGTCGGAGACGGTGGACGCCAACGGCCACTTCTCCGGTCGGGTCGGAACAGAGCTCAGCACGGTCAGACGCGCCTGATGCGGCATCCAGATCTCCCGAAGAGTTTGTTAGGCAAGCCTTAGTAAGGCACGCCTAACCTATGTCTCGGGGACCACTCTCTGTCAACTCACCCGCGCGCCGTCCAACCCCTGGACCGCCTTCCCTCCCAGCGATTCCAACGACCTGCAGACACGAACGTCACACGCAACGTGGCAATCCTCACGCCAACCCTTTGCATTCATTCGTCGGAATCCGCCCTCGACCGCCGCGTGCTTGTGCGCGTCCGCTGACCTGCGAGGGCGGATTCCGACGAATGAATGCAAAGTGACGGTGGCGCGGGCTATTGGGCGTAGGGGGTGCGGGTGAGGATGAAGGTGGCGAGGTTTAGGTGGTCGGGGTGGGCGTGGAGGCGTTCGCCGGCGAAGTAGCCGTCCAGGCCTTCGTAGAGGTCTTTGCCGATGACGCGGAAGCGGGTGACACGCGTGCCGTCCGGGTTGGAGAGGACGAGGATGCCGCCGTCGATCGTCATCAGGTACGGCGTGTTGCCCCAATGCCAGGCGCCGAGCAGTTCCTCGCCGACGGGTAGTTCCGGTTCGGGCGTCCACTCCGGCGCCAACGGCGGTTCATGCGCGGCAGTGGCACGGATGAGGTCGAGCGCGAGCATCGGCGCGCGCCCATTCGTCCCATTGGCGAGCGTCACCGCGCCGATCCCCCGCACGCGATCCACGAACAGACCAGCCAGGAACCCAGGCATCGACCCGGTATGACCAGTGAAGACGTACGGATCGTCCGCATGTAAACGCAATCCCAGGCCGTAGCTCGCGGTCAACCCCTCGTTCGGGTCGTTCGCCATCGGCGCGGCCATCTCGTCGACCGTTGCCGGGGACAACACTTCGGCGGCCGGGTCAATCCAGAACGACGCGTAGCGCGCGAGATCCTCCAGCGTGCTCCACAATTGGCCCGCGGGCGCCATCGACCCCGAGTCGTACGCCGGTTCGTCGTCAAGGCGATGCGTCCACGGGTGGACGGAAAACCCTTCTGCGGCAGGCAAAACCGGCGAGTACGACGTACGGCGCATCTCGAGCGGGTCGAGAATCCGGCGCTGCGCCAACTCGGTCCAGCTCGAACCACGCAGCCGCGCGACCAGTTCACCGAGCAACCCGAAGCCGATGTTCGAGTAGTGGAACCGCCGGTCCGGTACGCCCGCGGCGATCGACTCGTCCAACGCGGACGCGAGTTCCTCGAACGAAACGCCCGGGTTGCGCTCCCACCAGTCGCCCACCGGCTCGGCGTTCATCCCGCCGGAATGGGCGAGCAGGTTCCGGATGCTCAGGTGGCCGTAGCCGATACCCGGCAGGTGTTTGCCGATCGGGTCGGACAACGTGAGCAGGCCGTCATCCCGGCACTGCATCACCAGGATTGCCGTGAGCGTCTTCGTGATCGACCCGATCCGGTACTGCGTATCCGCACTCGGCAAGGCGCCTGCTCTGTTGGCAAAACGCCCGCGCGTGCCGGACCACACCAGCTCGCCGTCGCGCACCACGCCGGCCACGAGTGACGGCAGGCGCGACGCAGACTGAACCGCCGCCACCTCCCGAAGGAGAGCGGCGGCGGTGTCAGGTCGTACCAAAGTCACTCGAAATCCTCCGGCGGCGGACAGCTGCAGATCAGATTACGGTCACCATGCGCGCCGTCGATCCGGCGCACCGGCGGCCAGTACTTCGCGGTCCGATCGACCGACTGCGGGAACGCCGCCTCTTCGCGGGTGTACTTGTGGTCCCACTTGTCGTTGATCACGGCCGACGCGGTGTGCGGCGCGTTGACCAGCGGGTTGTCGTCCGCCGGCCACTCCCCCGCCACCACGCGGTCGATCTCGTGCCGGATCGCGATCATCGCGTCGCAGAAGCGGTCGAGTTCACCGAGGTCTTCGGACTCGGTCGGCTCGACCATCAACGTGCCCGCGACCGGGAACGACATCGTCGGTGCGTGGAAGCCGTAGTCGATCAGGCGCTTCGCGACATCGTCGACGGTGATACCCGTCTCCTTGGTCATCGGGCGCAGGTCGAGGATGCACTCGTGCGCGACCAGGCCGTTCTCCCCGGTGTAGAGCACGGGGAACGCGCCTTCGAGCCGCTTCGCCACATAGTTGGCCGTCAGTACGGCGGCCTTGGTCGCGGCGGTCAGACCCTCGGCACCCATCATGCGGATGTACGCCCAGGAGATAGCGAGCACACCGGCCGAACCGAACGGCGCCGCGCTGATCGGGCCAACGCCGGACTCGGGCCCGGCCTGCTCCAGCAGCGGGTGGTTCGGCAGGTACGGCGCGAGGTGCGCGGCAACGGCCACCGGGCCGACGCCGGGACCGCCGCCACCGTGCGGGATGCAGAACGTCTTGTGCAGGTTCAGGTGGCTGACGTCGCCGCCGAACTGGCCGGGCTTGGCCAGACCGAGCAGAGCGTTCAGGTTGGCGCCATCGACGTACACCTGGCCGCCGTGGTCGTGCACGATCTGGCAGACCTCGGTCACGCTCTCCTCGTAGACCCCGTGGGTCGACGGGTAGGTGATCATGATCGCGGCCAGGTTCTCCCGGTGCTGCTCGGCCTTGGCGCGCAGGTCGGCCAGGTCGATCGTGCCGTCTTCGTTGCCCTTGACAACAACAACCTTCATGCCGGCCATCACCGCGGAGGCGGCGTTGGTACCGTGCGCGCTCGCCGGGATCAGGCAGACGTCGCGGTTCTCGTTGCCCTGGGCAAGGTGGTACGAACGGATCGCCAGCAGGCCGGCGAGCTCGCCCTGGCTGCCCGCGTTCGGCTGGATCGACACCTTCGCGTAGCCGGTGACCTCGGCCAGCCAGCGCTCGAGCTGCGAGATCAGCTTCACGTAACCGGCCGCGTCCTCGATCGGGGCGAACGGGTGCAGATCGGCGAACTCGGGCCAGGTGACCGCCTCCATCTCGGTGGTGGCGTTCAGCTTCATCGTGCACGAGCCGAGCGGGATCATGCCGCGGTCGAGCGCGTAGTCGTAGTCGGACAGCTTGCGCAGGTAGCGCAGCATGGCCGTCTCGGAGCGGTGGGTGTTGAAGACCGGATGTGTCAGGTACTCGCTGGTCCTCGTGACCTCTGCCGGCAGCTTCGCGCCGGTGAGTGAGGCGTCGAAGGTGACGCCGAACGCGCGGCACACCCCGACGAGCGCGCTGGCGTCGGTCTTCTCGTCGCAGGAGATACCGACGTGGTCCGCGTCGACGAGACGCAGCCAGATGCCGGTCTGCCGGGCGTTGTCGACCACGTCCGCCGCACGGCCGGGAACGCGCGCGAGCACGGTGTCGAAGAAGTCGTCGTGCACGACCTCGACACCACCCGCACGCAGCGAGGCGGCGAGGTTGTCCGCGTGGTCGTGCACCCGGTCCGCGATCGCCTTCAGACCGTCAGGCCCGTGGTAGACGGCGTACATCGAAGCGACGACGGCCAGCAGGACCTGCGCCGTACAGATGTTGGAGGTGGCCTTCTCGCGGCGGATGTGCTGCTCGCGGGTCTGCAGCGCCAGCCGGTACGCCGGGGCACCGTCGACATCGCGCGAGACGCCGACGAGGCGACCGGGCAACGAGCGCTCGAGCCCGGCGCGAACCGACATGAAGCCCGCGTGCGGACCGCCGTAGAACAGCGGCACGCCGAAACGCTGGGACGAGCCGATCGCGATATCGGCACCAGCCTCACCCGGCGAAGCGAGCAACGTCAGCGCCAGCAAGTCCGTCGCCACCGCGACCAGCGCGCCGGCCTCGTGCGCAGCGTCGACGAGCGGCTTGAGATCACGTACGACGCCACCGGAGCCCGGGTACTGCACGAGCACGCCGAAGTAGTCGCCCTCGGGCATGCCGTCCGACGTGTCGGCGACGACGACGTCCAGGCCGAGCGCCTCCGCACGCGTCTGCACGACGGCGATGGTCTGGGCGAAGCAGTCGGCGTCGACCAGGAAGCGGTTCGACTTGGACTTCTTGTTCGACCGGTGGGCCAGCGTCATCGCCTCGGCGGCGGCCGTGCCCTCGTCGAGGAGAGACGCGTTCGCGGTGGGGAGGCCGGTCAGGTCGGACACGGCGGTCTGGAAGTTCAGAAGGGCTTCGAGGCGGCCCTGGGAGATCTCGGGCTGGTACGGCGTGTAGGCCGTGTACCAGGCGGGGTTCTCGACGAGGCGGCGGACGATCACCGACGGCGTGAAGGTGCCGTAGTAGCCCTGGCCGATCATCGTGGTCGCGATGTTGTTGCGGGCGGCAAGGCTTCGCAACTCCGTCAGGGCGTCGACCTCGGAGGCCGGTTCGGGCAGCCGGAGCGCCTCGGTCGACCGGATCGAGGCGGGCACGGCGGCGTCGACGAGGGCGTCGACATCGGCGTACCCCAGGGTCTGCACCATGCGCGCGATCTCGTCCGGGCGGGGCCCGATGTGCCGGTCGGCGAACACGGCTGAGGTCTGCGGGTGGATTTCAGTCATCGAGAAGGCTCCGTTGCTGCTGACAAGGATGTCGGTGCTGCTGGTGGCCCTCCCCCTCTGTCACGGGCAGGGGGCACCCACTTCAGAGTCGCCTGTGGCACCCGGTCCATGGGCCTGAGAGGTTCCGGGGAGGAATTGCCCCTTCGGCGCCCAGGCTTTTGGTTCGCCTGAGACTCTCCCGAGTGCTGTGCACGGCGGCATTTCAACTACCAGCCGAGCGTACCAGCGTGGTCCGCCCGGTCCAGCATCGAGCCTGCGACCGGTCATCCGGCGCAGGCTCGATTGGTGCGTTTGGTGCGTTTGGTTCTTGGTTCAGCCGGTCATGCGCGCGCGGCGGCGGGCGGCCAGCTCGTCGCTGTGGTGAGCGGTGTCACTGTCGGAGCCGACCCGCTCGGTCGGCAGCTCGGACAGCGAGCCCTCGACCTCACGCCAGACGCCGCCGAGCGCGATACCGAACACGCCCTGACCGCCGGCCAGCAGATCGATCACCTCATCCGGCGAGGTGCACATGTAGACACTCGCGCCGTCGCTCATCAGCGTGATCTGGGTCAGATCGTCCATGCCTTGCTCGCGCAGGTGGGCGATCGCCGTACGGATCTGCTGCAACGAGATACCGGCGTCGAGCAGCCGCTTGATCACCTTGAGCAGCAGTACGTCGCGGAAACCGTAGAGCCGCTGCGTACCGGAACCGGTCGCCGGGCGCACCGTCGGCGCCACCAGACCCGTCCGGGCCCAGTAGTCCAGCTGGCGGTAGGTGATACCGGCGGCGGCACACGCGGTCGGACCGCGGAAGCCGACATCGTCCGGCATCGGTGAGAGGTCATCGTCGAAGAGCAGACCCTGCACGCCAGCGGTCGCGGCGGCCTCGGCGTGCGCTTCCGACCTCTCTTGTGCGACGGTCTGCGCCGTCACATCGGTGTCGCCGGTGCGTGTCACGCCAGAGCCTCCCTAGAAAACCCGTTCTGATGCCTGAAAGGAGCGGATCACATCGGTGGAGTTACACACCCCACAACTCCTTCACGGTAGGCCGCCGAACAGGGCCGGTCAACGACGTGGGCATCGAGCGACGTGCGTGTCGCAGCAACCAACCTCAATCGTTACCTGAGGGTGAGGGTGTTGCATTCATCGGTCCGAAACTGCCCTCTCCCGCCGCAGACCTGTGCCGGCCCGCTGTGCCGAGAGGGCAGTTTCGGACCGATGAATGCAACCCCGTGGTCACCCCTCCGCCGTCCTCCTGCCGCGAGTGGTCGCGTCATGCCCCGTCCACTCGCGGGAGGTTCAGAGGATGACCACTCGCGGATGGTTCAGGGATGACGCGAACGCCTTCTGGGATGGCGCAGATGGTCTTCGACCACTCGCGGAGAAGGAAAGGGCGCGCGCCTGGTGAGCCGCATTCCGCGTCCGACCGTCGCCGAGGGGGACGGACGTCGGCTGCGGGGCGTTAGCTTTTGTCGAAGTCTTCTGGGGAGACTTGGTCGAGGAATTCGCGGAAGCGCTCGACCTCTTCTTCCTCTTCGACCTCGTCGTCGGCGGAGTCCAGTTCGGGCACGGGGATACCGGCCTCGGCGAGGATCTCGTCGGCGCAGAACAGCGGGGTGCCGGTTCGCAGGGCGAGGGCGATCGAATCCGAGGGACGGGCCGAGATCTCGGTCTTGTCGTCGAAGACCAGTACGGCTTCGAAGACGCCCTCGTTCAGGTTCACGATCCGGACCTGCGTAAGTCGGTGACCGAGTAATTCGATCACCGAGGCGAACAGGTCGTGGGTCAGCGGTCTGGGCGGTTCCATGCCCTGCTGGGCGAAAGCGATCGCACTCGCCTCCGCCGCTCCGATCCAAATTGGCAGGTAGCGCTCGCCCCCGACCTCCCGTAACAGGACGATCGGCTGGCTCGAGGGCATTTCCACCCGTACTCCGACTACGTCGACTTCGCGCACATCTTCAGCCTACTCTGCGAGCGGGAAGGCCCGGCCCGCCCTGGCGTGGCCCGCGGACAAATTCAGCGTTTGGCGTTGCGGGGGCGTTTGAGGCCGGAGCGGACGAGGGCGGCGTGGAGGCGGACCGAGAGAGCGGCGAGTTCCTTGACGGTGTCGTCGGCCTTGCGGGTGGCTTCGGCACCACGCTGGCGCGCGAGCGGGCTCACCACTTGCTCGATCAGACCGATCTCCCGGTCGGCCGCCGTACGGAACGGACGCAGGTGCCGGGGCTCGACGCCGTACGACGCGAGCTCGCTGGCCGTCTTGGCGATCAGCAGGGCCTCGCCGTCGTAGTGGCCGTCTCGCGCGATGACCAGGCCGTAGCTCTCGAGTTGGCCGAGGACCTCGGCGGTGATCCCCGCGGCGGTGAGCAACTCGGCCCGGGTCAACCGCAAGTCGGTCGACGGCGGGCTGAAGTCATGCGGCTTCGGGAGATCCGCCGGCTCGGACAAATCGCTCGGCGGCTCGGGGTTGGCTGCGACAAAAACAGGTGGGCGCAGGCCCCGGTCCATCGCCGAGAGGTGTTCCTTGATGACCTTCAGCGGCAGGTAGTGGTCGCGCTGCGCCGACAGGACGTAGCGCAGCCGCGCCACATCCTGTTCGGTGAAACGGCGGTAGCCCGACGAGGTCCGGGCCGGCTCGACCAGGCCCTCCGCTTCCAGGAAGCGGATCTTCGAGATCGAGATCTCCTCGAAGTCGGGACTGAGCCGAGCCAGCACCTCTCCGATGCTGAAACCCGGCTGCGGACTGCCGCTGGTCACCTCACTGGCCGCTGGCGTAGTAGACCAGGCGGTACTTGCCGATCTGGACCTCATCCCCGTTCGCCAGGGAGAGCTCGTCGATGCGGTCGCGGTTCACGTAGGTGCCGTTCAGGCTGCCCACGTCGCGGACCTTGACGCCCGCGCCCTCGCGGCGGAACTCCGCGTGCCGGCGGGAGACGGTGACGTCGTCCAGGAAGATGTCGCTGTCGGGGTGCCGACCCGCGGTCACGACATCGGTGTCGAGCAGGAACCGGCTGCCCGCGTTCGGACCGCGCTGCACGATCAGCAGCGCCGATCCGGCCGGCAGCGCGTTGACGGCGGCCTCGTCCTCATCGGACAACTGCTCGCCGGAGTCGAAACGCTCGGTGTCCGGTTCGGCGCCGATGGCGGTCAGCATCGCGGTGTCGCTGACCCCGGGCGGCGTCACCGGGCGGTCAGCGCCAGGGAGCATCGATCCGCACTGCGAGCAGAACCGGCTGCCCTCGGAATTCTCGTGCCCGCACTGGTTGCAGAACGGCATGCTGTCATCCTCCAGATCGCCGTGAAGCGGTGTTTCGCCCGGATATGGGAACTGCTTAGCGAGAGTGCCGATGGTATGCCGGACCTCAACCCTCAACCAGCGGTTGAGGTCCGGCAAACCTATCAGTTCTGCTCGAGCTGTCCCTGGTAGGTCTCCGCGTCCATCAGCGCCTCGACCTCTTCGGGGTCCTCCACGTCGATGTCGAGCAGCCAGCCCTCGCCGTACGGGTCGCTGTTCACCAGGTCGGGCTGGTCGGAGAGCGCCTCGTTCACGGCGACGATGGTGCCGTTGACGGGCGCGTACAGATCGCTCACGCTCTTGGTCGACTCCAGCTCGCCGCAGGAGTCACCGGCCCGCACCTTCGCGCCGACCTCGGGCAGCTGGACGTACACGATGTCACCGAGTGCGTCCTGCGCGAAGTCGGTGATACCGACCCGGGTCGGCCCCTCGCCCGTCTTCACCCACTCGTGCTCGGCCGTGTACTTCAGGTCTTCGGGGTACACCGTTGTCCTCGTTTCGCTCAGTGGAACTGGCACAGCTTGTAATGGCTTGGAAATCTGACAGCTCAGGCGATCGCGATCACCTGGTCGGGCTGGGCGCCGGGCGAGCGTAGCGATGCTCCTCGGGCCTGTGCAAGGCGGTGATCTGAATGACACGAAGCTCGGTCACTTCGGCAGTGCCGCCGACCTGCGGACCCTCGATCTCGCTGATCAGACCGCCGGGGAAATTGGCCGCCTCGGCGAGGTTGTGGGAATCACCGATCGCCTCGATCACGTACGGTGAACCGACCTTCTCGCCGTCGATCCGGACACCCGGCGAGTCGTCGACCAGATCGGTGCTGGCGACCACCCGGACCGAGCCGTTGATCTGGATCGCCTCCGCGCCGGCATCGCGCAGCTCCTCGATGGCGTCGAGCAGATTGCTGGAGGTGACCTTGTCCTCCGGATCGTTCAGCGTGATGCGCACGCCTGGGCCCTGCGCCTTCGCCGTACCCGCGAGGATGCTCAGCACCCTCGCCTGCTCCTCGGCCTGCTGGCGCGCGGTGGCGGTCTTGTCCGCACTGGACGAGAGCGACTCCTTGCGGGCCTGCAACTCGACGATCTCACTCTCCAGCCGGCGAGTGGAGTTGCCGAGGCCATCGAGGATCGCGATCAGGTCCTCGCGGCGAGCGTTCGCATAACCGTCGTCGGCCCGGTTCACCCGGACCTGGACGACTGCCATGAACGCGACCAGCCCGAGCACGACGGCGACGATGGCCTGGCCGCGCGAAGGCTTGAACCCGGCGCGGATCCGCTGCCAGGCCAGGTTCGGCGGTTTGGGACCGGGCATCGGCGTGGGCTTGGCCGGGTGCCGGTCGCTCGCGTCCGCCTGGACCTCGGGCAGCACCTCGGGGCCTTCGGGTTTCGTGCCGTCCGGCTGCTTGGGTGTGTCGTTGGTATCGCTCATAGCGCTGTCCTGTCAGGCCCGGAAGATGTGGCGCCGGATCGCGGCCATGTTGGTGAAGATGCGGATGCCGAGCACGACCACCACGCCCGTGGACAGCTGGGAGCCGACGCCGAGCTGGTCGCCGAGGTAGACGATCAGGGCCGCGATCAACACGTTGGAGATGAACGACACGACGAAGACCTTGTCGTCGAAGATGCCGTCCAGGAAGGCCCGGAGCGCACCGAAGACGGCGTCCAGCGCGGCGACGACCGCGATCGGCAGATAGGGCTGCGCCCATTCCGGTACGTCGGGTGCGACCAGCAGGCCGATCACCACGCCGAGGACCAGACCGAGTACGGCGATCATCGCGGCATCACCTTCGCGTATCGCAGCGCGATGGTGGCATCGCCGGGCACCAGCAAGGAGTCCTCCGTCGTAATCGTCATCCGGACATCGAAATTCGTGACCAGATATTGCATCCACTGTCCACCAGAGCTCTGCGCGAAGCGGGCCGGCATGGTGGCCCGGTCTCCGATCGCGTGCACGGTGTACGGCGGGGTCAGGGAACTGTAGTCGACAGTGATGGCACTACCGGCGCCACGGATCGCGGTCAGCGAGGTGAGGCGATGACCGTTCACCGAGATCGCCTCGGCGCCGGCGGTCCACAAACCGTTGACCAGCTGCTGCAGATCGACGTCCAGCAAGCGGCCTTGTTTGTTCGTGGCGTCCTTCGCGTCGTCGACGACGGCCTTCAGACCCGGGCCGCTGACCGGCACCGATCCGGTTTGCAGCTCCAGCTGGTCGAGCTCCTGCTGCAATCGCGTGCCTTCGGCCGAATTGCCCAGACCGCTCGCCTGCAAACCGCGAACCTCGCTCGCCAGTTTGGACTGCTCACCACGCAGCTGGTTCAACCGGCCGTCCGCGTCGTCGATCCGGGTGATCAGCTGGTTGCGCTGCTTCTCGGCCTCGGGCGCGGTGCGGAAGTTCTGCGCGGCGGCCGTGGCGAGCAACAACCCGACCGCCGCCATAGCGATCACGCCGAGCACTCGCTGCGCGACCGGGCGCACCTTCTCCGGATCGCGACTACGCGAGCGGGCGGCATCGGCGTACCCCTCATCGAGTGGGTGCGCCATCAGGTTGTTGAGCAGCGACATCGACGCGTCGGGTCGCCGCTGCGGCTGACCTGCCGGCGGCGCGCCTGGCGATCCGGCCTGGGGCGTGGCGCCGTTGCGGTGCGGAGGCTGCTGCGTCACTGGTTCATCCTTGCATGCGGTGCGGTCGCCAAAGCTCAGCCTGGCGCCGGGCTCACCTTGGATAACGGTGGCACCGTCTCCACCAGGTGTTTGAGCTGTGCGAAGTAGAGCGCACCCGCCCAGTAGTACAACCCGGTGCCCCAGATCGCGAACGCCCAGCCGAACACGCGGGCCAGCATGCTCAACGTGCCATCGCCGTCGCCCAGCAGGAGCAGCGGAAACGCGTAAAGCAGATTGAACGTCGCGGCCTTGCCGAGGAAGTGCACGGGCAACGCGTTGAACCCGCGCCGATGCAGCACCGGCAACGTGAACGTCAGCAGCAGATCCCGCAACGGCAGCGCGATCGCCAGCCACCACGGAATGATGTCGCGCAACGCCAGACCGAGCACGGTCGCGAAGATGTAGAGCCGATCGGCCACCGGATCGAGCATCTGCCCGAGCCTGGTGGTCTGGTTCATCCGCCGGGCGATCTGGCCGTCGGCCCAGTCGGTGAAGCCGGAGATCATCAGTACGACGATCGCCCAGCCGTCCTCCTGCGGCCCGAGGATCAGCCAGAGGAAGACCGGAACGCCCAGCAGTCGGAGCATGCTCAGCGCATTCGGGATCGTCAGCACCCGGTCGGATACTTCCAGCTCCGCCACGAGACCCTCCCGATTTCACCACTGCCCCTGTGCGCAACGCGTACGCCCCTGTCCCGATCCGTACTGTACTTCGGCCCACCGACAGTCCCGCGCGCAGGCACGCGTTCCGCGCCCACTGCCTGCCCAAACGCCCGATCCCGCGCCCCGGCTACGCCCAACCGGTCGAGGGTGACCCGATCGAGACCTTCGGCTCGGCCTCTTTGGTGGATGAGGGATGATGGGAGCCGGATATCCGGAATTCAGGAGGACTGTGATGGCCCGGGCGAATATCGACCGGCAGGCCGCGAAGAAGCTCGGCGGCGCCGGCGACCGGCTGACCGCGATCATCAACGCGATCGCCGAATCCCACGGCGACAAACCGGTCGAGCAGATCGAGGCCGAGCTCACCCGCCAAATGGGCCTCGTCGGCGTCACCGGCAACTGGCGCAACACCGCCGAAGCCATCGCCGCCGGCGAAACCGTCGAACTCCACCTCCCCTGACCCTCACCACCGGTTGGTTGCCTTAGTCAACAAACGCCAGCACTCTTCCCGATTTCACTGACGCCTGGTCAAAGTACAACGGTCGTGGCATTGTTTACAACGGGCGTTGTACTAGTGGATCGGGTGATGTGGGATGGCGAGGGCGGATAAGCGGGCGGCGATGCTGGCCGGGGCGACAGCGGTGTTCGCTCGCGATGGGTATACCCGGGCGAGCATCGACGCGATCGCCGCGACCGCGCAGGTGTCGAGCCGGACCATCTACAACCACTTCGGCGATAAGGCCCAGCTCTTCCAGGCCGTCATCCAGGAGAGCGCCGCCCGGGTCGCGGCCGCGCAGATCGCGTTGATCGAGCGGTATCTGCACAAGGTGACCGATCTCGAGACCGACCTTTTCGAGTTCGGGGTCGCGTGGCTGACGCCGATCCCCGACTTCGCCGACCACTCGGCCTTGCTGCGTCAGATCAACGCCGAACTCGAGCACATTCCGCAGGCCGCCATCGACAGTTGGCAGGAGACCGGGCCGCTCCGGGTCCGGCGCGCGCTGGCTGAGCGATTCGCCCGGCTCGGCGCGGACGGCCTGCTCAAGATCGACGATCCCGAACGGGCGGCGCTGCACTTCGGCGTACTGATCTTCCCCGACGGTCCACCACGCCGACGCACCACCCGCACGGAGGCCGAGATCGTCGACTCCGTGCGCGCCGGCGTACGGACGTTCCTGCACGGACATCTCTTCTAGTGGTGAGGACTGCTATGCAATACAAGCTTCTGGGCCGGACCGGCTTGCGCGTTTCCGAGCTCTTCCTCGGCATGATGCGGTTCGGCCACCAGACCGATCCCGCCGAGGCCCGCAAGATCGTTGACCTGTACGCCGAAGCGGGCGGCAATGTGCTCGATACGGCGGACTACTACGACCTTGGTGGTAGCGAACTGGTGACGGGCCAGGCGATCGAGGGCCGGCGGGATCGGTTCGTGCTCGCCAGCAAGTACACCCTCAGCCGCGACGCGTCCGACCCGAACGCCGCGGGCAATCACCGCAAGAACCTCACGCTCGCCCTCGAGCAAAGCCTGCAACGCCTCGGCACGGACTATCTCGACCTCTACTGGGTGCACCTGTGGGACCGGCACACCCCGATCGAGGAGACGATGCGCGCGCTCGACGACGCCGTCCGGGCCGGCAAGGTGCTGTACGTCGGCATCTCCGACGCGCCCGCCTGGGTCGTTGCCCGAGGCAACACCTTGGCCGAATGGCGGGGCTGGACGCCGTTCGCCGGACTGCAGGTGCCGTACAGCCTGCTCAACCGCGACATCGAGCGCGAGCTGCTGCCAATGGCCGAGAGCCTCGGCCTATCCGTGGCCGCGTGGGCCACGTTGGCACACGGCAGTCTGGCGGGCCGGTCGGACGCGGCGCCGGACTCCCCCGAAGGCAAGGTCATCGAGGCCGTGCGGGAGGTCGCGGCCAAGGTCGGCGCCACCCCGTCCCAGGTAGCAATCGCGTGGACCATGGCCAAGTCGTCCAGCGTGCACCCGATCCTCGGCGCCACCCGAGTCGAGAGCCTGCGCGACAACCTCGGCGCCCTCGACGTACAACTGCCACCCGACGCCATCGCCCGCCTCGAAGCCGCCACCGGCTTCGTCCGCGGCTTCCCGTCCGACTTCATCGAAGGCGCCCTCCCCGAAGTCCTCGGCACCAGCCACCTCCCCTAACGCCCTCCCCCGCTTCCTCCCCCACTCATCGGGCCCTTGTGACCCGGCGTGTCGCCCTTCATCGGTCCCTTGTGACCAAATATCCGGTTGAGCTGACGTGGTCCCGCCGCCAGGCTGAGCCGTCACCTTCGATGAGGAGTGCGGATGCGAAGCCGGCCGGGCACGACCGTCGCCGACCTGCGGGCGATGCAGGAAATGACCCAACGCCTGTGGTCGCTGGAATCGCGCTGGCATATCGGCGATCTCGCCTGGCAGCGGAATGCCGTCCCCGACACCGGCTCGACCGCGCTCTGGGAAGACGACGGCAACGTGGTGGCGTGGGGTTGGTCCGAACTCCCCGCCCACCTCTCACTGGTCGTCGACCCCGGCCGACCGGACCTGGCGGCGGAGGTCCTCGCCTGGTTCGAGTCGACGACGTCGGCACGCGAACTGAACTGCATGGTGTTGGAGCCTGAAGCGCATTTGACGTCCTCGCTGACCGACGCCGGTTATCAGGAAGACCAGGCTGCTCCCTTCTTCACCCATCACCATCGGCCGCTCGGCGAGCTCGAGATCCCGGCATTGCCCGCGGGGTTCACGCTTCGCCACGTTCGGCCCGACGAGGCTGTACGTCGTACCGCGGGTCATTTGGCGGCGTGGGCCGAATTCGGTTCGAACGTCTCGGTCGCCGGCTACCAGTCGGTGATGGATGCCTGGCCTTATCGCGTGGACCTCGACTGGGTGGTGGAGAAGGAGGACGGCGAGTTCGTCGCCACCTCGCTGGCCTGGTTCGACGAGCGGAACAAGGCCGGCCTGATCGAACCCGTCGGCTGCGCACCGGCCTACCGGCGGCAAGGGCTGGCCAGTGCGGTGAACCTCGCCGCCTTGACCGCGCTCCGCGAAGCCGGTGCCACCCAGGCCATCGTCTGCCCTCGCGGCGATGACGCCTACCCGGTCGCCGCAAAGCTCTACCAGAGCATCGGCTTCCGTCCCGGCCCCCGCACAGCCACCTACACAAAGCACCGCGCCTGAAACGGGCGAAGTGGTTGCGCCCGGCGGCCCGGTCAGCTCAGGCGGGCGGTTGCGAGGAGTGCGGGTGTTTCCTGGTCGGACCAAGTGCCAGTGAGGGTGTATTCACCACCGGCGTCCGCCTTCGGGTCGATCACCCGAAGGATCCTGAGCTCCCAGCCGGTTGCGCGGATGGTCGTCACCACGCCATCGGTCGTACACGACAGGTCTGCGACTTTGTCGACGGTGTCGAGCTCCCGAGCGCTGTCGCCACTTCCGGTCACGTGAGCCGTCGACGTCCGGGATTCACGGCGTCCGTCAATCTCGAAGTACTCCTCGGCCTGCGCGCCGCCTGCCAGGATCGCGGCGGCCAGGGCATTCGCATAGACGGGATCCCCGCAAGCGTCATAGACCCAGCGTTTGCCCAGGACCGTGTGCTCCGTGGTGCCGATCAACCAGGGCTCACCGCCGGCCAGCGGCGCGGCGCGATAGGTCATCGGCACGTGCAGGATCTGGGCACCATCGGCACGGACCAGATGGCTGTCGATGCCGACCTCACCAGCCGGATCGTCGAACCGATACGACCCCAACGGCTGCACCTCAGGCTGTCCCCCACCGGCGTACCAGGATTGGCTCGGAAGCCATCCACCGATCAGTTCCATCTTCGTCGGCCGAATCTGAGCCCGGTGAATCAGCGCCATACCCCGATCCTACGGTCTGGAATTGTCGGCGCCGGGGGTTAGCCTCCGGCGCATGGGGATTGGTGTGCCGGAGAAGGTCGCTTGGGTGCTGGTCCGCGACGGCCAGGTGCTGGTGACGCGGACCCACGGGCGCGAGCTCTTCTACTTCCCCGGCGGACATCGCGAGCCAGGCGAAAGTGATGCCGAGACCCTGGTCCGCGAGATCGACGAGAAGGCGTGGTTCCGCTCCGCCCAGCGCGATCGCGTCTCACTCGCGGACCAACTCGTCTTCGACACCCTCCACGCAGACGGCCGCCTCCCCTGACCGGGCTACTCGTATTGGAGGGCTTCGAGGGGGTTGAGGCGGGCGGCTCGGCGGGCGGGCCAGATGGCGGCGAAGATGCCGACGACGACGGATACGACGGCAAAGATCACCAGTTGTCCGGTTGGGACGGTGAAGGTGATCTCGTCCAGGCGCGCGGCCAGGAGGGCGGCGAGGCCCAGGCCGAGAACGATGCCGATGGCGGCGCCGATCAGGGCGGTCATCACGCTTTCCTGGCGGATCATCCGCTTCACCTGGCCCCTGGTCAGGCCGATCGCGCGAAGCATGCCGAGTTCGCGGGTGCGTTCGAAGACGGTCAGCACGAGGGTGTTGACGATGCCGAACAGGCTCACCAGGACCGACAGCGCGAGCAGGACGTACAGGACGTTCAGGATCCCTTTCACGCTGTCGGTCTGCGCCTTCTTGAACTGGTCGCGGGTCAGCGCCTTGGCGTTCGGGAAGGTGGTGAGCGCCGCGCCGAGGGCGGCCGTGTTCTCGGGTGTGACGCCGCCGCGCATGTTGACGAAGGTGTAGATGTTCTGCGGCTGCGGGCTGACACCGTCGAAGGTGGTGGTCGCCATCGTCGCGCTCCCGAACGGCGATCCACCCGCGGGCGGGCGGAAGATCCCGCGCACCCGGAGTCGCACCACTTCGCCGGTGACCAGTTCGAGCTCGAGCGGTGAGTCCAGCGAGAGCGAGTGCTCATCGGCGTACTCGGCGTTGATGATGGCGCCGTCCGGTTCCAGCTGACCGAGCGACTCCTGCGAGCCGGAACGCCAGTCGAACCTGAGCAACTCGGGAGCCGTCTTGTCGACGGCCGTGATCGAGATGGTCTTGTCGAAGGCACGGGCCTGGCCGCCGCGGACGCTGGTCAATTCCGCGATCGACGGCACTTTGGAAACAGCGGCGGCTACGGTCGGCGGCAATGGGCTGAAGTTGTTCTGCGCGGTGATCGCGTAGTCGGCACTGAAGATCCCGTCGACCGCCTCCTCGAAAGGCTTGATGATCCCGGCGCCCAACGTGGCGACCAACGTGACGAGTGCCAGCCCGATCATCAGGGCCGCCGCGGTCGACGCCGTACGGGCTGGGTCCCGGCGGCTGTTCTGGCCGCCGATCGCGACAGCGGGCCGGTCAGGGAGTACGCCGGGGAACGCGGCCGGCCGTCGGAAGAGGCGGCGGATCAGCCACAGCGGCAGCAAGAAGAACGGCCAGGCGATCACCGTCAACACCACCACCGCCCAGCGGGCGACCGGATCCGCCACCGCGGCCAGTGGTCGCACGAGACGGGACGAGAACAAGGCGGTACCGATGAAGAGCAGCAGTACGCCGGCCCCGAGCAACGACAGCAACGTCCGCGTCGCCAGTCCGTCGACGAAGAGCCCGGCCAGGACGCAGGCAACGCCGGCCACTGCGAGTACGGCGGCTCCGACCGGGCGATAGCGGTGCAGCCTGCCCGGCGCCAGTGTCGCGCCTTCGCGGACAGCGGCGATCGGCGGCACCCGGGTCGCCCGCCACGCCGGCCGCAGACTCGCCAGCACCGTGACCACCACCCCGACCAGGATCGCGACCACGATCGTCCGGGTCTGGAAGACGAGCCCGTTGTTCGGCATCGAGAGGCCGACCGAGTCGAACAGCTTGAACAGGCCGGTCGCGATCGCCAACCCGAAGAACAGCCCGGCGACCGACGAAACGAGGCCGGTCACGAAGGCTTCGAGCACCACCGAGCCGAGGACCTGGCGACGGGACGCGCCCAGCGTTCGCAGGGTGGCGAACTCGCGGGTGCGCTGGGCGATCGTGATGGACAGCGAGTTCGCGATCACGAACGAGCCGACGAAGAGCGCGATCCCGCCGAAGACCAGCAGGAACGTCTGCAGGAAGCCGATGAAGCTTGTGGTACCGGCGGAGTCCTGGGTGGCCTGCTCCTCGGCGGTCCTGACCTGGGTCGCCGACGGCAGGATCCGTTCCACGGCAGCGACCAACTGCTGACTGTCGACGCCTTGTTTGGCGGCGATGAGAATCTGGTCCAGCTGTCCAGCCTTCTCGAACAACAGCTGTGCGGTGCCCAACTCGAAGCCCGCCAGCGTCGCACCGCCGATGGACGCGACCTCGCCGAACCGGACCAGCCCGGTGATCCGCATCTGCCGCGCGGCGCCGCGTGCCTGGATGCCGATCGTGTCACCTACGCCGAAACCCTGCTTCTGGGCCGTCGTGGTGTCGATGACCACCTCGTTCGCCACCGGCCAGACACCGCTGACCAGGGTGAGCGAGTTGAACTGCGGCTGGGCCGCATCGACGCTGAAGCCGAGGGTCGGCGGGCCCATGGTGGTGATCGCCTTACCGTCCCGGCCGATCATCTGCGCCGATCCGACGACCGAGCCACTGGCCGCGCCGACCTCCGGGAGCTCACGCACCTGCGGCAATAGGCCAGCCTGGAACGGCGGCGCGACGACGGTCCCGTCATCGGACGGCACGAAGGCGGTCTTGCCGGTGATCGTGACGTCGGTGTTCCGGTAGTTCTCGGCGAAGATCGAGTCGAACGCGCTCGAGATGGAGTCCGTCAGCACGTAGGTGCCGGAGATCAGGGACACACCGAGGACGACGCCGATCGCGGTCAGCGCCGTACGGAGTTTGCGGGCCAGCAGGCCCTTCAACGCGAACCGGATCACTGCAGGTCCAAAGTGTCGATGGTCCGCAGGATGTCGTGCTGGCTGGACTGGCCGGTCTCCTTCACGATCTGGCCGTCAGCCAGGTAGAGCACCCGATCCGCCATCGCGGCAGCCTTCGCGTCGTGCGTCACCATCACCGTGGTCTGGCCGTACTCGTCGACGGAGCCGCGCATCAGGTCGAGAATCTCGCCGCTGGTCCGGGAGTCCAGGTTGCCAGTCGGTTCGTCGGCGAACACCACCGTCGGCCGGGACACCAACGCTCGCGCGATCGCGACGCGCTGCTGCTGGCCACCGGACAACTCGGCCGGCCGATGGTGCAGCCGATCAGCGAGTCCGACCCGCTCGATCAGTTCGGCGAAGAACTGCGAGTCGGGCTTCGCACCGGCGATCGTCAGCGGCATCAGGACGTTGTCGCGGGCGTTCAGCATCGGGAGCAGGTTGAAGAATTGGAAGATGAATCCGATGTGCTTGCGGCGCAGCTTGGTCAGCGCATCGTCGCCGAGCGTGGTGATCTCGGTACCGTCGATCCGCACCGAACCCGACGTCGGGCGGTCCAGTCCGGCCAGGATGTGCATCAACGTCGACTTGCCCGAGCCCGACGGGCCCATCACCGCTGTCAGTTGCCCAGACTCGATCTGTACGTCGACGCCGTGCAACGCGCGGACGGCGGTGTCACCCTCGCCATAGACGCGTACGACGCCCTCTGCGTGCACGACTCCGGCAGTCCCCTCCATGCCGACCATCGCCCCTCCCGGCGGATCAGCGGCCCCCAGCCTTACGGTCACTCCTTCCCGAGAGTAGGTGCGTCAGCGCCAGTCGGCCAGCAGGTGGCGTCGTTCTTTGCGTCAGTCGCTGAGCGGCGCGGGAGCACCGCGTGACGGTCGGGCAGTAATCCGTCGGTTCTCGTTGTCGTGCACCCGTGGGTCGTAGTGGTCGACGAACACGGTGCAAACCAGATCCCGGCGACTGTGGACGCCAGTCTTCGCGAAGATGCTCTTGAGGTGCTGCTGCACCGTGACCGGGGCGATCACAAGATCGTCAGCGATCTGCGCGGTGGACCGACCCATGAGCACCAGCCTCGTGATCTCACGTTCTCGGTCGATGAGCCCGTAGGCCGCCATCAGCACGCTCGCGATCCGCGCCCGGGCAACAGGTTCGATGATGACTGCCGCGCGGGGGCCCGCCGGCGTCGTGATCGACGTTCCATGGAGGACGAGCCACCTACCCGATTCGGTGCGGACCCGGGCCAGGGCCGGTCCGACCGGGCCAGTGGCCCGACTTGCGACCGACAAGAGCGCGGCCGGTGTGCCCTCGTGCTCTCCGCTCAACTCTTTCAGCCAGTGTTCTGCCTCTGGGGAGACGGATTCAACCGAGAGACCCTCGCCCATGACCACCAGGCCGGGCCCATCGGGTCAGTCGGGCTCAAGGGCTTCGCCCAGCAGCAGACCGCGGCGCACCCCTCCGCCAGGTGCGGGCTCACTGAGCACAGGAAGTCGAGCTCAACGGCGCTGAACGTGGCCTGGCCGGCACACCTGTTGAGGCGCAGGGATCCCCAGGCCTCGCCGGTTCTTGCCCGCAGCGCCACGGCGACCTCTTGCTCGATGCTGTGCGGTCGCAGGTACTCACGGAAGACCGGGCTGCGTTCGGGGCTCCCGCCGGTCACTTGATGAAGCGTCTGGACACCCCGAGCGCTCGCGAGGACGTCGGCGGTCTTGTTCACGTCATCCGCGACGTACTCCCACTCGAGTTGACCAGCAAGGTCGAAAAAGCACTCGCCGTCGAAGTGGACGCTGGTGATCAGGTGGGACGAGGGGTCGATGGTGTTCCAGAACGGTGGCGCGCCGCCGACCGGGACGGCGCGACTCACCGTGTCGCCCGCCGCCTCGAAGAACGCGTGGGTATCGAGCCCCGCGCGGGCGAGCTGGCGGATCCGGATGCTCGCCTCATCCATCGATAGCCGTGTCACCTGGCCTCCAGACCCCGAGACACGTTCAACGGTATCGACGCCGGCGCCGAGTTGCCAGGTTTCTGGAATGGACGAGCCCCCAACTGCGGACCAGATTTGAGGACATCGATTCAGTTCGACCACGGGGAGACGACTCATGACTGACGCAGATCTGGTTCGGAAGTACGTCGACATCTACAACTCCGGCGACGCCGCCGCCCTCGGGGTCTTCTACGCCGCCGACGTGGTCCTCGTGGATCCGATGTCCCCCGAGCCGATGAAGGGCCGGGAGACCGTGCTCGCGGTCGGCTCGGCGTTCCGGCGGGCGTTCCCCGACATGGTCTGGACCCTGACCGGGGATCCGGTCGTGGGAAGCGGAGCCATCGGCTGGGAGCTGCACGCCACCGGCACCATGACAGGCCCAATGCCCGGGCCCGACGGTGAGATCCCCGCCACCGGCAAGACCTTCGCCGTGGACATGGGGATCTTCTGGACCCTCGGCACAGACGACCTGATCGTGGCGGAGCATGCGTACTTCGACTCGACCGGGATGTTGGCTCAGCTCGGCCTCACGGGCTGACACCTCCACCGGTTAGCGGAAGTTGCGGGAGGTGGTGCGGGCGGCCAACGGGAGGCGTTCTAGTTTGTCGGCGACTAGGTTGGTGACGCCTTTGGAACGCTCGATGCGGCCGCGGATGACCATGGCGGAGGCTTCGCGGGCGACGCGGCGATAGCGGTTCCAGACGCCGACGGCGCAGACCACGTTGATCATGCCGGTCTCGTCCTCGAGGTTGAGGAAGGTCACGCCGGCCGCGGTGGCGGGGCGCTGGCGGTGGGTCACCACTCCCCCGACCAGGACGCGATCCCCGGCGGGTGCCGTCTTGAGTTGGTCGGCGCGCAGCACGCCGCGGGCGTTCAAGGCGGCGCGGACATGGCGGATCGGGTGGTCCTCCGGGGAGATGCCGGTGGCCCAGAGATCGGCCATCGTGGTCTCGACCTCGGTCATACCCGGCAGCATCGGCGGCGGGCCAACGCTGCTCACGCCGGACAAATGGCCCGGGCGCTCCTCGGCGGCACGACCCGCGATCCAGAGAGCCTGGCGGCGCGACAGCCCGAACGAGTCGAACGCACCAGCCGTCGCGAGTGCTTCGACCTGAGTCGTGGTCAGACCGGTACGTCGTACCAGGTCGGACAGATCGCCATACGGGCCGTTGCGTTCGCGCTCCTCGACGATGGTGGTGGCGGGCTTGAGGCCGATCGACTTCACTCCGGCCAGACCGAGGCGGACCGCGAAGGCGCCGTCGCGGCGATGGACGTCGGAATCGAAGATGGCCTTCGCGTCGAACTTCCCGATCGGGGGTTGCTCCCGCTCCAGGCAGGCGTCGTTCCCGGTGGGAGCGTTGTTGCCCACGGCAAGGACCTCCAGCCCGGCATGGACGCCGGAGAGGTGGATGTCAGGGCGATGGACCTGTACGCCGTGGCGGCGGGCGTCGGCCACCAGGGATTGCGGCGAGTAGAACCCCATCGGCTGGGCCCGGAGTAGCGCCGCCAGGAACGCGGCCGGGTAGTGCAACCGCAACCACGTGCTCGAATAGACCAGCAACGCGAAGCTGATCGAGTGCGACTCGGCGAATCCGAAGTTCGCGAAGGCCTCGATCTTCTCGTAGATCTGGTCGGCGACCGGGCCGGTGATCCCGTTCGACGCCATGCCGTCGTACAGCTTGGTCCGCAGCGACTCGATCTTCTCGACACCGCGTTTGGAACCCATCGCCCGGCGCAGCAGGTCCGCGTCCTCGCCGGTGCAGCCGCCGACTTCCATCGCGATCTGCATCAGCTGCTCCTGGAACAACGGCACCCCGAGCGTGCGCTCCAGCACCGGCTCGAGTTTCGGATGCAGATAGCTGACCTTCTCTTCCCCGAGTTTGCGGCGGATGAACGGATGCACGGCACCGCCCTGGATCGGACCAGGCCGGATCAGCGCCACCTCGATCGCGAGGTCATAGAAACAGCGCGGCCGGAGTCTGGGCAGGGTGCCGATCTGGGCACGGCTCTCGACCTGGAACACGCCGACCGAATCGGCGTTGCAGAGCTGGTCGTACACCCCCTGCTCCTCCTTGGGCAGGGTGTCCAGATTCCAGTCTTCGCCGAGGAACTCCCGAACCGTGTCCATCGCGTATTGCAGGGCGGCGAGCATGCCGAGGCCGAGCAGGTCGAACTTCACCAGGCCCATCCAGGCGCAGTCGTCCTTGTCCCACTGCAGCACGGTCCGGTTCTCCATCCGGGCGTGCTCGATCGGGACCACCGTGCCGACCGGGATATCGGTCAGCACCATGCCACCGGAGTGGATCCCGAGATGGCGCGGGAACTTGAGCAGCTCCTCGGCCAACTGGACCACCGGTGGCGGGATGTCGTGATCGACGCTGCTGCGCACGGCACCCCAGGCGTCGACCTGTTTGGACCACGCGTCCTGCTGACCGGTCGAGAAGCCGAGCGCCTTCGCCATATCGCGGACGGCCAGCTTCGGCCGGTAGGTGATCACGTTCGCCACTTGGGCAGCGTTGCGGCGGCCGTACTTCTTGTAGACGTATTGAATGACCTCTTCGCGGCGGTCGGAGTCGAAGTCGACGTCGATATCGGGCTCTTCGTCGCGCGCGGCCGACAGGAATCGCTCGAAGGGCAGCTTGTACTTCACCGGGTCGACCGCGGTGATGCCCAGGGCGTAGCAGACCACCGAGTTCGCCGCGGATCCCCTGCCCTGGCAGAGAATGCCCTCCTGCTTAGCGAATTGGACGATGTCGTACACGATCAGGAAGTAGCCCGGGAACTTCAGGGTCTCGATCACCCCCAGCTCCCGGTCCACCCGCTCCAGCGCGTCCGCGTGCCGGGGCGTGCCCGCGTAACGACGCTCAACACCCTCCGCGCACAACTGCCGAAGCCAGGACATCGCGTCGTGCCCGGGCGGGACCTTCTGATCCGGCAGGTTCGGTTTGGCCTTGCGCAGGCTGAACCCGAGCTGCGCCGCGATCTCGACCGTACGCGCGACAGCACCGTCGTACCGCTGGAACCTGGCGGCCATCTCGGCCCCGGATCGCAGATGCGCGGCGCCCGACGGCGGCAGCCAGCCGTCCATCGCGTCGAGACTGCGCCGGGCCCGCACCGCGGCGATCGCGCCGGCCAGCCGATGCCGCCTGGGCGCGGCGTAGTGCACGTTGTTGGTCGCGATGACCGGCAGGCCCGCGTCGGCGGCGAGCCTGGCCAGTACGTCGTTGTCCAGCGTGTTCGTCGGGAGGCCGTGGTCGATCAGCTCGACCGCGATCCGGTCCCGGCCGAACAGCGCGACCAGCCGGTCCAGCTCGCGCGCGGCCGCCGCCGGGCCGGTGGCCTGACCGCCCAGCTCGAGCGCACGCCGGACCAGCCCTTTGCGGCAGCCGGTGAGGATGAACCAGTCCTCGCCACCGGCCTCGGCGAGCTCCTCCAGGTGATAGACCGGACGGCCCTTCTCCTGGCCTCTCAACTGCGCCTCCGTGATCGCCCCGGCGAGCTTGTGGTACCCCTCCTGACCACGCGCCAGCACCAGCAGATGACTTCCCTCGGGATCGGCCATCCCGTTCTGCGGTTTGGTGAGATCCAGCGACAACTCGGCGCCGAAGACCGTGCCGAGGTCGTCGTACTCCTCCGCCGCCTCGGCCATCCGGACCACACCGTAGAACCCGTCGTGATCGGTCAGCGCGAGTGAGTGCAGCCCGAGCCGGATCGCCTCCTCGACCAGATCCTCCGGAGCCGAGGCGCCGTCGAGGAAGCTGTAGAACGAATGGCAGTGCAACTCCGCATAAGGCACCACCGGACCCTCCGGCCGGGTGGGCCGGCTGACCGGATCCGGCTCGTACGGCGCGCGGTGGCGCGACCAGGCGGGCCCGTCACCACCATCCGCATCGAGCTCGCCGGCAGCCGGCGCCGGCCTGGTCCGATCCGACAGCTTCCGCTCCAGCTCAGACCACGGGATGGGCGGGTTATCCCACCCCATCCGCTGCTTCTCTCATGACGTTTCCTCCTACCCTGCAACCCTTGGATCCATTAGAACATATGTTCCCTTAAGCGTTCATGGTCATCCACAGGGTGGGGGCCGGCGGAGGTTCCTTGGGAAATTTCTGGCGGTAGCCTGTCGGATCCGGGGCAAGTCGTTCGTAGCAGGGGTGAGAGGTGGCCGGAGGTAGGTCGCCGGGGACAAGGAGTGATGAGATGACGCGGTACTTGATCTCGTTCGAGAAGGGCGCGATGGACCACATCCCCGCGGAGGACTTCCCCGAGGTGGGCAAGGCCGCCCACGCGGTGGTCCAGGAGGCCAAGGACGCCGGGGTGCTCCTGTTCGGCGGCGGGCTGGACTACGAGAACGACGACGTGGAACACGCCGTGGTGGACACCGACGGACTGGTCACCGACGGCCCGTACCCGGAGAGCAAGGAACTCATCGGCGGCGTGCTGGTCGTCGACGTACCCACCCGGGAGGCAGCCCTGGAGTGGGCCGCAAAGATCGCGGTCGCCTGCCGCTGCGCGCAGGACGTCCGCAAGTTCATGTTCGACCCGGACCTGATCGAATGAGGGTCCGTGGACGAGTGGTCAGGCGGGTGGCTCGCCGGGGGCACGGTCGTTGAGGATGCGCTGGTAAAGGTAGCTGTCACCCCAGGCGCCGTTGATGTGCAGATAGTCGCGAGCGTGTCCGTACTGCTCGAAGCCGTTCTTGGTGAGGACGCGTTGCGACGCTGCGTTCTCGATGCTGGTACTTGCTGCGATCCGGTGCAGCAGCAGCTCGGAGTCGGCGATCGCACACACGGCCGCAACAGCCGCCGAAGCCAGGCCCCGCCCCACTTCGGCGACGTCGATCCAGTAGCCGAGGTCACCGCTGCGCCATGAACGAGCAACGATGTTCGACAACGTGGCCGTCCCGACCAGCCGGTCGCCGGCCATCAGCACCCACGGCACGGTGTTCTCACTGGAGCGCAGGTCCTGGAACCGTGCGGCCTGGAAGTCGGGGTCGTACCACTCCTGCGCGCGCTTCGGTTCCCACGGCGCCAGCTGCTCACGGCTGCGCCACTGCGCTTCACAAAACGTGCCGGCGTCGCTGGGTTCGACAGGTCTGAGCAGTACTTCCGGTGTCAGCGAGCGGGTGAGATTCACTGGGGCAGCTTAGGCTTCTGCAGAGAGTTGTCCGGATGGGGCCTGGCCGTTCGTCGGTCGGGTATGGAGGAGGCTCGTGAAGTACCTACTGCTGATCTGCGGCGACGAATCGGCGGCCGTCCACGCTCAGGACGGCTGCGAAGGCTGGTCGGAGGAGATGGAGCAACGGGGCGTGATCGAAGGAGGCGCCGGACTCGCGCCGCCCACCGACGCCACCACGCTCCGGGTCCGCGACCAAGAGGTCCTGCTCACCGACGGACCGTTCGCCGAGACCAAGGAACAAGTCGGCGGCTTCGTCCTGATCGACTGCGCCGACCTTGACGAAGCGATCGAGATCGCCTCGAAACACCCCGCCGCGCGCTACGGCACGATCGAGATCCGGCCGGTGCTGGCCGGGCCGCAACCCAACATCACGTGACCGAAGAAGCCGTCGCGCGGGCTTTCCGGGACGAGTGGGGCCAGCTGGTCGCCTGCTTGATCCGGATGACCGGCGACTGGGACCTGGCCGAGGAATGCGCGCAGGATGCGTTCGCGACGGCCTTGGAGCGGTGGCCACAAGACGGGATTCCCGATCGGCCCGGCGCCTGGCTGACCACGACGGCCCGCAACCGCGCGATCGATCGGTTGCGCCGTGCGGCGGTAGGCGCTGCCAAGCTGCGGGAGGTGGCAGCGATGTCCGACGAACCAGCGGTCGACGACAGCGCCGTACCGGATGATCGGTTGCGGTTGATGTTCACCTGCTGCCATCCCGCGCTGGCAATGGAGGCACGGGTCGCGTTGACGCTGAGAACGCTCGCGGGGCTCAGTACCGCGGAGATCGCGCGCGCCTTCCTCGTCAGCCCGGAGACCATGACCAAGCGACTCGGGCGCGCGAAGCAGAAGATCAAGAACGCCGCGATCCCGTACCGCATGCCACCGGCTGAGCTCCTCCCCGAGCGAACCCCATCCGTCCTCGCCGTGCTCTACCTGCTCTTCAACGAGGGGTACTCCGCCAGCGCCGGTGCCGACCTCGTACGCCGGAACCTCAGTGCCGAGGCGATCCGCCTGACCCGGATCCTCGCGCACCTGATGCCGGACGAGCCGGAAGCACTCGGCCTGCTCGCGCTGATGCTGCTGCACGATGCCAGGAGTACGGCGAGGCTGGACGGCGACGGCGTACTCATCCCCCTCGAAGAGCAGGACCGCGCCAGCTGGGACGGCGAGAAGATCGCGGAAGGCGTCGCCGTACTCGACGACGTGCTGCGAAGGCGGCGACCCGGCCCGTACCAGATCCAAGCAGCCATTGCGGCCTGCCATGCGACAGCCGCGACTGCCGCCGACACCGACTGGAAGCAGATCGCCGAGCTCTACCGCCGGCTGAGCTTGATCACGCCGACCCCGGTGGTCGCCCTCAACCGGGCCGTGGCGGTGGGGATGGCCGAGGGGCCCGAGGCCGGGCTGCTCCTGGTCGACGAGCTGACCGAAGTCCTCGCCGGCTACCACCTTCTGGCTGCCACCCGAGCCGACCTCCTCCGCCGCGCTGGGCGGAATCCAGAGGCCCTCGCCGCCTACCGCGAAGCGCTCGCACAGGCGTCCACCGACGCCGAACGCGCCTTCCTGTCCAGAAAGATCCAGGAAATCGAGTAGCGAGGTGTCCGTCTCGGCCCATCCTGTTCGTCGGTGGGGTATGACGGAGATCAAAGAGCTCATCGCCGATGAACGACGGGAACTGGCGGAGCTGCTGCGGCAGTTGCCTACCGAGGACTGGGACCGGCCGACGCTGTGTGAAGGCTGGCGAGTACGCGAGGTGGTCGCGCACATGACCATGCCCTACCGGTACTCCATGCCGCGCATCCTGCTGGAGCTCGCCAAGTCGGGCGGCAGGTTCAACCCGATGTCCGATCGGCTGGCCCGGAAGGACGCCGCCGCGATGTCGGCGAAGGAGCTGACCGACTGCTTGGCGGCGAACGTGAACCATCCGTGGAAGCCACCGGGCGGCGGGCTCGAAGGGGCGCTCTCCCACGACGTGATCCACGGCCTCGACATCACGGTCGCACTAGGTCTCGACCGGAAGGTGCCGGCCGAGCGGCTGCGCATTGTCCTCGAACCGCTATCGGATAAGCACCTCAAGTACTTTGGTACCGACCTGACCGGGATCCGGCTTCAAGCCGACGACCTCGACTGGAGCTACGGCACCGGCCCCCGCCTGGTGACCGGCTCCGCCCAGGACCTACTGCTCGCGGTCTGCGGCCGCGACCTCCCAACCGGCCACCTACAAGGCGCAGCCCGCTTGACCAAGGAGAACCGATGAATCGCTTCGCCCTATGCCTACCGATCGCGGACCGGCCGAGGTCGTACGCCTTCTACCAAGCGGCTCTCGGCCTGAAGCCGGTCGGCGACGAGATCGCCGAGGATGGCATCCCTGAGCCGCTGCAGTTCGCCCTCGCGGATGACGTCAACCTGATGCTCATCCCGACCGGCGGCTTCGGCTGGGTGACTCCAGGCCGCGAGACCGCCGCCAAGGATGTCAGCGAATGCCTCTGCAGCATCAACGTCGCTTCGGCGGCCGAGGTCGATGCTGCCTTCGAGCGCGCGCTCGACCATGGCGCCGAATCCGTCTCACCACCGACCCAGCAGCCGTGGGGCTATTCGGCCACCTTCGCCGACCTCGACGGCCACCTCTGGTCTGTCGGCGCGCACAAGGCTCTCGGTCAGCCGTAGTTGAGCAGGGCCGCGGTGATGCTGTGCTCGTGCCGGTCGAGCCAGTCCTGGCGGCGCTGGATCTTGTCGCCGACGCCTTCATCCCACATCCGCTGCCAGCCACCGCCGAGCTTCTCGGCGCGGTGCTTCATGAGATGCCAGGCACGCCGGTTCTGCAGGATCGCCACCGCGAGCAGTTTGGCGCGGTCAGACTCGGCCAGCCCATAGGCGTCGGCGATCAACCGGCAACGCCGCGGCACGTCCAGCCCTCGCATGCGCGGATCCAGGTCCGCGTCCTCACCGAAGGGGCCCCACCACAGCATCACGTTCATCACCTCTTCCAGCCGGGTGGTCGGCCGGGCGAGGTCGAAGTCGATCAACGCCGCGGCCTTGCCGTCACGGAAGACCACGTTCTCCGGGGTGATGTCGCGATGCCCGACCAGCTGGGGCGGATCGGCAGGGCCTGGCGGCAGACCCGGTGGTTCGATCGGCGCGGGCCACGCGTCCGGCATGCCGAAGGACTCGGCCGCATCGTCGTACGCACGGACCAGGCGGGCGACGGAGACCAGCCTGTCCTCGTCGGCGATCCAGGTCGGCCAGGGGCGTCCGGCGACCTCCCCTTCGACGTACGTCAGGACGTCGCGGCCGGCGGAGTCCACCCCGAGATGCCGTGGCGCGCCCTCGAATCCTGCCTTCTCCAAGTGCTGCAGCAGATCCCGCACCCACGGGGACTGCTCCCCCGGCGGGCGCCGCACGGTGTCGCCGACTCGCACCAGGCCTTCGGTGACGTCGCCACCCGTCAGCGGTATCTCCGGCTGCCCGTCATCCCAACTTGGCAAGACTCCTCCAGTCCTCAGCGCGTCGACCAAGGGTATGGGTCAGTCGTAGCTTGCCTGGGTCCACCAGTGGCCGTTTCGTACGGCGAGGAGCCAGGCGCGGCCATCGGGGCCGACCAACTGGAAGCGGGCTAGACGGCTTTCGGCGTCGGTGTCCCACCAGCGCTCGTCGACGGGCCAAGGACCGGCCCAGGCGGTGACGGGCTGAAGGTCCGTATCGAGATCCGGGCTGAAGTGGGACAGGTGGCCCGACAACACCCCGCGCGCGCTGACCGAGACCGAGCGCCCGTCGGGGCCGAGGACCCGGGCGGGCCGAGGCTCGGGATAAACCGTCGCGGGTGCCGGGGCGGGCAGGCTGCCCGGCCAGGGCAGGTCAGGGGCCAGCTTCGGCACGGGTCTATCGCCCCACGGGACCAGCGTCTGCCGGTCGGCCGGACCGCGGCCGCCGCCGATCACCACGGTGGCGACCGCACCATGGCCGAGCATGCTCTGGACCCGGGACAGCGCCCGGTGGATCCGCTCGTCCGGCCCGCCACCCCACAGCCCGTCGGCGTGCGCACCGACCGGATCGACGCCGGCCGGGATGAGCCGCACCCGGGTGACCGCCGAGGTCAGCTCGCTCGTCGCCGTACCGCTGCCCTGGAGTTGCCAGCGGACCCGGTCCACCACGTCGGCGGCGCTGAACCAGCGCGGGTGCAGCCACTCCCGGTCGTGGATCCGGCCCGACTCGGTGCCGATCTCGACGTGCAGGGTGGTGCAGACCAGGCCGAGCCCGGTCAGACCGGTGATGAACTCATCGGCCAGACCGCGGATCGAGAAGGCCACCTGGTCGACCCGGTCCACCGGTGGTTCCAGATCGACGGTGCGGGTCAGTTCGGGTGGCGCCTGCCGCGGCACCACCGGCCGGTCGTCATCGCCGCGGGCCAGCCGATGGGCGAAGGCGCCGTCACCGCCGAACCGGGTCAGCACCTCGGTCGCGGGCAGCCCGGCGAAGGCGCCGAGGGTGCGCAGGCCGAGGCGCCGGAGCAGGTCGGTGAGCGCGGGCTGTTCCAGCACGTCGACGGAGAAGTCAGCGAGAAACCCAGCCGAGCCGCCCTCCGGCACCACCTGCACCCGCGTCTCGGGCGAACTGGTCCGGGCGGCCTGCTCCGCGGCGAACGGGCCGTCGGCGATACCGATCCGCCCGCCCGGTACGTCGTACGTCTCGAGGCGGTCGAGCAGTTTCGCCGCGGCGGCCGTCTCGCTGCCGTAGAAGCGACTCGGCCCGCGGGCCCGCAGGGCGCACATGCCCGGGCGGATGATCTGCACCCCGGGCGTGAGCGCCTCCAGGCACGCCACCACCGGGTCGAAGGCGCGAGTGTCGACGACCGGGTCGTACTTCAGCACGACCAGTTCGGGACAACGGGACTGCGCATCTCGTGTGCGCAGACCACGCCGTACGCCGCTGGCGCGAGCGGTGGCGGAGCTGGCCAGCACCTTGCCCTTCTGCAGTACGGCGACGGGCGCGTCCGGCGCGAGCCCGGCGGCCGCGGCGGCAGCTATGACGGGCCAGTCGGGGCACCAGATCACCATCGTGCGGGTCAGCGCGGATCGGGATCGGCCCGGCAGGGTCTCGGGAGAGGTCGTCATCCCACCGCCTCCTGCTGCCAAACCGGCGCCACTATCGGAGCAAGCCCTGAAACCGGCACAGGGTCGACCGAGCGGATCGAGCCGTCTTCCGCTGGCAACCAGAGCAGATGCCGATTCGGCCGACCAGCCGAGCCACGACCCGTGACAGCGATCGTCGCCTGCCGGGCCAGCAACCGGCCATGCCCAGGCTGCAACCCGGTCCACCGAGTGCCCTGGACCTCGAACCGCGCCTCGCTTCCCGGCCAGGCGCCGACCGAGATCAGCACCGCGCCCCGGGACCGCAACCGCGCTGCCAGCCGGGACGCCTCCCCCGGGGTCACCACGCCGGGCGGCCGGACCACCACCACGGTCAGGGCGTCGACCAGAGCGGCCACCACGCTCAGCCAGTCCTGCTCGGGATCGGGCACCAGCACGAGCCGGTCGAGATCGACGCCGAGCCCGCGCGCCGCCTCCGCACCGAAGGTCGGCAGGCCGACCACCCCGCACCAGGCGCCCTCGGCCGACGGACCGGCCATCATCGCCATCACCAGCGAGGTCGAACCGCGGACGGAGTACGTCGCGCCGCCGCGCAGGGAACCACCCGGGAGCAGCTCCGAGACGCCCGGCAAGGTCGGCAACGTCCGGTCCTGCGCGGCCGTGTCGAGCGCCTGCTGCACCCGCGTCTCAGTCGTCCGCGGCGCCGGCACCACCCGCCGCGGCACCGCTGCCCCACCCGGCACCACCGCCACCTGCGGCGCGGCAGACTCCGCGGTGGCGAGCCGGGCGGCGTGTTGCTCCCGGGCCCTGGCCAGCAGGGCCCGAGCCTGGTCCATCGGGGGCTCCCGAAATTCACCAGAGCCGAGCTGCGATCCCCGTGCCGTCACTCACCCATGTTCGAACACCTGTTCGAACATGTCAACTAACGCGGAGGGCGATCAGGCGACCACCGCGTGCGGCCGACGGAAGCCCGGCAGCAACTCGTCCACCAACGCGTCGGTCTCCGGCTCGGCACCCCGCGGCCCACCGTGCTTGGCCAGCATCGAGTACATCTGGGCCGCTACCGCGCTGACGTCCTCGCGCTGCCCGAAGTGGTCCGCCAGTCGCAGCGTGGCCCGCCACAACTCCTCCGAGGCCGGGTCGAACTTCAGGCCGGTCTGCAGCGCCGTACGGGCCAAGTTGCCGTCGTTGGCGCGCAGCGAGGCCTCGGCCAGCTTGAGCGCCGCGTCCACGACCGCCTCGGCCATCCGGCGCTCGATCCCGGAGGTCGCGAGCCAGGAGTAACGCCCGGCCGGCAGCTTCGACCAGGCCGGACCGTGCACCAGGCCGAGTGCCGTCGAGAGCGGACCACGCGGGTCGTCCATCAGCGACGCCTGCTTGGTCAGCGTGCGGAAGACGTCCCAGTCGACGCGCACCACGGTCCGGTTGAGCATCCACCGGCCACTCTCGTCGGCGTACATCGCATCCGGGCCGAGCCAGCGCCGGGTGTGCTCCAGCGCCGCGTCGCGCAGCTCGTCGCTGATACCGCGCGGCCAGATCGAACCGACCAGCACGTTCGGGTGGACGCCGTAGTCCTGGCTGGCGAGGAAGGCCGCGATCTCCGTGGCCAGCTCCAGCCTGCCGTCCTCCAGCTGACCGCGGGCGTCGACCTCGACCGGCCCGAGCAGGTCGATCTCGACCGGCGCGGCCACGCTGAGGTCATTGCCCGCGTACTCGTAGGCGGGCATGTCCTGTTCGAGCCGGATCTTGTCCCGCGCGTCGGCCTCGGCCGCGTTGAACAGCGCGACCAGATCGGCGAACTGCTCCGGCGCGATCCGGTGGGCGTCGACCTCCAGCCCGAGCAGGCGGCAGACCAGGCTGTCCTTCTCGTCGACCACGAACCGCCAGGGAGCGGTCATCACGTCGCCGACGACCAGCACGCCGACACTGCGACGCGGGTCGGACGCGAGCTGGTTCAGCTGGTACGCCTCTTCCGGCGACGGCGGTGCGGACAGCACCAGGATCTCCGCCCCCCAGAGGTCCTCGTCGGGGTGGATGATCCGGGCCCGCGTGACGGAGTCCACGCCGTACCGCCCACAGGCCTCGGTCTGAGCGTCCGTACGACGCATTACGTCGCCAAGTGCCTCGTGCAGCGAGGAGCGGTACCGGAGCCGGCTGGGCGCCAGCGCGGACAGGTCGTCGCCGAACCCGACCATCGACACCCGCGCGCCTTCGGACCACAGGTTGGTGGCCAGCTCGACCGCGAGCGAACCCACCACGTCGCGCGCCGCGTTGACGACACCACCGAAGCTGGCAATGCCCTGAGCCTGGCTGAGGTCCACCAGCACGATCGCGTGGTCAGCGTTCCGCCCGACCGTCACCAGCGAGGGGTACGGCGAGGGAGCGGTGATCTCGGCCTCGGGGGCATACGCCCGGCGCAGCACCCACCGGCGCCCGTCGGCGATGACTCCCCACGGGGGCGGCGGCGCGGACGGGTTCTCCGTGGGAGCCAGCACGAGCGTGAGTGCCTTGTCCGTCACCAGTGCGGCCACAATCGCCGGCACGGGCTGGTTCTGCTGCTTGAGCGCGGCACCGAGGTGGCGCAGCGCGCTGTCGACGAACTGGGCGGTCGGCACGTCGGAGGCGAGCCGCAGGTCCACCTCGGTCTGACGGTGGCTACCGGATTTCGGGCCCGGGCCGAGCGCCCAACCGCGACGGCGCTTCAACGCCAGCGCGAGGCCCGCCGCGAGCAGCGTGGCGCCGAAGCCGTACAGGCCGGCCTCGACCGGGTCGAACCCGCTCTCGGTCGCCACCGGCGCGGGCGCGTCGTACACCCTGCTGCCACCGGCGACCGGGCCGCCGGGGTTGCCGCTGTCACCGGGCACGTGCGGCGCGACCTTGTCGGGCTTGACCGCAACGGGCTTGGAGTCCTTGGCCTTCGGGTCCTTCGAGGCGTCGCCGATCTCGACCGAGGACGGCTTCTCCACCTCGATGGTCTCGCCGGTGCGCTTGTCGGTCTGGGTCTTGGTCGGGTTCTGCCGGTGCTCGCCGGCCTTCTTCTCTTCCTTCTTGTCGACGACCTTCTTGTCGGTCGTCTTGTCAGCGGTCTTGTCGACGATCTTGTCCTCGACGTTCACCTTGACGGTGTGCACGCCCGAGCCCTTGGCGTCCGCGGGTAGGCGCACCTGCCAGCCCGGCAGGATCAGGTCCGGGTTGGTGAGCCGGCGACCGTCCGGCTGCAGCTTGTTCTTGTTGAGGTCGTAGATCTCCTTGTAGCGACGGCCGTCGCCCAGGTGCCGTTCAGCGATGTCCCAAAGGCAGTCGTAGTTGCGCCCCTCGGGCGGGCGGACCTCGGTGTACTTGATGACCTTGCCGCTCTGGTCATTGTTGGTCCGCACGCCGGTCTTCACCCCGCCGCCGAGGTCGACCTTGCTCGGCGCCTCGGTCTCGAGGTACGCGTTGCGCGAGTCACCGCCAGCGGTGGCGGTGATCGAGTTCTGCGGGCCGACGGTCGAGAGCGTCGCGGCGTTGGCCACTGGCAGGGTCACGCTGGCGGCACCGACGAGCAGCACCACACCCGAGATCAGGCGTCGCGCCAGCGTCTGAGACCCGCCACCGAGCGGCACGCGCGGCGACAGCCCGTGTCCCTTGCGCTCGGCGATCGCCTCAGCGACCAGGCAGACCAGGAAATGCGCCCACGCCACCCAGATGAAGAAGGCGATGATGCCCAGCACCGACTCGGCGGTCAGCTCACCGAACAGCACATCGCGGTTCGGCATCTGCTCCGGCCAGGGTGTGCCGAAGAACGTCAGCAGCACATACGGAACACCGCCGACGATCGCCAGGATCGCCAGCAGCGAAGCGAACCCCTTGAGCCGGTCTCCCGCGCTCGTCGGCGGTCGCTGCGGCAACCTGGCAGCGGCCCGCTGCGGCGTACCCGTCGTCCTCACCATCGTGCTTCCTCCATCGCCACGGCGTCAGCCACCGATCGCCTGGACTTCCTGAACCGGAAGCCGCTGCACTGCCTTCACCTCGAAGCGCCCCAGGTCCGACCACGAGTTCTGGTCGGTGCGCCACAGGGCGACATCCCAGAACACGCTGATGTTGACCGTGTACATCCCGTCCTTCTGGGTCGCGCTCGAACGCTTGTAAACCACCTTGCAGGGGTTGGACTGATGGAACGGGTCCTGGGTTTCGTCGTATCCGTCCGATTCCAGCGGTTCCAGCCCCAGCTCGCAGGTCACCTTCTCCTGCCCGTCACCCGGATCGATCACCATCTTGCCGACGATGGCCCGCATCCGGACCAGGCAGGTCGGACAGCCACCGCGGAAGCCGATCATCGGCCGGAGGTTCTCGTCCAGGAAGACGGCCGAGCTGTCCGGCGTGAGCTTGAAGTACGCCGGCACGTTGACGCGCGGCGTATACGTCGGGTTGATCTGCAGGACCGGCGTCGGATAAGTGGTGCCGAACCGGTCCCAGAACTGGTCCATGTAGTCGACATCCCGGCACTGGTCCCGCTCTTCCGGGGTCAGCGGCACGATCTCCCGCTCGAGGTGGACGTTCGGACCGCCCCAGCCGGCGTTCAGGTCGTAGTCGACGATGTGGACCCGCATGAACCAGGTCTTGCCCTCAGGCGGAGCAGGGAGGTTGATACCGTCCGGCACCGGAAAGTCGCGACAGGGCACAAAGACCCTGCCACCCAATCGGTCCCGCCAAGGCACTGGTGCCCTGGTGAAGCCACCGCCACAGTAGCCGCCGAAGCCGCGGGAGTTCGCGTAGTAGGTGCACCCCTGGTCCGGGTAGCTACCGGTCACCTTCGCGGCAGCGGGCTGCACAGTCGCCAGCGTCCCCAGAACGAGGCAGAAGGCCACCAGGCCACGGCCTAGTCGGTTGCGCATGCTGTCTCCTGTAACTGGTCTTCATCGGAGCGTATCGCCCGGCAGGGGCATTTTGCCCGTTGCAGCACGGCGAGGAAACCCCTCCCGCTCACGGTTCGATCACGTCGATCACGCAGGGTAGGGAATCCCGGCGCAGGTGAAGCCGGCATTCCTCGAACCCATCCAGCGGTACATCACGAAAGTGCCGTTATGCGGCGCCATGATGATCACGTCGGGTGTTCCCTTGGGTGCGCTGCGTATCCACTTCTTCGTGGCCGGGTCGAAGTACTCGGTTCGTTGCGACCGGCAACTGCCGATCCGCACCTTGCCGTCGGCCTGCTTGTCCACCTTGCGCAACACGATGCTGCCCGGTGGCTTCATCACCCAGCCCGCCTTCTTCGCCACCGCGATCTGCGCCTCGACATCGGCATGGAAGTACGCCGGGAAGGTGCTGCGCAGCACGGCGTCGTCGCGGTCCACCAGGGCCTTGAAATAGATCGGGTACGCCGCGGCGAACGCCTGTACGGCGGGTTGGTTCTTGAAGATGTGCGTCACCACGATGATCTGACGAGCCGGCCCGGTCGTCGTCGTGGCCGAGGTCGTCGTAGGCGTGGACGGCTTGTCGGTAGGCGTAGAGGCGGACGCCGACGGGGTCTCGCTCGGGTCGCCGCCCGCACCGGGATCGACCGGCGTCGGCGCGCCACCGGTCGGCTCGTTTCCGCCGCAACCCGCGACAACGCCCAGCAGCAACGCCACGGACACCACCGCGGCGCCCACGCGCGTACGACCTGCCATCTCTTACCTTTCCTCAGTTCTCCTGCCGCAACTTCTTTTGCGTTCATTCGTCGGAATCCGCCCTCCCAGCGCAGCGCACCTGCACCGGCTCGCTGAGGGGAGAGGGCGGATTCCGACGAATGAACGCAAAAGAAGAGGTTACGGGTCAGCCGCCGCCGGTGGGCGGGGTGATGGGGGTGACCGACGTCCCCGGGGTCTTGGTGGGATCCGTCGGCTTTGGGGACTCGGTCGGATCCGTCGGGTCAGTCGGCGTCGGAGTGATGCTCGGCGTACAGCTGGCCGGCATCGGGAACGGCGCCAGCGTCCAGATTGGCGTCGGCGAACCGATCGTCCAGCGCACTGGGCATGGGATGTCCAGCGTCGGCGGATTCGCGGTAGGCCTGACCGTGACATCCGGCCTCTCGTCGGTCGGAATCACCGTCAGCGGCGGCACGGTCGGCGAGTCGTCCGACTTGAGAATGCCCTGCTCCGCATGGGCTTCGCCCGCGCCCTTGGCCGTCAAATCCGTGTACCCGACCACTGCCAGGAACGCCGTCTTGCTGCTCAGCTCGACCTCGACCCGGACCTGCTCGTCGTTCAGCACCGTCGGCGCGCAACCCGTCACCGCCGGGTCGTTCCCCATCACCTGACGGCAGAACTCGCCGATCGCGTCACCGGCCTTGGCGACGTCGATCTTGGCCTCGTCACTGTTCAGGTCGATCGCGGCGGCGCCGACCCGGGCGGCCTCCTGCGCGTATCCGGCCGCCCGCGAGCGCGCGCCGAGCTGCCGGCCACCGTCGAGCACGAGCCCGGCCAGCAGGAAGATCATCACGATCAGGATCACGATCGCCGGACTCAGCGAGCCCCGCTCGGTCCGCAACCGCCTAGCCATCAGAACCATCCCGCACGCCTCGATAGGGATCGACCGAAGAACTGAACTGGCGGGAGACGGTCGTATCGCCGCTCAACCCGAGCAGCCCGAGATCGCGGTAGTCGATCGTGCAGGTCACCTCGACCGTCAACGTCTCCCCCGGCTCGAACCCGCTGGTGATACTCCCGCTCGCCGTGTCCGCACACGACCGGAACGCCTGCCCGGCCGCCCGATCCACCGCGTCGTTGAGCCGGATCTCCGCGTCGTCGCTCGAACGCGCCTGACTCGCCGCCCGGGCGCCTTCCCGCGCGGCGTTCTCCAGCAGCGAAGCGGTCTGGTAGTACCGCCCACAGGCCATCAAGAACATGAACAGCATCAGCATGATCGGCGCGAGAATCGCCAGCTCCAGCGCCATCGTCCCGCGCTCCCCCGCACGTGCACGTCGTACGGCGGGCAGGTGGAAGCGGCGCATCAGTTGTCCGCCTCGAACTGCTCGATCGGCCCGGTCGCGGTACGGCTGACGGTGAACGAGACCCCGGGAATCAGAGAAACGGTGTCGCCCGAGACGGTCACCGCTACCTGCCCTTCGGGCTCGTTGTACTTCAGATCCGGCACGGCGGTGTTGCGCAACGCCGTACCACCGAGACGCGCGGCGTACCCCTGGGTCTCGGTCCGGACCTGCTCGCCGAGGCCGTCGGTGTAGACCGCAGGCTGGATCAGCCGGAGCTGGGAAACGCCTTCCTGGGCCGCGTTCAACGCGACCGAACGGCCGTACAGCCAGAGCGCGGCCTGCACGGACATGAAGATCAGGCCGAGCAGCATCGGCGCGATGATCGAGAGTTCGAGCGCGCTCGCTCCTCGCTCGTCGCGCTTTCTGCCCGGCACCGTCCCCTAGTCCCTTAGCCCTGGTCGATTTCGGCGGTGCGCTCGGTGATGACGCGTCGCACCACCAGGCCGATCGCCAATGCGGCGCCGACCAGGATGGCCGAGATGATCGCCCATTCCAGCGCCGAGGCGCCGACCTGGCCGCGTCCGCGAGCCCGCTGGTTATGGGCCCGCGCCAACGCGTAGCCGACCATCGCGCGCACGAACTGCACTTCGCCGTTCATCCGGTTCCTTTCACACGCTCGAGGGCCTAGCAAGACCCCTGATGCGCTCAGTATGCCCCGGAAGAGGTCCGATACGCCCACCCGGGCCTGGTGCCGCGCCGCGTTGTCTGCGACGCGACATCCACCCGTTAACCCACTCTTTGCACCATCACCGATGCGTTGCATAGCGGGGCACTGCAGTGCCTGGCCCAGATGGCAAACCGGCCGTCACCGCTCAGGCGGACATAGTCGTGATAAGAGCCGCTTGCAACTGGCGACGTGAGGCTGCGGTAGACGCCGGAGGCATACGAGTAGACGCGTGCTTGGCGAACCCCTGCCTGATGGTCGTATGTGGTGTAGGACATCACGGTCGCATCATTGGAGAGGTCCTCGACCCTCAGATCTAGCGGTTCTGCGAGATGGAGCTTGGCGTCACCCGAAGTGACTGCTCCGGCAGTGCGCTTCTTAGTTACAACCGCATAGCGCTTGTCAGTGAGCAACACCTTCGCGGTGAAACTTGAGCCGTCATAGGAGAGAGCCGACAGCATCACGTCCTTGACGCCAGCGCCGAGCGGGATCGTCGTAGTCGTACTAGTCGTCGAGTCGAACACCCTAGATTGTGTGGTCCATAACGCCGGATCTGTGGCCGAGTTGTAGTTGCTGAACGCGTAGCCGAAATAGCGCCCGTCCCGTGACAACGCCTCGCTACCCCCACTTTCGAACTCGCCGATCGGCTGGGGCCCGCCGCCCTTTACATAGCGCATCGCTAGGACGTTATTCCCCGCCGGTGCCACCGTGGACAGCACACTTCCTGAGGCGGACAACTGAAGGCTCAAAATATCCGACGTGCTCGACGAGGCGATCCAACTCGTTCTCGTACCGATGCTGTGGACGAGAATGCGGTTATATCCGTTAGTCACATTGACGAAAGCGACCACATCGCCGTTAGCGCTGACACCGAGGTGACGGTACTGGCTGACCGCTTCAGGGGTTACTCCGTCAAGACCTCGCGATGCCAAGGTGATCGATCCGGTCTCGAGGTCCTTACGGAGCAGGAACCGCCGGTCATCGTTCGGATTCTTGATCTCCGCCGGTGCCAGATTGCTCCATGCGGCCGCAGTAAAGATGGCATAACGCCCGTCGTCGCTGATGACTGGGTGGTACGTCTCGCCTGCAGTGGCTGACGAGTCGGCTTCCCCCGTGGCGGTTACCGCGATATTCGTGGCTGCGCCGAGTTTGACGACGCCGATAAGTGGGGTGAGCGGTTCGGTCGGCTTCGAGCCCTGGCTAGAGCCTTGCGCGTTGACCGCTGTGATGGAGACCGAGTAGGAGAGGAACGGCTCGAGTCCGCTCAGGCGCAGCGCGCGGGGTGTGCCGGCCGGGACATATCGAGCGCCAGTGTCCGGGACGGTGCGAACCACGTAGTACTGCAGCGCTGAGCCACCGTCGAAACCCGGATCCCAGGTCACCTCAGCCCCGAGCGGGACCGGGGCTGCCTTGACGTTGATGGGCGGCGAAGGGTCGCCTGGTCCGACCCGGATACGGACCGGCGTCGCCAGCGGTGGTCGACCGACACCTCCCGGCGTCATCGCTTCGACCATCACCTCACCCATCTGCGTCGCGGATGCGGTGAATACACCTTCCGGCGTGATCGTGCCGGGGCCACTAAGCATTCGCCAAGTGGGCTCGACCTCGGGATAGCCCTTGATGGCAGCCTTGAAGATGTGGGTGGCCGCGAGTTCGATCTGCTCGGGAGGATCTTCGGCGACAAGGCCCCGGAATGATCCCTCAGCCTGGAGGAGCGTTTTGGTAAAGACGAGAAGCTCGTCCTCAGACCACTCGAACTTCCAGCGGAAGAGCTTTCCAGACCATCCGACGCCCAGCTTGATACCCAGATCGACCTTGAACCAGGGCACCCCCAGACTGTCGGCACTTAGTTCCGTGAAGACCTGCAGCCGAACGCTCGGACCTGAGATCCCCATCAAGAAGACCGTCAGCTTCGCGACCGGGCCAGTGCTCATGGTGACCTTCGCCGAAGGAGTGACGAACGCCCCGTTGTCGCCGACCTCACGGTTGATCGAGGTCGCTGACACCTGTTCTCCGCGCGATTCGATCCGGGCACCGATCTCGCGGGCATAGGAAACCTTGAGCGTGGTGCCGAGTTTGCCGGTGAAGTCGAACCCGTAGCTGAACTTCAGTTCCGGACAGACCAGGACGGGCACAAGCCCGACAGTGACGGTGAAGCAGCGCGGCTTCAGGGTGCCGAGGTCCATCTCCTGTTCCAGCTTGAAGCCACCGCTCGAGACGGTGGCGCGGCTGCTGAGCGAGATCTTGTTGACGACCTCCGTCGCAGTCTCAGCCGAGCCCAGTCCGATATCGAACTTGGTTTTGATCTGGGGCTTGAGCGACATCGAGACGTCGACCGACTTGCCCTCGGACTTCATATCGAACTCAAGGACGAACGCCCCATCGCGTAGGCCGATCGACGGTGCCTTGCCCTGGACCGGGCTACCAGCCCGCTGACCTCCGCCGCGCAACGACTTGCCGTCGATCGTGGCCTCTCGTAGCCGGACTCGCGAGTTCGCCGGCACGAAGGACGCGAGATCGTCATCTCTGACGACTAGATCAGCGGCGAGCGCACCATCGTCGAAAACGTCCGAGAGATTCGCCTCGACCGTGTAGATGGTCGTCAGACCACCCTGAACTTCGACCTGACTCACACGGCGCAGCAGCCCACGTGGGGTCTTGGCCGTGGAGGGGGCGACAAGGACGTCGCTCACCTTGAGCGCCCGAACCTGCGCGGTTGGATTCTCGAAAACCAACGTGCCGTCGGCGTGAACGTATCGGGCGCCGGCCATCGACTGCTCAGTCAGGATGACAGGGGTGACCGCGAGGTCAACGGCCGGTGTCAGCGGCTCGCTGGGCGGACTGGCCTGGCCGGTGCCGACCTGGTTGGTCGCCGCGACCGTGAAGGTGTAGGAGCCGGCTGGATCTAGACCGGTCACCGTCCCACTGTTGGTCGTCGTAGTGATCTGCTGGCCGCCGGGGCTGGTCGTGACGATGTAGCCGGTGACTGCCGAGGTGCCTTCGTCGGTTGGGCGGTCCCACTTCAGCGCAACAGTTCCCGAGCTGCTGACCGAGGTCTGAACCCCCTCAGGCTGACCCGGCACACGGGCAGCGGTGGGCGTAAGGCGCTGCAAGCGGGCGTCGCTGAGACCGGTCTTGTTCCGCGCCCGGAGGCTGAAGGTGTATTCGGTCCCGTTGGTCAGGCCGTTGATCGAGGTGACCGTAGTGTCTGGAGCGACGGTCACCACCTGGCCACCTGGCGAGACCTCGATCTCGTATCCGGTGACCACGGCACCGCCATCGGCAGGCGGCAACCACTGCAGGTCCGCGCGTCCACTAAGTGCGATCGCCGTCGAGAAGATCGGAGCCAACGGAACATCGGCCACGACCGGCACAACCGCCTCAGACGGATCAGACGCCTGCTCTCCGGCCGCGTTGACCGCGAAAACGGTTGCCCTGTAGGTCGTGCCATTGGTGAGACCTGCCACCGTTCCGTCCAAGGCTGTTCCCGGCACCGTCTGGGAAGCACCGCCAGGTGTCGTCACGATGCGATAGCTGACAACGGATCCCGGTCCGGTGGGCGGCGAGTCCCAAGCCACGCGGATCGCACCATCCCGGGGTGTGACATTGCTGATGAACGGCTTCCCAGGCGCCTTCGGAGCGGTCGGAGTCACCGGATCCGACGGCGCCGACACGGCCGAACCGACGACATTCCTCGCCCGAACGGTGAAGGTGTATTGCCGATCATTCGTCAGACCCGACACCACAGCCGAGGTAGTCGTCGCGGTTGCCGCCTGTCCCCCAGGCGAAGCGACGACCTCATATGACATTGGTAGATCGCCGTCGACAGTAGGCGCCGTCCAAGAAACCGAAGCCGCACCGTTCTGCGGCGTGCCGACGACCGTGGTCGGCGTACTTGGTGCTGTCGGCGCCATCGAGTAGCCCTGAAGATCGACGTAGATCCGGATCGTGGCATTCGTGCCGTTGACGATGGTTGCCGAGCCGGAGGCATCGAGCCTGGCCCACACGAGGTTGAAGGAGTTGCGGCCGGTGGGGAACACAACATCGGTCACGCCAGCGGGCCGGCTAGTTCCTGGCGGGTAGGCGACCAACTCACCTGTGGTGCCGCCACCCGCGCCGATCACATGCAGCGCGGCGGCCGAGACACCTGTCGCGGGTACGCCGCCCTTGCCCGCCACCTTTACCGTCGTGGTGGCGCCGGCCGCCAGCAGCGTCGCGCCGGAGTCGTGGATCCGCAGGGGCATCACCGACTGCACCCGCAAGGTCGCGGCCGTCGTACTCATCGACGGCGTGTAGTAGCCGACGACGTCGACCAAATAGTGAGTCGTCCCGGGCGACGCGTTGACCAAACTGAGCCGACCGTCCGAGGCCAGCCGGGTGATGGCGCTGTTGGTCTTCGGGAGGTTGGCGGTGAACTGCCCGTGCGAGACCACCGGAGCCGTCGTACCGGCGGGATAGATGGTCCACCGGCCCGCGCCCGTCGGGCTGAGTGCGGTGATGTTCAGCACCGCTGCCGAGATCGATGCCGCGGCGGGTAGCCCGCCTTTGGCGGCGACTGGAACGGTGATCGCCGCGTTGGCGCCCACGGGAGTCTTGGTCCCCACGCCGATGGCATTCCTGGTATCGACGATTCGTGCCTGCTTAAGGGGAACGAAGCGAGTTGCCGGAGCGGTCACGCTGTCGTCGGTGTAGTAACCAGCGACATCCACGATCAGCCGGAGTGTGCCTGAGCTGGAGTTGTGGAAGCTCGCCTCGCCGGCCGCATTGACGCGCAGCAGAGAGCTGGAAGTCGTCCACCCGCCTACTGGGAAGATCAGCGTAGAGACGCCGGGACGTGGCTGACCCGCCGGCCACGCAGGTAGTGCGCCTGCCGCAGTCGGGTTTCCTACGTGAATGTTGACGGATAATCCGCTGATACCGGACGCCGGCAATCCGCCTCGACCGGCGAACTTCGTAGTAACGGTCGTCTGCGCCGGAACCGCAGTCGAGGTAGGAACACCCACCGCGGCACCAGTGTCCAGGAGCCGCGCCGGCGTGGTCAGCGGTACATATTGGCCGGCCCCACTCGTCGGTGTCACGGACGCGGCCGTACCGGCGGCCGAGCCTGTTGGAGCGCTTGGAGCAGCGACGCTGGGAACAGCGAGAAGTGAGGCAAAGACACTCAGGACAGACAAAAGTAACAGCACGTGGCGGCGCACCGGATTCCCCCTACAGTCGACCGATTCGCCGAGACCCTAGCCCGGTTTCACCGCCGCCGGGGGCTTTCTGCAGGAACCTGCAATCTTAGTTGGCCAGGATTGCCGCAGCGGCAGGATAGGCCAGGAAGAGCAGGAAGGCGGCGCACATCACCAACTGGGCGACGAGCATGGACTGGGAACGTTCCCCTGCCTTGCCTTCCACGTCGGCGAGTTCCTTGCGGCGCAGGCTGGCCGCCCGCGACAGCAGGGAGGCGCGGATCTTCGCGCCCTCGTCACCGGCCAGCGCGAGTGCGGAGGCCAGGTCGCGCAGTTCGTCCACGCCGAGGTCCTCGCCGAGCCGGGCCATCGCGTCCCACGGAGTGATACCGATCAGCCGCGCGTTCGCGAGCGCCTGCCGGATTCTGGCCATCGCCCAGTGGTCGCCGATGGTCGAGGCCGTCATCAGGGCCTCGGGCAGACCACGGCCACCGGCCAGGTTCATCGCGACCAGGTCGAGGAAGCTGCCGACCACGTGCCGGAAGTCCCGGCGCCGGATCTCGGCCTCCTGGCGCAACGCCAGATCCGGCAGGAAGAACGCGAGCGCCGCGCCGCCCAGGGTCACGATCGCGGGCGTCACACCGGGCGCGTAGGCGCCGAGCACCAGCCCGAACAGCCCGAGCACAAAGGGAATCACGAACAGCGCGGCGATGGCGGCGAAGACCTTGGTCGCCATCATCGCGGCGAACGGCCGGTTCATCACCGCGAGGTCCCGGCGCAACTTGCCGAAGTGCCAGCCGCGGGCGATCGCCTCGGCCTCGAGCCGGCGGCCGAGCGTGTCCTTGGCCCGGTCGACTCCGCCGAGCACGCGCTCCCCAGCCGCGCTCGCCGTCGCCGCTGACGTGTAGCCGGTACGGGCGGCGTCGATCCGCGCGATGGTCGACCGTACGTTGGCCGCCGGGCGGACGAAGACCCGCACCAGCAGGTAGATCCCGGTGCCGAAGATCGCCCCGGTGAGCAGCGCCCAGGTCATCCGACCACCTCCATCCGGTCGTCGCCGAGCTTCCGCGCCTGGGTCTGACCGGCGCCGGCCAGGAACCGCTCCGGCACCTCGATCTTCGCCAGCCGGCGCAACCACACCAGGCCGATCGTGTAGAGCCCGATCACCAGTGCGAGCACGAACTGCCCGATGAAGGTCGTGTACGGCGCGACGTACTCCGGGTTGAACAGGATGAGCATGGCCGCGACGAGCAACGTCACGCCGACGACGACCTGGACGCTCCGGCGCGTACTCCGCCGCTCGGAGGCCACCTTGCGTCGTACGTCGAGTTCCTCGCGGGCCGAATCGGCCAGGGCGGTGAGCACTTCGCGAAGGCCGGGGCCGCGTAGTCGTGCGTTCAGAACGAGGGCTGCGATGATCAGGTCTGCCGATGGATCGTCGAGGTCGTCGGCGAAACGCATAAGGGCCGTCGGCAACGGTTCGCGGATGCGGAGGCGGTCGACCAGCAGGTTGAGGCTCGGCTTGATCGCGGGAGCGGCGTTCACCGCGGTGGCGGGAATGGCCTGTTCCAGGCCGACCGCGCCCGCGATCGTGTCCCGCATCGCCTCGGTCCAGCCGGCCAGGGCTTCCAGCCGCTCGATCGCGCGGCGTTCCTCACCGGCACCGCCGAAGAAGCGGTCGGCCAGACCCGCCAGGGCGCCGAGGGCGACGGCGAGCACGAGCCAGCGGGTGACCACCAGCACCACCAGGCCGACCCCGATACCGATGCCGAGTTTGACCAGGGCCTTGCGGTTGGCGGGGTTGTTCGACCGGGAGAATAGCGAGGGCGTCGCCTCCTTCGGCTCGGTCCCCCGCAACGCCACGATCAGCAGCAGGATCGCGCCACCGACGACGGCACCGCACAGCAACGCGAGGATGGTCCGGTCGTCCATGTCAGGCCCATCGTCCATGCACCAGCGGCTGGTAGCCGAAGTGCTCGAGTTCCTCGATACAGGCGATCGGCGCGTGCGGCGCGGCCCGGCCGTCGGCACCCGGCGCGAAGATCTCGCCGGACAGCACCCGGCCGTCCCAGCCGGTCACCTCGCGGACGCTCTCGATGTACCGGCTGAGGCCGCCGCCGTGCTGGTAGTCGTTGAACTTGCGCACGAACACGACGAAGTCCAGCGCACCCGAGATCAGCATCTGGGTCGCCTCCATCGGCAGCCGCTCCTGCGACTGGATGGCGTACGTGCTGATCCGGTTGAACACCTCCATCGAGCTGTTCGAGTGGATCGTCGACAGCGAGCCGTCGTTACCCTGGCTCATCGCGTTCAGCATCGTCACGATCTCGTTGCCGAGCACCTCACCGACGATGACGCGGCTCGGGTTCATCCGGAGCGAACGGCGGACCAGGTCCGCCATGCTGACCTCGCCGGCGCCTTCGGAGTTCGGCAGCCGCTCCTCGAACGCGACGACGTTCGGGTGCAGGTCCTTGAACTCGCCCAGTCCGAGCTCCAGCGCCCGCTCGACCGTGATCAGGCGTTCGTGCGGCGCGATCTCGTTCGCGAGGGCGCGTAGCAAGGTGGTCTTACCCGAGTTGGTCGCGCCGGCGATCATGATGTTCTTGCGGGCCGCGACGGCCGCCTTGAGGAACGACGCGATATCGCTCGACATGGTGCCGTTGTTCACCAGGTCCGGCAGGAACACCTTGCCCAGTCGCGCCCGCCGGATCGAGATCGCCGGCCGGGAGGTCACGCCCATCACGGCCGACAACCGGGAGCCGTCGGGCAGCCGCAGGTCGAGCTCGGGGTTGGCCGAGTCGAACGGACGGCTGGTCAGACCGGCGTGGGCCGCCAGCACCTGGATCAGCTCGACCAGTTCCTCGTCGCTGTCGGCCACCGGCCCGGGACGTTCCTCGCGCCCATCGCCGTACTGCACGAACACCTGATCGCACCCGTTGATGTCGATGTTCTCGACCTCGGGGTCATCGATCAGCGGCTGCAGGCGTCCGACGCCGAACAGCGCCGAGTGGATGGCCTGAGCGATCTCGGCGTCGTCGTCGGGCGTGGGCGGCGTACGGCCCTCTGCGAGCTCGTAGCGCGCGTGGTCCTCGAGGACCTGCACGATCAGCGAACGCGCGTACTCCCGCTCATCCTCGGCGGACATCGGCGGTACGCCGTTCACCTGGTCCCGTCGGCGCTGCTCGTTCAGCCGCTCGGCCACCTGGACGCGCAGCTTGCGCACCAGCTCCTGGTCGATCACTGCTGGTACTCCCCGGTCGTGCCCGTTGTATCCGTCGTACCGGCCGTACCTGTTCCGTAGTAGTCAGACGTGGTGTAGCCCGACGCCTCGGTCGTGCTGGCCGTTTCGCTCGTACTGGCCGCCGTGTGGTCCGTGGCGGTTGCAGCGTCGTATGTCGTAGTGCCGGCGTCATAGGTCGCTGTGCTGTCGTACGTCGTCGCACTGGCCTCGTACGTCGCAGTGCCGTCGTACGACGCGGCAGCGTGCTGGGCTGAGCCGTAGCTCGCGTTGTTCGTCGGGAAGGCGGCCTGGGCCATGTCGAAGTCGGTCGACGTACGCGGTGCGACGGCGGCCGCCATCTCGGCCGCGATCACGCTGCCGGTGCGGATCAGGCTGGTCCGGTCGAGCCGTCCCACGCCCCTGCCGTCGAAGAACGCGGCACCCGCCGGGTCGAGCGCGAGGTGCCACCGGTGCTGGATCGGCGTCGACATCTGGTCGAGCACGGACCAGACCTGCCGTACGCCGTCGCGCCGCTTCGGGTCGGCCACCACGATCACGCCGAGCTGGGCGTCGACGTGGTGGACCAAGGACGAGATCCGCTCGCGCAGGTGCGCCACGGACGACCCGGTCGCCGTACAGACGAGCACGACGAGACCGGCGGACTGGAGCACGGGCAACTGCGGCGAGTTCGGGCCGATCCGCCCGCAGTCCGCGAGCACGTCGCTGCCGTACATCTGGTTGAAAGCCTGTCCGAGCGGCGCCCACAACCCGCCCATACCGCCGATCTGCTCAGGCGCGCGCACGCCCAGCAACACGTCGAGGCCACCGTCGAGCTGCTGGCTGTGCGCCATGATGACCTCGTCGCCGATGCCCTTCCGCCCGGCGGCCGCCAAACTCACGAGCCCGCGGTCGGGGTTCAGCGCGGTCTGCCCCGGCCCGGTCATCCGGATCGCGACATCACTGCCCGACGGGTCGCACTCGCTCAGCAAAACCTGCCGCGGCCAAAGCGCCCCAACCACCAACGACGCCGTCGTAACCCCCGGCGACCCTTTCGCGCTCGCCAACGCCACCAACGCCATCAGCGACTACCACCAGCGGGCGAGATCTCGGGCTTGGTGTTCGGTGGGAGCCTGACCAAAACGATCGTCTTCGTTGCCGCCGCTGCCCCAACCGCTGCCGCGTCAGTCGACGGCACCAGGATCGTCGCCGTCTGCGTCTTAGCGCTTGCCGACGCCTTTTCGTCGCCGATCTTACGGCCCGTGGTTGTGACGACTGCCGCGTCCACCAGCACCGACGGCTGACCGTCACTGTTGTTCGCGGGCACCCGGATCACCTTCACGATGTCGCCACCGCTGAGCCCATCGGAAGGCAGCCTGCCGTCCTCCAGGCTGATGCCCACCAGCGCCCCATTGGGCGGAACCTCCGGGGCTGTTCCCTCGGTGACATTCTTGATGGTGATCGGCTGGTTCGTGTAAAGCGCCGTGGTCGTGTAGCGATCCTTGACCTTGTCGAGGTCCGACCAGCTCACGAGCGCCTTGGTGTCGCCCGCGAAGCTCGCTCGGGCGAGGTCCTTCTCCGTCAGCTTCGTCCCCTGGGGAATATCCCGGCGGACGGCGACGAAGTACTCGCGGTCACCGCTGCGCAGCGCGATCAGCGCCGACCCGGCGGCACCGAGCAGAATCAGGATCACCGCCAACGCGGCAAGCGCCGGCCGCCGCTCCCTGGTACTGGGAAGTCGATGAGGCCCGGCCACCGGGCTCTTGCCCGCATTCCGGGAGCCGGTATCCGAAGGACGCGAAGAAGACGAGAAGCTCACCCGCCCTACCGTAATGGTCAACCAGTCCCACCCGCCTCCCCAGGGCCAAACACGCCCACAGAACCCTTGGCCGAAGGCGGACCGCCTCACCCCCGTACGCGGCACCTTTCCTGTCCGCGAGTGGTCACATCTGATCCCGGCGGAAATCGGTGGCTTGAGGAATGCCGGGTGCGGGAGGCTCGGGCGATGGAGTTGGCGGAGTTGCTCGGGGCCTGGGCGATCGGGCCGGTCGCGAGTGTTGAGGCGGTGGGGCGGGGGACCAATAACCCGACGTACTTTGTCGAGGCGGCTGGTGGGCGGTTCGTGCTGCGGGTTTCGATGGGGACGGCGGAGCGGTTGGCCTTTGAACACGCGGTTTGCCAACGATTGGGAGAACTGCCGTTCGAGATTCCGGTGCCGGTGGCAACGATCGACGGAAAGACGTGGGCGGAGGCGGGGTCGGGCGGGCGTGCGCGGTTGACTCGGGCGATTCCGGGCGAGCACCCGCGCCGCGAGAGCGTCGTACAGGCTGAGGTTTGTGGGCGAGCGCTCGCGCAGCTCGATCTCGCTCTCGGCGAGTTGGCGGCCAAGGACCTTCCGCCGATGCCCGAGTGGAACGCGGACTTCACGACAGTGCATCCGCGGGTGCGGAGCCTTCCGCAGTTCTTCGACCTGTTGCCGATCGACGGGCGGGATGCGGCTCGCGACCTGTTCGACCGGATCGCCAAGACGTTCGAGGATTGCGATCTGCCTCGCCAGGTCATCCACGCCGACTTCGGAGTCTCGAATGTCCTCATGTCAGGCGATCGTGTGACCGGGATCCTGGACCTGGAATTCGCCTGCCCCGGCTACCGCGCAATGGACCTCGCCACCGGCCTCTGGTCCTTCAGCAAGAACGACCAGACCACCGAGGCCTTCCGCCACGGCTACCTCGCCGAACTCCCCCTCACCGACGCCGAACTCAACGCCCTGCCCAACCTCCAACGCCTCCGCGAAGCAACCGGCCTAGTCCACCGCGTCGGCCGCCACCTCGACGGCCACACGCCTACGGTGGAACTCGCAGACCGCCTTACCCGCCTACTCGACCTAGACGCGGCGCTGCCGTCAGGAAGGCTCGGTTAGGTCTATGCGGAGGGCGCGGGCTTCTAGGCCGGCTTGTTCTAGGACCTTTTGGCGGGGGTCGGGGACGGCGAGGAACGGGCCTTGGACCAGAGGAGGGAAGGCCTTTAGGCGGGGGTCTAGGAGGACGCCGTCGACGGCGGTGCGGTCTCCCCCGCAGATCAGGGCGTCCAGCTGGCGGGCGTGTGGGAGGAGGATGCGGACGGCGGCTTCGGCGGCGGCTTCGAAGGCGACTCGGGCCTGGCCTTCGCGGCGGCGGGCGAAGCGCTGCTGGGACCAGCCGCCCGCCTTGGTCTTGCCCTGGACGTGGCGTGAGCCGACCTTGGAGTCGATCAGCTTGAGGCCGTGGAAGACGCCCGCGCCGTAACCACCACGACGGACGAGCAGGATGCCGAGACGGCGATCCGTCAGCACGTGCGCGATCAGGCCCTCGCGGGATAGGTCTTCGAGAGGGCCGAACGGTACGTCGATGCGGGCGATCGCGCCGTCGGCCGCGTGCACGGTCACCACGGCGGGCTGTGCGTCGTACGTCGTCTCGCCGTGCCGGGTGGCGAAGTTGTCCAGCCAGCGCGCGAGGCGTTCTGGCGGGATGTGCACCGCCTTGGCCACGCCGCCGGCAGAACCGGACGAACCGGCAGAACCAGATGAGCCGGACGAGCCGCCGCTCTCCAAGGAGGGCGACGGCTCGGATGAACCAGTGGTCACAAGTGGATCAGACGTTGAAGCCGAGGGCGCGAAGCTGCTCGCGACCGTCGTCGGTGATCTTCTCGGGACCCCACGGCGGCATCCAGACCCAGTTGATCCGGAAGTCGTTGACGAGACCGTCGAGCGCCATCCGGGTCTGGTCCTCGATCACGTCGGTCAGCGGGCAGGCCGCGGACGTCAGCGTCATGTCGATGGTGGCGGTGTTCTCCTCGTCGAGGGAGACGCCGTAGATCAGGCCGAGGTCGACCACGTTGATGCCGAGCTCGGGGTCGACGACATCCTTCAGCGCCTCGGTGACATCGTCCACCGCCACGGACGAACCCGCGCCGGCCGCAGCCGTCAGGTCCACCTCCGGCAGCTCGATCTCATCCTTCTCCACCACAGGCTCCGCAACGGGAGCCTCAACTGCCTCAACCGAAGCCGAGGCAGCCTCCTCAACCGGGGAGGAAATCTGTTCGGTCTGCTCAGGCATTGCTAACTCCAGACTTGTCGTCGGTCTTGGCCAGGGCCTGCGCGGTCGCGTCGCGCCAGGCTGACCAGCCCAGCAGCGCGCACTTGACCCGGGCCGGGAACTGCGCGACGCCGGCAAAGGCCACGCCGTCCTCCAGAACCTCTTCGTCGGGCTCGACATTCCCCCGGCCCTGCATCAGCTCGAGGAACTTCTCGTACGTCGCCATGCCCTCGGCCACCGGCTTGCCGATGACCAGGTCCGTCATCACCGAGGTGGACGCCTGACTGATCGAGCAGCCGACGCTGTCGTGCGTCACAGCGGTCACCTTGTCACCGTCGAGCTCGACCCGCAGGGTGACCTCGTCCCCGCAGGACGGGTTCACGTGGTGCACCTCGACGTCGTACGGCTCGGACAGTCCCGCGTGGTGCGGGGTGCGGTAGTGGTCCAGGATGATCTCCTGGTACAGCGATTCCAGCTGCATACGCCTCACGCCACCTTGAAGAACGATCGAACGAAACCGAGGCCGTCGACAAGCGCGTCGACCTCCTCCGGCGTCGTGTAGAGGTAGAAGGACGCACGGGTCGACGACTGTACGCCGAACCGCTCGTGCACCGGCCGCGCGCAGTGATGCCCGGCCCGTACGGCGATACCGCGGGTGTCGAGCACCGTCGCGACGTCGTGCGGGTGGACCCCGTCGAGCTCGAAGCTGATCGCACCACCGCGGTTCGCGATCTCGGTCGGCCCGAGGATCGTCAGACCCGGCACACTCAGCAGGCCTTCGAGCGCATAAGCGGTGATCGCCTGCTCGTGGGCCGCGACCTTGTCCATCCCGATTCCGGACAGGTAGTCCAACGCAGCACCAAGCCCGACGGCCTGCGCGATCGGCGGCGTACCGGCTTCGAAACGCGCGGGCGGAGCGGCGTACGTCGAACCGGTCATCCGGACGATCTCGATCATCTCGCCACCACCGAGGAACGGCGGCAACGAGGCGAGCAGGTCGTACCGGCCCCAGAGCACGCCGATCCCGGTCGGGCCGACGACCTTGTGCCCGGTGAACGCCAGCATGTCGACGCCCAGGGAAGCCACGTCGACCGGGAACTGCGGCACGGCCTGCGAGGCATCCACCACGACGACGGCACCAACAGCGTGGGCCTTCACGGCGACGTCGGCGATCGGGTTGATCGTACCGAGCGCGTTCGAGACCCAGGTCAACGAAACGACCTTCGTCCGCTCGTTGATCAGCGAGTCGACCTGAGACAGGTCGAGCCGCCCCTCGTCGGTGACGCCGAACCAGCGCAGGGTGGCGCCGGTCCGCTCGCAGGCGAGCTGCCAGGGCACGATGTTCGAGTGGTGCTCCATCTCGGAGATCACCACCTCGTCCCCCGGCTTCAACGAAGCGGTGAGCGTGTGCGCCGCCAGGTTGAGCGCCTCGGAGGCGTTCTTGGTGAAGATGACCTCGTCCCGCGACGGCGCGCCGATGAACGCGGCCACCTTGTCCCGGGCACCCTCGAACGCGGCCGTGGCCTCGGCACCGAGCTGGTGCATGGCGCGGGCCACGTTCGCGTTGTGCTCGAGGTAGTGCGCGCGGATGGCGTCGACGACCTGGACCGGCTTCTGCGATGAGTTCGCCGAGTCCAGGTACGTCAGCGGGAATCCGCCGGCCAATGAGCGACCGAGGATCGGGAAGTCCGCCCGGACCGACTGCAGGTCCAGCGGGCTGCTGAAGGTCCGGGTAGTGGTCATGCCTTCGTGCTCGCCTTCAGGAAGCGCTCGTAACCGTTCGCCTCGAGCTCGTCGGCCAGCTCGTGACCGCCCTCTTCGGCGATCCGGCCGTCGACGAACACGTGCACGAAGTCCGGCTTGATGTAGCGCAGGATCCGCGTGTAGTGGGTGATCAGCAGCACGCCCTTGTCACCCTGCTCCGCGAACCGGTTGACGCCGGTCGAGACGATCTTCAGCGCGTCGATGTCGAGGCCGGAGTCGGTCTCGTCAAGGATCGCGATCTTCGGGTTCAGCAGCTCCAGCTGAACGATCTCGTGGCGCTTCTTCTCACCACCGGAGAAGCCCTCGTTCACGTTGCGCTGCGCGAAGTCCGGGTCCATCTCCAGGTCGCTGAGCGCCTTGTTGACGTCCTTGACCCAGGTACGAAGCTTGGGCGCCTCGCCGTCGATGGCGGTCTTCGCCGTACGCAGGAAGTTCGACACCGACACACCGGGGACCTCGACCGGGTACTGCATGGCGAGGAACAGGCCGGCCCGGGCGCGCTCGTCGACGGCCATCGCGAGCACGTCCTCGCCGTCGAGCGTCACCGAACCGCTGGTGATGTTGTACTTCGGGTGTCCGGCGATCGAGTACGCCAGCGTCGACTTGCCGGAGCCGTTCGGGCCCATGATCGCGTGCGTCTCACCACCGTTGATGGTCAGGTCGACGCCCCGCAGGATCTCCTTCGGGCCGTTCTCGGTGTCGACCGACACGTGCAGGTCGCGGATCTCGAGCTTCGCCATGGGAATCTTCTTATCTCCGTAGTTCATTCAGGACGCTTGATTCAGGGGGTTCTTGACGTCGACCAGGATGTCGTCGCCCTCGACGCGGACCGGATAGACCGGCACCGGGTCGTACGCCGGCAGGCTGGTCGGTTCGCCGGTGCGCAGGTCGAAGCGCGAGCCATGCAGCCAGCACTCGATCTCGCAGTCGCCGACGTCGCCCTCGGACAGCTGGATCTGCGCGTGCGAGCACTCGTCCCGCACGGCGAAGACCTGGCCCGCACTCTTCACGACCGCGACCTCCACGCCGCCGACCTCTACCGCGACGACACCTTCGTCGGGTACGTCGGCCAGCGCGCAGGCACGCTCAAAACTGTCGCTCATCAGCGCTGGCCGGCTCCAGCCGAGGCCCCGGCGGACAACGTCGCCGCGCGGGCCAGCTTCTGCTCGATCACCTCGTGCAGACGCTCGATCACCTCGGGCACGCCGATCCGGCCGATGATGTCGTTGAAGAAGCCGGACACCACCAGGCGGCGGGCCTCATCCTCGGGGATGCCGCGGGCCTGCAGGTAGAACAGCTGCTCGTCGTCGAACCGGCCGGTCGCCGAGGCGTGACCCGCACCCACGATCTCACCGGTCTCGATCTCCAGGTTCGGCACCGAGTCGGCGCGGGCGCCATCGGTGAGGACCAGGTTCCGGTTCAGCTCGAACGTGTCCGTACCCTCGGCCGCCGCGCGGATCAGCACGTCGCCGATCCAGACCGAACGGGCCGAAACGCCTGCCAGCGCGCCCTTGTAGACCACGTTGCTCTTGCAGTTCGCGGCCTCGTGGTCCACGAACAGCCGGTTCTCGTGGTGTTGGCCCGCCTCGGGGAAGTAGACGCCGAGCAGCTCGGCGTCGCCACCGGGACCGGCGTACCTCACGTTGGTGCAAACGCGCACGACCTTGCCGCCGAGGCTGACGACGACGTGGTTCAGCTTGGCGTCCCGGCCGACCTTGGCGTCGTGCTGGGCGACGTGGATCGACTCGCGGTCACCGGACTGGATGGTGACGACCCGCAGCTCGGCTGCGTCGCCGACGATGATCTCCACGTTGGCGCCGAGCTCGCCGGCACCGGTGTGGTCGATGATCACGGTCGCTCGGCTGTGCCGGGCGGCGTCGATGACCAGATGGCTGAAACCGCGGCCACCGAGGCTCGCGACGTTCACGTGCACCGGCTCGGTCAGCTCGGCCTCGACCGGAATCCGCACGGCCACGGCCTTCTCGGCGTGTGCCCAGGCCACCGCGGCCGCGCGGTCCTGCGGCTTACCCGCCTTGACCGCGTCCGGCGCGATGGTCTCGACCGTGACACCGTCCGGCGCCTGTACGTCGACCTTGACGGTCTCGGTACCGGCCTCGTCGGCGAACAGACCCTTCAGCGCCTTCACCGGGGTGAAGCGCCACTCCTCTTCGCGCCCGTGCGGCACCGGGAAGTCGGCCACGTCGTACGACGTAACGCGCTCGCTCCGGGTCTGCAAGGGCACTTCGGACCCGGCCCCGTGGGAGTGGCCCTTGTTGCCGGCGGCAACCAGGGTTTCGGTGGCTGACATCAGCCGACGGCCCCTTCCATCTGCAGTTCGATCAGGCGGTTCAGTTCCAGCGCGTACTCCATCGGGAGCTCGCGGGCGATCGGCTCGATGAAGCCGCGGACGATCATCGCCATCGCCTCGTCCTCGGCCATACCGCGGCTCATCAGGTAGAAGAGCTGGTCGTCGCTGACCTTCGAGACCGTGGCCTCGTGGCCCATCGCGACGTCGTCCTCGCGGACGTCGACGTACGGGTAGGTGTCGGAGCGGCTGATCGTGTCGACCAGCAGCGCGTCACACCGCACGGTGGACTTGCTGTGGTGGCTGCCCGGCGCGACCTCGACCAGACCGCGGTACGACGTCCGGCCGCCACCACGGGCGACGGACTTCGACACGATCGAGCTCGAGGTGTACGGCGCGTTGTGCACCATCTTCGAACCGGCGTCCTGGTGCTGGCCCTCGCCCGCGAACGCGACCGACAGGGTCTCGCCCTTGGCGTGCTCACCCATCAGGTAGACGGCCGGGTACTTCATGGTGACCTTGGAACCGATGTTGCCGTCGATCCACTCCATCGTCGCGCCGGCCTCACAGGTGGCCCGCTTGGTGACGAGGTTGTAGACGTTGTTCGACCAGTTCTGGATCGTCGTGTAGCGGCAGCGAGCGCCCTTCTTCACGATGATCTCGACCACGGCGGAGTGCAGCGAGTCCGACTTGTAGATCGGCGCCGTACAACCCTCGACGTAGTGAACGTAGGCGTCCTCGTCGACGATGATCAGGGTCCGCTCGAACTGGCCCATGTTCTCGGTGTTGATCCGGAAGTAGGCCTGTAGCGGGATGTCCACCTTGACGCCCTTGGGCACATAGATGAACGAGCCGCCGGACCAGACCGACGTGTTCAGCGAGGCGAACTTGTTGTCGCCGACCGGGATGACCGAGGCGAAGTACTCCTTGAAGAGCTCCTCGTGCTCGCGCAGGCCGGTGTCGGTGTCGACGAAGATGACACCCTGCTCCTCCAGGTCCTCACGGATCTGGTGGTAGACGACCTCCGACTCGTACTGCGCGGCGACACCGGCGACGAGACGCTGCTTCTCCGCCTCCGGGATGCCGAGCTTGTCGTAGGTGTTCTTGATGTCGTCGGGCAGGTCTTCCCAGCTGGTCGCCTGCTTCTCGGTGGAGCGGACGAAGTACTTGATGTTGTCGAAGTCGATACCGGACAGGTCGGCACCCCACGACGGCATCGGCTTGCGGTCGAACAACTTCAGGCCCTTGAGGCGCAGGTCGAGCATCCACTCCGGCTCGTTCTTCAGCCCGGAGATGCCCCGGACCACGTCGGCACTGATACCGCGCTGGGCGACAGCACCGGCGGCATCGGAGTCAGCCCAGCCGTACTGGTAACTGCCGAGGCCTTCCAGTTCGGGGTGAGCGGTTTGCGTCATCTTGCAGTCCTCGCAGATTCGCCGTCGGATACAGGGGAAACCGGAGCCGTGGCACCGGGGATATGTGTGGTGCAAACGCCGTCACCATGCGCGATGGTGGCCAGGCGCTGGACATGCTTACCGAGCAACCGGGCGAATACCTCGGTCTCGGCCTCGCACAACTGGGGGAACTGCTCGGCCACATGGGCGACCGGGCAGTGGTGCTGGCACAGCTGGGCGCCGGCGCCCGCCGTCATGGCGGAGGCGGCGAACCCGTCGGCACTGAGCGCCTCGGCGAGCACGTCGGCCTTCTTGCTCTCCGGGGCGGCGTCGACCAGTGCACGGTAGCGGACCTCGACCTCGGCCACCCGGGCGCGGGCGAATGCGGCCACCGCCTCGTCACCACCGGACTCGGCGATGAAGTGCAGCGCGGTCGCGGCCAGGTCGTCGTACGCCTGGAAGAACGCATGCCGGCCGGAGTCGGTCAGGCAGAACACCTTCGCCGGACGGCCGCGACCGCGGGGGCCGTAGACGCGCTCCTCGCGAGCGACCACCGTGCCGTCTTCGAGCAGGTGGTCCAGGTGTCGCCGGACGGCGGCAGGCGTAAGCTCGAGGCGCTCCGCGAGCACCGCCGCACTGGACGGCCCATTGGTCAGAATCGACCGGGCGACCCGGTCGCGAGTGGACTCGTCCCGCGCGGCGGAGGCGCCCGCAGGGGCCTGGCCGATCGACGCGGAAGTTTTCACAACGCAAGTGTCGCGTAAATCAGGAAGCCCTTCAAATAAGGGGAACCTAACCCCCGGAGCCGTCGGCACACAGCGTCTCCAACTGGTCGCTCGGTGCTACCAGGGATGATCCGGGGTCGATTAGGGGCGTCCTGGGTGCTCCGGGGCGGCGGGAGTTTCCTACACTGCTTGCGTGCCAATCGCGGTAGAGATCCACGACCTCGTCGTCCGGTACGGCGAGAAGACCGCCGTCGACGGCCTGAGTCTTTCCGTCGCGACCGGCTCGATCACCTCTGTTCTAGGGCCGAACGGCGCTGGTAAGACCACCACGGTCGAGAGCTGCGAGGGCTTCCGCCGGCCGAATTCGGGCCAGGTCCGGGTGCTCGGACTGGACCCGATCGCGGACCACGACGCCCTGATGCCACGGATCGGCGTGATGCTCCAAGAGGGCGGCGCCTGGTCCGGCGTACGGGCTCTGGAGATGCTCCGGTACGTCGCCGCGCTGCACTCGCACCCGCTGGACGTGAGCATGCTCACAGACCGGCTGGACCTCGGCAGCTGCGGCCGTACGCCGTACCGGAGGTTGTCCGGCGGCCAGAAGCAGCGCCTGTCGTTCGCCCTGGCCATCGTCGGCCGGCCCGAGATCGCGTTCCTGGACGAACCGACCACCGGGCTCGACCCGCACGGCCGCCGGGAGATCTGGCAGGTCATCCGCGAGCTTCGTGCCGATGGCGTGACGGTGGTCCTGACCACGCACGCGATGGACGAGGCCGAGCAGCTCTCGGACCAGATCCACGTACTTTCGGCCGGCCAGGTGATCGCCTCGGGTACGCCCGGCGAGCTGACCGACCACGGTGCCCGGTCCCTCGAGGACGTGTACCTCTCGCTGACGCACCCCGACCCTCGGAAGCTGTGATGGCCATCTCTTCGCCCGACGTTCTGCCTCACGGGTTCGCGCCGATGCCGGGCGCCGCGCCCTGGCGCCAGAAGGTCCTCGCGCATTCGTGGATGGAGCTCCGCCTGTTGCTGCGGAACGGCGAGCAGCTGCTACTCGCTCTGGTCATCCCGTTGATCCTGCTGTTCCTCCTGGGCGGTACTGGTCTTGGGGATCGCCTACCGCTCGGCGACGGCCGCACGATCGATCTGGTCGTTCCGCGCGTACTGGCTCTTGCTGTGCTCTCTAGTTCGTTCACGTCGCTGGCGATCGCTACAGGTTTTGAACGTCGGTACGGCGTGATTAAGCGGCTCGGCGCCTCTCCCCTGTCGCGGATGGGTCTACTCGCGGGGAAGATCGGTGCCGTCCTTGCGGTCCAGGCCGTGCAGATCGCCGTACTGGCCGCTGCTGGTTTTGCTCTTGGCTGGAAGCCGGTTGGCGGCGTAGTAGCGGTTGTAGGCGTAGTGCTCATGGTGATGTGCGGTACGGCGGCCTTCGCGTCGTTGGGCCTACTGATGGCCGGGACCTTCCGTGCCGAGGCCACGTTGGCGGCGGCGAATCTGCTTTATCTGCTGCTGCTTGTCGGTGGTGCCGTCATGACGCCGGTCACCGAGTACCCCTCCTCGGTGCAGGTGTTTGTGAAGCTGCTGCCGAGTGCTGCGCTCTCTAGTGGGATGTCGGATGCCACTCTCGCTGGAGTCATCCCCTGGCCCGCTGCGTTGGCGCTCGTCCTGTGGTCGGCAGTGCTTGGTTATGTGGTTTCTCGCACCTTCAGGTGGGACTGAGGATCATGTCCGGTCATGCCTTCTCTAGACTGCGGCCGTGACCACGGAGACAACGGCTCGTGAGACGGAGCCTGTGACCGGCATTTGGAAGTACATCCCAGAGCCGAGCCTGGACGTGGTCCGCCGGTGGGGCTGGGCCTCGGTCATCGCCAATATCGGCATCGTCATCACCGGCGGCCTGGTCCGCCTGACCGGTTCGGGCCTCGGCTGCCCGACCTGGCCCCGCTGCACCGACGAGTCGTACGTCCCGCATGGCGAGCTCGGTATCCACGGCGCGATCGAGTTCGGCAACCGGATGCTCGGTTTCGTGGTCGCGGTGATCGCCATCGGGACGTGGCTCGCGGTCATGCGCTACCGCCCGCGCCGGACGGATCTGCGCCGCCTCGCGACGGCCGCGGCTCTCGGCGTACCGCTGCAAGCGCTCATCGGTGGCATCACCGTGCGGACTCAGTTGAACCCGTGGACGGTGTCAGCGCATTTCCTGATCTCGATGGTGATGATCACGATCACGGTCGCGATGGTGCGCCGGTCGCGCACGAGTCCTTATCCGCACACGCCGCCGGTCGTCCGCGCGCTCGCGACGGTTTGCGTCGCGGCCGTCTGGACGACCGTCGTACTCGGCACCCTCGTCACCGGGAGCGGGCCGCACGCGGGTGATCCGGATGCCGGGCGTACTGGGTTTGATGAGGAGATCATCAGCCAGCTCCACGCGGACGCCGTCTTCCTGCTGCTCGGCGTCTCGGTGGCGTTGGTGATCGCGACGCGTATCACCGCAACCTCGCGGACTTTGCGTCAGATGGCGGCCTGGCTGCTCGCGATGGAACTCATCCAGGGCACGGTCGGTTTCGTCCAGTACTTCACGGGTTTGCCGATCCTCGCGGTCATCCTGCACATGGCCTTCGCGGCAATCCTGATCGCACTGGTAACGGCCGTCTACGGCGAACGCGGCACCCCTGCTACCTGACGTTCGACGTCAGCTCGAGGCGAGATGACCCGGCGGAAGGGGTGAGGACCGTCCGCCGGGCCGTGACGGCACGGGCATGCCGTCAGCTCTCGGCTGGGTCAGCCCCGTGAGACCCGGGAGATCGCGCCTGGACCGAAGATCGGCCCACTCGTGTACACCTGTCCGAACTTGCTCACGGCAACTCCACCTGGCAACACCAGTTGGCCCGGTACCAGTTCGTGGCGGAAGCCACCGCGGTGGTGACGGCCTCGGAAGAGCTGGTACAGACTGCCGACCGGCGAACCACCCAGCTCCCACTGGAACCAGCTCACCTTGGCGAGTTGGACCACGAAGATGCGGTGGTGCGACCCGGCACCGAGGTCGACGATCGACGTGAACCCGTCGGCGTACCGCTGGCACTTCCCCTTGTATGGGCTGGCCGGATCACACACCGCGCCGTACGAGTTCGGCTTGATCCGCCAGACCTGGGATTTGCCTGGCGTGGCAGGGAATCCCCGCAACTCGCCGACGTAGTAATGACCGTCGGAACCGACCGTGACCGACGTCGCGACACCCTCTGACGGGATGAGCGTCCCGGCCGGCGGAAGCGGACTGCCATCCGGACCGTTCGGCGGCAACCCCGCCGGCACCGGTACGACGCGGGGCTTGATCCGCGCCACCGTCTTCGTATAACCACTCGGCCAAACCCGCAGCAGGTCGTTGCCCGCGGCATCCGCCACCAGCACAGACCCGTCGCGCAGCGCGGCCAAACCGTACGGGTTGGACTCCTCGACCACGCCCTCGATGTTGTACGGATCCGGATCGCCCTGCTGGTATTTCGCGATGTCCTTGATCTTCACCGGCGATTTGCCCGGACGGATCCGGTACAGCGTGGCAGCACCCGTCCCCGGCGGCCCGCCCACAGTCAGCGCGAACGTCACACCGTGCACGTTCGTGTCAACGGCCGGCGCGACAAACTGGCCGGAACCTGGCCGAGTTTGCGAATCCCCTTGTTGTTGCCACCAGCAACCGCCTGGTAGATCGACCCGTCGGCCACGCCGTAGATCACCTTGCCACCCGAAGGCGAAACCGCCAGCCCCCGCGGCCCTTCGATCCCGGTCACCACGGGTTTGAGCACTCCCCCGCCACCGCCGGTCGCCTTTGCTCCGCTAGCGCCGACGGCCGGAGCGGTCCCGAGTAGAACCCCCACGACCGCGATCGCTACCGAGGCGGCAATCAGCCGCGCACTCCGTGTTCGTCGTACCCCCATCGCATTACCCCCTATTGCCTAGCGCCCCGAAGCGAGCGCCTCCCGCGCCCGCGACCACCCATGCCACACCCACTCTCGCCTCCCGTCAACGGCACGACTCCCCGTCGCGACCATCCCACCCGCGGTAGCCGTTTCCCTTGCCCCATAAGGCAAACCCCCACCATCAGTAGCTCGGCGCCGCACCCTGCTCACCTTCGGCAGGCGTCGCCCCTTGCCCGGAATCGGGTGAGAGAAACGCCAGGGAGCGGGGGGTCGTTGCTCGCCTGGCGTCTCTCTCGGCCGGCAGGGCGCTGACTCGAGGTCAACTACCCCGTACCTGCCGACCGGCGGGAGGCCCGTTGGGGGAGGCCGCCGAAGCCCCTCGCCTATTGGTAGTGAGTCCGTTACCGGTCAACCGTGACGGCGTTTTTTGAGTCGGCGTGAGCCACGAAGGGCACGCTGTCGAGCCGCACGCCGTCCTTGATGCCGATTACACTGCCCGATACCTCGACGGGCCCGGATCGATCGGCCTTGAACGTCAACTTCAGAGACGTCGGCGCCGCCGAACCGATCTCGGTGCGACAGACTCCGCCCACGCACTGCCAGTCGGACGACGGATGCGAACGGGCACCCAATGGTAAATGCACGACGATCGAGGCCCCGCTGAGCTCATCGGCAAGGCGTAGCCGCAGCGTCAGGTCGAACACGGGTGACTTGCCACGCTGAGCCAGCGATGCGGACCCGACTTCCACCGCGTCGGCCGGAGCCGGCGTCGGCACGGTGACCTCCGTGCTGATCTCCGGCTTCTTCACGCCTGGCGTAACGACGCGATCCTCCGCCTGAGTATCCGGATCGGAAGTCTCGGTCGGTTTCGGCCGCGGGACAACGACGTGTGAGTCGTTGTCAGTGTCAACCTTCGTTTTGGCCGCCTGCTCAGTCGGACGCTTGACATTCGTCGAAGGTTTCACCGGCTCCGGCGTAGGTTTCGAAGGCCGGACGACGACCCCCGAGGGTCTGTCCGTGGCCGCCTTGGTCTGGACCACCACCGGCTTAGCCTGCTCCTTGGCCTCTGTCGACGGTGTCACCGATCCGGGCTTCGGCTTCGATGCCGGCGGTGCCGACACGACTGTGCGCGGAGCACTCAGGTCCGGGAGGACGGCCGCTTGCGCATCTCCGCCCGGCCCCAGCCCGATGAGCGCCAGGGACACCGCCGTGAATCCCATCGCGCCGGCGCTGACCGCCGCCTTGACACCGGCCATGCCCTTCACCGTGCCGACAATGCCGCGCGCCCCGTCGACGGCCGCCAGGTGGCTCGGCGCACCGCTGGAGCCCGCCGCAGCGGCCGCGGGTACGAGCTTCGTCGTCGCCCAGCCGGTCGCCAAGAGCACCGGCAGGATGAGTGCCGCGATGCTGGAGTTGACCTCGCGGATGTCGCGATGCGCCCGGTCGCATCGGGGGCACGTCGGCAGATGCGTCTCGATCCGGCCCTGGCTGCGCTTGGAGGCGTTCTGGCGCACATACGAAGCGAGGCCGTCGATGACCGAGCGGCATTCGCGATCCTGAACGTGGTCGAGATGCTCACGCAGATAGGCCTGTCGCAGGCCCTCCCGGGCGCGGACGGCCAGCGCCGAGACCCCGTTCGCGGAAAGTCCGAGGTCCGCGCCGATCTCCGCCGCTCCGCGCCGCTCGACATCGAGCTGCCACAACACCAACTGCCAGCGATCCGGCAATGAACGAAAGGCGTTGGCGGCGATCGACCGCTCGAAGTTGGCCTCGACGACGTCGTTGAACTGAACCGGCTGGTCCAGCGTGTACTCGTCGTCGGTCACGACCAGGCGCTTGTCGCGTTTGGACCTCCGGACGTGCAGGTTCCTGATCGTCGTGAACAGGTAGGCGCGAAACGCCGTCGACGGCCCGGCATTGCGCCGAAGCAGGTCGAACACCTGCACGAACGACTCGGCGACCAAGTCGTCCGGGTCCACGCGCGGCGTGAGCCTCGATGCGTAGGCACGCGCCGCGCGACTGTGCCGCCGGTAGAGCTCGGCGTAACACGCCGCATCCCCGTCCCGAACGCGCCCGATCAGGTCACTGTCCGTCGGCGCGTCGTCACTGTCTACTGAAATCAAATTCCCCGTGTGCACTGCTTCCCCATTCCCCGTGGGTCCCCTCGCTGCAGCATGCAGCCGAAGCAGAATGCCACAGAGATATTGAACGTTCCAAACATCAAACAACTTTCACCTTTCGGAATCCGCGTCACACCGCGCGCACTCAGGTCTCAAACCCTCTGTGCGCCCCGGCCAGCTCGGCCGCGTGTGAGTCGAGACCAGCCGGCCGGCGTACGAGTCCAGTCGCTGTGGATGTCCGAGGGAGATGTACGCCGTATGGCTAGTGCCAGTTCGACCGTCAGATTGGTCGACGTTGCTCGAATCACGTGTCGGCAGTGGATCCTTGTGATCTCTGTCATAGCCGTTGCGGTGGTAGTGGCAATCGGACTTTGGTCGCTGCGCGGACAGTCCTACACCGCGACTTCGACGGTGACCGTTGCGCCGATCACTGCGAACCACTTCGGGTCGGTCCCGGCCGCGGATCAGGTCAACATGGCGACCGAGCAGCAGATCGCGTCATCGATGCCCGTGCTCACCCGGGCGGCCACCGCCTTGACCAAGGCGGCCGGGCAAGACGTCCAGCCGGCGGAGCTGGCCGACACCGTGACGGTCATCTCGCCGAAAGACTCGTTGGCACTAATCATCACCGCGACCGCGACCGACGGCGACCTCGCCCGTCGACGAGCCGACGCCGTCGGCGACTCATATCTGACGCAGCGACGCAGCGATGCCGAGACCGACGTCAAAGCAGTCCTGAAGACCGTCGACAGCCGAATCGCCGCTGTCACTGCGGCCCTGCGCAAGATCCCCGTCGATCGCCCCGACGCCTCGGCGGCTCGCGCGCAACTCGTTGATCTGCAGGCACAGCGCGACGCGCTGGCCTCGGCCGCGGTAGTCCCGGGACGCGTTGCGAGCCCGGCCCACACGCCTACGACCCAGGCGGCGTTCGGCCCTGCCATCTTCGCGGTCGGTGGTCTGGTGCTCGGACTGTTCGTCGCAGTACCGCTGGCACTCATGGCCGAACGACTCCGGCGAAAGGTGGGCTCACGTGCCAGGCTCACCGAGCTGCTCGACGGGGCCTGGGTGGCGGGAGACGGCAAGGGTGCCGCTGCGGCCGCCATCGAACAAGCAGTCCACCAGCCCGCGCTGCTGAGATCCGGAGGCCGGACCAGTCCGGTCGTCGCCGCCGTGCTGGATGTCACTGGGCGAAATCTGGCTGCCGCGCTGACCGAAGCGGCCGGCTCCGAGGGCTGGGAGGCGAAGCTCGTCGATGCTCCCAGCCTGCAGATCGCCGAGGTCTACAACGGACGTTTCGCAGGCCTCGGCGTACTGACACCGAAGCCCGACGTCCTGACAACGAAGGCTGCGGACAAGAACGGCTCGAAGCCTCCGGTCCTGCTGGTCGTCGACCTGACCGACGGTCCCACGCACACCCGCAGCGCGGCGATCGCCGCCAGGGCCTCCATGGTCCTGGTCGCCGCTACCCGAACGAGTTCCGCCCGGGAACTCAGCGCATTCGCCGCTCGGCTGGGAGACGCCACACGCCACGTCGACGGCGCCCTGCTGGTGCCGCCCACGGATCCGGCCACGACTCCGGTCAGCGCTTCGGTCGGCGCTTCGGCCACGACTCCGATCGGCGCTTCGTTCGGCCCATCGACCACCAGGCCGGGTCGCCGGCGGCTGGGCAACCATGCCCGCCCGCGGCAGGCCGATCCCGAGAGAGGTGACCTCTAATGGCCCACTGGCCGTCCGTGACCGCCGTTGTCCCAACCCACCAACGACCGCAGATGCTGCGAGCTGCCATCCGTTCGATCCTCGGACAGGACTACCCGGGCCGCCTCGACGTACTGGTCGTTCACGACAAGGAAGCGATCGACGACGAGCTGGGTGCGGAGTTCGGCGACCGGGTGAAGGCGATCGCGAACACCCGTACGCCCGGGCTGTGCGGGGCGCGGAACACCGGGATCCTGGCCTCGGCCGGCGAACTCATCGCGTTCTGCGACGATGACGACAGCTGGCTGCCGAGCAAGCTCACGCGGCAGGTCGAACGGCTACGCCTCGCCCCCGAATCCGTGCTCGCCAGCACCGCGATGACCGTCAACTTCCTCGGCGTCGCGAGCGATCGGCTCGCCGGACGGGACACGATCAGCCACCAAGACCTGCTGGTGTCGCGGATGGCGATGTTGCACTCGTCGTCCTTCCTCGTTCGACGCGAGTGGATGGTCGGCGGGCAGCTGTTGAATGAGGACCTGCCCGGCAGCATGGGCGAGGACTGGGACATCCTGCTCCGAGCGTCCCGCCAGGCTCCGGTCGCCCATGTCGACGAGCCGCTGGTTCGCATCCACTGGGGATCCACCTCGTTCTTCGCCCGGGACTGGCGCACGCGGCTGACCGCCAACACCTGGTTCCTCAAGAGCTACCCGGAGCTGCGGGAGAGCCGCCGCGGAACTGCGCGGCTCCAGGGCCAGAACGCCTTCTTCGCGGCGGCAAATGGGGACAGACGCGCCGCGCTCACCTGGATCGCGCGCACCGTGCGGTCGCGAGCCGTCGAGCCACGCGCCTGGCTTGCCGTCCCCGTTCTGGTGGCGCCGCGTCTCGGCAACTCGGTGATGGGCGCCCTGCACCGCCGCGGACGGGGGATCTGACATGCGCGTCATGCTTGTTTGCAGCACCGGCGGGCACCTCACGGAGCTGCTGCACTGGGCGCAGCGCATCTCGCCAACGCCCACCGAACGAATCTGGGTCACCCATGATCGGGCGAACGCGCACGACATCGCCATGCGCGACCCGGCGGCGACGGTGAGGTTCGTGCGCCCGATCGAACCGAAACAGGCCTTCACGGCCGCTACGGTCGTACCGCGCGCGCTCCGTCTCATCCGCCGGGAGAAGCCCGACCTGATCGTCAGCACCGGTGCGGCGATCGCGGTCCCCTTCGCGATCGCGGCCCGCGCTCTGGGAACACCACTGCACTATATCGAGTCCGCGACCCGGATCCTTGGCCCCAGCCTGACCGGCCGAATCGTCAGTCGGCTGTCCCCGGGATCATGCTGGTCGCAACTCCCCGAGCGGGACCAGGCCTCGACCGCCGCCTCCTGGCAGAACTGGCGCCAGTGCGGCAGCTACTTCGATATGTTCAACAGCTCGGACGCACCCACACCAGAGCCGCTCCGAAGGGTCGTCGTCGCACTCGGCACCCAGTCCAATTTCGGCTTCCGCGCCGCGGTCGAGGCCGTCACCGCGATTCTCAAGGAGGTCAGTCCCTCACCCCACGTGATGTGGCAGATCGGCAGCACGGATGTGTCCGGACTGCCGGTCCAGAACCCCCAAACCCATATACCCGAGGACCGGTTGATCGCGGCCATGCAGCAGGCGGACGTCGTGATCACGCACGCCGGCGTTGGCCTGGCATCCCTCAGCCTCCTGGCCGGCAAGACACCCGTGCTGCTCCCCCGCCGCAGCGGTCGAGGCGAGCACACCGACGATCACCAAGTGCAACTGGCCGACTTTCTGGCCGCACGTTCCCTTGCCGTGGTCCGCGAGGCCCCGGCCCTCACACTCGCCGATCTCGAGCGCGCCCAGCGACGGTCCGTCCGGACCGTACCGCCGGGCCGACTCCCCCGGATCGACCTCGATCCCCGGCGCGAGCCACCCACAGACACCGCCGACACCACGACACGCCGCAAGGCTCAAGCCCCAAGGACAGCCCATGCCACCACCCGTCCAGCGATCGACCGCAGCCTCGACCAGCACCCGTAGGGATCTGCTACGCAAGCTCGGTCTGGCGAGTCTCGGCGGCGCCACGCTGGCCGGATGCTCCTCGGCGGAGGCGGACCAGTCTCCCTCGACGCCTACTGCCAGTTCGCCTGCTCGCTCGACTGCATCGCCGGGATCGTCGTCCGCATCCCCGCGTGCGACATCCGCCCCGCCGTCGACCGCGAGTACGTCCAAAACCGGCGCACCGACTGGCGCACCGACCGAAGCACCGACCGAAGGGGGGATCGACACCGCGACAGGCCCGGCGACGATCGTGACGACGGGGAGCGAGCTCGAGGCGGCCGTCGCCGCCAAGGTCGCCGCGATCCACCTCGGCGCGGGCGAGTATGTCGTCAACACCACACTTGTTCTCGCACCCAGCACAATGCTCTCCGGCGTCGGCCAGGCCAGCCGGATCCGGGCAAGCGGCAGCTTCAACAGGTCGCGTCCAGTGATTGCCATCGGCAACAACGTCGGACCGGCGGCAGGCGTGACCATTCGTGACCTCGTCGTGGACTGCGACAGCAAGGCTCTCATCGGCATCGCGATCGAAGGCATCGCCGCGCACGACTATCAGGGCGAGCTCGACTCGATGTGCCGCCTCGACAACCTGTGGGTGTACGACTCCGTGGGCGACGGCGTCCTGTACGCCGGCCGCGACTCCCGCTCCGTCATCTCCACCCGCGTGCGGGTTCGACGCGCGGGCCGCCATGGATTCCACATCCGGAACAGCGACAGCTGGTGGATCGGCTGCGAGGCCACCACCCGTACGCCGACTGGCGGCACGGCCGGGTTCTTCATCAACGCAGGCGCAAGCAACTTCTTCGAGGCGTGCAAGGCGTGGTACTGCCGGGACTTCGGCTGGCGCGTCAGCGGCGTACGCAACAAGTTCATCGGTTGTGAGGCCCAGGACACCCGACTGCACGGCTGGAACATCGAATGGGACCGAAACGTCTTCACGGGATGCGTTGCCGACTCAGCCGGCATGTACGACGTCGGGGGGAAGCCGAACACAGCCGACGGCTTCTATGTTGCCACCGCAGGTGCCGCGACGTCGCTCGTCGGCTGCCAGTCGTTCGACCGCCGGCCGAACGGGACCAAGCCACAGCAGCGCTTCGGCTTCAACGTGACGCGTGCCTTCGGCGCGAGCGGCCGGCTCGTCGCCCCCACCGGTTACGACAACACCGGCGGCCTCATTCGTCAACGCTAGGAGTGGCCGTCCGCCGCCGGTGGCGGCGGCGGCTTGCCATGATGCTGCGGAGAACCGTCAGGCTGGCTCTGGTGCGGCCTATCACCAGTTCCTGTTGCGGCCCACGTAGATGTTGCGGGCCTTGTAGTAGGTGTCCCCGGACGGGCCGGGCCCAGCCACCGTCATAGGTGTTGAACCAGTTCCGGTTGTCGCCCTTGAACTCGAGAATGTCGCTCTCCGGCGGCCAGCTATTCACACCGGTCAGCCAGAACGCCGGCCACGTGCCGCGGGCGGAGGGCGCAGAGAACTCACCCTTGACCTCCCAATCCGGGTACTGGTCGTTGATCACGACATGCATTTTCGAGTGGACGGTTCCAGAGTGGTAGCGGATCGGCAGCCACGGCGGGGACGAGCTGTTGCCCTCGTTCCAGTCGATCCTCGACGCCTTGATCACCAGCACGCCACCGGACTCAAGGTACACATGATTGTGGTCGCCGGAGCTGGCATACATCCGGGCAGTGCCGTTGTGGTCCGAACCCCATGGATGGAGGTAATTCCAGGTCGATTCGAGCGCTCCGTAGCTGGCGAACGTGTTCGTGTCGATCACGGTCTCCCACCACGCCTGCCGGGCGGCGGACGCGGACAGTGGGCGGGCGATCGCGGCACCGGCAAGTCCAGCACCGACAACACCCACGAACCTTCTGCGAGCAATAGCCGTGTTGAGGACATTTTTCAGACTGAAACACTACGTGGCCGTCCCAGTCCAGCGGCAACACCTCTGTCCCACTGCCGGCCGAGCACCAGGGTATCGCCGGGGTTGCCCATCAGACCTCGAGCCTCGTCGGCCACGGTCGGCGGTGGCGTCGGCGCGGCCGTACGAGGCAGCAGTCGCTGCCCGAGTGCGTTCGCACCGTGACCGAAGACGCCCGCGGCCCCTCCGGTGACACCGCCGGTGGCGCCACCCATCGCTGTCGACTGCGCCGACGCCGGTGGCCAACAGGACACCGCCGGCGCGGACCATGGCTCCGCCGGCGACGTACTCCCAGTTGTCCGCGACCCAGTCGCCCACGGCAGCCGCCGCACCGTTGTTCGACGCCGCGTACGCGGCCAACTCGTCATCGGTGACCGGGCTCAGCCCGGTCGGGTCCAACGCATGCAGCGGATCGTTGCCCGCGAACGCGTACGGGTTGCCGGCCCAGCCCGCGCCCGGGACCGGCTGGATCAGGCCGGGCGCGAAACCAGTCGCACTGTCCCACCAGGTCTCGGCGTCGTCGACCCGGCCCAGCTCACCGAGCGAGTCAACCCACAGTCGGGTGGTCTTGGCGTCGCCGTCTGCTTCGTGGTCGGTGATGGTGGACAGCCGGCCGCTCTCAGACCAGCCGAGCTCGCGGACCCGGCCGTCGGACGATTCGGCCCGGACTCGTCGGCCGGCCCGGTCGTACGCGTAGTCCATCCGTTCCGGGCCGGCGACCGTCGAGGTCAGCTGGCCAGCGGTGTCGTAGCTGTGGGCGCGCTGGGCACCGCCGATCGCCTCGGTGACCAGGCGGCCTGCCCGGTCGTACTGCCAGGTCGAGACAGCGCCGTCGTCGGCGCGAGCACGTACCGGCGATGTCCTGCTCGAACCGATCCGGGCCGGCCTGCGCCGCTCTGCCATGGTTCTCACCCGCGATGCCGATATCGTCGCCGCGACGCTGGACCTCGGCGCCCGGGCCGCGGCCGCCGGCGCTGCCGCCCTGGTTCTCCGCCAGACCGGCCACCTCGTCAGCGCTCTGCTAGCCGGTGCCGAAACCCGGCCGAATGAGGCAGTTTAAAGATCGTCCGCACCCCGAGCCAACCTCGTGCGAGCCAATAGCACGCAATCGTGGCTCCCGCATACACCAGCAGCACCACGAGGAGGACGAGCGCGCGGCGTGCAGTCTCGCCGTCAGACCCGAGCCAGTCTGCACCGCCGGGGCCGACGATCACGGCCAGCGTCGAGCACAGGACCGCGCTGAGCGCGATCGACAGCGTGGCCGGCCGCAGCAGTTCCCGTGGCACGGCGATGACGCCGAGTCCGCGCACCTGCCACACGATCAGCAACGTGTCGAGCAGGATGCAGGCCGCCCACGCAATGGCTGCGCCCGTGATGCCCACTCTCGGCACGAGGATGAGGTTCAGGGCAACGTTCAGTGCGAGCATCGCCGACTTGTTGGCGAGCTGGTGGCTACTCCGCCCACCCATCAACAGGATCGTCTGCGCGCTCCCGGCGGCGGTTGCAAGCCCCATCCCGAGGCAGAGCACCGCCAGCGCCGGAGCGCCGGTTTCGAACCCAGGACCGAAGAGCGACAAGATGATCGGCGCGAAACAGGCGGCGAACATGTAGCACGGCCAAGCACCGAGCACCATTAGCGCGGAGACGGATCGGTTGATCCGCGCTACCTCGTCGACGTACCGCTGGGACAGCGCACTGCTCAGCCGCGCTCCGAGGGCGAGACGCACAGCCTGCTGGACGAGCTCGCCCGCTCGAGCGCACCGCGTCACCACGGCGTACACCCCGGCCTCCCTGGTGCTGAGCAGAGCAGCCACGATGAGCACGTCGACCCACTCCAGCAGGATCTCGACCGCCGCGGCGACGCCGCGAGCACTCGAGAACCGCCAGAACTGTCCCCGTACGCCGCGACGTATCGCCCCGGATTCGTCGCCGGAGCCGACGACCGAGTGACGTCGTAGCAAGCGGACCACGAGGACGACCGTCAGGGCGAACGTCACGAACAAGGGCGTCAACCAGGCCACCATCACGTTGTTCAGCCCACCGCCGACGCGGAGCACGACGGCGATCAGGATCAACCGGGACAGCGGGAGGAGGACGTTCTGGATGACGGTGTAGGACAAGGCGCTGCTCAAGCCACGCGCCGCGCCGAGCAACACCATCGTCAGCGCAGCAATGACGCTGCAGACCGCCATCACGCGGATCAGGGTGGTGCCGCCGAGGCCAAGGCCGAGCAGATCGGCGATGCCCGGTGCCGTCAGGCAAACGACCGCTGCGCTGGTGACGCCGACGGCGCACACCGGCCCGAGCGCGACGCTGACGAGGGCGTTCAACTCGTTTCGCCGATGACCGGCGACGGCAGCTGAGGTAAACCGCACCAGGCCGGTGTCAGCGCCGAGCTCGAGGATGTTGGCGACGATCACGAACACCGCGACGAGCTTGAAGAATTCGCCGGCTCCTTCCACGGCGAGGTGATGGCCGAGCAGCGCCGCGAGCACGATGTTGGTCGCGGCGTTCAGACCTCCACCCGCAAGGGACACGAGGCCGTTGATGCCGAGACCCCGGCGGCTCATCGTGCCCTCCGTCCGGCTACTTCCGATCGTCTGAGCAGCACCGCTGTGACGATGCCGATGGTCAACCACTGCATGATGTCCAGTCCGTAGTAGGGCACGATCACGCACGCTGAAATCAGTACGGCGTGCAGGCACAGGCTGGTCGGATCGGGCGCACGCCAGGTGGAGGTCAGTGCAGAGAGCAGAAACACCACCAGCAACAGGAGCCCGATCAACCCGTAGCTGAACATCACCATCCAGAGATAGCCCTGCGTTCCCGCGGAGATGCCGTTGCTGATGGACGGCCGCGGAGCGCCGTACCCGAAGACTGGTGAGTCCAGCGACCGCTGCCAGGTCTCCGCATAGAGAGCGGAGCGGGTATCGGTGGAACGTCCGTACTCCTGCCGCTCAGCGACCTGTCCGGGAAGCCCGGCGGCGATGAGTAGGCCGGCTCCGACCCCACCCGCGAGTAGGACCGCGACCGCCGGCCCGACCCTTCCCCGGAACACGAGCCGGCCGCAAACATAGGCAGCGGCAGCGGCGAGCCCGACGAACATGCCGCGATTGGAGGTCGCCGCCGCCGGAGCCGTCATGGCAGCCAAGGCGCACAGCAGCAGAATCCGCTGCCGCCGCCCGACCGCGAACAGCGCGGCGATGACCACCGGGGTCAGCAACACCACCGCCGCGCCCCAGGAGTTGGTGTACGGGAACGGCGCCGCAGGCCGGGCGAACTCGGTCGGCGAGCCCCAGGGATGCTGAATTTCCGCGAAGGTCGGAACGAAGAGGTCGTGCACGTAGTCGTTGCTCGCCAGCCGCGCGGGTAACAGGCTGCCAACGGCGGTGGTGAATCCACCGGCAGGGGCCACCAGGGCCAGGTAGCCCCCGGCCAGTACACAGAGCCATACCGACACCAGCGCGCCGATGACGCGATTGGTCGTCACGAGCTCGGGCGCGTTGTAGACGTACAACATCACCACGGCGACAACCAGCAAGACCGCAAAGCGGAGGGCGTAGCCGATCAGCCGATCGGACGAGTCGATCATCAGCGCACACGGCACGACCCAGCAGACGAACAAGAAGAACAACGCGATCGGCACCGGCAGCCGTACCCGGCGGTGCACAAGCAGGAACGCAGCCATCACTGTGGCCAGCGCGATCGGCGCCAGCTGGATGGCCCCGAGAGCCCACCACAGCGGGAGGCCGAACAGCATCCAGCCGAGCGGCCAGAACGGCAACTGCCGCCGACCGGTCGTCATCGGGCCTCTCCCGAGCCGAGCTGTGCCAACTCGACGTACCGACGCCGCAGCGACATGACGAGCAGCAGCGTGTTCGCGGCGAGCAGGCAGCCGTAGGCGGTCAGGAACACACGCGGCCATGGCAAGAGCAAGAACACGAAGTTCAACAGCCCGGAGTCCGCGGGAAGCTGGATCGCAGACCTCCAACCCGCGGCCGGCACCGGTCGAGGCGTCGAACGGGCCCCGCGCTGCAGTTGCTCCGCGAGGTTCAGAGCGAAGAAGCGGGTTCCGGATACCAGCGCGAATGCCAGCGGCATCAAGAGCGCGGGTGATTCCGCATTCCAGAACCGGCTGAGCGCGATCGCGACGGCGAGGTGCAGGCCGACGTGCCGGCCGCCGTCGACGACGTGGTCGACCCACTCCCCCGCCGGGCCGCCGGTGCCGGTCAACCGAGCGAGTTGACCGTCCGCGGAGTCGAGCACATACCCCGCGAACAGCGCCGTCGCGGCGATCGCGGCGAGAGCCGGCGTCGTCTGCACTGTCGCGATCGCGGCCAGGCCTGCGACGGATAGCACCGCGCTCGCAGCGGTGACCAGGTTCGGGGTCCAGCCGAACCGGGCGGCCACCGCTGCGGCAAGCCTTCCGAGTGGCCGGTTGACATATCGCAGGTACGGCGAAACGCCACCGGCTGACTTCTGCGCGCGGCGGAGCTGCCCGTACGCGTCGGCGATGGTGTTCGTCATGTCAGCCGGGTGATGGTCAGGTCCATCGAGGTGCTCGGCGTACTGCGATAGTTCGAGTGCACCTCGACCGCCACAACGTTGCGTCCGGCAACCAGGCGAGCGGGATCGATGTCGATGGCGTACGGCGCGGCCTTCGCCGTTGTCACCGCCGTCTTCGCGTAGGTCGTCGCAGTGATGCGACCGTCCGGCATGTTCGACCTGCCGACCTCTACGCCGTTGAGATAAACGACAATTCCGTCGTCGGCCCAGGTCGTGAGCCGCAGTTCCTTCATCGCAGCGAGGTCATCCACTGTGAAGGCATGCCGGTGGTACGACGTGATAGCGCGCGTCGTACCTGCCGGGACGTCGATGTTGGTGGCGATGGCGGTGCTGCCCCAGCCGAGTGTCGCTTTGCCCGACTTCCAGCCGCTGTTGTCGTATATCGGCATCGCCCAGTCATCCGGCACCGCCACCGCGTTGTCGAAGTGGTAGTTCCAGGCCGAGCCGCTCGCCACGACCGCCACCCGCAGTGTTGCCACGGTTGTCGAGGCCGACAGGTTTCCCGCCGCGTCGGTCGCCCGGACGAAGAACCGGTCGCTGCCCGAGCTGTACGGCACGTCGATGCTGGTGCTGGTGGTCGTGGCGACTACGCGACCATCGCGGATCACCTCGTAGGTGACACCGGCCGACGGCGACTCCGTCCAGGACAGGTGCGCAACGCTGCCGTCAACCGTGCCGGTCAGCTGACTGGGTGATTCCGGGGCCTGGTGGTCTCGCATCGGGTGGCGCATGAACCCGCCGACCCACTGGCTGGAACCAGAGGTGGTCACCGCCGAAGTGAAGGTGCCACCGACCCAAAGCGTCTCGTCGGCGGCCTGGAAGATCGCCCACGCACCCCGCGAGATGTTCGACGTGGACTTCGGTGTGAACTCGGGGAGGTACTCGCCGGTGCGAGCGTCCCAGGCGCCGACGAACCCGATCTCCTCGCCCTGAGTCCAGGACACCGGCGTCCAGCCGGGCCACGTCCCCGCGTAGTCGATGGTGCCGTAGTAGGCCCAGTCGCCGCAGTGGCAACCGCCGTACACGACGTCCTCGTTGGCCTCGAACGCCTGGCCATCGCCGCCGCCCCTGGTGACAGTGGCACTCTGCAACGTGAAGTCGTCGGTGTCATACGCGAACATGCTGTGCTGGCTGCCGCCGAGCCATACCTTGTCGCCGGCCTCGATGACCGCCTGCTGGTAGGCAACCGACTCGGGCGTCCCGGTACTCCACACCGGATTCCACATCGGCTGTACCAGGGGCGCGCCCGCCGCGGTCGAAAAGGCAGCTCCCTTACGCAGGGCCACACCCCGCGACGCCGTGAAGTAGCCCGCCAAATACACCCTCGTTCCATCGGCTGACACGTCGACTGCGTTCACCGATCCGTTCAGATCCGGGTTCCAGTTCCAGTCCGCGGACCCGTCGCCCGCACGCACCCGGCCCGCGTGCCGGGCGTAGGAGAAGCTCGCCTGCGTATTGCCCTTCAGGTGCGTGAAGTATCCACCGAGGTACAACCACCCACCGTGGACCCGCAGTGAGCGGACGACCGGCGAGCCGCTGGACAACCGGTTCTCGATCGATGCGCCGAAAATGGTCGAGTTCTGGCCGGTCGCCGGGTCGAGCGCGACGAGAGCCGCATGGGGCTGGCCGTTCACGGTGGTGAACTCGCCACCGACCGCGAGCTGCCCGTTCGGCAGCGCCGCCAAGGCCTTCACCTGGTTGTCCAGCACTGGCCGGAACGACGGGATCCACTCCCCCGTGGTGGCATCGAACGCGGCCAAGTAGGACTGCGTGGCCTTCTCGGCCGCCGCTGCGCCTTTCTGGACGGTCGTGAAGTTGCCACCGACGTAGACGACGTTGCCGATCTGCGCGAACGCTGCCACCTCCGAGTCCCACTCGGTCGTGCCGCCGGCACCGAGACCTGTCACACCCCACTGACCCACAAGCGCTCGAGACGACGCCAATGCCTTCATCTCGCGCTCAGGGGAACCGCTGTCGGGCACCTGCTCATACGTCAGGTCCGCTGTCCGCAACATCGGGCGGATCCAGACCTGCGAGAAAGGCGTCGCGTACGACCCGTTGGCGTTCGCCGAGTAAAGGTACGAGTCGGCGCTGGACGAGCCTTGTACGGCCTTGCCGTAATTGAAGCCGACGATCCAGCCGTTCGACAGGCTCTCGTAGGTCCATACCGTCCGGAGGTCGCTGGCTCCGTCCAGCAATCGCGTGGTCGCCGCGTTGGTGTACACGTTGTTGTCGAACGAGTACGACTTCACGGGGTGGCCGGCGGCGAATGCCCAGGTCCACCGATCGCGCGACTGGTAGTCGAATCGGACCTCCTGCCACGCCGACCCGTCAATGGTCGCCGCCCGCCGTACCCGGACGCCATCGGGCAACGCGTCGACGCGCGTGCCGTTCAGCAAGCCGTCGATCGTTGCGTTCGGCAACTGCTTGACTCCGAACGCGGCCGGGCCGGTCACCACATCGCACAGCGCCTTGGCCGAACCCAGGCCCTCGCCGGTGTAGGTCCAGCCGCCGCGGCCACGCCCGACCAGAACCCAGCCGCCGCCATCGGTGGTCATGTCGCAGTAGAACTGCTGGGGTGCCCGAAGTCGTGGCGTCTGCAGCCAGTAAAGACCGTCGGCTGCCTGCGGGTTGAGATTCTTGATCTCCCAGCACGACGCCGCGGCACTGATCTGAGACTTGCCGTCCGGTACCGGCACAGAATCGCTCGAAACCGTCGCCGCCGACACCGCCGTCGGCGTCCACGTCGCAAGACTGCCGACCGTTACAGCGGCAAGGGCGGTTGCGACTGCGCGCGCTACGGAGCGTCGCCGTGTCGTCAAAACTCGTGTACTCATCCCACTCCTCAGGACCTGGATCGCAGGAAGAGAGACAGCTCGCATGGTTCGGTGACGCGGCTCTGCGGACAAACCGTCAGATCGCCTTGCTAGGCAGGGTTTCCATCACAGTACGTGTGCACACGCCGACGTTGCGTCGGACATCTCCGAACGGCGTCATATGTCGAACATGGCCGCCTCTCAAGGCGATGTGAAAGCCAACATTTCGTTAACGGACAGTGATCAGACAGTGACCCGCTACCCCGTCGTATACGCCAGTGGCGTCTTCGACATGTTCCACATCGGGCACCTGAACATCCTCCGTCGCGCCCGTCGGCACTGCGACCACCTCGTGGTCGGAGTTGCCACCGACGACTACGTGCGCCAAGCAAAAGGCCGCGCACCGATCGTGCCGTTCGACGACCGACGAGAGATCGTCGCCTCGATCCGAGGTGTCGACGAGACCGTGGTGGACGAGTCAGAGGACAAGACCATCGCCTGGTCGCGCCGCCATTTCGACGCCATCGTCAAGGGTGACGACTGGCATGGCACGCCGAAGGGTGAGCGTCTCCAGCTGGCGATGGCAGACCTCGGAGTCGCCGTCATCTACCTCCCCTACACGCCGCACACCTCGAGCAGCTTGCTGCGGGCACGCCTGACCGACTCACCCGAGCGGCCGATGGGGCTCGCCAATCCCCGCAGGTCCGGGCTCGGCCCGCACTCGGGATCAATCGCCAGCTAACCGCATTCCGGCCGACATCCAAGGCCGCTCAGACACACCAGCCGCTCGCCATCTCGTCATGCGAGCACCGCATGAAGAGAGGACCCCAAGTGAGCGCCACTTCAGTTTTGACAACTCCTGACACAGCGGTCGAGTTGCCGTTGCAATCGTCCACGCGAGCCGAGATCCGCAGACAGGTAGGCGATCGTCGTACCCGGCGTCGACCAGGATCTTGGTTCGCCGGCGCGGTCGTCGGCGTGGCCTTGGTCGCGACCTGGCCGTCAATCACCCCGATCGTTCTGGTCGCGGCAGCGTGCGCGGTCGCCGTACTCGTCCTCGGCTGCCTGGCGCTTCCGCGCTATCAACGCGCCACATCGACGCGGCCGGCCGTCAGCCTTCTCTTCGCCGGCCCTGCGGCGTCAACGCTCGCATGGTTCTGCGGCGCTTCGGATAGAACGGCGGTCACCCTCGCTGCTGCCTCGGTGACCATCGCGGCCGGAAGCGCTTTGTACGCCGCGTACGCCCGCCACCAGGTCGGTCCCGCGGCAGCGGTGCTGATCGGCAGCACCGCGGACATCACCTGCCTGCTGGACAACCTCCCCCAGTCGGTCGACCCCCGCGCGATTTGCTTGACCGACGGAGCTGCCGATGACGCCACCGGCGGCCGGACGATCCGCGGGATTCCTGTTCTAGGCGATGTGTCGGCCACCCGGGCCGCTCGGTCAGTAGGCGCCGACCAGGTTCTCGTGCTGCCGGGCCGCGACATCACGCCGGCCGCACTGCGCCAGCTCAGCTGGCAGCTCGAGCATGCCGATGTCGAGCTCGCGGTCATGAGTCCGTTGTCGGGCGTGGCGCCCGGACGCATTGCCCCGCATCGGGCCGGCGACCTGCTTGTCCTGTCGGTTCAGCCGAGCCGCCGTTCCCAACTGGTCAGCCTGGCGAAGGACGCGATAGACCGGACCGGCGGCGCACTCATCCTCGCGATCGTTGCCGTGCCCCTCCTTGTCGCCGCGATCGCGATCCGGCTCGACTCGACCGGACCCGCACTCTTCCGCCAGCGCAGGGTCGGAGTCGACGGCAACGAGTTCACGATGTTCAAGCTGCGCAGCATGACCACCGACGCGGAGGACCGGCTCGCCGACCTGCGAGCTCTCAACGAGGGCGCCGGACCGCTGTTCAAGCTGAGCAACGACCCCCGCGTCACCCGCATCGGGAGCTTCATCCGCAAGACGTCACTGGACGAACTGCCGCAACTGTTCAATGTGGTCCGTGGAGAGATGTCGCTCATCGGCCCGCGGCCCGCGCTACCGACCGAGGTTGCCCAGTACACGCCCGAGGAGAGGCGACGCTTGCAGGTAAAGCCCGGCATGACCGGACTGTGGCAGGTCAGCGGCCGCTCCGCGTTGAGCTGGGACCAGTCCATTGCCCTCGACAACTTCTACGTCGACAACTGGACCCTGACGACCGACGTCGCCATCGCCGTACGCACCATCAAGGCTGTCACCACTGCTGACGGCGCGGTGTAGCAGTCACCCGGTTCAGGTAGCGACTGAGGGCAGTGGGCTCGATAGTGGTGCCATGAGGTTGGACCTCCGCCATCTCCGGATCCTTTGCGCCATCGCCGACGCCGGCAGTCTCGGCAAGGCGGCGTCGGCGCTCGGCCTGTCCCAGCCCGCGATGAGCACCCAGTTGCGTCGGCTCGAGCAACTGCTCGGCGGAGAGCTGTTCAGGCGGAGCCCCGCGGGCGTCGAGCCGACCGCCTTTGGTGCGGAGGTGCTGAACCAGGCGCTCGACATCCTGAGCCGGGTGGACGCCTTGCGGCACACGCAGAACGGAGCGTCGCGTCCGGAAGGTGCGACCTTACGGCTGGGAGCGACGATCACCCCGGTCCTGCCCGGGCTGGTGGCGCGGATGAAGGCATCGCACCCGGAGATCGCCGTGACCGTTCGGAGCGAGTACGCCATCGGGTCGCTGTTGGAGATGCTCGAGAACGAGCTCCTCGACGCCGCCCTCGTGCTCGACTATCCGGGCCGGGAGTTGCACGAATCCGCGACGATCGCCACGCGTGCCTTCACAGTCGAGCCTGCGTTCGTGGCGTTGCCCGCGAACCATCCGCTCGCCATGCGGGTCGAGGTTCGACTGTCCGAACTATCGGACGAGGCCTGGTTCGTTACCCCGGACGACGGCATCGGCTGGCCCGAGGTCTTCTACGACGCGTGCGGCCGTGCCGGATTCCGGCCTGACCGGACCTACGAGTTCCAGGACGAGAAGAACCTGCAGAACCTGATCGTCGCCGGCGTCGGCGTCTCGCTCTGCCAGCCGACGATGAAACCGATCCGGGGCATGGTCATCAAGCCGCTCCATGGTTCACCGATCCGCTATCGGCAGCTCCTCGCCTGGCGTCGATACGGCCCGGCCGGATCCGTCGCCGCTTCGTTGCACCGGTTCGCCGCGGAGACCTACCGGGAGCTCGTCATGCAAACGCCGCACTATCAGGCGTGGAGTCAACGGCAGGCGCGAATCTGAAGCCGACCCCGCGGACGGTGTGCACATAGTGCGGCCGGGCAGCGTTGTCGCCGAGCTTGCGCCGCAGCCCGCTCAGATGTACGTCGAGCGTATGGTTCACGTTCGACTTGGACTCCGGCCACACCACCATCGCCAGCTCTCCGCGCGACACGACCTCGCCGACCCGCTTGGCCAGACAGAAGAGCAGATCGAACTCAAGGCGGGACAGCCGCAGCAGCCGTCCGTCGAGCCAGACCTGTCGCCGCCGCGCGTCCAATCGCAGCCCGCCGGCTCCGATCACCTCAGCACGCCGGCGATTCCTTTCGGCAAGAGCCACGCAAACCCTGGCTCGCAGCTGGGCCGGCGAGAAGGGCTTGGAGAGGAAGTCGTCGGCGCCGGCGGCGAGCAGCACGCTCAGGTCGGCGTATCCGCCCGAGTCGATCAGCACGATCGCCGCCGACGTACGGGCTCTCAGTGTGCGAAGGACAGCAGCCGTGCCCAGCTCGGACAAGCTGAGGTCGACGAGGAGGAGGTCGCTCTCCTCGGATTCCAGCGCATCACACGCCGCCATGACCGTGTGGCACCGATGCACCCGATGTCCGGCCTCGCAGAGTGTCCGTCCGACAGCCAATCCCGTGCCCGGCTCCGTCACAAGCAGCGTGTTCGGCGACATTCGGCCATTCGATCAGCGCCTCGTCTGCCCAGCAAGCCACCGGCGCCGATGTTATGACCGACCCATGCAATTACTCAAAGACATCAAGGAATTCTCAAGTGTGATGGAACAGGTGGTGAACACTCACTAGCGTTCCGCGCCATGATCAAACCGCCCAATGTGATCCTGGCAGCCGTCCTGGCCGCCGCGGTGTTGGTACCCGCCAACGCCTCAGCCGCGCCAACGCTCCCCGCCCCGACTCCTCCCACCCCCACAGCCCCGGTCGCAGTGGCAGCCGCCCTTCCCTCGAGGGTCGGCGTCACCATCCGCCCGGCACTCCGGCCGCCCACGCCTGCCGACCCACGGGTCGTCACAGCTTCAGCAGCCAGGCTTCCCGCGCCACAGAAGGTAGCGCCCACTCAGGGACGCCTCGCCGCCAGCTGTACGCCGGGCGAGTTCGGATCACGCACGGGCTCTGCCCTGGTCCATTTCGTCAAGGCGTCGACAGCGGACTGCGTCAACACCCTGTTCAACGTGACCGGCAGAGACGCCTACAACGTCTTCCGCGAGGCGAAGATGGTCACTATCGCCGGAGCCCTCCGCGACACCAATTACCCCGGGAACAACAGCACGAGCGTCAAGCAGCTGGTCATGTTCCTGCGCGCCGGCTACTACGTCCAGTACAACCACCCGACCGACGTGGGAACCTACGGCCCGGCCCTGAAGACCGCGATCCGGTCCGGGCTGGACAGGTTCTTCGGCTCTGCTCCCTCCCGGGACGTCTCCGATGCCAACGGGGAGATCCTCGGCGAAGCGGTGACCCTGATCGACAGCTCGAGCGAGAACGCCCGATACCTCTACGTCGTACGCAGACTCCTCACCGCCTTCAACAGCCAGTACAACGAACTCTGGTACATGCGGAACGCAGTCAACAACGTGTTCACCGTGCTGTTCCGCGGACACTGGCTGGACGACTTCAAGGCCGCCGTTGTAGCCGATCCGTCCATTCTCGATGTCACCTACAAGTTCACCGTCGACAACATCGGATTGCTTGGGACGGCCTCTGGTTTCCTCGTCGCCAACGGCGGAGGGGAGCTCACCCGCTTCCTGGACACCCCGGCCCTCAAGCCGAAGGTTCGCCCCCTCTCGAAGTCGCTGCTCGATCGCTCACGAATGACCGGCGTGACCGCCAAACTCTGGGTCAGAGTCGCCGAACTGGCTGCCCACTACGACAACGCCAATTGCTCCTACTACAAGGTCTGCGACTTCGAGACCGCTCTAGCCAGTGCGGTGCTGCCCATTCGCCACACGTGCAGCTCTACAGTGACCATCCGCGCCCAAGAGATCTCGGCCACGAATCTCAGTACGACCTGCACCAGCCTCGCCGGCCAGGTGAGCTACTTCCACAACAAAGTCCGTAACAGCGGACCGGTCGCCAACGACAACAACACCTCGCTGGAGGTCGTCACCTTCCACTCCAGCGACGACTACAAGACCTACGCCGGCGTGCTTTTCGACATCGACACCAACAACGGCGGGATGTACCTCGAGGGCGACCCGGCCGCCCAAGGAAACGTGCCCCGCTTCATCGCGTACGAGGCCGAGTGGCAACGCCCCACCTTCGCCATCTGGAACCTCAACCACGAGTTCACCCACTACCTCGACGGACGATTCGACATGTACGGCGACTTCGCCGCGGGCCAGGTCGTACCGGCCGTCTGGTGGATCGAAGGTGTGGCCGAGTACATCTCCTACGGCTACCGCGCACTGCCGTACGACGAGGCGCTCGAGGAGGCCAAGCGGCACACCTATTCGCTGAGCACGCTCTGGCAGACGACCTACGAGAACAGCAACACCAACCGAACCTACCGCTGGGGATACCTCGCCGCTCGCTACATGCTCGAGCGACACCCTGACGACGTGGACCGAATGCTGGCCAAGTTCCGCGTCGGTGATTACAGAGGCGGTTACGCCATCTATGCCACCGGCATCGGCACCCGCTACGACGCCGACTTCAACGCCTGGCTGGACAACATCTCCGCTGACCCCACCCCGGAGTGCACCGGGACCGACACCCGCGTCCTGGATCGCAACTGCCGGCGCAGCAACCTCTCAGCCACCACCGGCAACCTCACCCACTTCTACATCTACCTGCCCGCCGGAGTCTCGACACTGCGCATCAACGCCGGCGGAGGCACGGGCAACGCCGACCTGTACTACAACCCCGACACCTGGGCCACCCCCACAACCCACACCGCCCGCTCCACCAACACAACCAACACCGAGTCGATCACCGTCACCACCCCGACCCCTGGCTACCGCTACATCAGCCTCTACGCCACCACCACCTTCTCCGGCACCACCATCACCACCACCTACTAGCCCCCTCCCCCTCGCGCCGATTCGTCCGCATCCCCTGCCACCCCTCCCCTTTTGCGTTGATTCGTCCGAATCCGCCCGCCCACGTCCGCTTCCACGCGAACCCGCCGCGGTTAGGGGCGAGCGGATGCAGACGAATCAACGCAAGGTGGAGGGGCGCGGGTGGAGGGGGCGCGTGTTGCGTTGCGGGGGCCCGCTGCGTCGAGGGGTGACGGGCTGCGGGGTGGGAGCTGCTAGTGGAGGAGGGGGTCTACTGCGGCGGCTACGAAGAGGAGGGCTAGGTAGATGTTGCTGTAGTGGAAGAGGCGCATGGGGCGGAGGGCGGCGCCGTCGGCTCCGGTGTGGGCTCGCGCCAACAGGGCCCACGCTTCGCGGAGGAAGACCACGGCCAGGACCGCGGCAGCGAGGGGATACAGCCAGCCAGTGTTGGCGACAGGCCAGAGCGCCAGGGACGTGATGACCATGACCACGCTGTACGCGAAGATCTGCCGCGCAGTCGCGATCGGGGTGGCGACGACGGGCAGCATCGGTACGTCGACCGAGGCGTAGTCCTCCCGATAACGCATCGCCAGTGCCCAGGTATGCGGCGGCGTCCAGAAGAAGACGACCGCGAACAGGACGAACGGCGTCCAGTCGATGGAGTTCGTGACCGCGGTCCAGCCGATCAGGGTCGGGAAGCAGCCGGCGATCCCGCCCCAGACGATGTTCTGCACGGTCCGGCGCTTGAGCCAGATGGTGTAGACGAAGACGTAGAACAGGTTCGCCACGAGCGCGAGCCCGGACGACAGCCAGTTGACCAGCAGGCCGAGCTCGAGCGTGGCGAGCACGCCCAGGACGATGCCGAAGACCATCGCGGAACGTGGGGAGACCGCGTGCCGGGGCAACGGGCGGCGCCGGGTGCGGCGCATCTGCTCGTCGATGTCGCGGTCGAGCACGCAGTTGATGGTGTTCGCGCTGCCGGAGGCGAGGATGCCGCCGAGCAGAGTGGCGGCGACCACTCCGAGCGCGGGCACACCGTCGGCGGCCAGGAACATCACCGGCACGGTGGTGACCAGGAGCAACTCGATGATGCGCGGCTTGGTCAGGGCGACGTACGCACCGACGATGTCGCGGACCGACGGACGCGGCAGCTCTTCTGCCAGGTCGAAGGAAGGCGGCGTTGCCGGGTACGACGTCGTCGCGGCTGGACGCGGGTCGACGGCCGTCACGAACACCTCGAGCGAATTGAACTGACGCCGGTGGCCGGCGCTGACGGTTCGACAGTCTACGACCGGCCGGCCGGTGCTTTTGCACCACCCGCCCGATGAACGCCGCACTGCCACCGGATGAACCCACAGAGCGATTGGCCGCCCACGCTGTGGGCACGGGAACCGGACCGGGACAACTGAGGGAACAATGAAGACCTGATGACGGTTGGCGAGGGGTGGAAGGGACTGTCCACCCAGGCGAGTAGGCTCGCTTCCGGTGACGCGCGGGGCGTGGTCAGCGGCACGAAATCGTGCTAGCGGACGCTCCTGGAATCGCTCGCCGCCAACGTGCCGAAGCTTTGTGAGAGGAGCGCCGCCGGCGTGACGGAGAAGACCACCCCCGAGCTTGACTGGACCGACCTCGACCAGCGTGCCGTCGACACCGTGCGGGTGCTCGCGATGGACGCCGTGGAGAAGGTCGGCAACGGCCATCCTGGTACGGCGATGAGCCTCGCGCCGGCGGCGTACCTGCTGTTCCAGAAGGTGATGCGGCATAACCCTGCCGATCCCACCTGGGCGGGCCGCGACCGGTTCGTGCTTTCCTGCGGGCACTCCAGCCTGACGCTCTACATCCAGCTCTACCTGGCCGGGTTCGGCCTCGAGCTGGACGACCTGAAGGCGCTGCGCACCTGGGGCAGCCTGACGCCGGGTCACCCCGAGCACGGGCACACCAAGGGCGTCGAGACCACCACCGGGCCGCTCGGCCAGGGTGTCGGCAACGCGGTCGGCATGGCGATGGCCGCCCGCCGCGAGCGCGGTCTGTTCGACCCGGACACGGCCAAGGGCGAGAGCCTGTTCGACCACCACATCTACGCGATCGCGTCGGACGGTGACCTGGAGGAAGGTGTCGCCAGCGAGGCCTCCTCGCTCGCCGGGCACCAGCAGCTGGGCAACCTGACGCTGATCTGGGACGACAACCGGATCTCCATCGAGGACGACACCGCGGTCGCGTTCTCCGAGGACGTCGCCGCCCGCTACGCGGCGTACGGCTGGGACGTCCGCGAGGTCGACTGGACCAACGACGGCACCGGCTACGAGGAGAACGTCCAGGCCCTGTTCGACGCGATCCAGGCGGGTAACGCGGTCACCGACAAGCCGAGCTTCATCCGGCTGCGCACGATCATCGGCTGGCCCGCGCCGGGTAAGCAGAACACCGGCAAGATCCACGGTTCCGCCCTCGGTGCCGACGAGGTCGCGGCCACCAAGAAGGTGCTCGGCTGGGACCCGGAGAAGACGTTCGACGTCGCCGAAGATGTGATCGATCACACCCGTACGGCGATCGACCGGGGCAAGGTCCTCCAGGCCGAGTGGCAGGAGCGGTACGACGCGTGGGCCGCCGCCGAGGTGGAGCGCGCCGCGCTGTTCACCCGGCTGGAGAAGCGTGAGCTGCCCGCGGGCTGGGCCGACGCGCTGCCGACCTGGGACGCGGACGCCAAGGGTGTCGCCACCCGGGTCGCCTCGGGCGAGACGCTGACCAAGCTGGCGCCGAAGCTGCCCGAGCTCTGGGGCGGTTCGGCCGACCTCGCCGGCTCGAACAACACCACCCCGAAGGGTGAGCCGTCCTTCCTGCCCGCGGAGCACTCCACCAAGGAGTTCCAGGGCAACGAGTACGGCCGGGTGCTGCACTTCGGCATCCGCGAGCACGGCATGGGCGCCGTACTGAACGGCATCGCGCTGCACGGTGGGACCCGGCCGTACGGCGGCACGTTCCTCGTCTTCAGCGACTACATGCGCCCGTCGGTCCGGCTGGCGGCGCTGATGAAGCTGCCCGTCACCTACGTGTGGACGCACGACTCGATCGGCCTCGGCGAGGACGGCCCGACGCACCAGCCGGTCGAGCACCTGGCCGCGCTGCGGGCGATCCCGGGTCTGGACGTGGTCCGCCCCGGCGACGCCAACGAAACGGCCGCTGCGTGGCAGGCCGTCCTGGAGAACACCGACCGCCCGGCCGGTATCGCCCTCACCCGGCAGAACGTCCCGACCTACCCGCGGGGAACGGACGGCTTCGCCACCACGGAGAACGTGGCCAAGGGCGGTTACACGCTGCTGGACACCGAGGGCACGCCCGACGTGATCCTGATCGGCACCGGTTCGGAGCTCCAGCTGGCCGTCGAGGCCCGCGCGAAGCTGGCCGAGCAGGGCATCCAGGCGCGCGTCGTGTCGATGGTCTGCCGCGAGTGGTTCGACGAGCAGGACGCGTCGTACCGCGACGAGGTCATCCCGCCGGCGGTGAAAGCCCGGGTCTCGGTCGAGGCTGGGATCTCGCTGGGCTGGCGCGAGGTGGTCGGTGACGCCGGCCGCAGCGTGAGCCTCGAGCACTTCGGTGCCTCGGCGGACTACAAGGTGCTGTTCGACGAGTTCGGCATCACGGCCGCCGCCGTCGTCCAGGCCGCGCAGGACAGCATCGCCGCGGCCACCGAGCTGGGCGGCGCGGGCGTCTCCGTGGGGCGCCACGCCGCCGGACCCGTCGGCCCCGCTGACGAGCCCAACTGAACGACCACAACAGAACATCTCGGAGGGCTTCGGACATGAATGACCGATTGAAAGCACTCGCCGACGCCGGCGTTTCCATCTGGCTAGACGACCTGTCCCGCGACCGCATCACCAGTGGCGGGCTGGCCGGGCTGATCCACGACCAGCACATCAGCGGCGTCACCACCAACCCGACGATCTTCGCCAAGGCGCTGTCGACCGCCACCAAGGACGGCAGCCCGTACGCCGAGCAGGTGGTCGCCCTCGCGAAGGCGGCCACCTCGACCGAGGACGCCGTCCGGGAGATCACCACCGACGACGTGCGCGCCGGCGCCGACCTGTTCAAGCCGGTGTACGACGACACCGACGGCGTCGACGGCCGGGTCTCGATCGAGGTCGACCCGCGGTTGGCGCGCGAGACCGACAAGACGATCGCCGAGGCCAAGGCGTTGTGGGGCACCGTCGGCCGGGAGAACGTCTTCATCAAGATCCCCGCCACCAAGGAAGGGCTGCCTGCGATCACGGCGGTGCTTGCCGAGGGCATCAGTGTGAACGTGACGCTGATCTTCTCCCTCGAGCGGTACCGCGCCGTCGCGGACGCCTTCCTCAGCGGTGTGGAGAAGGCGGTCGACAACGGGCACGACGTGACCAAGCTCGGCAGCGTGGCGTCGTTCTTCGTCAGCCGCGTCGACACCGAGATCGACAAGCGCCTGGACGCCATCGGTTCCGAAGAGGCAAAGGCGCTCAAGGGCAAGGCCGCGATCGCGAACGCGCGCCTGGCCTTCGAGGCGTACGAGGAGATCTTCTCGTCCGACCGCTGGCGCGAGCTCGAGACCGCCGGCGCCAAGCCGCAGCGCCCGCTGTGGGCGTCCACCGGCGTGAAGGACCCGGCGTACCCGGACACCATGTACGTCGACCAGCTGGTCACCCAGGGCGTGGTCAACACGATGCCGCAGGCAACGATCGACGCCTTCGCGGACCACGGCGAGGTCACCGGCGACACGGTTCGCGGTGACTATGACGTCTCCCGCAAGGTGATCGCCGACCTCGAAGGCCTCGGCGTTTCGTACGACGACGTCGTGCAGGTCCTCGAGGACGAGGGCGTCAGCAAGTTCGAGGTGTCCTGGACCGAGCTGCTTGACACGGTCACGGGTGCTCTCAAGGACGCGAAGTGGTGACGGTCGTCCCGTCCGGGGGCGATTGGTCGGCGACCGTCGAGAAGCTCGTCGCGGACAAGATCGCCTCCCGGATCGCCGCCAAGGACGCCACCACCTGGGGTTCCGAGGCCGAAGCCGAGTCGTCGATCCGGCTGAACTGGGTCGACCTGCACGAGACGAGCCGGCCGTTGCTGGCCGAGATCGAGGCCCTGCAGGCGGATCTGCGGGCCGAAGGGCTGGACCGGATCGTGCTTTGCGGCATGGGCGGTTCGTCGCTCGCGCCCGAGGTCATCACCCGTACGGCGGGCGTCGAGCTCGTCGTGCTGGACTCCACCAACCCGAGCGTGATCGCCCGGGCGCTGGCGGGAGACCTGCAGCGCACGGTCATCGTCGTGTCCAGCAAGTCCGGTGGCACGGTCGAGACCGACAGCCAGCGGCGTGCGTTCATCCAGGCCTTCACCGAGGCCGGGATCGACGCCGCCAGCCGGGTCGTCGTGGTCACGGACCCGGGTTCGCCGTTCGAGAAGTTGTCGGCCGACGAGGGCTATCGCAAGACGTTCCTCGCCGATCCGAACGTGGGCGGTCGGTATAGCGCGCTCACCGCGTTCGGCCTGGTCCCGTCGGCGCTGGCCGGTGCGGATGTGGCCGAGCTGCTCGACCAGGCCGCCGAGGTGGCCCCGGCCCTGCAGGCGGACAGCCCGGACAACCCGGCACTCGTGCTCGGCGCCGTGCTGGCCGCGAGCCCGGGCCGCGACAAGGTCATCCTCGCCGCGGACGGCTCCCCCATCGTCGGTTTCCCCGACTGGGCCGAGCAGCTCATCGCCGAGAGCACCGGGAAGAACGGCACCGGCGTGCTGCCGGTCGCGGTCAAGGGCTTGCACGCTCCCGAGCTGCACAGCTCCGCCGCCGACCTGACGCACGGCCTGCTCGTCGCTGACGCCAAGGCGACGGCGCCTGCAAGCGACGTACCGGTTGCAGTCACCTCCGGGTCGCTCGGTGCGCAGCTGCTGTTGTGGGAGACCGCGACGGCCGTTGCCGGTTATCTGCTCGGGATCAACCCGTTCGACCAGCCGGATGTGGAGGCCGCCAAGAACGCCGCTCGCGCTCTGCTGGACGCGCAGCCCGAGCCGGAGGTCGCAGCGTTCACCGATGGCGTGATCGAGGTTCGCGGTTCGGAAGGCCTGCTCGACTCGGTGGACAGCCTCGAAGGCGCGCTCGAGACGTTGCTCGGCAAGCTGGCCGACGACGGGTACTTGGCCGTAATGGCGTACCTGGACTCAGAGCGCGACGACAACCTGCACGCCATCCGTCCGGCCCTCGCCGCCAAGACTGGACGGCCAGTCACCTTCGGTTGGGGACCGCGCTTCCTGCACTCCACCGGGCAGTACCACAAGGGCGGACACCCGCAGGGCGTCTTCCTGCAGATCACCAGCCAGGAACCGACCGACGTCGAGATCCCGGACCGGCCGTTCACCTTCGGCACGCTCATCTCCGCTCAGGCCGCGGGTGACGCCAAGGTGCTGGCCGAGCGTGGCCGTCCGGTGTTGCGCCTGCACCTGACTGACCCGCAGGGCGGCGTGCGGCAGTTGATCGCGCTCCTCCACGGACACGACAAGAGGGAAGACGGGGCATGACCGTAGAGCTGGACGAGGATGGTCTGCCGCTCCCCCCGCACAACCCACTCCGCGACCCGCAGGACCGGCGCCTCCCCCGGATCGCCGGTCCCTGCAGCCTGGTGATCTTCGGCGTCACCGGCGACCTCGCGCGCAAGAAGCTGATGCCCGCGGTGTACGACCTGGCCAACCGCGGGTTGTTGCCGCCGGGGTTCGCGTTGGTCGGTTTCGCCCGGCGCGACTACACCAACCAGGACTTCGCGCAGATCGTGCACGACTCCGTCAAGGAGCACGCGCGGACGCCGTTCCGCGAGGAGGTCTGGCAGCAGCTGGCCGAGGGCTTCCGGTTCGTCCCGGGTGAGCTGACCGATGACGACGCCTTCCGGCGCTTGCGCGAGACCGTCGACGAGCTCGACGTCAACCGCGGCACGGGTGGCAACCACGCGTTCTACCTGTCGATCCCGCCGGGCCTGTTCCCGAAGGTGGTCGAGCAGCTGTCCGAGCACGGTCTCGCCGACGACGTGCCGGGCTCGTGGCGCCGCGTCGTGATCGAGAAGCCGTTCGGGCATGACCTGCAGAGCGCGCGCGAACTGAACAAGGTCGTCGAGTCGGTGTTCCCGCCGCAGGCCGTGTTCCGGATCGACCACTACCTGGGCAAGGAGACCGTCCAGAACATGTTGGCGCTGCGGTTCGCCAACTCGATGTTCGAGCCGGTCTGGAACAGCCACTACGTCGACCACGTCCAGATCACCATGGCCGAGGACATCGGCATCGGCGGCCGAGCCGGGTACTACGACGGCATCGGCGCCGCCCGCGACGTGATCCAGAACCACCTGCTCCAACTGCTCGCGCTCACCGCGATGGAGGAGCCGGTCAGCTTCGACGCGTGGTCTCTCCGGCAAGAGAAGAAGAAGGTGCTCGCGGCGGTCAAACTGCCCGATCGCCTCGACCTGCACACCGCCCGCGGGCAGTACGCCCACGGCTGGGCAGGCGGCACCAAGGTCAAGGGCTACCTGGAGGAAGACGGTATCCCCGCCGACTCCACGACCGAGACGTTCGCCGCGATCCGGGTCGACGTGGACACGCGTCGCTGGGCCGGGGTCCCGTTCTACCTGCGCACGGGTAAGCGCCTCGGCCGCCGGGTGACGGAGGTGGCCGTGATGTTCAAGCGCGCGCCGCACCTGCCGTTCAACGCGACGGAGACCGAGGAGCTCGGGCAGAACGCGCTGGTGATGCGGATCCAGCCCGATGAGGGCATCACCATGCGGTTCGGCGCGAAGGTGCCCGGCACGATGATGGAGATCCGCGACGTGAACATGGACTTCGCGTACGGCGGCTCGTTCACCGAGTCGTCGCCGGAGGCCTACGAGCGGCTGATCCTCGACGTACTGCTGGGTGATCCGCCGTTGTTCCCGCAGCACACCGAGGTGGAGCTGGGCTGGAAGATCCTCGACCCGGTGATCAACTACTGGGCCGAGCACGGCAAGCCCGAGCAGTACGCGTCCGGCGACTGGGGTCCGGACTCCGCGCACGAGATGCTCGCCCGCGACGGACGCGCCTGGAGGCGGCCATGATCATCGATCTGACCGATACGACGTCCAGCCAGATCGCGTCCGCCCTGCTGAAGGCCCGGCGTAATGCGGGCAGCCCGGCAATGGGCATGATCGGCACCATCGTGGTCGTGGTCGACGAGGCCTCGCACCACGATGCGCTCAAGGCGGCGAACGAGGCCGGCCGTGAGCACCCGTCCCGCGTCCTGGTCGCGATCCTGCGGCCCGGCCGTGGCGCCAGCGGCCTCGACGCGGAGGTTCGCGTCGGCGAGGGCGTGCCGGGTGAGGCCGTACTGCTGCGGCTGCACGGCGAGCTGGCGAAGGTGCCGCAGTCGGTCATCACGCCGCTGCTGCTGCCGGACTCCCCCGTCATCGTCTGGTGGCCGGGTGGCGGTCCGAAGGTCCCGCACGACGACCCGCTGGGCCACCTCGCCCGGCGCCGGGTGACCGACGCGGCGGCGACCCGTCGGGCGGCGGTCGACTTCACCGCTCGCGCCGAGGGGTACGCCCCGGGCGACACCGATTTCGCGTGGTCGCGGTTGACGCCGTGGCGGGCGTTGATGGCCGCCGCGCTGGACCAGTTCCCGACCGAGGTCACCGGTGCCGAGGTGGTATCGGCCAAGGGCAACGCCAGCGCGGATCTGATGTCCGCTTGGCTGCAGAGCCGGCTGGACATCCCGGTCGAGCAGAAGGTCTCGCGTGGGCCGGGTCTGACGGCCATTCGGCTGTTCACTCCCGCCGGGCCGATCGCGTTGACCCGGCCGGACGGCGCCATCGCGACGTTCAGCATTCCGGGTCAGCCGGACCGGCCGGTGGCGCTGAAGCGGCGTGGCACGGCCGAGCTGCTGAGCGAGGAGCTGCGGCGTCTCGATCCCGACGACGTGTATGCGCAGACATTGTTGTGCCTGGTCGAGCGGGAGAAGGCGCCGGAGTCGGCCAAAAAGCTCACCGCCGCCCAGCGGAGCTCGACCCAGACCGCGGTGAAGAAGGCGGCGGCCGCGACGGCTAAGGCGCCGGTCAAGACCACGACCAAGAAGCCTGCGCCGGGTAAGAAGACGGCGGCTAAGTCTGCAGCTTCGAAGAAGAAGCCGGCCAAGAAGGCATGAGTTCACCGTCCATCCTGGTGCAGGCCGACGCGGCGGCGCTGACCCATGCGGCGGCCGCGCGGCTCATCACCCGTCTCGTCGATGTCCAGGCGAGCGGCCGGATCGCGCACGTCGTACTGACCGGAGGCCGGATCGCCGCCGCCATCTACCAGGTGGTGGCGGCCTCCCCGGCCCGCAGTGCCGTCGATTGGAAGCGGGTCGACTTCTGGTGGGGCGACGAGCGCTTCCTGCCGGACGGCGATCCCGAGCGGAACGAGACCCAGGCCCGCAACGCGTTCCTCAACTCGGTCGGCGTCGACCCTTCGCGCGTCCACCCGATGCCGGCAGACGTTGGCCAGGGGGCGGAGAAGGCCGCGGCGGACTACGCCTCGAGCCTCGCGGCAGCAGCCGGCCCCGGCGACCACGGCGGCGTACCGACGTTCGACATCTTGATGCTGGGCGTCGGGCCGGATGGTCACGTCGCCTCGCTCTTCCCCGAGCAGCCCGCTTTGCACGAGCAGGAGCGTTCGGTCGTGGCCGTGCACGGTGCGCCCAAACCGCCGCCGACGCGGGTCTCGCTGACCCAGCCGGCGTTGGCCCGGGCGAGCGAGGTGTGGTTCGTCGTCTCCGGCGAGGACAAGGCGCAGGCCGTACGGCTCGCGCTATCCGGTGCGGGCGAATTGCAGATTCCCGCCGCTGCACCGAAGGGCTTGAACCGCACCCTCTGGCTTCTCGACGAGGCCGCGGCAGGCCAAATCCCCAAGCAGGTAAGGGCTCCCCGCACATGACCTCGTTCCTGGACCTCCACGCCAGCGGTGGGCTGCTGATGCCGAACGCCTGGGATGCGGGCAGCGCCATCGTGCTCGCCGAGGCGGGATTCGCCGCGCTGGCCACCACCAGCGCGGGTATCGCCTTCTCCCTCGGGAAGGGCGATCACGCCAAGCCGGATGGCGCTCCCTCGGTATCGCGCGACGAGATGTTCGACCGCATCCGCCAGATCACCTCGGCTGTCGACGTGCCCGTCAACGGCGACCTTGAAAACGGGTACGGCGCTGCGCCCTCGGCCGTCGCGGACACGGTCCGCCTCGCGGTGGAAGCCGGTCTGGCCGGTGGCAACATCGAGGACTTCGACGGATCCGGCCTGTACGACGACGGGCTGGCCGCCGAACGAATCGCGGCCGCGCGGGAGGCCGCCGGCGCCGACTTCGTGCTCACGGCCCGGACCGACGGCCAACTGGTGGGAGCGCCAGAGGGCCTCGCCGGATCCATCCGCCGCGCAAACGTCTATCGCGCCGCAGGTGCCGACTGCCTGTTCGTCCCGGGCGTCAACGATCTCGACAGCATCACCACACTGGTCCGTGAGATCGACGGCCCGCTCAACGTCGTACTGGGCCTCGGAAGCACCGACCTCACCGTCTCCGCCCTGCGGGAGGCCGGCGTGGCCCGGATGAGCCTCGGCGGCAGCATCGCCCGGGCCGCCCTCGGCTTCATCCGCGACAGCGCCCGCGAACTACTCGACCAGGGCACGCTCGGCTTCGCGACCCGACAGATCCCCCAAGGCGACCTCAACACCCTCTTCGCCAACCGCGCCCAGCGGCCTTAGGTGGCTTTGCGCGTGTAGGTGGTCGATGGCGGCGAGGATCGCGGCGATGCCGGTTAGCAGGCCGACGAGTGTGGCGGCCAAGGCCGTCAGCCGTAGTACGTCACCCTCGGGCTCGATCAAGAGGTCGAACAGGCCTGACGCGAAGAGGAAGCCTGTGCCAACCCAGGCGCCTGCCAGGGAGAACCACGTCGAGCGGCCGTGCACGAAGACCAGAAGGCTCACGGCACCAGCAACGGCTATCAGCGCCCGCACCAGGTAGAACGTCTTCTGAGCGGCAGTCTCCACCGCTGTCGGTTGCCCGCCCAACTGGCCGCCAGTAACCGCCCACGCGATCTGCATCCCCGCGAAGCCAGTGGCAACAACAGCTCCCGCCTTGGCGATCAGTAGCTGCAAGTCGTGCGTCGCTCCCCTACGGAGCTCAGTGGTCTCGAACAGCGCGGCCCAGCGATCCCGTGCGTACAAGGCGAAGGCAATCGTCAGACCGACTGCCTGCAAGGTGAAACCGCCATAGACGACTGCGAAGACCCACCCATCCAACGTGGCTCCACTAGCGGCCGGTGATCCCCCAACGATGAGCTGGACCAGTACGCCGAGCGGCAACCCGAGCGCGATCGGCGCGAGCAGACCCGTACCAACCCACATCGGCACCAGCACCAGCCAGGCCGGGATCCGCCTGCCCCATCGATACGTGAACGCCAGCACGATCACGATCGCGACCAGGTCCATCCCCATCGTCACTACGTTCGCCACCACGACCGACGACCGCGTCATTTGCTCGTCGGCACCACCGATACCACTGCCAAAGATCCACGCCAGCTTCAACCCGACGTACGGCAAACAAGCCGCGATGGTCAGCCAACACGTCAAAACCCGAACTCTCGTCATGCCCTCACTCTGGCCCGCTTGGGATTCCGTCACCTCCCGCGCGAGCATGACCGCTCTCCCCCGCCCGAGTGACCCCGTAACCGGCCAACTCGATGGCCGCGTGAAGCTCGGCAAGCGTCTCTTCGGCCTCAACCGTGACCGTCCCTGCCGCGAGATCCACCGCCACCATCGTCACGCCTGGAAGAGCCTCCAGCTCCTCGCTGACGAGCACCTCGCAATTGCGGCAAGTCATACCTTCGACGGCGATCGTGTGCGCGGCCATCACAGCTCCGCCAACGGCTCGAGCGTCTGGGTCAGCTGGTGAGCGCGCCGCATCCTGCCGTCCGGCGCGAACTCCGCCATCAACTGGACCTCCGTCGACATCACCCGGCCGCTGCGCAGCTCGGCATGTACGGCGAACCGGGCCGCGAGCTTTTCGTCGTACCGCCAGACCTCATGAAAGTCGTATCGATAGCGGCGCAGATTGCGTTGCACCGGGCGCACGTGCTGCACCAGCCGGGCCCGGTCCATCCGGACACCGTCCACGATCTGCTCGATATCCGCGGTGTAGTAGCGATCCACGATCAACTCGACCGCGTCGGGATCGGCCAGCACCTCCTCGGTGAAACCGGCGAAGAACTCCTGCAGGAACTGCCCGGGCGGGCTTATCTTTGACATAGCGTAAAAGATAATCCGATGCCCTATTCTTGACAAGGTGTCAGAGATCACCGCACCGCGTGCCCGTCGTCGACGCGCCGATGCCGATCGCAGCAGGCAGGCGATACTCGCCGCCGCGATCGACGTGCTGGACGAGAACGGCGAGGCCGGGTTGGAGGTGATCGCCGCCGCGGCGAAGGTCACCCGGCAGACGATCTACGCGCACTTTCCGAATCGCGCCGCGCTCGTGGATGCCGTACTAGCTGAGCTGACCGCGGAAGTGATCGCGTCTCTCGATCGCCTCGACCCGGATCTGCCGGCACCCGATGCCCTGCACGCCTTCTTGGAAACCGGGTGGCGATCCTTTGAGCGCCACCCGTTGCTGCTGAGCCCGGGGACGATCGGCAGCGGAGCCGAAGACCTACACGCGCCAGTGCTCGACCACCTGCGCGGAATCATCAAGCGCGGCAAGGCAGACGGCTCATTCCCGACGAAACTCGCGACGGACTGGCTGCTGATCGCACTGATGGCACTCGGCCACGCAGCCGGCGAAGCTGTCGCGGCCGGAGCGATGACGCGCAAAGCGGCCTGGGCCGGTTATCGCTCCAGCGTTGACAGGCTGGTTGGCATTTAGGCCTTATCGGGCAGGGAATTCGATGCTGGTCGAATCGCGCGGACTTCTGGCACCAAGGGCGGCTAACGTCGGAAGTCCCTTCTGCGAAAGGCCTTCTCTTGCTGAAACGGCGTCGTTCCCTTCAAGTACTCGCATTGAGCGCCACCTTGTTGCTAGGGGCGACCGCCCCGCTTGCCGCCGACCAAATGAGCGGTGCCAAAGCTGATACCGGCGGTTATGACGGCACCGGCAAGGTGCTGATCCGCAACGCCTCGATGGTGCTGACGATGGACCCGAAGGTCGGCCAGGGCCAACTCGGTCAGCTCGAGAACGCCGACGTGCTGATGACGGGCGACACCGTCACCGCCGTCGGCCCGAACCTGTCCACCACCGACGCTCGCGTCATCGACGGCCGCGGCAAGATCGTGATGCCCGGATTCGTCGACCTCCACACCCACACCTGGCAATCGCTGATCCGCGGTTGTGGCACCGCCAAGGAGCTCAACGGCTGGCTGGCCGAATGCGTGCTCCCGCTGTACGGCAACCAACCGAACGAGTTCGACGGGTACGCCGGGACCAGGCTCTCGACGCTCGACGCCATCGGCACGGGTATCACCACCACGACGGACTGGTCGCACGCGTTCAGCGACGCGTTCGCCCAGGGCAATCTGCGCGCGCTCGGTGAGTCCAAGCTGCGTTTCGTCTACGCGTACAGCGGTAACACCAACCCGGCCCGGGCCGAGGCGATCCGCAAGGCCAAGCGCGAGATCATCGACCCGAACCCGCTCGCCCGCCTCCAGATCGGCACCCACCCGACCACCGGGAACTTCGCCGGCACCCAGGCCTCCGAGAATCTGGCCAAGGAACTGGGCGTCTCCCTCAACGTCCACCTGCACGAGTCCAAGACCGACCCCGCCACCGGTCAGATGGACGCCCTCCGCCGCGCCGGCGCCTTGCGACCCGGCCTGCTCGCGAACCACGTCGTGCAGATGACCGAGGCGGAGCTGGACGAGTTGGCCGCGCATGACGTCCGCGTCGCGCACAACCCGCTCTCGAACATGCGGCTCGCCTCGGGCGTCGCACCGCTGCCGGCGATGAAACAGCGCGGGCTGAAGGTCGGACTCGGCATCGACGGCGGTACGAACGACACCACGGACATGTTCAACGACATGCGCGCGGCCGTCGGCCTGCAGCGGGCGACCGCGATGGACCCGACGCGCTTCCCGCAGCCCGCCGACGTACTGCGAATGGCCACGCTTGGCGGCGCGGAGGCCCTCGGTCTGGACGGCCACGTCGGTTCGCTCTCGCCGGGCAAGAAGGCGGACCTGCAAGTGATCGATCCGCGCGCGCTCAACATGGCACCGCGAGTCGACTGGATCAGCCAGCTGGTCTTCAACACCCAGCCCGCGAACGTCCAGTGGGTCTTCGTGAACGGTGTCGCCCTCAAGCGCGAGGGCCGTCTCACCACGCCGAACGTCGACCGCGTCCTCACCGACGCCCAGACCGCCAGCGACCACATCATGACGTTGCTCGGCCGCTAATCCTTTGGACAAGCGCCGGCCCGTCGCGATGGGATGGGCCGGTGCGCACGGATGAGATCACGATCGACGAGACGACGGTACGGCGAATGCTGGCGGCCCAATTCCCCGAATGGGCCGGGTTGAGCCTGCGGCCGTTCGCCTCGGGTGGCACGGTGAACGCGATCTACCGGCTCGGCGACGACAAGATGGTCCGCCTACCGCGTTTTGCGTCAAGCGTGCCCAGCGTCCGCCAGGAACACGACTTGGTACGTCGGCTTGGGCCTTTGCTCCCGTTCGACGTGCCGGATCTACTGGCCGTCGGCGAGCCGTCGGAGCTCTACCCCTTCAACTGGTCGATCTACCGCTGGCTGGACGGCGTACCGCCACTCGAAGGCGAGGCGTCACCCGCACTCGCCGAGGACCTCGCGTCGTTCGTCAACGCGTTCCGCCAGATCGACCTGCCGGACGGACGTGCCGCCTACCGAGGCGGACCGCTGACCGAACAGGACGACGAGACCCGCAAATACCTGGCCGAGTGCGAAGGCCTCATCGACGTACCAGCCGCCACCAAAGCCTGGGACGCCGCCCTCGAAGCCGAGCCGGCCCGCAGCGAAGGCTGGGTCCACGCAGACCTCATGCCGGGCAATCTCCTCGCCGCGGGTGGACGCCTCAGCGCGGTGATCGACTTCGAAACCTGCGGTGTCGGCGACCCCGCCTGCGACCTCATCCCCGCCTGGAACCTGCTCGACCCGGCCACCCGCCCGCAGTTCCGGGAGGCGCTCGACGTCGACGACGCCACCTGGCTCCGCGGCCAGGGCCGGGCCCTCTCGATGGCGATCATCCAGCTGCCGTACTACCAGCACACCAACCTGACGATGGCCGCCAACGCCCGCTACGTCATCAACCAGGTGCTCAGCGCATAAGCGAAGCGGGCCCATCCGACACCGGATGGACCCGCTTCAAACACCTGCTTCAAAAGCACGAACTCAGTAGAAGACCTCGCCGCGGGCCTTCTTGGCGCGCAGCGTCTGGACGGCCTCGGCCAGGATCTCGGCGGCCTCGGCCTCGCTGCGACGCTCCTTCACGTAGGCGAGGTGCGTCTTGTACGGCTCGATCTTCGGTGGCGGTGGTGGATTGCTCGAGTCGGTGCTGGTGGGCAGGCCACAGCGCGGGCAGTCCCACGCCTCCGGGATCGAGGCCTCGACGGCGAAAACCGTCGCGGTCTGATGTCCGTTGGCACAGAAGAACACGATGCGCTGGCGCGGCGCGGAGTCCCCGCGCTCTGCCTCACCCATCGGCCCGGCGCCGACCCTGCTACCTCGGATTGCGCTGCCACTACCGGCCACTGGAGCGTCTCCTCAGTTACCGAGCTTGTACAGCAGCCCGAGGGCGACGATGGAGGCGAACCAGATGAGCCCGATGCCCACCGTGATCCGGTCCAGGTTGCGCTCGGCCACCGAGGACCCACCGAGGCTCGACGAAACGCCACCCCCGAACAGGTCCGAAAGGCCGCCACCGCGACCTTTGTGCAGCAGAACGAGCCCCGTCAGGATGAGGCTGCAGATGACCACGACGATCGAAAAAGCGAGAATCACGAGGAGTAGCCTAACTGAAGGTCCAAGTAACGACAGATACCGGCGAACTCGTCGACCTTCAGGCTGGCACCGCCAACCAGGCAGCCGTCGACATCCGGCTGGGACATGATGCCACCTGCGCTGGCCATCTTCACCGATCCCCCGTACAAAATCCGGATCGAATCGGCCACAGCCGGGGAGAAAGTCTCCTCCAGCCGGCCCCGGATCGCCGCACAGACCTCCTGCGCGTCCTCGGGGGTGGCCACCTCGCCGGTGCCGATCGCCCAAACCGGCTCATACGCGATCACGACCTTGCGGGCCTCGTCCTGCTTGAGCCCCGCGAGTGCGCCGTCGACCTGGGCGAGGGTGTGCTCGACCTGACGGCCCTCCTTGCGGACCTCCAGCCCCTCGCCGACGCAGACGATCGGCGTGATGCCGGCCGCGAGCGCCTTGGTGGCCTTCGCGTTGACCAGCGCGTCGTCCTCACCGTGATACTGGCGGCGCTCCGAGTGACCAGCGAGCACGTAGCTGCAGCCGAGCTTGGCGAGCATCGCGGCCGAGATCTCGCCCGTGTACGCGCCCTCGTCGAACTTCGAGATGTCCTGGGCGCCGTACACGATCTTCATCCGGTCACCGTCGACCAGCGTCTGCACACTGCGCAGATCGGTGAACGGCGGCAGCACGGCGACCTCGACCCGCTCGAAGTCGTGCTTCTTATCCTGCAGGGTCCACGACAGCTTCTGCACCAGGTGCACGGCCTCGACGTGGTTGATGTTCATCTTCCAGTTGCCCGCCATCAACGGCGTGCGAGTGGTGTCGGCCATGGTCAGTCCTCTTCCAGCACAGCGAGTCCGGGCAGTTCCTTGCCCTCGAGGTATTCCAGCGACGCGCCGCCACCGGTCGAGATGTGGCCGAACGCGTCGTCGGCGAAGCCGAGCTGCCGGACGGCGGCCGCGGAATCGCCACCACCGACCACGCTCAGGCCGTCCACCTCGGTCAACGCTTGTGCGACGGCCTTGGTTCCACCGGCGAACGCCTCCATCTCGAAGACGCCCATCGGGCCGTTCCAGAACACCGTCTTGGCGGCCGCGATCTCGGCGGCGAAGGCCTTACCCGAGTCGGGACCGATGTCCAGGCCGAGCTGGTCGGCCGGGATCGCCTCGGCCGCGACCACCGTGGCGGGCGAATCGGCCTTGAACTCCGGCGCCACCACGATGTCGGTCGGCAGCACGATCTCGACACCCTTGGCCGTCGCGGCCTCCAGGTAGCCCTTGACCACATCGAGCTGGTCGTCCTCGAGCAGGCTCTTGCCGACCTCGTGGCCCTGCGCCTTGAGGAAGGTGAAGACCATGCCGCCACCGATCAGCAGCTTGTCGGCCTTCGCGATCAGGTTGTCGATCACGGCGAGCTTGTCGGAGACCTTCGCCCCGCCGAGCACCACGACGTACGGGCGCTGCGGCTCCTCGGTGAGCCTCTTCAGCACCTCGACCTCGGCCAGCACCAGGCCGCCCGCGGCGTGCGGGAGCTTCCGGGCGACGTCGTAGACGCTGGCCTGCTTGCGGTGCACGACGCCGAAGCCGTCGCTCACGAACACGTCGGCCAGACCGGCCAGCTCGTCGGCCAGCGCCTCGCGCTCGGCCTCGACCTTGCTCTCCTCGCGCGGGTCGTACCGCACGTTCTCGAGCAGCAGCACCTCGCCCTCGTCGAGCTCCTGCACGGCCTCTTGCGCGCTGTCCCCGGTCACATCGGTCGCGAAGGCGACCTTGATGTTCTCGTCGGCGAGCAGCTCGCCGAGCCGCTTGGCCACGGGCGCGAGGGTGAACTCCGGGTTCGGCTTGCCCTTGGGGCGGCCGAGGTGGGCGGTGACGATCACCTTGGCGCCGGCCTTGGCCAGCTTCACCAGGGTCGGCACGCTGGCGCGGATCCGCCCGTCGTCACCGATCTTGTCGCCGTCGATCGGCACGTTCAGGTCCGAGCGCACCAGCACCCGGAGCCCGGCGACGTCACCGAGGTCGTCGATGGTCTTCACAGTTCAGCTATTCCTTCGGCGAACGCCTACGTCCGAAGAACCAGAGCTGGTTCTTCGGACGTAAGCCGGGATGAATGGAAACGTCAGAGCGTCGCGCCGACGTGGTTGACCAGGTCGACCAGACGGTTGGAGTAGCCCCACTCGTTGTCGTACCAGCCGACGACCTTGACCTGGTTGCCGAGCACCTTGGTCAGGCCGGAGTCGAAGATGCAGGACGCCGGGTCGGTGACGATGTCGCTCGACACGATCGGGTCCGCGGTGTACCGCAGGTAGCCCTTGAGCGCGCCCTCGGCGGCCGCCTTGACGGCCTCGTTGACCTCCTCGACCGAGGTCTCACGGCCGACGGTGACGGTCAGGTCGGTGGCGGAGCCTGTCGGCACCGGCACGCGCAGCGCGTAACCGTCGAGCTTGCCCTTGAGCTCCGGCAGGACGAGGCCGATCGCCTTGGCGGCACCGGTCGAGGTCGGCACGATGTTCAGCGCGGCGGCACGGGCGCGACGCAGGTCGCTGTGCGGGCCGTCCTGCAGGTTCTGGTCCTGGGTGTACGCGTGGATCGTGGTCATCAGACCCTTTTCGATCGTGAACGCGTCGTGAATGGCCTTCGCCATCGGGGCCAGGCAGTTGGTGGTGCAGGAAGCGTTGGAGATCACCGTGTGCTTGTCGGCGTCGTACAGGTCGTGGTTCACGCCCATGACGATGGTGAGGTCCTCGTTCTTCGCCGGGGCGGAGATGATGACCTTCTTGGCGCCGTTGTCGGCGTGCGTCTTGGCCTTGTTGGCGTCGGTGAAGAAGCCGGTCGACTCGATCACGACGTCGGCGCCCACATCGGACCACTTGAGGTTCGCGGGGTCGCGCTCGGCGAAGGCCTTGAAGCTGTGACCGCCGACGGTGATGTCCTCGTCGGTGGCGGTGACGTCGCCCGGGAAGCGGCCCAGGATCGAGTCGTACTTCAGCAGGTGGGCGAGGGTCTGGTTGTCGGTCAGATCATTGACGGCGACGACCTCGATGTCGGCACCTGACGCCTGAACGGCGCGGAAGAAGTTACGGCCGATGCGGCCGAAGCCGTTGATACCTACGCGAACGGTCACGGGACTGCGTCTCCTCAAATGGGGCTCCGAACTGTCTTGCTACCACCGGAAACACTAGCCCAACCGCCCACTTGGCTCACTGGTCCCGTCCACAGCAGACCACCCCGGCCGCGGCGGCACCCATGCGCGGGTACCGCCGCAGCCTGCGGGTCAGAGGACGTTCACTCCGGTCCAGGCCTTTCCGACCTCCTGCACCTCGATGCTGCCGGCGCCGTACAGGTCGGTCGCCGCCGCGAGGGTCGCGGCCCGGGCTGCCTTGTAGTCCGACCGAGAGGTCAGGTACGTGGTCAGCGCCCGGTACCAGATCTTCTCGGCCTTGCTGATGCCGATACCGGTGACGGTCACGCCGTTCACGGTCGGGCTGTTGTGGGCCACCCCGTTGATCGTCTTGGCACCACTACCCTCGGCGAGCAGGTAGAAGAAGTGGTTACCGACGCCCGACGAGTAGTGCACGTTGAGCCGGCCCACACTGCGGGACCACGAGTCCGCGCTGACGCCGTCCATCGACGGCTTGTCGAGCCGGCGGATGTAGTTCCGCGCCGGGTCGTAGTCGACGAAGATCTCCTCGCCCAGCACGTAGTCCGGGGTGTCGGAGGCGTTGGCGGCGTAGAACTCGACGGCGGTTCCGAAGATGTCCGACGTCGCCTCGTTCAGGCCACCGGACTCGCCGCTGTAGCGCAGTCCGGCCGTCCGGCTGGTGACGCCGTGGCTCATCTCGTGCCCGGCGATGTCCAGCTCGACCAGCGGCAGGATGCCCTGGGCCGGGTCACCGTCGCCGTACGTCATGCAGAAGCACGCGTCGGACCAGCCGGCGTTCACGTAGGCGCCGTCGTGCACGTACGACTTGGCTCCCTTGCCGTCGTTGGCGATTCCGTTGCGGCCGTGGATGCTCTTGTAGTAATCCCACGTCTTCGCGATGCCGTAGTGCGCGTCGACACCGGCGCTCTGCGCGTTCGAGTTGGTGCCGTCGCCCCAAACGTTGTCGGCGTCGGTGAAGAGCACACCCGCGTTGTACGTCGCGTTGCCGCCGCGCAGCGGGTCCACCATCGTGTAGCTGGTGCCTTTGGTGGTGTCGAGTCCGACCGTGCCGACGAACAGGCCGGTGCCGCTGCCCAGGTCCTCCTGGACCGTGCTCCAGCTGTCCAGCACCTTGCCGCTGCGGGCATCGACGTACGTCTCGGTGCCGGTGGGCTGGCCGTCGGCCTTCCGGCCCGAGGTGGTCACCTTGTACGCCAGGCGGGAGTCGCCCGCGGCGGTGACGAAGACGACGAGCTGCTGCTTACCGGCCTTGGCCTTCGCGGCGGTCAGAGCCGCGGCCGGGGCGATCGCGGGCTTGGTGGACACGTTCAGCGCGCGGACGCCGCCCGAGGTGGACTTGACCGCGCCTGCCTTTGTCTGGTGTACGACGAAGTCACCGCCGACCACCGGCAGGCCCTGGAACGTACGGTCGAACCGGACGTGGCTCGAACCGTCCGCGTCCACGACGACGTCCCGCGTCCTCAGGTCGGACGCGGCTCCCAGCCCTAGGCCGTTCGCGTTGGCACGGGCGGCGGCGACAGGGTTCGCCTGCTGGTCGGGGGCGGGGACGGCCGCCTGGACGGCAGTGAGGTTCGACAGACCGGCGAGTGCGGCGATGGCCGCGACTGCCAGACCTGCGCAGTACTTGCGCTTCATTGTGGGTACTCCCTTGAGGCGGAATCACGAAGAGCCGGTACGGCCCTCGTGGGGGCACGCACACTTTCCGCAAAACGACGCCGCAAGGGAATCGATGAACCACACCTGGCCCGCTAATCCGCGGAAATCCAGGGAAAACCTTCGGTACTGAAACGACTGTTCGACTACGCCGGGTCGAGCATGTCCGGGGTCAGGTTGGCCTCGGTGTTCGGGATGCCGAGATCGGCCGCCCGCTTGTCGGCCATCGCCAGCAGGCGCCGGATCCGGCCGGCCACCGCGTCCTTGGTCAGCGCCGGCTCGTGCAGCTGGCCCAGTTCCTCGAGGCTGGCCTGCTTGTGCTCCAGCCGCAGCTTGCCCGCCACCTGCAGATGATCCGGTACGTCGTCGCCGAGGATCTCCAGCGCCCGCGCCACCCGCGCGCCCGCCGCCACCGCGGCCCGGGCCGAACGACGCAGGTTCGCGTCGTCGAAGTTGGCCAGCCTGTTCGCCGTGGCCCGCACCTCGCGGCGCATCCGGCGCTCCTCCCACGCGAGCACCGACTCGTGCGCGCCGAGTCGCGTCAGCAGGGCGCCGATGGCGTCACCGTCGCGGATCACCACGCGGTCCACGTTGCGCACCTCGCGCGCCTTCGAGCCGATCCCCAGCCTCCTGGCGGCGCCGACCAGCGCGAGCGCCGCCTCCGGCCCGGGGCAGGTCACCTCGAGGCTGGACGAACGGCCCGGCTCGGTCAGCGACCCATGCGCCAGGAACGCCCCACGCCACGCCGCCACGGCGTCACAGGAGGCACCCGAGACGACTGCCGGGGGCAGACCCCGGACGGGACGGCCCCGGTTGTCCACCAGACCCGTCTGTCGCGCAAGAGCGTCACCATCGCGGACCACGCGCACGACGTACTTCGTCTGCTTGCGAATCCCCGACGGAGAGATCACCACCACGTCGCTCGGATGGCCGAAGATCTCCGCGATGTCCTTGCGCAGCCGACGAGCCGCCGCGCCACTGTCGAGTTCAGCCTCGACAACGATCCGGCCGGACACCAGATGCAGCCCGCCGGCGAACCGGAGGACGGAAGAAACCTCGGCCTTGCGGCAACAGGGTTTGGTGACCTGGATGCTGGTCAGCTCGGACTTCACCTGTGCGGTCATTGCCATGAAGGAAATCCTCCCACCGCTGTCAAAGACCCTTCGCGCGGGGTGACCTCCCCACTACACATTGTCAGAAGCAACCCCCATTTCCCCTCCGCCACGAGTGGTTACCTCCGCCCGCACACCAAGCCGCCGTTTTGGGGATAACCCTGCCGCGAAGTGCCTTGTTGTGCTTGCACACGCGCGACACAAGGAGGCACGTCGCGGCAGAAGGAGGAAGACGGACGCGGGGTCGGGTGCGGACCGATGAACGCAAAGGATTACTCGAAGATTTCGCCGTACACCTTGGCCAGTTTGCCGGGGTGATGGTGGAACTGTTTGGTCGACGTGTCGGCGATGTCGGCGATGACGAGCTCCGCGCCGAGGGACTCCGCCGTACGGCGTAAGGAGGCCGGGTCGGGGACGTGCCCGACGTCCGCGAGTACGACGTCGATGCGCAGGTCGGGCGCGTGGGCGGCAAGGACCTCGAGATGCGTCTCCGGGGAGAACCCGTCGGTCTCGCCCTTCTGCTCCCCCAGGTTCAACGTCACCAACCGACGTGCGGACGTCTGCTCGAGGCAACGCGCCAGCGCCGGCACCAGCAGATTCGGAATCACCGAGGTGAACCACGAACCCGGCCCGACCACCACCCAATCGGCCTCCGCGATGGCGACCAACGCCTCCGGGCACGCCGGCGGATCGGCCGGATCCAGCGCGACGTCGACAACGCGCCCGGTCGTGGTCGCCACCTCGGCCTGGCCGCGGATCTCGGTGATCGCCTCGGGATGTGCCGGGTCGACTCCGAGCACGCGCGCGGTGATGTCCAGCGGTACGGCGGACATCGGCAGCACCCGGCCTTCGGCACCGAGCAACCGGGCCACCCAGTCGAGCCCGTCGACCGCCTCACCGAGCAACTCCCAGAGCGCGACGATGAGCAGGTTGCCGACGGCGTGATCGTGCAACTCGCCATCACTGGTGAAGCGGTGTTGCAGCACCTGGGCCCACGTCCGGCCCCACTCGTCATCGCGGCACAACGCGGCCAAAGCCATCCGCAGATCGCCCGGCGGCAGCACACCCAGCTCGCGGCGCAGCCGACCGGACGAGCCGCCGTTATCCGCGACCGTGACGACTGCGGTCAGCTGGTCCGTGACGTGCCGCAGTGCCGACAGAGAGGCCGCCAGGCCGTGCCCGCCGCCCAGGGCCACGACTCGTGGCGACCGGGTCACTCCCGCCCCAGATCCCTGTGCACGACCAACGTCGGTGATCCTTTCTCGCGCAACCTGCGGGCCAGCTCCTCAGCCATCGCGACGCTGCGGTGCTTACCACCGGTACAGCCGACCGCGACCGTGACGAAGCGCTTGCCCTCGTTGAGATATCCGGTCCGCAGGGTATTCAGCACGCCCTCGTAATCCTGCAGGAACTGCTGCGCCAGCGGATGTCCGAGCACGAAGTCTGACACGAGCCGGTCACGACCCGTCATCGGCCGCAGATCGGGCTCCCAATACGGGTTCGGGATGAACCGCATATCGGCCACCACGTCCGCGTCGACCGGGATCCCGTACTTGAATCCGAACGACACCACCGTCGCCCGCAGCTCGGCGTTTTCCTCGTCACCAAAGGCGTTCCGGACCTTCGCGCCGAGCTGGTGGATGTTCAGGTTGGAGGTGTCGATGACCAGGTCCGCGGTGCCACGGATCTCGGCCAGCAACTCGCGCTCGCGCTGGATCCCGTCGAGCAGCCGGCCGGCCCCCTGCAGCGGATGCGGACGCCGGACCGACTCCTGGCGGCGCACGATGATGTCGTCGGCCGCCTCCAAGTACAAGGTGAGCGGCTGGTAACCCCGGTCCCGCAGGTCGCGCAACGCCTTCGGCAACGCGTCGAAGAAGCTGCCGGTCCGGACGTCGACCACGATCGCCATCCGCGGCGTGGCGCCGGTGCCGATCACCTGGTCCACGATCGTGGTCAGGAACATCGGCGGCAGGTTGTCGACGACGAACCAGCCGAGATCCTCCAGCACATCCGCGACGGCGCTGCGGCCGGCGCCGGACATTCCGGACACGATGATCAGGTTGCCGCTGGACTTCTCCATCAGTTGTCTTCCCCGTTCGGATCCCCGCTAAGCGCGCCGGCCACCTGCGGCGCGTCGTCATCGAGTATCTCGCCCGTAGCGGTGTTGACCGACGGAGCCCGGCCCGTGTCGGCCTTCGTTGCCGCGGAGTTCACCGCGGCGACCACCGACTCCGCCGTACGGCGCCCGAAGCCGGGTAGTTCCGCGACCTCCTCGATCGTGGCCTGGCGCAACTTCTTCAGCGAGCCGAAATGCCGCATCAAGGTCTTACGACGGACGTCACCCAGACCTTGTACGTCGTCCAGCACGCTCTCGACCATCGTCTTGGACCGGCGGCTGCGGTGATGCGTGATGGCGAACCGGTGGGCCTCATCGCGCAGACGCTGCAACAGGTACAGCCCCTCCGAAGTCCGCGACATGATGACCGGGTCCTCGGTGTCGGGCAGCCAGACCTCTTCCAGCCTCTTGGCGAGACCGCAGACCGGGATGTCTCCGACGCCGAGCTCCTCCATCACCTGCCGGGCGGCCGCCACCTGCGGCGGTCCACCGTCGACCACGACCAGGGCAGGCGCATACGCGAACTTGCGCGCGCGGCCCGTCTCCGGGTCGATCAGGTTGGCGGTCGGGTCGTCCTCGGCTTCGTTGGCGGCGGCCGTGGCAGCACGATCATCGAGGAGCCGCTTGAACCGCCGGGTCAGCACCTCCGCGATCGAAGCCACATCGTTCTGCCCGTCGACGCCCTTGATGACGAACTTGCGGTACTCGCTCTTGCGCGGCAGCCCGTCCTCGAACACGACCATCGACGCGACCACCTCGGTGCCCTGCAGGTTGGAGATGTCGTAGCACTCCATCCGCAACGGCGCCTCGGGCAGATCGAGCGCGTCCTGGATCTCCTCGAGGGCCTGGTTCCGGGTGGTGAGGTCGCTGGCGCGCTTGGTCTTGTGCATCACCAGCGTCTGTTGCGCGTTGGCGTGGACCGTCTCCATCAGGCCCTTCTTGTCACCGCGCTGCGGCACCCGGATCGCCACCCGCGAACCACGCAGCCCGCTCAGCCACTCGGTCAGCGCGTCGACGTCCTCCGGGATGGCCGGGACGAGGATCTCGCGCGGGATCGTGTCGCCCGTCTCCCCGGCATACGTCTGCTGGATGAACCGCTCGACCAGGTCACCCGTCGTCGCCGTACCGTCGGCCTTGTCGGCGATCCACCCGCGCTGACCGCGGATGCGGCCGGCGCGCACGTAGAAGATCTGCACCGCCACCTCGAGCGGGTCCTCCGCGAGAGCGATGACGTCCGCGTCGGTGCCGTCGCCGAAGACCACCTGGTTCTTCGCGAGGGCCTTGTCGAGGGCTTGGAGGTCGTCCCGGATCTTGGCAGCCCGTTCGTACTCCATCAGGGCCGCAGCGGCCTTCATCTCCTTCTCGAGGCGGCGGACGTACGTCGTGGTCTGGCCCGAGAGGAACGCGACGAAGTCGTCGACGATCTGGGTGTGCTCCTCCTGGCTGACGTTGCCGGTGCAGGGCGCGGCGCACTTGCCGATATACCCCAGCAGGCAAGGCCGGCCGATCTGGCGATGCCGGTTGAACACGCCCTTGCTGCACGAGCGCATCGGGAAGACCCGCAACAGCAGGTCGACCGTCTCGCGAATCGCCCAGGCATGGCTGTACGGCCCGAAGTACTTCACGCCCTTCTTCTTGGCGCCGCGCCCGACCATCACACGCGGATAGTCCTCGTTGAGGGTGATCGCGAGCCACGGGTACGACTTGTCGTCGCGGTACTTCACGTTGAAGCGCGGGTCGTACTCCTTGATCCAGGAGTACTCCAGTTGCAACGCCTCGACCTCGGTGCTGACGACGGTCCAGTCGACCTTGGCGGCGGTGGTGACCATCGACTGCGTGCGCGGATGCAGACCGACCAGATCCTGGAAGTACGACGACAGGCGGGCGCGCAGGTTCTTCGCCTTGCCGACGTAGATCACCCGCCCCGAGGCGTCCCGGAATCGGTAAACCCCAGGCGCGTCAGGAATCGACCCCGCACTCGGGCGATAGGTACTCGGATCAGCCACAACACCACCCTAGTTCTCCGCACCGACAGTCTTCGCAGTGCGGGTTATCCCTTGCGTCCGAAGGCGCCTCGGCGGCATGCAGGCGGGGAATCGACCCCATAGGCCGCGGTTGACCCCCGGCTGGGATGGGCCAGGGAGTGCGACCAGCACGCAGGCTGATTGTGCGTTTCCGTATTCGCCCATCGTGAGGAGCACCGCTTTATGTCGCCCAAGCACCTACGATCACGCCTGCCCCGACGTACCGCCACCATCGCGACCGCGACCGTCGCCGCGCTCAGCGCCGCCGCCATCGGCCTGACCGGCGCGATCACGTCCGCCAACGCCGACGAACTCCCCGCCGCCTCGACCGCCGGCGTGATCAAGGGCGCCGACAGCCCGGGCGCGATCGCCGGCAGCTACGTCGTCGTACTCAAGGAACAGCCCGGCACTCGTGCCGCGACGACTTCGAAGAACTTGGCAGCGACGTACGACGCCAAGGTACGACGTACCTTCAACTCCGCCTTGAGCGGATTCAGCGCGACCCTGAGCGAGGAGCAAGCCCGCAAGCTTGCCGGTGACGAGCGGGTTGCCTATGTCCAGCAGAACCAGCGGTTCGAGATGAGCCAGGACAACCCGACCTGGGGCCTGGACCGGTCGGACCAGCGGGACCTGCCGCTCGACAAGAAGTACGAGGGGCCGAACAAGGCCGACAACGTCAACGTCTACGTGATCGACACCGGTATCTACGCCGAGCACGAGGACTTCGAAGGCCGGGCCTCGGTCGGTACCGACACCATCAACGACGGCCAGAACGGCAAGGACTGCCAGGGCCACGGCAGCCACGTCGCGGGCACCATCGCCGGCAAGACGTTCGGCCTGGCCAAGGGTGCGAAGGTCTTCGGCGTCCGCGTGCTCGACTGCAAGGGCTCAGGTACGACGGAGAGCGTGGTGGCGGGTATCGACTGGGTGACCGCCAACGCCAAGAAGCCCGCCGTCGCGAACATGAGCCTCGGTGGTCCCGCCGACCAGGCCCTCGACGACGCCGTGAAGAAGTCCGTTGCCGCGGGCATCACGTACGCCGTCGCAGCGGGTAACGAGGGCGCTGACGCCTGCGGGGTCTCGCCGGCGAAGGAGCCGTCGGCCATCACCACCGGCGCGACCGACGACGCGGACGCGCGGGCCAACTTCTCGAACTTCGGCAAGTGCGTTGACGTCTTCGCTCCGGGCGTCGACGTCGAATCGGTCGGCATCACCGGTACGACGGCGACCGCGACCCACAGCGGTACGTCGATGGCCTCGCCGCACGTGGCGGGTGCCGCGGCGCTCTACCTGAGCGCGAAGCCGGACGCGGCGCCGGCCGACGTGGCCTCCGCGATCACCGGCGCGGCCACGCCGGACAAGGTGACGGACCCGGGCACGGGTTCGCCGAACAAGTTGATGTTCACCGGTGCGCTGATCACTCCGCTGAGCTGATCCGCAGTACCCCGAGAGCGTGCGGGACCCGGCCGGCTGAGGTTGGCCGGGTCCCTGCGCGTCTTCGTGCTTTCGTACTCGGGTGGGGTCAGCCGACCGGGCCGAGGATGTTGCCACCCGAGACCGTGACGCTGACGGCGCTGAGCGGACTGCTCGCCGGGCCGTTCGCGACCGAGCCGTCGGCCACCTTGAACTTGCTGCCGTGACAGCCGCAGTTGATCGTGCCGTCGGAGACCGCTTCGACCACACAACCGGCGTGGGTGCAGACCGCGCTGAAACCCTTGAACTGGCCCGCCGTCGGCTGAGTGACGACCAGCTTCGCGTCCGGGAAGATCTTGCCGCCGCCGACCGGGACATCGCTCACCGGACCGAGCACGTTGCCACCGCCAGTGGGCGTGCTCGGCGCCGAACTCGGGGCCGAACTTGGCGCGGAGGTCGGCCCGCTACTCGGCGCCGTCGACGGGCCCGCCGTCGTACCGCCATCGTCGCCACACGCGACCAGCAAGGTCCCGCTCACGCCCGCGATCCCCGCGACGGCCGCGCCACGCAGCACGGTCCGCCGATCACGTAGGCCGGCGGAGTCGGGCGAAACGGCAGTGGTCGTTTCGTCGCTGTTGTTGTTGCTCATCGATCAGTCCTTCCAGGGGCTGACAAAGGCCGTGTCCAACGACCCAACCACGCAGGTGCGAAAGCGCGGCGAAATAGTTGAACGCTCTGCTACTCGACGTTCTACCCGACCGGCCCCGCGGAAGCGACCGATTCGGCGAACTCCTCGATACACGGATCGCAGCTCAATCCGGTTCAGCTGAACTTGAGTACCAGTTCTGCCAGCCGTCCCAGCCGCCGACACGCAGACAGGCCCCGTTCCCGGCGGCAACCGGCGATCGGGGCCTGCAGTGTCGATGCAGGGTCGATGCTGTGTCGATCAGGCCAGGGACAGGCAGATCGGAATGGAAACGGTCTGGACCGGCTGAGTCTGGTCAGGCCGGTAGAAGAACTGGCCGCAGTACTGCGTATCGGCCGGCGTACCCGGCTGAACCTGAAGGCCCTCGTTGAAGCCACTGCCCGCGTCCCAATGCCATGCACCGGTGTACGACGAACCGTTGCTGCCGGTGACGCGGGTGACGCCGGAGATCCGCGTGACGTCGTCGTCCTTGGTCATCACGAGGACCTCGTAATCGCTGGCCCCCTCCGGGCACACGGTGATCTTGATCGTGCCCTTCAACCCGAACCCGAGCGGCTGCTCCTTACTCACACACGCGGCCGCCTGCGCCGGCACCGCCTGCTGCGCCGACACCGACGAAAAGCCTTGCCGACAACGCAGTTCGCCGGGCACTCGACTGAGCACCCGGCGAACCGTCGGACGAGTTACGCCTTCCGGGCAGCGGCCCTCGTCGCAGCCTTCTTGGCCGGCGCCTTCTTCACCGCGGCCTTCTTCGCCACTGTCTTCGCAGCCCCAGCCTTGGCGCCATTCGTCCCCGCGCCATTCGAAGCCGCGCGCTTCGGTGCGGCGCCGTTCGAAGCGGCCTTGGACGCAGCCGTCTTGGCCACAGCCGTCTTGCTGGCGGCCGTCTTGGCGGCGACGGTTGTGGCCGGCTTCTTAGCTGCTGCGCGCGCCGCGACGGCCTGCTGCTTCGGGCTCGGCTTGGCCGCACGCCCCTTGAGGATCTCCGCGAGGAACTGCCCGGTGTACGAGTCCGGGTTCTTCGCGACGTCCTCCGGCGTACCCTCGGCAACCAGCGTGCCGCCACGACGGCCGCCGTCCGGTCCGAGGTCGATGATCCAGTCGGCCGTCTTGATCACGTCGAGGTTGTGCTCGATGACCAGCACCGAGTTGCCCTTGTCCACCAGGCTGCCGAGCACGCCCAGCAACTTCCGGATGTCCTCGAAGTGCAGACCGGTGGTCGGTTCGTCCAGGACATACACAGTCCGCCCGGTCGAACGCTTCTGCAGCTCGGAGGCCAGCTTCACCCGCTGGGCTTCACCACCGGACAGCGTCGGCGCAGGCTGCCCGAGCCGGACATACCCCAGCCCCACCTCGTTCAGCGTCTTAAGGTGCCGGGAGATCGCGGGAATGGCCTGGAAGAACTCCGCCGCCTCCTCAATCGGCATATCGAGAATGTCCGCCACGGTCTTGCTCTTGTAGTGGACCTCGAGCGTCTCGCGGTTGTACCGGGCCCCGTGGCAGACCTCGCACGGAACATAGACGTCAGGCAGGAAGTTCATCTCGATCTTCAGCGTGCCGTCACCGGAGCAGGCCTCACAGCGCCCGCCCTTCACGTTGAACGAGAACCGCCCCTGCTGATAACCGCGGACCTTCGCCTCAGGCGTCTCGGCGAACAATTTCCGCACGTGATCCCAGACACCGGTGTACGTCGCCGGGTTCGACCGCGGCGTACGCCCGATCGGCGACTGGTCGACGTGGATGACCTTGTCCACATTCTCGAGACCGGTGATCTTGGTGTGCCGACCGGGCACATCGCGAGCGCCGTAGATCTGCCTGGCGAGCGACTTGTAGAGAATGTCGTTCACCAGCGTCGACTTGCCCGAACCGGACACGCCAGTGACAGCGACGAACATGCCCAGCGGGATGGCCACGTCGATACCGGTCAGGTTGTGCTCGTGTGCGCCGAACACCTTTAGCTCGCGGCCCTCGGTCTGCGGCCGCCGGATCGCCGGGATCGGGATCTCTCTGCGGCCGGAGATGTACGCACCGGTGATCGAGTCCGGGTGGTTGCGCAAGTCCTCGACCGTGCCGGAGACGACGACCTGGCCGCCGTGCTCGCCGGCACCCGGGCCGATGTCGACCACCCAGTCGGCGTGGTCGATGGTGTCCTCGTCGTGCTCGACCACGATCAGGGTGTTGCCGAGATCCTTCAGCCGGACCAGGGTCTCGATCAAGCGGCGGTTGTCGCGCTGGTGCAGGCCGATCGACGGCTCGTCCAGGACGTACAACACCCCGACCAGACCCGAACCGATCTGGGTCGCGAGCCGGATCCGCTGCGCCTCGCCGCCCGACAACGAGCCGGCCGGCCGGTTCAGCGCGAGATAGTCGAGGCCGACGTCGAGCAGGAACCGCAGCCGCTCGCCGATCTCCTTTGTCACCCGCTCGGCGATCTGCTTCTCCCGCGGAGTCAGATCCAGATCGCTGAGGAAACCGTGCACCTCGTCGATCGACATCGCGCTGATCTCGGCGATGTTCTTACCGCCGAGGGTGACGGCCAGCGAGATCGGCTTCAACCGGGCGCCACCGCATGACAGGCACGGCACCTCCCGCATGTAGCCCTCGAACCGCTCGCGGCTGGTGTCACTGGACGACTCGGCATGCCGACGCTCGACGTACGGAATCGCACCCTCGAAGGTGGTGTAGTACGAACGCTCTCGGCCGTACCGGTTCTTGTACGACACGTGCACCTGCTGGTCGTGCCCGGTCAGCAGCGCCTTCTTCGCCTTCGCGGGCAGGTCCACGAAGGGCGTAGTGGTCTTGATCTTCAGGTCTTTCGCGAGCGCGGTCAGCAGTCGCTCGAAGTACTGCGAGACGTTCGCCCCGGACCAGGGCTGGATCGCGCCCTCGTCCAGCGACTTGTCCGGGTCGGGCACGATCAGCTCGGGATCGACCTCCATCCGGGTGCCGAGACCGGAACAGGCCGGGCACGCGCCGTACGGCGAGTTGAAGGAGAACGACCGCGGCTCCAGCTCGTCGATCGCGAGCGGGTGATCATTCGGGCAGGCGAGTTTCTCCGAGAACCGGCGCTCGCGATGCGGGTCCTTCGGGTCGAGGTCGACGAAGTCCAGCGTGACGATGCCGCCGGACAGGCCGAGCGCGGTCTCCACCGAGTCGGTCAGCCGGCGCTTCGCGGACGCCTTCACCGCGAGCCGGTCGACCACGACGTCGATGGTGTGCTTCTTCTGCTTGTCCAGCTTCGGCGGCTCGGTCAGCTGGATCGTCTCGCCGTCCACCCGCGCCCGGGAGAAACCCTGGCCGGACAGCTGGCGGAACAGGTCCAGATACTCGCCCTTGCGGCCGCGGATGACCGGCGCGAGCACCTGGAAGCGGGCGCCCTCGTCCATCTCGAGCACCCGGTCCACGATCTGCTGCGGCGTCTGCCGGCTGATCGGCTCGTGGCACTCGGGACAGTGCGGCCGGCCCGCCCGGGCGAACAGCAACCGGAGGTAGTCGTACACCTCCGTGATGGTGCCGACGGTCGAGCGCGGGTTGCGCGAGGTGGACTTCTGGTCGATCGAGACGGCCGGTGAGAGCCCCTCGATGAAGTCGACGTCCGGTTTGTCCATCTGGCCCAGGAACTGCCGCGCATACGCCGACAACGACTCGACGTAGCGCCGCTGGCCCTCGGCGAAAATGGTGTCGAAGGCCAGGCTGGACTTACCGGACCCGGACAGTCCGGTGAAGACGATCATGGCGTCGCGCGGCAGGTCGAGCGACACGTCCTTCAGGTTGTGCTCACGCGCGCCACGCACGATCAGACGGTCAGACACAAGCTCTTCTCTCAGCCGTTCTCGAGGGGTTCGGAACCGCCTTCGGAAGCACCTTGACAGGGCTCCGACGACGGTCCAGGGACAAGCGCGATCATGCTAGCGAGGCCCTCCGACAGTTTTTGATTCGTGCGATCCCGAGAGCCCCCGACAGGTCCGGAACGGGCTGCCGAAACCGGGTCGGCAGGGCGAGAACGGGAATTGTCGGTGGCCTCTGGATAGCCTTCCCCAATGTCGCACCCACCGCTGCTCGGCCGCCTGATCGAGACCGTTCCGTCCGCTACCGATGATCTGCTGGTCACCGTCCGCCGACTATCGGACGACGAGGTTCGCCGTCCCAGCGCGTTGCCCGGGTGGTCCGTCGGTCATGTGCTCACCCACATCGCCCGCAATGCGGACGCCTTGACCAACCTGACCAACTGGGCCCGCACCAGCGTACCTACTCCCGCCTATTCCTCGCCCGAGAGCCGCAACGCCGACATCGAGGCAGGCGCTGCCCGACCGGTCGCGGCGCAGCTGGCCGACCTCGCCGGCGGTACGGCGAAGTTCCTCCAGGCCGTCGCAGAGGTGCCCGACGCCAACTGGGAGACCGAGGTGAGCTGGCCCAACGGCAAGGGCCGCCCGGCCTGGATGATCCTGCCCGCCCGGCTGACCGAGCTCGAGGTCCACCACGTCGACCTCGGCCTCGGCCGGACGTTCGCTGACGTCGAGCCCTGGCTCCGCGACGTACTGCTGGACTATGCGATGACCAACCGGCCGGGCCTCGGTTTCGGGCTTCGTGCCGACGACACGGGTTGGGCCCGGGACGAGCCGGGTGCGAGGATCGTCAGTGGTGACAGTGCCGCGCTGCTGGGCTGGTTGCTCGGCCGTGCGGATGGCACCGACCTGACCTACGACGGCGAACTGCCGTCCCTGCCGGCCTGGGGCTAGTGGTCCGGCGCCGACCACTGAGGAGCGAGCGATGACCGAGTATCACGGCAACGTCCACGTGGGTGGACCGGTGCAGACGCACGAGCTGGCCGCCTTGATGATCACCAAGGTCGCGGTCGGCCCGATGAACAACAACGCCTACCTGCTGCGCTGCCGCCGGACCGACGAGCAGGTGCTGATCGACGCCGCCAACGACGCTAAGACCCTGCTCCGCGTCATCGGCGGCGCCGGTCTCGCCCGGGTCATCACGACCCATCGGCATCAGGACCATTGGCAGGCCCTCGGCGAAGTCATCGCCAAGACCAACGCGATCACGGTGGCCGGCCGGTTCGACGTCGACGGCATTCCGGTGCCCACCGGCGAGCCGGTCGGCGACGGCGACCGGATCAAGGTCGGCGAGTCCGAGCTCGAGGTGATCCACCTGGTCGGCCACACCCCCGGCTCGATCGCCCTGCTGTACGACGACCCGGCCGGCGCGCCCCACGTCTTCACCGGCGACTCGCTATTCCCGGGCGGTGTCGGCAACACGCACGGCGACCCCGAGGCCTTCAAGTCCCTGCTCGGCGACGTAGAAACGAAGCTGTTCGACCGGTTACCGGACGAGACCTGGGTCTACCCCGGCCACGGCGACGACACCACCCTCGGCACCGAGCGCCCCAGCCTCCCGGAGTGGCGCGCCCGCGGCTGGTAGAACCAGGCATGTTCGAGTACCACGGGTGGGCGACCGTTCGAGATTCGTCGGAAGCCGTCGGCTGGGTCGTCGCCGACGGCCTGACCAAGACTGCGTATGACACCGTGGCCGGCGAAATCGCGGCCATCACCAACGACTTTCAGGTCGCGGATCTGCGGATCGTCAACGGCTCGTGTCACCTGTGGCTGGCAGGGCTTCGCAACCACCGGCAGGACGCAGTCATTGAGACGTTCCACAGCGTCGCCCGGGCCGCCCCATGGTCGTACGGCATCCTTCACGTGTACGACGACGAGGCCCCTGGTGATGGCGGAAACCGTTGGGTCGCGTGGGTTATGAAACGCGGCATGGTGACTCCACAGGCCGATCAATTCCTCTCGCCTCACGTTGGAGCCGTAGAGGACCCCGAACACACCTGATCCTCGCGCTGCGTGAGGGCTGGTGTCAGGCTGGTGACAGAACTCTTGACAGGTTGTTGACGCGCCCTCGACGTGGAACCTGAGGAAAACTGGCGCATACTGGAGATGACATGGAGCCTTATCGCGCGACGACGCGTCGTCACCTCGCCACCAGCCCCTTCAAGCCTCCGGTTCGGGAGCCGCTCAAGGTGTTCGCACCTGGAGATCGGGTTTCCCACGACCGGGAAGGCCTTGGCACGGTAGCCGCAGTGGAGGAAGGCATCGCGGTGCTCGTCGACTTCGGTCCGAACCGGATCCGGGTCCTCGCCCCGTTCGCCAAACTGCACCTGCTCTGACCTGCGGCCGCCGGGTTCAGGCCCGGCTGTTCCGGGCTGAAGCTTGAGCCCGGCGGCGTCTTCACGAGCCAGGCAACAACGTGAGGTACCAACGCGGCATCAGATCCGGGCGATGTCCCGGGTCCGTCCCCCAGTGCGCCCATTCAGGTCACAGCATCACGCAGAACTCGTTGCCTTCGGGGTCGGCCAGCAGCACGTGTTCGTCGTACCGCTGGATGAGCCGCGCGCCGAGGCCGAGTAGGCGGTCGACCTCGAGGTTCACGTCGTCGGCCGAGAGGTCGATGTGCATCCGGTTCTTGACGGTCTTAGCCTCGGGCACCCGCTGGAAGAAGAACCTGGGCCGTACGCCGGGAGCCGGCTCGAGTAGTACCGACGGATCGTCCTCGGGATCGTCGATACCGAGTTCCCGCAGGCGGGCGAGTTCGTCCTCGTCGTACGGCGCGATCGCGTAACCGTCGAGCACCTCCGCCCAGAAGCGCGCGAGCGAGGCGGGATGGCGGCAGTCGATCACCACGTCACGAAGTCGGGCCATGCCGTGAGGTTAAATCACAGGCGGTCGACCGCACCTCCCGTTTGAATGGGGAGACGACGAGACGGGTCGACCATCCGCGGTTCGTGACAGCGCTGCGGGAGGTGGAGAAGAGCCTCGACGCGGCCTGGCTCGCCTTCCGTGCCGAAGCGGGCGTCGACGGGTTGGACGACGACCTGGCCAAGGTGGTGTTGCAGGATCCGTCCGAGTTCGACTGGCGCGTGGTCGATGCGGCCCTGACGAAACTCCGCTGCGACGACTGCGGCAACGACCTCGGCGCCGGCCCGGTCGGTTGCCACGCGTGCGACCAAGCGAACGGCTTCCGCTTCGCCGCTCGTGAAACCGATCGCCCGAATGTTCCACCAGGTAACGAGCATGCGATCCGGGTGGCCTCGGCCGTCGCCCGGACGCGAGACCGGTACAGTCCGCGAGCACGCTGCGGCTACGAGGTCAGCCTGCCGTACCTCCTTGCCGGCGGCCTGCCGACCACTGCCCAAGCGCAAGCCCTCAAAGCGATCATCAACACGTTGTCGGAGGAAGAGTTGGAGACGGTCGTCCTACCCGAGGAGCTGATCCGATGAACGTCCTTGCCGAGGTGGAGCAGCTCCACGCCGATCTCGCCGACTGGCTCGGCACCGAGGCTGACGCCGAGTTGCTCGAACGGTTCCTGGCAGCGCAATCCCCCGACTTCACTCTCGTTGATATCGAGGGAAGGGTATCCGGTCTCGCCGCGCTGACCGAGGCACTCGCCGGCGCCCGAAACGCCGCACCCGGTTTGCGCATCACGATCAGCGACTTCCACATCGTGGTGCAGACGTCCGAGGTTGTGGTCTGCCGATTCCACGAGCAGCACTCGATCGGCACATCCCGCCGAGTCACCGCTGTCCTGCTGCCAGACGCATCAACGCGCAACGGTCTGCGCTGGTTGTCAGTTCACGAAACCGCTAGCTCTCAGTGAGCTCTTGACTTCACTGAGCCATGCTCCTAGCTTTTGGCAATCGCTTTCCTTAATCGCTCCCAATCCTTGGTGGGGTGTGGAAACTTGCCCAAATTCCGCTCGCTCTTCCTGCTCTTCGCCGGCGTCGCCCTGGCAGCGCCGTTCGCATCCACAACAGCTCCCGCGTCCATCAGCCAGGACGCGCCGATCCTCGACCCGATCACCGACAACCCGGTCGTCTCCGGGCTCGGCCTGGTGGTCAAGGAATATGCCTCGTTCCCGAAATCCGAGCCGACTCCCCCGACCGGTGATCCCCGGTTGGACCGGCAGGCCCGGATCAACTACCTGAGCCCGGTTCCGGATCGCTCCAGCCGCCTCGCCGTACCGGATCTCAACGGCAAGCTCTACCTACTTCGCAACGGACAACCACGCGAGTACCTCGACGTCGGCGCCACCTTCGCGCCGGACTTCGTCTCCTCGCGCGGCCTCGGTTCCGGCTTCGGGTTCGTCGCGTTCCATCCCGAGTTCGCCCGCAACGGCCGGTTCTACACCGTGCACACGGAGTGGGGTGCCGCCCTCACCAAACCGACCGACCTGCCAACGCAATCCGGCACAAAGTTCCACGGCGTCATCACCGAATGGACCGCGTCCGACCCGACAGCGGACGCCTTCGCGGGCACTCGGCGCGAGGTGATCCGCCTCGGCTACAGCGGCCAAGTCCACGGCATCCAGCAGATCGGCTTCCGTACGACCGCCCATCGCGGCGATACGGATTATGGCCAGCTCTACATCGCATCCGGCGACGGCGGCCTCGGCGTAGTGACCGACGACCCGCAGAACCTGGCCATCCCGCAAGGCAAGATCCTCCGGATCGACCCGCGCGGCACGAACAGCGCCAGCGGGCGATACGGCGTACCCGCGAGCAATCCGTTCATCGGCAGACCCGGCGCCCTCGGCGAGATCTGGGCGTACGGCATGCGCGACCCGCATCGCTTCAGCTGGGACGGCCGTCGCATGCTGCTCGGGCATATCGGCGAACACGAGATCGAGGCCGTGTACGACGTCCGCGCCGGCGACAACCTCGGCTGGAACCAACGCGAAGGCCATTGGGTCTTCAGCCGAACCGACCGCTGCAACCTCAATCCACTCCCGGCCGACGACGCGTCCCTCGGCTACACCTACCCGGTCGCGGCGTACGACCACGACCCGCCACCCGGCCTCCCCTGTACGGCGGACAGCGGGCACGCCATCAGTGGCGGATTCGTCTATCGCGGGTACGACGTGCCGCGGTTGCGCGGGAAGTACGTCTTCGCGGACCTGGTCGACGGACGTGTCATGTACGCCGAATCGCGGGCGATGCGCCGGGGTCAACCGCTCGCGAAGATCAACGAGCTGATGGTGTACGACGCCACCGGTAAGCGAGTGAAGACCTCCGAACTGGCCGGCCATTCGAGAGTCGATCTGCGCCTCGGTACGGACGCGCGTGGCGAGCTTTACCTGCTGTCCAAGGCGAACGGCAAGATCTGGAAGGTCGTCGGGACTCGGCAATTCGCCAATTGCCGAACCAACGGCATGGTCGTCGTGAACACGGCAGGCGCGCGCAACTGGGCGCCGGTCACGCCCGCGAAGTGGCAGTTCCCGGGCAACGAGGTTGTACTCGCCGAGGCGGGCGTGGCTCGTCCCGGACCGCGGCGGCCATTCGAGTACGCCGTACTGACCAAGGGACCAGTGGTCGGGAATGTGCGCATCGACGCGGAAGTCCGGCTCGACGCGCCGGTCAGCGTGGCCAACCGGGACGTGATCATCGTGTTCGGGCATCGCTCGGACACGGAGTTCTACTACGCGCATCTCTCGTCGGACAACACGATCTACCCGCACAACGGGATCTTCGTCGTGAACAACGCCGACCGCTTCCGCCTGGACGACCAGTGGAAACCGGCCAACTCGATCGGCGCCAAACCCGCGATCACCGACGAAGCATGGCACCGCATCCGCGTCACCCACTGCGCGTCGACGGGCGAGATCGCGGTGTACGTCGACGGCCGGGCCGACCCGTTGATCACGGCCGTCGACAAGACCTTCACCTCCGGCCGAACCGGCTTCGGCTCCTTCGACAACACCGGCCGCCTCCGCCACCTAACCCTCACCGCCACCCGCCCATAGCTGCTGCTCTGAAAGAGTGGGGGTATGCCACGTTCTATTGCCACCAATACGAAGGTTGAGCTCGAGGGGCTGCTGGAGTTCGTGCGGCCTCGCCATCACCTGCTGCTCGTGACCCGGCGGCAGGACGGTTCGCCGCAGCTGTCGCCGGTTTCGGGCGGGGTTGATCCCGAGGGACGGATCGTCATCTCGTCGTACCCGGAACGCGCCAAGAGCAAGAACATCAAGCGGGACGGGCGGACCAGCGTGCTCGTACTGTCCGACGACTGGGACGGCCCTTGGGTGCAGGTCGATGGCACCGGTGAGGTGATCGATCTGCCCGAGGCGGTCGAGCCGCTGGTGGACTACTTCCGCTCGATCTCCGGCGAACACCCGGACTGGGACGAGTACCGGGAAGCCATGACCAAGCAGGGCAAGTGCCTGATCCGGATCACCCCCGAACGCTGGGGCCCGGTCGCGACCGGCGGCTTCCCGGCCCGATTCGCGGACTAAAGCGGACTGAGGGCTAACGCGGAACTCAGTCGAGCGGAGTTCCAGCGGCACGGGCGGCCATGGTCTCGGTGATGCGGACCATGGCGCCTTCCAGGTGGGAGCGCAGGGCGGCCTCGGCGGCGTCCGGGTCCTTGGCCAGGCAGGCGTCGAGAATGGCCTGGTGCTCCTGCCGGGTCTGCTCGATCCGCGCCCGCGTTTGCCGGGAGCCGAACCGATAGCGCTCGCTGTTCTGCCAGACGGGCTCGATCGCGCGCGGCAGCCAACGCGAACCGCCCGCCCGGTAGATCGCGAAGTGGAAGTCCGTATGCGCCTGCCGGGATGCCACGATGTCGCCCGCCTTCGACAATCGGACGTGCTCGGCGAGGGCGGCCGCGGCGGCCTTCGCGTCCGCGTCGGCGAATCGGCCCGCCGCCGCTCGTACAGCCAGGGATTCCAGCGCCAGACGGGTTTCGTGGGTGTCGCGGAGGTCGTCCATCGACAGCTCGCGGACCCACGCGCCCTTGTGCGGAACGATTTCGACCAGACCGAGCGCCTGCATCCGGCGTAGGCCTTCGCGAATCGGCATCTGGCTCATGTCCAGCCGCCGGGCCAGTTCTTCCAGCCGGAGCGGCGTACCACTGGGCAGCTCGCCGGAGAGGATCAGCGCGTGCAGCTCGGCCGCCGCCTCCTCGGCCAAAGTACGCCGCCCGCTCGGTCCCCTGGGGGTGAGCTCGAGCCGTCGGGTCATCGAAACCTCTCTAGTGTTCCGTACTGAGAGCCAACCGTAACTGCGCTGAGCGGATTTAGCTCGTCACTACGCGTTGAGGGGTGTCACGACCGTCAGGAGCGCCCTGAGAACGCAGTGCCGCCTTGGCGATCTTGCCGTTCGCAGTGTGCGGCAGTTCGTCCACAACGTAGACGTAGTCCGGCACTAATCCCGCAGCCAGTTCACGTGTCGCGAAGCCCGACAACTCGTCCGCGCCGACCCGAGTCCCCGGAACCAGCCGTACCGCCGCAAGGATGTCGTCGTCACCTACACCCGCCGGTACGCCGTACACCGCGCATTCCAGCACTGCGGGATGACTCTGCAACACCGCCTCGATCTCGCGGCTGGAGATGGTGTGGCCGCCCCGGTGGATTGCGTCGGCCAGGCGGTCGACGTACCGCAACGAACCGTCGGGCTCCCACGCGACCAGATCGCCGGTGTGGAACCAGAGATTGCGCCAGGCGTTCATCGTTTCCTGCGGCGCGTTCCAATAGCCGAGCGCGGTGATGAACGGCGAACGCGGACGGACCAGCAACTGGCCGACGGTCCCGTCCGGCACCGGTACGTCGTACCCGTCGGCGACGCGGATCTCGAAGTCCGGGAACGGCACTCCCATCGAGCCGCTGACGATCCGGTCCAGCGGTTCGTAGCTGACCACGTTGAGCTCGGTCATGCCGAAGGCGTCCACGACGAGTACGTCGGACCACTCGGTGAACCGGCGCTTGGCGTCGCTGCCCGCGCCGGGTGCGAGGACCAGCCGCAACCGGTGATCGTCCGGCGGTGGGATCTCGGCGGACCGGCTCACCAGCTGGTGGATCATCGAGCCGAGCAGGAACGTGATGGTCGCCTCGTATTCCGCGAGCTGCGCCCAGAACAGGCCGACGTCGAACTCCGTGCCCACGACCGCCGTCGCCCCGGCGACCCAGGACTGCGTCACGGTGACGAGGGCGTTGCAGTGGAACAGCGGGAGGTTCGTGTAGAGCACGTCGTCCGGCGTCACCCCGAGCTGCTCGTTGCCGAAGATCGCCCACGAGAAGAGCTGGCTATGCGGGCACAACACGCCCTTGGGCCGCCCGGTCGTGCCTGACGTGTGCAGGATCAGCCCCGGCAACGTTCCGTCGTACGACGCCTCGGCGTACAGGTCAGCGCCCAGCAACGGCTCGTCGGTCGCCATCGGCAGCTGGTCGTCGATGGGCTTGTCCGCGTAGATCGCGGCGGGCTCCACGGCCGCGATCCGCTCGCTCAGCTCCTCGTCCGGCAGCCGTGGGTCCAACGGGACGTAGATCGCGCCTGTCACGGCACACCCGAGGAAGATCTGCACCAGCTGGACGGAGTTGGCCGCAAGGGTGCACACCCGCTCGCCCGGGTTCACCCCCGCGGCCAACAGGCGGTCCCGGCCGGCAGCCGCCAGGCGCGGGAGATCGGCGTACGTGATGGTGGTGTCGCCCATCCGCAACGCGGGTTTGTCGCCGAGCGCCTCGGCCTGGCTGACCAGCAGGCGGGCAAGGTGCCGCTCATCCGGGCGCAGGCCGCGCAGCAGATGGCGGCCCGGCGCGGCGGCGAGGTCCAGGGGAAGGAAGGTCATGCGGCATCTCCAGGCAGTGCTTACCTCGGTGTTTCGATGGTGCAGATTTGATATTTGATCATGATCTCGCCTCAGCTCCAAGAGCTTGAACGATCAATTCCCCAGCGGCCGGGTGAACACTTCGACCTCCAGGGCCCGTCGTTCGGCCCGATCGCGATCGATGCTGTCAGCCCCCATCGGGAATGGCCAGTCGCTACCGGTGAGTACTTTGTCCGGCCCGAAGATCTCCGCCAGTAAGGCCAAGACGGCCGGGTCGTGCACGAGATCGTCCACGTAGAACCGCCGCAGCGCCTCGGCGATCGACAGGCCGAGCGGCTCGACCCCGGGCCGATCCGTGTCCACGCCGCGCTGCCAACGGCCGGCCACCGCGGCGGTCGCTCCCCCGCCATGACACAGGCAGAACCGGATCCCCGGGAACCGCGCGGGTACATCGCCGAAGACCAGCTCCGCCACCGCAAGCGCTGTCTCGTAGGGGTTACCAAGGAGGTTCGACAAGTAGTACGGCGCGAGGCGCGGGTCGTCGCAATGACTCGGGTGGATCAAGGTGAACGCCTTCAGCTCGTGCAGCACCTGCCAGAGTTCGTCGCGCTCGGTGAAACCCGGCGTGCCGAGGGCGAAGCCGCTGAAAACCCCTTCCCCAGCAAGGGATTCGGCCATCCCGGGATCGACGAGGACGAGATGCCCGAGCACCCGCAGACGTGGTCCGGCTAGTTGCCTGAGGCCCTCATTCACCAGCTCGGCCCACGCCGCGCCGAGCTCGTAGCGGAACAACGGCGGCGGTATCGAGACGATCGCGCCGTCCAGATCCTGGGCGTCCACCCATTCGAGCAGGGCCTGCGGCGAGGCCATCCGCCGCATCGGCAATCGCGCGCGGCCGTCCACCACCAGCGTGCCGTCGTCGATCGACAGCCCGAACCGGCCCTGCCGCGCGGCGTCGAGCACCGTCGGCGGGATCAGGTGGGTGTGGACGTCCCAGCCGGGCATGTCAGCGGGCGTCCTCGTCGTTGTCGTAGAAGGATGGGCGCTCGGGATAGTGCGGGCCGTCGTACACCTCGAGCAGGATGGAGGTCTCGTCCGCGACGGTCGGGCCGTGGGTAGAGCCCTTCGGGTTCCAGTAGAAGCTGCCCTTGGTCAGAGTGGTTCCAGTCGGGATATAGCGGTACTTCCCGGACAGGCAGAACATGAACTGGTTGGACGCGTGCTGGTGGGCAGTAGGTATCCCTGCGCCCTGTTCGAACTTCACGAGCGCAATAGATGCCTCGGTCTCCTCATCCCGCCAAAGCATCTTGTGGGACAACCCGGCCAGGGACTTCTCGACCCACTCCAGGTCATCCGTCTGCAGCAGCACCTCCTGGAAGTGCCGCATCACGTCCTCAGCCACCACCGACCTCCAGTCCCGGTACCGGCCGTCCCGTGATGGCCATGTACCGATCCTCCGCCACACCGGGTCTAATCGGCTCGACCGACGCGATGTGCCCGTCCGGCCGGATGAGCACCATGGTGTCCGCCGGTACGCCGTACCGCCCGGTGGCGATCGCGCCCGGGTCGAACAGCGCGCGCTCCCTCAACCCCGAATCAAGTGGCGCATCCCACCGGGACACCACGTAGTGCCTCAGGGCGGGCGAATCGTTCACCGGGATGTCCGGCCGCCGCCGTACGTCGGTGAAGTACAACGCCACAAAGGAATCCCGCGCCAACTCGTGGATCGACGTAGGGCCGGTCGCACCACGGAGTACCAGGTCTGGCGCTCTATCCCCGGCCCTGACGGCAGGCGGTTCTGCCGCGGTCATGACCATCGACCAGTCGCCTTCACCATCCACATCAAGCCGTACGCCGAGCAGTGTCCGCGTGTACGCCGTAGCCCAAGCACTCCCGGCTGCAGTCACCGCACCCCGCTGGTGCGACATGTACTTGCGAGCCGCCTCGGCCATCTCCCCCGAGCCTTCGATCGCTACTGGCCGCTGCTCCTGCTCGTAGCCATCGAGGAGTTCCGGAGTCGCCCAGCCGCGTAGTACCCAGGCCAGACGCCAGGGAAGGTTGGAGGCGTCTAGGGCACCAGTGTTGAGGCCTAGCGCCCACATCGGGGTAATGAGGTGTGCGGCATCTCCCATCAGGAAGACCCGGCCTTCGGCTGACCAGTGGTCCGCAACCCGGTGGTGCACGTTGTAGATGACAGAGCCGTGTAGCTCCATCCGGTCGACCTCTCCGATGAACTGCCGCACCTTGGCCAATAGGCCGTCCTCGTCTGGCGGAGCCTGGTCAGGCCCTAGTGGGAACAGGAACCGCCAGTACTCGGGTTGGCGGATCAGAACCATCCACTCGCTGTGATCCGCGAAGTAGGCCAGGTACGGATAGTCGCGCGCGTTGGTGACGTCTAGGTCCACCACCACGTCAATCAACATGTACCGCTCGGGAAGGGTCTCCCCGGACACTGTTGCGCCGAGAGCGTCACGGACCTTGCTGCGGCCTCCGTCGCACGCAAGCAGGTATGACGCCTCGATCTCCTTACGGCCCTCAGGAGTCTCTACGAAGAGAACTACGTGGTCGTTCTTCACTTCGAACGACTCGAGGCGATGTTCCATCATCACGGAACCGTCGAGGGCATCCGCGAGGATCGGTTCGAGGTGATGCTGCGGGATGTTGATGACGAACGGGAAGCGGGTGTCCCGGACGAGCTCCTCCAGCTGGACCGACGCCCGCGGAGTGCTCGTGGACTTGTCGATGTCGCCGATCTCGTCGATGCGCAACGCGGCCGCCAGCACCTGCTCGACGCAGCCGTACCGGTCCCAGACCTCCAGGGTGCGCGTCAGCACCGTGCCGGCCTTCGTATCCCGGGACAGCACCGCATCCTCTTCGAGCAGGATGAACGGCACCCCGTAATGCGCGAGACCGAGGGCGGTGGTCAGTCCGATCGGGCCCGCGCCCACGACGGCAACGGGCAACTGGTCGGGCAAGGGTCCTCCTAGTGCTGTGTCTCGCTAGTAGTGGGTGAGCCGGCCGAACGCCCGCTCCCGGGTGAGCTGGGAGCCGGTCATCCCGGCGGCGTCGGACAGCAGGAAGAGCAGCGGCCCGACCACGTCGTCGGGATCACCGATACCGGTGGTCGTACGCCAGCGGTCCAAGTCGGCGCCCGCGTTCGCCGTACGGAACTGGTCGGTGTCGATTACGCCCGGGGCGATCACGTTCACCCGGACGCGATGCTCGGCGACCTCGGCCGCGAGGGTCTTCGCGAACGCAATGAGCGCCGCCTTGCTGGCCGCATACGCCGCGGCGCCGGGGAAACCGGTGTGGGCGAGGCCCGAGGTGAAGACGACGACCGAGCCCGAACGTCGTTCGATCATGTGCGGCACCACGGCCTGGCAGACCCAGACGACACCGTCGAGGTTGACGTTGAGGACGCCGGTCCACTCCTCCGGGTCCGTTGCGAGCACCGGCGTACGCGGCTGGACGGCGGCACCGGCGACCAGGCCGTCGATCCGCCCGTGCCGCTCGACCACTGCGGCGACAGCCTTGGCGACGGCGTCGCGGTCTGCCACGTCCACCTCGACGTACTCAACGCCTTCAGTCAGGGCAGGGGTGACGATGTCGAAGACGACGGCGGTACCACCGAGGCGGGCGACGGCGGCGGCCAGGGCAGCGCCGATCCCCCGCGCGCCACCGGTGACGACCACGACCTCACCGGTCGCGTCGAAGCTCGCCTTCATCGCCCTGCTAGTCCTTCCTGGTCCCGCCCGTCTCACCGGTCATGTACGCGCTTATTCGTTCGGTGGCACCCGCGAGATGCCTACGCAAGGCCTCCTCCGCTTCCTCCACGTCATGCGCGATGCAGGCCTTCAGGATCGCTTCGTGCTCCCTACGGTGTAGCTCGATCCGCTCCGGGCTCTGCGGGCTGCCGAACCTGTAGCGCTCACTGTTCTGCCAAACCGGCTCGATCGCCCTGGTCAACCACCGCGAGCCACCGGCCCGGTAGATCGCGAAGTGGAAGTCCGTGTGCGCCTGCCGGGCACCGACGATATCGCCTGCCTTGGCCAGCTTCACCTGCAGCTGGAGCGCCTCAGTCGCCGTACTGGCGTCAGCGGCGGTAAAACGCTCTGCGGCCGCTCGGACCGCCAGAGCCTCCAGTGCCAGCCGGGTCTCCTGGGTATCGCGCAGGTCCTCCAACGAGAGCTCACGCACCCACGCACCCTTGTGCGGCACGATGTCGACCAGTCCGAGCGCTTCCAGCCGCCGTAGACCTTCGCGGACCGGCATCTGGCTCATGTCTAGCCGGTTGGCCAGGTCCACCAGGCGGAGCGGCGTACCACTTGGTAGTTCGCCCGAGAGGATCAACTGGTGTAACTCGGCCGCTGCGGTCTCTGCCAACGTACGGCGACCGCCGGGGCCTCCTGGCATCAACTCCATCTGCCGGCTCATAGCCCGGACTCCCTGATCTGTGCGCCGACGATACGGGCGGCCTCGACGAGACCGTCCAACCCGGCCTTCTCCAGCAGTACGCCTTCGCGGAGCTGGAACTCGGCCTGGTCCGCTTCGAGTTCACCCGGCACGTGCAGCCGGTCTACGCCGGGCGCAGTGGCCGACGTACGAACGCGCTCCGCGAGCTGCGACGTACGGGCACGGAACTCGGTAATGCCCCCAAGCAGTGCAGGGTCTATCGCCAGGAAGAGGTGAGCGCAGTCGTTAGGCCGATCCGGCTCACGGTAGAGCGGCCGCACCTGGTCACCCCACCCACCGCCACTTAGTACGCCGGTAAGGATGTCCACGATCAACGCGAGGCCAAACCCCTTATGCCCGGCCGCAGGCAGCAGCATTCCCAGTAGAGCGGCGTCCGCGCTGGTAGTCGGCGTGCCGGTCGCATCCGTCGCCCAAGTGTCAGGGATCTCCCGCCCGGCAGAAGCCGCCATACGAACCTTGCCCAGCGCCACGGCCGACAACGCCATGTCCAGGACGATCTCCACCCCGGCCTCGGTCGGTACGGCGACGGCGAGCGGGTTATTGCCGACGATGCGCTCGGCACCACCCGGCGCGGGCATCAACGGGGTCGTGTTGGACATCGCGATGCCGAGACAACCAGCCTCGGCCGCTTGCATCGCCCAGCGACTGGCCGCGCCGAAATGGTGCGCCCGGCGGACCGAGACCAGGCCGATGCCGAACCGGCCGGCCCGGTCGATCGCGAGGCCCATCGCCTGCGGGCTGGACAGCTGGCCCATCCCGCCAAGGGCGTCGACGACCAGCGCCGCGCCGGCGTCGTACAGCACCTCGACCTGCCGTTCGCGCGTTACGCCGCCCGCGAGCAGGCGTTCGACGTACATCGGGACGAGCATCACGCCATGCGAGCGGACACCGCGCAGATCCGCGTCGACCAGGGCCGCCGCGATCGAGTGCGCGTCGGCCGGTACGAAGTCGAGCGCGGCGAAGATGGCCGTCACGGTCTGCTCGAGCCACTCCGCCCGAACCCGGACCTGGTGCTCGGCTCCGTCGACGACGCCGGCCGTCACCGGTGCTCCTCGGCCCAGGGCAGCAGCTTCTTCTCCAGCAGGACCAGGCCGTAGAAGAGCACGATGCTGATCACACCGAGCAGGGCCATCGCGGCGAAGGCCAGCGAGGTGTTGGCGCTGGCGCCCGAGTTGACGATGACGTAGCCCAGGCCGGCGGTGGCACCGACGAACTCGGCGATCACCGAGCCGATCACGGCCAGCGAGATCGCCGTCTTGAGACCGACGAAGATCTGCGGCAGGGCGTACTGGAGACGCAGTTTGAAGTACTCCTGGGTGCGGCTGGCGTTCAGGGAGCGCAGCAGGTCGACGAGTTCGATCGGGGTCGACTTCATGCCCGAGGCGGTCGAGATGACCACCGGGAAGAAGCAGACCAGGAAGACCAGCACCACCTTGGGGGCTTGGCCGAAGCCCATCCAGATCACCAGCAGCGGCGCGACGGCGATCTTCGGGATGGCGTTCACCGCGAGCAGCAGCGGGTAGATGATCCGCTCCAGCACCAGCGACCGCACGATCAGCAGCGCGATCGGCACACCCGTCACGATCGCCAGCAGGAAACCCTCGACCGTCTCGATCAACGTCACCAGGGACTGATCGAGCAGATAGCCGGGCTGTTCGGCGAAGGCGGCGGCGACGTCGAACGGGCTCGGCAGCAGGAAGTCGTCGATGGCGAAAACGACCGTCGCGGCCCACCAGAGCGCGAGGATGACGACGAACCCGAACAAGGGCAACAGCCAGATCGCGAGTGTGGAGCCTTGCCGGCGGGGCCGGGAGGGCTCGGGCCCCGAGGTCATGCCGGCGCCATCAACAAGGAGTGCAGCTGCCCACTCACCTTCGCCACGGCGGCCGCCTCGGCGTGAATGCCGAGCGTGCGCGGGCGCGGGATCCGCACGTCGACGATCTCGCGGATCCGGCCCGGGCGCGGGCTCATCACCACGACCCGATCGGCCAGCAGGATCGCCTCCTCGATCGAGTGCGTGACGAACACGATCGTGGTGGACAACTCCATCTTGATCCGCTGCAGTTCCTCCGACAGCTCGGCGCGGGTCAGCGCGTCCAAGGCGGAGAAGGGCTCGTCCATCAACATCACTTTCGGGCGGGTGATCAGCGAACGGCACAGCGAGACCCGTTGCTGCATCCCGCCGGACAACTCGTGCGGAAGCTTGTTCTCGAAACCGGTCAGGCCGACCAGATGCAAAAGCTGGTGGGCCCGGTCCCGGTACTGCCCGCGGTCACCACCGGCGATCTCGACCGGCAGCATCACGTTGGAGAGCACGGAACGCCACGGCAGCAGGGCCGGGCGCTGGAACATCACCGACACGTCCGGCCGGGGCGCGGTGACGAGTTCGCCCGCCACCTGCACCCAGCCGCTCGTCGGTTCGAGCAGTCCCGCGATCAACCGCAACAGGGTCGACTTGCCACACCCCGAGCGGCCGATCAGCGTGACGAACTCATTCTCCTGAACCTCCAGGTCAATGCCTTCGAGCGCGTGGACGGATCCGTCCCGCGACTCGAAGACTTGACCGACCTGGTCCAGCTGGATCATCGGTCAGGCCTTCGGCGCCAGTTCGAACGACACGTAGTCACCGATGTTGAACAGGTCGGTGTTGATCGCCTCGGCCTGGGCCAGGGCCGTCTTGACGCCGGAGACCTTCTCCCGCGCGATCGCCCCGATGGGACCATTGTAGCTCGGCGGCTTGACGTAGTCGCGCATCAGCATCAACTCCGCGGCAGCGACCGTCACGTCGGTCTCCGGTACGTACTTCTTCAGGATCGTCGCGGCGGCCTGCGGATCCGCGATCGTGTCCGCGAGCCCCTTGAGCAGCGCCGCGGTGAACTTCTGCACCTGCGCGGGCTTCTCCTTGACGACATCCTGACGGGTCAGGATCGCGTTGCCGTAGAGGTCGGGCAGCAGATCGCCGTACGGCAGCACCACGGCCTTCTTGCCCTTGGCCGCCTTCTCGATGGTCGGCTGGCCGACAACGAACTGGCCGATGCCGTTCACCTGGCCGGACACCAGCAGAGCCGGCAGCGCGGGCGGCGCCGACGCCACCCACTGGACCTTGTTCTTGTCGATACCGGCGGCCTTGGCGTAGACCGGAAACATCACCTGGTTGGTCGAACCCGGCTGGTCACCGATCTTCTTGTCTTCCAGGTCTTTCGGCTTGGTGATGCCGTACCCCTCGAGCGAGACGATCGCGGCCAGCGAACGCTGGTGGACCATCCCGACCGCCGTCACCGGCAGGTGCTCCTTGGAGGACGTGATCATGAAGGCCGTGAAGTCGCCGATGCCGTAGTCGGCCTGGCCGCCCGCGACCAGCTTCATCACGTCGACCGTGCCGCTGCCCGGTGTGATGGTGACATCGAGACCGGCCTCGCGGAAGTAGCCCTTCTCCAGGGCGACGTAGGCATAGGCCTCCCGGCCGAAGGTGCCGAACGAGGTCAGGTAACTGACCTTCTCTCCCTTGTTGCCGGATTCGGAGTCGGGATTGCCGCCGCAGGCGCTGACCAGCAGCCCCATGGCCACCACCAACGCGGCAACCGAACGCCTCAGTCTCATCGACCCATCCTCCTATATTTGATCAAACATCAGACATCCGCGAACGGTCAACACCCGTCTGCCCGTCTGGAACAAGGGTGTGCTCCCCCAACCAAGCGGGACTCTACGTCGCACAGCGCGAACTCACCGTGGCTGCGCCCGCTGATTTGGCGTTCTCTTTACGTGTCACTGATCGCGCTCCCCTCCTCAGCCCAAACCACACCTGCAACGTTGTGGAGTCAGTCACAAACCCACCGTATCCATTCCCCCACACCCTGCCCCATTTCCCCACCACCACGCCTCTTTCCGCCCACCGGCCCCTTTCGCCCCGGCGTGTCGCCACTCATCGGTCCCTCGCGCCCACGCCCCACGCCGTCGTTCGCCCATTGTTCTTGCGTTCGTTCGTCGGAATACGCCATAGATACCGGCCGTATTCCGACGAACGAATGCAAAGGATGTTGGTCAGAAGGGACCGATGAACGCCGACACGCCGCGTCACAAGGGACCGATGAGCGGGGAGTGGTGGGGCCACTTCAGGGCGGCGTCCGTTACCGGGTCTGGCGATAGGCGGAGAGGTCCCTCGCGTGAGGGGCGGGTCACTCGCGTGGGGGTGGCGGGTCACTCGGGCGGGGGAAGGGCAACGAGCCCGGGTTTGGCAGGATGGGCGGGTGGCGGTTGCTGGGGTACGGGTGTTGGGGCGCGGGTCGACGTACCTTCGGTGGGTTTACCTATTACTCGGGGCCGCGTTGGTGCTGGCGTTCTTGCTGGTTGAGAGTGCGTTGGCGGCGCTGGTGCAGGATCTCGCGCCGTCCCGGCCGTTCGCGGTTCTGCTCATCGCGTTGGTCGTGGTCGCGCCGCCCGTGGTGCTCGGATTGCTGCCGGCGGTTCGGGAGGTCGAGGGTATTGCGGTCGAGTCGTTGCTCGGGGTCCGGTTCGACGAGCGTCCGCTGGGTCCCGCGCGGACGTGGGCGCAGCGCCGGCGTACGTCGCTCTGGTTCGTCCTGCACCTGATCGCGGGAGGCGTCGCGGGCGTGGCGACCACTGCGGCCGTGTTCGGGAGCATCGTGTTGATCGGTACGCCGTTCCGAGCGCCCGGGCGGCACCAGATCGCCCCCGATCTCAGCTACACCACCAGCGGCACGTGGACCGATCTCTGGATGCCGGCCGTCGGGTTGACGTTGATACCGCTGCAGTTCTACTTGGCGGCCGGCTTCGGAGCGGCGCTCGCGCACTGGGCGCCACGCGTGCTCGGGCCGACGCCTGCGGAGCGGATCGAGTTGCTCGAGCGACGTACGGCGACCTTGGCCGAGCGCAACCGGTTGGCGCGGGAGCTGCACGACAGCGTGGGGCACGCGTTGAGCCTGGTCACGCTGCAGGCCGGTGCCGCCCGGCGAGTGCTGGCGACCGACCCGGCCTTCGCGGAGAACGCGCTTGCCGCGATGGAGACGTCCGCCCGGGCCGCGCTGGCCGATCTCGACCACGTGCTCGGGCTGTTGCGGGACGACCGGCGCGAGGGTTCGGCGACGGCCCCGCAGTCCACCCTCGGCGACCTGTCTCGCCTGGTCGACGCCACTCGCGCCGGCGGCATCACCGTCGTCGTACGGCGTGAGGGCGATCTCGACGGCCTGCCCGCTGCCGTATCGCGGGAGGCGTACCGGATCGTGCAGGAAGGGCTGACCAACGCCATTCGGCATGCCGGCCATCGGGCCGACGACCTGGTGGTGGACCTGACGATCAACCTCGACGCCTCGGGTCTTCGGCTCGAGCTGAGCAATCCCGTGCACGGCCCGGCGTTGTCGCGGACGTCGGGCGGTCGCGGTTTGGCCGGTATTCGCGAACGCGTCGAGGTCCTCCGCGGCACGGTCGAGGCCGGGCTGGCGCCGGGCGATGACGCGGTCGGGACTTGGCGGCTGGCGGTTACGCTGCCGGTCGCCATCACGAAGAACCCTTCAAGAGCGAGAGGCTGATCCTGTGCCCATCACCGTGCTGGTCGTCGACGACGAACCGCTGATCCGCAGTGGTCTGCGCGCCATCATCGACGCCGAGCCGGACCTCAGCGTGGTCGCCGAAGCGGCCGACGGCGCCGAGGTCGTACCGATCGTGCGCCGGACCAACCCCGACGTCGTCCTGATGGATGTGCGCATGCCCGCGGTCGACGGCATCCAGGCCACGCGGCTCCTGCTCGACGGCCTGGAGAATCCGCCGCGGGTGCTGGTGGTGACCACCTTCGAAAACGATGACTACGTGTACGACGCGCTGCGCGTCGGCGCCTCGGGCTTCCTGCTCAAGCGAACGCCGCCCGCGGAAATCGTGCAGGCCATTCGTACGGTGATGAACAGCGAGTCCCTGCTCTTCCCCGAGGCCATCCGCTCATTGGCCCTCGCCCATGTCCGCGCTGACGAGAGTCGGGCCAAGCCGGCCGGGCTCGATCACGCGCAGTTGACCGAGCGGGAGCGGGAGGTGCTGCGGCTCATGGCGAAGGGGCTGTCGAACGCGGAGATCGCGGCCGAACTGGTGCTCGGCGTACAGACCATCAAGACGCACGTCGCGAACGTGCTGTCCAAGCTCGGCGCGCGCGATCGCACCCAGGCGGTCATCACCGCGTACGAATCAGGCTTCGTCCCTCTGAGCTGACAGGACTCGAGCTAGCAGTTCTCGTCCAGCTCCTCGGCGAGCGTGCACGCATCGGCGTTGTGCCCGCTCGCCTCGGCGCGCACGGCCACGCGCTGCAGCAAGGTCCGGAACATCAGGCGCTCGCCCTCGTCGAGGCTGTCCAGCACCTGCCGCTCGGCCGTCGTGAGCCGCTTCTCGAGGTCACAAAGCACCTCGCGCCCTTTGTCGCTCAGCACGATCAGCCGTGCCCGGCGATCGGTCGAATCGGGCTGACGCTCGACCAGGCCGGCCTTCTCCAGGTCATCCAGCAGGTACGTCATGACGGTCCGGTCGACGCCCAGATGACCAGCGAGCTCGAGCTGACGGCGCGGGCCCTCGCGATTCGCCGTCGCGAGCACCTGGTAACCGCGCGGTCCACCCGGCACGTCGGCCAGCGACTCGCCGGCGGCCTTCGCGTAGCGCCGGAAGACGACGCCGAGCGCCCAGCCGAGGTCTTCCTCGACCGAGGTCGGCACTTCCGCGATGGGGCTGGACATGCGCCAAGTCTACGTGATGCGCACTACCCGGAATATGATCTGGCTTGCATATGTTCTGCTCTACAGATTATCTTCGTGGCAGCTCATCACCGAGCGCCTTGCTCGTAGCCGGACTTCGAAAGGACCAACTCCATGACCACCCTGCTTCGCGTCGACGCCAGCTTTCGGGTCGAAGGATCCATCAGCCGAGGTCTCGCCGACAGCGCCCAGAGCGCTTGGGAGGCGGAGCACCCGGACACCAAGGTCGTCCGCCGTGACCTCGGGCTGAACCCGCTGCCCGCCGACGCCTGGCCCGCCGCGATCTCGGCGAAATTCGCCCCGGCGGAATCACGCACGCCCCAGCAGCGCGCCGCCGTCATGTTCTCGACCGCCCTTGCTGACGAACTGATCGAGGCCGACGCCGCGATCATCGCCGTACCGCTGTACAACTTCGGGATTTCCCAGCACGTGAAGACCTGGATCGACCTGCTGCTCGCCGACCCGCGTTTCGCACCGGGCGCGCCGGAGCCGATGGCCGGACGCCCGGTGCTCTTCGCGCTCGCCCGTGGCGGCGGCTACGGTCCGGGCACTCCGCGCGAGGGTTGGGACCACGCCACGCCGTACCTGCAGAGGATCTTCGGCGACGTGTTCAAGATGGACGTCCGCATCGCTGCCGCTGAGCTGACGCTCGCCCCGGTTACGCCGGCCATGTCGGAACTGATCGACCTCTCCAAGGAGTCCGAGGCCGCCGCCCACGTACGCGCCAACGAGCACGCCCTCGAACTAGCCCGTCGGCTGGTCCGTCCCGCCGCCTGACGTCGGGTGCCAGGTCGAGATGGTGACGGAGAGCGTCACGTCGGCCGGATCGGGCAGCGTCGCGAGCCGCTCGGTCAGGGAGTCAGCCTCGGTGTGAAAGGCGCTCGGACCCATCGCGACCAGATTGCGGATGGACGTGTGGTCGAGCTTCATCACCTGTTCGACCTGTACGTCGTCCGCGCGGGTGAAGTGCCCGCCGAGCGATGACATGAGGCGGGCGTCCTTCGATTCGTCCACCTTGACCAGGCCGAGTACGTCGACGAGTTCGGCGAGGTGGGCCGCGTTCGGCGTCACCACCAGTAGGGTGCCGTCGGCGGTGAGCACGCGGGCCATCTCGGCGGCGTTCCGCGGGGCGAATACGTTCAGCAGGATCTGCGCGGAGTCGTCCAGTAGCGGCAGTTCGCGCCAGGCGTCAGCCACGACCGCGCCGATTCGCTCGTGGGCCTTCGCTGCCCGGCGCGCCGCATACCGCGACACGTCCAGCGCGATCCCGGTCCTGGCCGGGGCGGCACCGACTACGCCGGCCAGGTAGTACGCCGTACCCGCTCCAACCTCAACCACGACACCAGCCACGGCCGGGCTGACGAGTCCGGCCAAGGCGTCGCGGATCGGCCGGTAGTGGCCTTCGCCGAGGAACGCCGTCCGCGCCGCGACCATGTCTGCCGTGTCGCCGTCGATACCGGTCGACGTCGACGGCAACAGGTTGAGGTAACCCTGTTTGGCCAGGTCAAAGGCATGCCCCGAGGCGCAGGTCGCCATACGGCCCTCGAGCCGCAGGCCCTCCCGGCAATGCGGGCATCGCAGCGCAGCGGCCACCTCGGTCAACACCCCGCGAGGCTATCGCGGCAGCGCGTAAAGGGGTCAGCCGGAGATGTCGCGGGTGGTCAGGCGGGCCCAAGCGGCAGCGTAGAAGACGGTCAGGTACGCCGCTTGGAGGCCGAGATTGCGGACGATGGCGTCCCAGTACGGCGGGTCGCGCAGCAAGTCGGCGAACGACATCCAGCCGTACGTCGGCAGCCACGGGTGGATCACGTCGAGCTGAGGTATCGCGCCGAGAATGCCGAGCACGATGAAACTGATGAACGTCGCGGCCATCGCAGCCAGTGGGGTCGACGTCATCGAGGATACGAACAGCCCGATTCCGGCCAATCCGAGCAGTGATGCGGCGACGAGCACGGCGATACCCAGAGCGCGCAGGATGCCGTCGGCCAGCGGCACGGTCGAACCAGAGATCAGCACGACATCGCCCAGCGGGAACAAGATCGCGCCAACGATCAACCCGGAGATCCAGATCGTCATCGTCGCGGCGAACGCGAAGACCACCAGCGCCACCAGCTTCGCCGCGAGCAGTCGGGAACGCCCGGCCGGCGCGGTGATCATGTTGCGCAACGTGCCGAGGCTGGCTTCGCCCGCGAGCGATTCACCCGAGACGACGGTGATCGCCGTCGGCAGGAAGAACGGCAGGGACAGACCGAGGCTCGCGACAACCAGGAACAGCCCGTTCTCCGTGATGTCACCGAGGAATCCCTCGGCATCACCGGACGAACCGGCGATTCGCACCGCGACCCCGATCAGGATCGGGACGACGGCGAGCCCGGCGAGCAGCACCCAGGTCCGCGCCCGGCCGAACACCAGGCGCAACTCCGACCCGAACAGTCCAAGCCCCCGCCCCACGGACACGCTGCGCGGAGCGAGCGTCACTGCTTCACTCTGCGACATCGAAGCCCTCCCCCGTCAGCGCCACGAACGCGTCTTCGAGACTCGGCCGCTCCAGCCCGAAGCCATGGATCCGGACGTCGGCCGCGACCAGCGCCGCGGCGAGTTTGTCGATCGGCAGCTCGCCGGGATCGCCGTCGACCGTCTCGTCCAGCCGGCGCAAATCCGTCACACCCAACCCGGTCAGCGTCTCCGCCGCCGTACCAAGGTCCGGCGTACGAACCACCAATCGCGGGCGCAGCTCCGAACGCAGCTCGGCCATCGGCGACTGGCGCAACAACTTGCCCCGGCTCATCACGGCCGCGTGAGTGCAAACCTGCTCCACCTCGGCCAGCAGGTGAGTCGACGTGAAGACCGTGATCCCGTCACTGGCCAACTCGCGGATCAAATGGCGAACCTCGCGGGTGCCCTGCGGATCAAGGCCGTTGGTCGGCTCGTCGAGCACAAGGAGATCGCGTCGTTGCATCAGCGCGACCGCGATACCGAGGCGCTGCTTCATCCCGAGCGAATAGGCCCTGACCTTCTTCCCCGCGGCCACCGACAGCCCGACCCGCTCCAACGCCTCGCCGGCCCTGGCCTTGCGGGTCCGTGGGTCGGACGTCCGGTCGGCGGCGTCGAAGCGCATCAGGTTCGCCTGGCCACTCCAGAACGGGTAGAACGCCGGCCCCTCAACGAGCGCCCCAACCCGCGGCAAGACCGACAGCTGCGCCTTCGGCATCGGCTGCCCGAGCAACTCCACCGAGCCCGACGTCGGCGCGATCAGGCCGAGCAGCATCCGGATCGTGGTGGTCTTGCCCGAGCCGTTCGGCCCGAGGAATCCGAAGACCGAACCCGCCGGCACCTCCAGATCGACCGAGTCAACGGCCAGCTGCCCGCTTCGGAACCGCTTGCTCAGACCCCGGGTGATCACCGGGGCCGTATCGGTCATCGGCCGGTCCGATCAGCGCGGCGCTTTGGCGGCGGCCGACTCGAGGACCTCCGGCGGCACCAGCCCGACGATGATCCGGCCGTCGTCGGTGAACAGTGCGCTCACCATCCGGGTGGTCAGAACCTTGCCACTACCCCAGCTGCCCTGCAGCGTCCGGGCGTTCGCCAGCAGCGGTTGCAGTGACGCCGTGTCAGCGGATGCGCCCTTGAGCACGACCACCGAACTCCAGCCCTCGCCAACCACCGTCGGCCGATCCCCAGCCTTGCCCAGCTTGTCCGGCACACCCGGCTTCACGGGCTTCTCAGACTTGTGAGGCTTCTCGCCACGGCCAGGTTTGTCAGTCAGCGCGGGCAGCTTCTCCTCGTTGACCTTCGTGCCCTTCGGCGGCGTGAAGGTGAACGTGCTCGCCGGCGGCACCTCGAACGACACCTCGGTGAAGCCCAGTTCGACTGCCGGGTCTCCCCCGGCCCGCGGCAATACCTTCACCTGCAGCGGCACCCACTCCTTGGCATCCACCGCGAGCGTCACCGAACCGACCGTGGTCTGATCCGTACGCGGCGTCAGACGCAGCACATACGCGTCGCGGCCGGCGACCGACTCCGTCCCCGTCACCGTGACCTCGGTCGACGGGTCGACGGCGTCCAGGAACTGCTTCGCCACCGCGGTCGGGTCGTAGGCCTTGCCCAGTTCCTTACCCGGGTCCTTGTCATGGGCACGGCCGGCGGGCAGCGTCAGCTTGGTGGCCTCGCGACTGCGCGAGTCATACGCCCAGGCGGTCTTGCCGTCGGTCGTGAAGACGCGCTCGGCCATGTTGTCGAGCACCGCGGCACGGGCCTTGTCCGGCGCGGCCAGCGCGATCCGGGCGGTGTGGTCCCCGGTGATGAGGTCCAGCGCCTGGCTGCCGACCAGACCGGGAATCGCGGGCAGACCGAGGTCGGTGCTCGAACGCACCACCCCGGACAGGCCGTCGACCTTCGCGCCCTGGACGTTCGTCAGGAGCTGTTGTGCGGTGATATCCGGCAGGTCCGGTGACGCATCCGCGACAACCGGCACCAGCACGGCACCACCGGCCACGACCGCGATCGCCGTGACCGGCGCCAACCAACGTCGATTACTCCGCGTTCCACCCATGCGTCAAGACTCGCACCGGGACGGGCCGGAACCAAGGTTTACCGGCCCGATCAGGGTTAGTTCCCCCAAATGGGTGACTGGCCCGGCCGACGACGTACCGCAGAAGTCGTACGCGGCTACGACCCAGGTCGTACAAACTGAAGAATCAGCGGCTCTGGAGCGCGTCGAGCGCCACCGTCATCGCTGCCGCCACCCGGAAGTCGAGCCGCTGATCGGGCACGTGCACGGTGTAGCGGTCGCGGATCGACCTCTTGCGCTCGACCGACATCACCGGCTGGCCGCTGGCGTTGTCGGTGAAGTCGAAGTGGAAGATGAACGGCAGCGGAATCTCGCCGACGATCGGGATGAACTGCCAAACCCGGCGGATCACGGCGACCTTGTGGTTGCGCTCGGTGCCGAAGGCCTCGAGGCCCGGCGCGGTCAGGTGCCAGCTCGACCGCAGCAGGCTCTTGCCGAAGTCCTTCTTGAACCAGCCGATCGGCTGCCCATTGGCGTCGAACACGTCGTAGCCGGCGCCGAGGTCGATCTTCTTGCGGGCCTTGAAGGAGAAGACGGCCTGGCTCTTGCTCTGGTCGGTATAAAAGGTCACCTGCTCCTTCAGCGCCATCCGCTTCTGCTGGGCGAATGCGAGCACCTGCCCGTCGCTGCCGTCGGGGTTCGCGGCGAGCAGTTCGTACTGGTTCACCATCATGGTGATGCGCTGCTTCATGAAGAAGCCTGGGACATACATCGGTGCCGTCATGCCGAGGAGTTTCTCAGAGTCCTGGCTCACCCTTGACCACTGCCACCCCGCAAGCACGTCCGCCCAGCTCCAAACCGCGCACCAACCCCGCCGCCACGGCCGACTCGTCGACGAACGACACGTCAATCCGTCCCACGCCTTGCAGACCGAGATCCCGTACCAGCTCGACCCCGTGCTCGACGGCTTCGTCCACCGAACGCGCGGGCCGCCACGCGATCCCGAAGTGCTCGACAGGCGTCACCGTGTCCACGGAAACCACTAGAGCCTCTGGCCTCCGCAACGCCGCAGTGTCGGGATTACCAGTCACTACGATCTCCACAAGCTGTACGCCGCCCGGAATCACCTCAGGCGCCATGCGGGCGTCCTCGGTGATGGAGGATGCCGCAGCGCCCGGTAGACCTCGCTGGCCCCACGTGTCGTGGTGGACCGACCAGGACAACGGCCGCCGGGAGGCCCAGCCGGACTGCACCAGCTCGGGCGTCTCCGGGAATGACGTCACGTGTCCCACACAGAGATACCCGACGAGCTCCACATGCCCGGGAAGATCCAGCACGGCCGAAACCTCGCCTGGTTCGAAGAACGAGACCCAGCCGACGCCTAGGCCTTCAGCCCGTGCTGCGAGCCAGAGGTTCTGTACGGCGATCGCGGCGGAGAACCAGGTCGTTCGAGGATCAGCATGCCGTCCGAGCACGTGCCGCCCGCCACGGCCGGGGTCACACGTCACTGCGATGTTCAACGGGGTATCAAGAATCGCCTCGATCTTGAGCCCGTCAAACGCGTTCCGGCGGTCCTCGGGCAGTGAGGCCGCAAAGGCGTCCCGCTGAGCCATCGCCAGGTCGTAGATCTTCCGCCGGGTTGAAACGTCCTTGATCAGCAGGAAGTCCCACGGCTGGCTCAACCCGACACTGGGCGCTCGGTGGGCCGAGGCCAGCACACGAGTCAGTACGTCGTCCGCGATGGGCGTATCGACGAAACCACGCCGGATGTCCCGCCGCTCGGCCAGTACGCGGTGCACCACGTCCCGCTCCCCCGGCGGATAAGGCGATGCCACCAGACGTCCAACCGCAACGGTCGCGTTTGCCGACCGACGCTTCGGCACTACCAACACGGCGCCTGCCAACACCACTGCAGCCTCGGCAACACTCGGTGATCCCGCAAGCCGCTCTACCGACGCACTAGGCGTGGGGACATCTTGCACAGCCAACACGGAAGCAGGCGAGCTAGTGACCGGCACACCCAGCTCAGCCGCCAAAAGCAACAATGCCGGCTCGTCGACCTTCGTATCGACCGTCACGATCTGGCCGACCGTGGCCACCTCCAGGGAAGCCAACGCGGAGTCAACCAGAGCACGCAATTCGTCGTACGGCGTGCCACTGCGCAGACCAACGCCCAGTACGACCGTCATGCGAACGCTGCCGCTGCTGCGACGAAGCGAGCCGGTACGTCGGGGGTGGCAGTCCAGTGCACGTGCAAGTACGACGCGTGCAGGTTGGTGGTCGCAAAGCCCTCAGGCCCGTCCGGCAGGTACCACGCGGACGAACCCGCCGAGGCCGTCACAGTCGTCCGGTGGAACTCATGCCCGCGGACGCGTCGCCCCTCGTCGTACCAAGCACTGGTCGTCGCAGCCACGGCAGTTCGGTACCCGAGGGTCAGGCGGCCCGTCATCTCAGCAACGGCTGGTAGAACCCCAGTCATCTCGTGTCCGTCCAAAGACTTGCAGAGGTACAAGAGGCCAGCACATTCTGCGACGACTGGCAGGCCGCGGCCGACTAGTACCGCCACCTCCTGGCGTAGAGGGACATTGGCCGAGAGGGCCTCCGCATGCATCTCAGGAAAACCACCACCGAGATAGAGGCCCGCAGTTCCCTCAGGCAACGAGTCGACCAGCGGGTCGAACGAGACAACGGAGGCACCTGCAGCCGTCAGCAACTCCGCAGTCTCGGTATAGCGGAACGAAAAGACAGGGCCGCCCGCCATCGCGATAACCGGCCGGACAGCTTCTGGGTCGCAAGAGACCTCAGACGCCGCATCCCAGACAGTGGTCTCCAGTGGCATCGCAGCCCGGGCAGCCGCGACAAAAGCCTCTAGATCGACCCCGTCCCGTACCAAGGCCGCAGCCGCCTCAACGGCCGCTAATGCCTGACCGCGCTGCTCGTCCGCCGGAACCAACCCGAGATGCCGGGAAGGCACAGTGACCCTCGTGTCGCGCCGAAGTACCCCGAGCACGGGAATACCCGTAGGAGCCACGCCAGCTCGCACCTCGGCCTCATGTCGGTCAGACCCGACCTTGTTCAGAATCACCCCGACGATCCGTACACCGGTGTCGAAGGCGACAAACCCCGCCACGACCGCACCAACGCTTCGGCCCGCCGCAGAGGCGTCAACGACCAATACGATCGGCGCCTGCAGCAACTTCGAGACGTGCGCAGTAGACGAATAGCCCTCAGTACCAAGAGCACCGTCGTACAGGCCCATCACGCCTTCCACCACAGCGATATCCGCCCCCGCGCACCCGTGCGCGAAGAGCGGCGCCACGCGCTCCTCACCCGACAGCATCGGGTCCAGGTTCCGCCCGGGCCGACCCGTTGCCACAGCGTGGAAGCCCGGGTCGATGTAGTCCGGTCCGACCTTGAACCCGGCAACGGTGTGCCCGGCCTGACGCAGCGCCGCCATCAGCCCGACCGCGACCGTGGTCTTGCCCGCGCCGGACGAAGGCGCGGCCACGACCAGGCGTGGAATCACCACTCGATCCCCCGCTGACCCTTCTGGCCCGCGTCCATCGGGTGTTTGACCTTCGTCATCTCGGTGACCAGGTCGGCTGCGTCGAGCAAGCGCTGATCGGCATTGCGCCCGGTGATCACGACGTATTGATGTCCGGGCCGATCGGCGAGCGTGGCGACCACCTCGTCGACGTCCACCCAGCCCCACTTCATCGGGTAGGTGAACTCGTCCAGCACGTAGAGGTCATGCGTCTCCGCCGCCATCCGGCGCTGGATCTCGCGCCAGCCCTCGAGCGCGTCGGCGGCGTGGTCCTCCTCGGAACCGGCCTTGCGCGACCAGCTCCAGCCCTCGCCCATCTTGTGCCACTCGACCGGACCGCCCTGACCTGTTGCCTCATGCAACGACCCGAGCGCCTTGAAGGCCTCTTCCTCGCCGACCTTCCACTTCGCGCTCTTGACGAACTGGAAGACGCCGATGTTCCAGCCCTGGTTCCAGCCGCGCAGCGCCATCCCGAAGGCGGCGGTGGATTTGCCCTTCATCTCACCGGTGTGCACCATCAGCAACGGCCGATTGCGGCGCTGCCGGGTGGTCAGACCGTCCTGCGGTACGACGCTGGGCTGTCCCTTCGGCATCAGGCGGCCCTTTCCGTGACAGTGCGAACAAGGTTGCCCGCAGCAACTTCTCCGAGATCCAGATACTCCGCACGCAGATCGGTCGCGAGCTCACCGGCGAGGCCGAGTCGCACCCCACGGCGCGGTTCGCAATCCACCACGACGGCCGCGATGCCCTTGTCCGCAAGCCATCCCGCGGCCTGGCGCGCCTTCGCGAACGCGTCCGTCCCGGCCGTCGCCCGGCCGTCGGTGACCAGCACCAGCAACGGCCTGCGGCGCGGATCGCGAATGGCCGCGATCCGCAACACCTCCGCGGCTTGGAGCAACCCCTCCGCGAGCGGCGTACGGCCTCCCGTGGGAAGCGACTCCAGCCGACGTACGGCGGTCTCGACGCTGCCGGTCGGCGGCAGAGCGACCGTGGCTCCCAAACCGGCGAACGTGACGAGTCCGACCGTGTCCCGGCGCTGGTACGCGTCCATCAGCAACGACACGATGGCCGTCTTCACCTCGGTCATCCGCTTCTTCGTGCCCATCGAGCCGGACGCGTCCACGCAGAAGAGGACCAGGTTGCCCTCGCGCCCTTCCCGGACAGCGAGTCGTACGTCGGTGGGCCGTACGGCGAGACCCGGGCCGGACCGGCCGCGCGAATGCTGGTGCGGCGCAGCGCTTCGGATGGTGCCGAGGAGGTGCGGGCGACCCGGTTCGCGACCGACGCGGGCCCGATCCCCGACCACGCGGCCGACCTCGGTCAACGCCCGCGAGCGCCGCCCGGACACACCCCGGCCGGCGGCCTGCACACTCAGCAGACGCGCCTTGAACGGTTCGCCCGCGCCGTCGACCTGCCCACTCGGCGCCTGCCCTGCCTGCGGTTGGCCCTGCTCCGGCTGCTCCGGGGCTTGGTCATCCGGACCACTAACGTCATCGGGCTGCGGCCCGCCACCACCATCGTCCGGCCCATCCGGCTCGGGATCATCGTCCGGCGGCGTGCTGTCGTTGATCGCCTGCTCGAGCTGCTCGTCGTCAAGGCCCGGCGGGTCGAACGGGTTACGCCGCTTGCGGTGCGGCAGAGCCAGCTTCGCCGCGGCGCGTACGTCCTCCACCTCGACCACGTTGCGCCCGCACCACGCGGCATGCGCGATCGCCGTACGCGCCGTGACCAGATCGGCCCGCATCCCGTCCACGTCGAACGACGCGCAGATCTCCGCGATCTGCCTCAGCGCGGGATCCGTGAGAATGACGTCAGGCAGCAAACTCTGGGCCTTCACGATCCGCTCGGCGAGCTCGCGCTGCGCCGCGTCGTACCGCTCGGCGAAACCCATCGGATCCGCCTCGTACGCCAAGCGCGCCCGCATCACCTCGACCCGTACGGCGGGATCGCGGCTGGCCATCACGTCAACGGTCAGGCCGAACCGGTCGAGCAGTTGGGGACGGAGCTCGCCCTCTTCGGGGTTCATCGTGCCGACGAGTACGAACCGCGCCGGGTGCGTCACGGACACGCCATCCCGCTCGACCGTGGCCCGGCCCATCGCGGCGGCATCGAGCAGTACGTCGACCAAGTGGTCGTGCAGCAGGTTGACCTCATCGACATACAGAAGGCCCCGGTGCGCTGCCGCGAGCAGGCCGGGCTCGTAGACCGTCACGCCCTCGGAAAGCGCCCGCTCGAGGTGCAACGATCCGAGCACGCGGTCCTCGGTGGCGCCGACCGGCAACTCGACCAGCCTGGCCGGGCGGGTCGTCGCGTCTGCGTCTAAGTGCGGCGCGTCGGGACAACCCGCGTCAGGGCGGCCGGGATCGCAGGAGAAGCGGCAGCCGCGTACGACGTCGACGGCCGGCAGGATCTCGGTGAGCGCGCGCACGGCGGTGGACTTGGCCGTACCCTTCTCGCCCCGGATCAGCACGCCACCGATCGCCGGCGACACCGCGGCCAGGATGAGCGCGAGCTGCAAGTCGTCCATCCCGACGACGGCCGTGAACGGGAAACCCGTCGAAGCGGCGGTTGGAGTCGAGCCAGGCTGAGCAGACCGCATCGGCGGCAGTTCCCTTCGTCCAGCGGGTGTCCACGCCCGCAGCGGCACTGGTCCACACACCCAGGGGTCGCCCGGGTACGCGGACGGCAGGAGATGTCCTGGCTTCCAGCACCCGTTGGCGCCGGTCACAGTGGCGGGACCGCCCCGGACTCCCAGCCTCAGCCAGTCACCGGTGTTCCTCCCCAACCGTCCCCGCGATCCTCCCACACCCCCACCCCAGCCCCGATGCCACTTCCGTCACACCCTCTCCCCCTTGCGTTCATTCGTCGCAATCCGCCCTCGCCCGGTCGCCGCTTACAGTTGGCCGAGCCGTACCGGCAAGACCAGGAGGTCCACGTGGTTCACATGGGTGAGGCGTCACCAGACGCGTGGTCGGACGAGCTGCGCCGCACCGGCCAGGTGGTCTTCACTCTCCGGCCTCGCGCGGCGCTGTTGAGCGTGGCTCTGCTCTGGCTAGTCCTCGTCGCAACGCAACTGCCTACGCTTGGCGGCTCGTTGGAGGCCGGCGGGGTGAGGCTCGTGACCGTCTGGCTGCTCGTCGCGACTGCCATCGCCGTGACCGGGTGGTACGTCTGGCGACTGATCACCCGCTACCCGATGTTCACGGTCGACCACCAAGGCATCCGCGTCGGGCGCAAGCGCTTCCTCCCCTGGAGCGAGGTGGGAGCAAGCGGCCTGATCCGCGGCGGCTTCGCCCAGCAGGTCCTCCCGATCGTCCCGAAAGACCCTTGGGCCAAGGACCTCACCGTCGACCGAATGGCAGTCAAAAACATCCCAGCCCTCGCCCACTGGCTAGAGGAAGTCCTCAAAGCCCAACGCACCCCCGACCACGACTGAGCCCCTCACAGGAATCGATCCGGCGCGCGGTGCCCGCAGACCGTCGACTCGCCCATCAGCGCCGAGCCGACGACTGCATGCGCATCGAAGGCCGCACGCGCATCTTCCCGAGCGGACTGGACGTTTTCGTGGCCGAAAAACGTCCAGTCCGCTCGGGAAGCAACAGCATGCGGAGCTGTGGGCGATTCCCTGCCTGAGCCGACAGGTCTCGACTTCGCCGGAATATGGCACTCGCGCTATCGCTACGAATCCTCGAGTCGCAACGAGGAACACTTCTGCGAGCACTACGTGGTGTTCAAGCAGCACGGCACGCGCCTCATCGGTGAGAACGTACCGGCAGTCAACGACTCAATACTGAAGCTGGACCTCACGGTTCGTGGTACGACGGCAACAGGCACCTGGTCTGAACGAACCAGCCCGACCGGTTACTACCGCGGTCGGGAATATCACGGTGCCATCCAGCTCGTCATCGACTCGACGGGCAAGGCGATGTCGGGCCGTTGGGTCGGTGTGGACCGCGAGTTCAACGTCAACAGCGATAGCTGGGAGCTGCAGTGGGTGGACGCCGCTTCCGCCTCCTCCCACCGCGACTACCGTCTCCGCGCCTGAACTTGCCGCCTGGCGATGAGGAGGAGTGCGCTGTGCGCTTCGAAATCGTGACGGCTGGGGGTTGGGGTGTCACTATGCAAGCGTGGGTGGGGTGGAGTTGGGATCGGGGCCGGCCGCGCGGGAGTTGGTGGCGGCGGGTGAGTTGGCGCTGGCTGAGGGGGCTTGGGAGCGGGCCTGCGTGAGGTTTGAGGCTGCGCTAGAGCAAGAGACGTCGGCCGAAGGGTTGGACGGGCTGGCTCGGGCGCTGTGGTGGTTGGACCGGCCAGGTGAGGCGATTGACGCGCGGGTTCGCGCGTACGGGCTGTTCCGTCGTGCGGGTGAGGTTGCGCGTGCGGTGCGCGTTGCGTTGTGGCTGGTGCATGAGTACTCGGCTGTGCAGGGGAACGAGCCCGCGGCCGAGGGGTGGCTCGCCCGGGCTGAGCATCTCGTGGCGGATCAGGTCGACGTGGCCGAGCGGGGGTATCTCGACTTGGCCAAGGCGGAGCGGTGTTTGGATCCTGCGGTTGCGGCTGGTCATGCCGAGGCGGCGCTGGGGTTGGCTCGGCGGCTGGGCGATCCGGATCTTGAGCTTTCCGCGCTGTCCCGGCTGGGCCTGGCTCGGATCACGCTGGGGCAGGTCGATGAAGGGCTGGGGCACCTTGACCAGGCCATGGCCGCGGCGACTGGGGAGGATGCGGCCACCTTCGAGGCAGTGGCGCGTACCTGCTGCAGCCTGGTGCTGGCGTGCGATCTCGCCGGCGATGACGACCGCGTTCGCCAGTGGAGCAAGGTCGTGGAGGGATACGTCCACCATCACAACGAACTTCCTCTCCTCACCTTCTGCCCGACCTGTGAGGCGGACCTGCTGAGGTCCGGTGAGACCGAGGCTGAGCTAGTGCACGCGCTTGCCGAGCTGGCCAGTAGCGGCCAGCGATCCCGTTGCGTTGATCCCGCCGTACGGCTTTCCCAGCTGCGGATCTCGCAGGGGCGGATCGAGGAGGCCGAGGAAGCGCTCGTGGGGTACGGCGGATCGCCGACGGCTGTTCGTGCCGACGCCGCGATTCGGCTCGCTCGTGGTGAGGCGGCCGCGGCTGTCGTACTGCTCGATCGGCAACTGTCGCTCATCAGCCGATTCGGACTGCTCGCGGTGCCGCTGCTCGCTCAGCTTGTCGAGGCTCAACTTGCCGACGGCAACAACGAAGGCGCTCGTACGACGGCTGCGGAGTTGGAGAGCCTCGCCGCGCAAACGGGCAATGCACGCGTCACCGCCGTCGCCACCGCAGCGGCCGGCCGCGTCGCGCTCAACGCGGAGGACTCGGAGGCGATCGGGCTTCTGGAGCGTGGTGCGGAGATGTTCGGCCGGTTGCGCATGCCGTACGAGGAGGCGCGTACCCGGCTCGAGCTCGCAATGGCGTTGCGGAGCCGGGAAGGGGTTCTCGCGGTGGTCGAGGCCCGGTCCGCGCTCAAGGCGTTCGAGCGGCTTGGGGCGCGCAACGAGTCCGATCGCGCCGCGGCACTGCTGCGCGAGCTCGGCGTCCGCGGCCGGACCGGACCGAAGGACGTCGGCCTGTTGACCGAACGGGAGCAGGAGGTACTGGCCCTGCTCTCGCAGGGGCTCACCAACCGGGAGATCGGCACCCGCCTCTTCCTGAGCGCCAAGACCGTCGAGCACCACGTCGGCGCGATCCTGCGCAAGCTCGGCGTGAAGACCCGAACCGAAGCAGCCGCGAGGGCGAGGGGCACCGAATAGGGGGTTTCCCCGATCCTTCCAGATCGTCATAGGCGCAGCCTCATCTCATCCACCCGATGAAGGAGGCAGCCATGAAGGCGACAACCACATCCATCCCGGTAAGCGACACCGAGCTCGCGTGCTCTGTGGTCGGCGAAGGCACCCCGCTGATCGTCGTACACGGCGCGGTCGGCCTCGGCGCGCGATACATGCGTGACCTCGACCAATGGGCCGACGCGTTCCAGCTGATCTACTACGACCAGCGCGGCAGCGGCGGTACCCCGCTGGGCGACTCCCACAAGGTCTCGTTCGCCGGAGCCATCGACGACCTGGACGAACTCCGCGCCGCGCTCGGCATCGACCGCGTCAACCTGGTCGGCCACTCCGCCGGTGCGCTCCTAGCCGCGATGTACGCCGGTACGCATCCCGAGTCCACCTCGTCGGTCGTCCTGCTCAACGCCGCCCCACCACTCATCCCCGCGTTGTTCCAGGCGTTCCAGCAGGAGATGGCCTCCCGCCGTACGCCTGCTGACAACGCGGCCAGGAAGACCATCGAGGAGTCGCCGCTGTTCCAAGCGCGTGACCCGGAAACCCTGGAGCGCCATCAGCTCAACACGTTCGCCCCGTTCTTCCGCGACCGCGCCACCATCGAGACGGTCACCCTCGGGTTCACCGAGATCACCGCGGCCAACGTGCAAGCCGCGCCCGAACGCATGATCGGATCGCTCGGCGCACTCGACCCAATGCGGAAATTCGCCGCCATCCAATGCCCCGCGCTGCTCGTCCATTCAGAGCTGGACCCGGTCCCCGTCGAATGGGCCCACGCCCTGGTCGACACAATCCCCGGCGCCGACTACGTCCTCCTAGAAGGCGCCAGCCACTTCGCCCACGTCGAGGATGCCGACCAACTGGCCAACGCCGTACTGCCCTGGCTGACCAAGCACGCGGCCTAGCGGTCGGACGCCTGCCAACTGGCGGTGAGGTCGAGAAGGCGGTGGGTCAAGTGGGTGCGGTCGGACTCGGTGCGGTAGGCGGCAAAATGGGGCCAGGCGAAGAGGAGAAGGGCGAGCTCGGCCGCGATCACCGCACGGCGTAGGGGCGCCAACTCCAGGCCGCGGCGGGTGGCGTACTCACGCAGCATCGCGTCGTACGGCAGGTCAGCACCGTCGACGCCCCCGCGAGACCACAGAAGCGCCAGATCGCCTGCCGGACTACCGACTTTCGCCACCTGCCAGTCGGCCCACACGATCCGATCGCCGTCCCGCAGGAGGTTGCCGACGTGGCAGTCGCCATGGATGAAGCTGTCCGGCATGGCACGGACAGCTTCAGCAAGAGCGTCGGGCTCCAGAAGGCAGCCGGCCGCCTCCGTCGCAGACCAATACGCCTCAGCCAGGCCCATAGACGGAGCATCAGGTCGCCCCTGGATCCAGGGATCCCCGCTGGGCACCGCCATCGAGTGCAACTCGGCCAGTTGCCTGGCAATCTCCAGCCACGCCTCCCGATCCCACTCAGCCGCCGGTACCGGAGGCGAATGGGCCGACAGCAGCAATGCCGTGTGCTCGGCGCCGTCGGCATAACGCAACAACGTCGGCGTGATGACAGGAACCTTGTTGGCGAGAGACTGGTAGAAGGCGAGTTCGCGCCTAGCGTCCAGTTGTCCCTCGCCCGCGTCGGTCACCTTGAGTACGGCGTCGCCGCCTTCGAAGCGCACGCGATAGACGCCCGCACCTGATGCGGACCCCGCCAGCTCGACAGCATCCGACGCGTCGAGCCCCAGCAGGCCGGCAGCGCGTTCAACGAGAGGCACGCGCGGCACTTTAACGGTCTTCTAGGTCGCCTTCGGTTTCCAGGAGGGCGGTGCGGAGGGTGGCGAGGGCTTCGGGGGTGGGGTCGGACCAGAGGCCTCGTTGGGCGGCTTCGAGGAGGCGTTCGGCGATGCCGTGGCGGGCCCAGGGGTTGGACTTGCGGAAGAACTCGGCCATTTCCTCGTTGGCGACGTACTCGGTGGTGAGGGTTTCGTACATCCAGTCGTCCACCACGCCCGCGGTCGCGTCGTACCCGAAGAGGTAGTCGACCGTTGCGGCCATCTCGAAGGCACCCTTGTAGCCGTGGCGCTGCATCGCCGACATCCAGCGCGGGTTCACCACTCGCGCCCGGAAGACCCGCTTCGTCTCCTCCTCCAGCGTCCGCGTCTTAACGGCAGACGGCACGGCCGAGTCGCCGATGTACGCCTTCGGGTTGGAACCGGTGAGGTGACGCACCATCGCGACCATGCCGCCGTGGTACTGGAAGTAGTCGTCCGAGTCCATGATGTCGTGCTCGCGGGTGTCGGCGTTCTTGGCCGCCACCTGGATCCGCGCATACGCCCGCTCCATCGACGGACGCGCCTCGGCACCGTCGAGGTCCTTGCCGTACGCGTACCCACCCCAGACGGCGTACACCTCGGCCAATTCGGCATCCGTACGCCAGTTTCGCGCGTCCACCAACGGCAACAGCCCAGCGCCGTACGACCCCGGCTTGGACCCGAACACCCGAGCCGTTGCCGCTCGCAACTCGTTGCCATCAGCAACATCCGCGTCGACGTGTGCCTTCAGGTAGTTGTCGTCGGCACCTTCATCGAGTGCGGCGACCGTCCGAACGGCTTCGTCCAAAAGGGAAACGACATGCGGGAAAGCGTCCCGGAAGAACCCGGAGATGCGGATCGTCACGTCCACCCGCGGCCGCCCGAGCTCTTCCAAACCAACGACCTCAAACCCGCTCACCCGACGGGAAGCCTCGTCCCAAACCGGGCGGCAGCCGAGCAGCCAAAGCACCTCGGCAAGGTCATCACCCTGCGTCCGCATGGCCGACGTACCCCAGATGGTCAAGCCCACGGACCGCGGCCACGAGCCCGTCTCAGCCTTGTGCCGGTTGAGCAGCGAATCGGCCAGCGCGACACCGACGTCCCACGCGTTCCGGCTCGGAATGGCCTTCGGATCAACGGCGTAGAAGTTCCGCCCGGTCGGCAACACGTTCACCAGACCACGCGTCGGCGAACCGGACGGACCGGCCTCGACAAAGCGCCCAGACAAGGCACGCAGTACGTTCGTCAGCTCGTCCCCAGTGCGAGCCAACCGCGGCACGACCTCCTCCGCGGCGAACCGCAGCGAGGCCTCGACCCCTTCGGACTGCAAACCGATGACCTCGGCAACAACCACCGGCACCTTGTCCGCAGACCAGCTCAACGTCTCCATCGCCACGACCAGTTTCCGCGCGACAGACTCCAGCAGATCAACGCCATCCGCCGCCGAGACCGCGGGCAGATCCGTCAACGCAGCAAGGGCTTCCAGCGACTCCACGCGAAGGCCCGGGTTCGCCAGCAACGCCGCCTCGTCCACGCCAAAAGTGTCGCCCAGCGCCGCACGCAGACCCCGGACGGCGCCCGAACGCCCACCCCACATCTGGTTCGCGCGCAAAATCGCCAAGACCAGATTGACCCGCGCCTCGCCCTCCGGCCCACCACCGAGGATGTGCAGCCCGTCGCGAATCTGGACGTCCTTGATCTCGCACAGATACCCGTCCAGGTGCAACACGAACTCGTCGAACTCGTCGTCCCCGGGCTTCGCCTCGGTGTGCAGGTCGTGATGCAGTTGCGCGGCCTGGATCAGCGTCCAGATCTGGGCGCGCAACGTCGGCACCTTGTCCGGGTCGAGCGCCTGCACGGTCGCGTATTCGTCCAGCAGGTACTCCAGCTTCGCCATATCGCCGTACGTCTCGGCGCGCGCCATCGGCGGTACCAGGTGGTCGACGATGACGGCGTGCCCGCGGCGCTTGGCCTGCGTACCCTCACCCGGGTCGTTCACGATGAACGGGTAGACCAGCGGCAGATTTCCCAGTACGGCGTCCGGCGCGCAGTCCGCCGCCATGCCAATTCCCTTGCCTGGCAGCCATTCCAGCGTTCCGTGCTTGCCGAGATGCACGACCGCATGCGCGCCAAAACCACCGTCAGAAGGCGAATTCTCGAGCCAGCGATAAGCCGCCAGGTAGTGATGCGAAGGCGCCATCTCCGGATCGTGGTAGATCGCGACCGGATTCTCCCCGAACCCCCTGGGCGGCTGGATCATCAGGACGACGTTGCCAAACCTCAACGCCGCAAGGGCAATCGCCGGCTCCGTCCCGGAGTTATCGACGTACAACTCACCCGGCGCCTCACCCCACGCCTCGGTCATTGCCTCCCGCAACGACAAAGGCACCGCACCGAACCACTTCGCGTACGTCGAAAGCGGCACCTTCGCGACCGCGTTCGCGAGCTGCTCGTCGGTCAGCCAATCGACGTCATGCCCACCCGCCGCGATCAGCCGGTGGATCAGCCCGTCCGCGCCATCACTCCCCTGCAACGACGCGAGATCCAGATTGCCGAGGTCATACCCGGCTTCCTGCAACTGCCCCAGCAGTACGACGGCGCTGGCAGGCGTGTCGAGGCCGACCGCGTTGCCGATCCGGGCGTGCTTGGTCGGGTACGACGAGAGCACGAGCGCGAGCTTCTTGTCCTTCGGCTCGACGTGCCGCAGCCGCGCCTGCGCGACGGCGATCCCGGCGAGGCGCGCGCATCGCTCCAGGTCCGGCGCGTACGACGCGACACCCTCGGAGTCGTACGCCTTGAAGGAGAACGGGATGCTGATCAGGCGGCCGTCGAACTCCGGAATCGCGACCTGCGTGGCGGCGTCCAGCGGAGTGATCGCCGCGTCGCTCGCCTCCCACACCTCGCGCGTCGAGGTCAGCGCGAGGCCCTGGATCAACGGGATGTCCAGCGAGGCCAGCGCACCCGCGTCCCACGCGTCGTCGGCGCCACCCGCGCTCGCGTCGGCCGCGACCGTTCCGCCCGCGGCGAGCAAGGTGGTGACCAGGGTGTCGCAACGGCTCAGCAGACCGAACAGCTCGGCGTTCTCATCGGAGGACGGGTCGAGCCCGCGCAAGGTGCCGCAGTAGATCGGCAGCGCCTGCGCACCGGCGGCCTCGATCGCGTCGGCCAGGGCGTCCACGAAGGCGGTGTTGCCGCTGATCTCGTGGGCACGGTAGTACACGACGCCGATCACGGGACGCCCGTCGCTGACCAATGAACGCCCCTCGCGCACGCCGTACGTCGGCAGCGTCTGCGGCGGCTCGAACGTGTCACCGGTGAGCAGCAACGTGTCGCGCAAGAACGCGGCGAGGTTCGCCAGGTTGGCCGAACCGCCTTCGCGCAAGTAGGCGAGCGCCTCGGTCACCGCACCGGCAGGCACGGTCGACATCGACATCAGCTCGGCGTCGGGAGCGGCCTCACCGCTCAGTACGACGGTGGGAATACCCGAGGAGATGACGGCATCGAGGCCCTCCTCCCAGGCGCGGCGACCGCCCAAAAGGCGGACCACTACGACCTCGATGCCGTCAAGCAGGGTGGACAGCGAGTCAAGCTCCACGCGGGCCGGGTTGGCAACACGCCAGCCCACTCCCGCCTGGGACGCCGCGAGCAGATCGGTATCCGCGGTGGAAAGCAGCAGAAGCTCAGGGGTGACCGAAGGCATGGCCGGCGTCCTTCCTCGGGGTGTCCGCGCCCCGGGTGGGCTGATCCGACGGCGGCAGTTCCTGACTCCCCCAGGTTCGGGGTCACAGTGGCGGGACCGTCCCGGACTCGCACCGGGTTCCTGCATGGCCGTCGATGACCCCCGAACTCTAGCGGACCCGCACTTGAGGCCTTGACCTCGGGGACGTCGTGCTCAACACTCCACGAAAGCGCGAAACTGCGCGTTGTGAGCTCTAATGATCAGCTTCAGGCATTCGCTGTTTACTAAAGGAGCCTTGATGAATCGTCCCGCCCGTCTGTTCATCGCAGTCCTGCTAGCGGCCGGTGGTCTCGCGGCTCCTCCGCCGGCCGCCACGGCGGCTCCCCCGAATGCGGCGCCGCCGGTCGTGCCCGCCTTGCAGCAATGGACGGGCGGCACCGGCCGGCTGATCCTCCGAGCCGACGTGCGGGTGACCGTTCGCCCGGCTGACGCGGTGGCGCTGCGCGGCGTGGCCGAGCAACTCCGCGACGACCTGCGGGAGATCACCGGCTGGACCGCGCCGATCGCCATCGACGCGAACCCCGGACGACGCGATATCGCCCTCCGCGTCGACCCCACGGCCGAGGTCGGGCCCACCCCCGTCGCCAAGAAGGAGGGATACCGACTCGATACGACGTACGGCGTGAGGATCACCAGTCGTACGTCGACCGGCGCCTTTTGGGCGACACGCAGTCTGCTCCAGATGCTGGTGCGGGAGAGCCCGGGCGAGGCGTCGGTGCCGGTCGGTAGTGCGGTCGACTGGCCGAACTACGCCGTGCGCGGGTTCATGCTCGACGTCGGGCGCCGGTGGTTCGACCAGAAGTACATCCGCGATTACGTGCGCTACATGAGCTGGTTCAAGCTCAACACCTTCCAGATCCACCTGAACGACAACGAGATCACCGCGCCGGGTGGCGACTGGTCGAAGGCGCAGTCTGCGTTCCGGCTGGCGTCGGACAATCCGCGGTTCAAGGGCCTTGCCGCCGCGGATGGCGCCTTCACCCGCAGCGACTGGAACCGGCTGGAGTCGGTGGCGGCGGATCACCACGTGACGATCGTGCCGGAGATCGATGCGCCGGCGCACGCGCGCGCGTTCATCAAGTTCGACCCGTCGCTCGGGCTGAACGGCGGCAACTCCGACCACCTCGATCTCACCAAGCCGGCCACGACGCAGTTTATGAAAGAGGTCTTCGACGAGTTCACGCCTTGGTTCAAAGGGCCGGCGGTACACGTCGGCGCTGACGAGTACCCCCGCGAGTACGAGCCGGAGTACCGCAACTACTTCAACGACATCACCGCGCACGTTCGTGGTCTCGGCAAGACCGCGTCGGCGTGGGGCAGCTTCTCGGTGATGGCGGGTAGCGCCGACGGCTACGACCGCGACGTGACGATCAACTCGTGGAACAACGGCTGGTACGGCCCGAAGGCGGCCGTGGCCGACGGCTATCCGCTGATCAACACGAACGACGCGCTGCTCTACATCGTGCCGTTCGCGAACTACTACCACGGTCGCGGACTGGACGGCCGCTGGCTGTTCGACAACTGGCAGCCGCACGTATTCGCCGGCGGCCAGACCGTCAGCCCCGACGAGCCGTTGTTGCGTGGCGCGATGTCGGCGGTCTGGAACGACCTCGTGAATGCCGACTACGACGAGCTGGACGTACACGGTCTCGTCGAACCGACCTTCGGCGTACTCGCGCAGAAGATGTGGCGTGGCGTCGAAGCCGGGTTGTCCCACGAGGCGTTCATGAAGCGGGTATCCGCGATCGGCGTTGGTCCCGGGCCGGAGATGATCGGGACCACGTTGCCGGCGGCCGGTGATCCTCGGCTCGGCGTGACGATCGGCAGCGTGGCACCACTCGCGGCGGGTGAGTCGACCACCTTGTCGGCGACCGTGACCAACCGCAGCGGCTCGACGCTGACCCGCGTGCAGCCGGCGCTTTCGCTCACCGCTGAAGGAGTGAGCGCGACTCCGTTGGCCGTCTCCGATGGCGATCTGGACCCGGGCGAATCGGCGGTGTGGAGTTGGCGGCTCAGCGCCGCTCGGACCGCGCCGAGCGCCAGCGCGCCCGCCGTACTGCAGGTGACCGCGTCACACCGCGGGATCGAACTGCGGGCCAGGAACCAGACGTCCGTCCGGACCGTGCCACCCGCGCCGGAAGGCACCCAACACCTGTCCTTCACGGCGACGGCCAGCGCGTCATCCGTCGAGGCTGGGCTCGACCGACTGGCCGCCCGGCACGTGAACGACGGCGACCTGACGACGCGTTGGGCGTCCGGTTATACCGATGCCGAATGGCTCCAGCTCGAGCTTGCCCAACCGGCCCGGGTCTCGTCGGCGCGGCTGTTCTGGGAGTCGGCGTGCGCGTCGTCGTACAAGATCCAGGTGTCGAATGACGGGACCACCTGGACTGACGCGGCCACGGTCGGTACGTCGACGTGCAAGGACGACACGGTCACACTGCAGGCGCCGGATCCGGTCAAGTTCGTCCGGATGCAAGGCGGCAAGCGGGCGACGACGTGGGGCTACTCCCTCTACGAGCTATGGCTGTTCGGAACGCCCTGAGCGTAGTGCCGCGCTAGGAGGTCGTGGCCCCAGTCGTTGCGGAGGTCGCGCCAGACCGAGTGGATGTGGTTGGCGTCGTCCTGGGTGTTGTCGTACTCCAGCAGGAACGTCGGTCCCGCGATCGAGTAGTAATGACCTTCGCCTGGTTTCGGGCTGCCCGCCCAGGCGAAGGTCAGCCGCTCGACGCCGGCCTCGGTGATGTCGTGCCACGCGCGCTGGGCGATCGGCTCGGCCGCGCGGCCGACGTACTGGTCGACCAACCGGGTGAACAGCTCGCGCTGATCCGCCTCGAGGTTGCCGTACGCCAAACCCTTGTGCAGCAGGCCCGGATCGGCGACCGGATCGTACCGGGTGAGGATGTCGCGCGGCGCCACCGAGGACACGATCGCGAGCTCTCGCTGGCCTGGTTCGAGGGCGGAGAGCAGGTCGCGCGCGAGCCACTCCTCCGGCGCGAGAAAACGCCGGCCGGTGTGCGGCCCGTCCAGGATCGTGGCCGGCTCCGAACCGAAGAAGTGCGGCGTGATCGACACCCCGTCGTCGGTGATCGTCTGGTGCACCGCGAGGTGGTGCCCGTTGATCCGCCACGCCCACGGGCCGTCTGACGGATCGCCGAGGATGCGCAGGAAGTAGCGCTGATCGTCGTACGGATCGATGGTCGAACCAGGGACAGCCTGCGGCAGGTTCCGCCGGATGGCCTCCGCGGCCATCACCCCGCACGCGTCGGCCAGGCCGCGCGCGCTCGACGCGAGCTCGACCAGCCGCATCGCGAGCGCCCGCTGACCGACGCTCATCTCCCCCAGCGTCAGCCCGGGTCGCGCGCCCGGAAGATACGTCCACTCGAGTCTGTCGTCGGTGTCGAACGGCGCACGGATCGTCTCGACCTGCGCCGGCTCGAGTGCCGCCAGCAACGCCAGCGCGGCCTCCCGCAGACTGTCCCTCATCCCAAACCTCCCGAGTCTCGACGTACCCCGGAAAGGTACTTCGCCACTCAGGTCATTTCATCGTGTCAGGCCCTGACGAATGCGCCGGACTCGATCGGCAGGCCTGCTTCCACCCAGTCCTGAATGCCTTCGCGGTACTTGCGGACGTTCGTGTAACCGGCCGCGGCCAGCAGGTTCGCGACGTTCTGGCTGTTCCCGCAGGCGATGTTCGAGCAGTAGGTGACGATCGGTGCGCTCTTATCCGGCAGCAGGCTCGACGCCTGCACCGCGACATCGGCCTCGACGAGTGGCAACGCCCCGGGCAGGTGCTGCTGCTCGTAGTACATCCCTCCCAGCGCGTCGATCACGGTGACGGCTCCTGCGTTTATGGCCGCTTTGAGTTCCTCGCGGCTGATCAGCTCGGTCATTGCTGTGCCCCTCTCGCTAGTTGTGTGCGTGCGCACGCAATAGTAGCAATGCGTGCGTGCGCACACAACTTCGGCTAGGGTTCGACCATGGCCTCACGTAAGAAGCTCGCCGCCGACGCCTGGGGCGCCTTGCTGCAAGTACATGCCGCACTCGTCCCCACCCTGGACAAGGCGATCCATGGCCAGACTGGCCTGCCGCTCTCCTGGTACGACGTACTGCTCGAGCTGGCTGCCGAACCCCAGGGCCGCCTGCGGATGAGCGACCTCGCTGAACGAGTCGTGCTCAGCCGAACCCGGGTCAGCCGTCTCGTTGACGACCTAGTCGCCCGCGGCCTCATCACCAAGGAAGGCCACCCCGACGACCGGCGCTCGGCCTACGCGGTCATCACCCCAGCAGGCCGGTCCGAATTCCGCGCGGCAGCCCCGGTCTACGTCCGCGCGATCGAGACCCAATTCGCGTCAAACCTCACCGATGACGACCTCACACAGCTAGCCGGCATCCTCCACAAAATCCAGAAGCCTTAGAGCCAGGCGGAGCGTTCTCGCGGGGTGGGGGTGTGGTCGCACCACTGGGCGAAGGGGCGGTCTAGTTTGTAGCGGTAGTCCGGCTGGCGGATCAGGACGCGGGTTTCGGCGTTGTCGGGGTTGGACAGCGTTTCGAAGAAGCGGACCGACCAGTGGAACCAGCGCATGCAGAACAGCCGCATGGTCAGCCCGTGCGAGACGAGCAGGATGTTGCGCGGCGCGTCCGGGCTCTCGAAATCGCGATGCATCGTCTCGAGGAACGTCGACACCCGGTCGTACACGTCGGCCCCGGATTCGCCGTCCGTGAACCGGTAGAAGAAATGGCCGTACGAGTTGCGCAGTTCCTTCTGGCGGAGGATGTCCGCGGTGTCCTGGTAGTTGGCCCAGTCCTGTTCGCGCAGTCGCGGCTCTTCCCGGACGGTCTCGAGCAGGTCGTCGATGCCGAGGCCTTCGAGGGTTTGCAAGGCGCGCAGGTACGGCGAGACGTAGACCCGGACCGGCTGGCCATCGAACAGTTCGCGGAGTTCGGTGCCGGTCTTGGCGACCTGGTCCCAGCCGTGCGGCGTGAGCGGGATGGCGTGATCGGGCACGGTCTCGAAGATGCGCTTGTCGAGGTTGGCCTCGGACTCGCCGTGCCGGACCAGCGCGATCCGCAACGGCCGCTTGCTCAACCCCATCGGTTCTCCCGTCGTCCTAGTGACAGGACCACGGCGGCGGCGGTCGCCGCAATCGCGACGCGCCGGGCCAGGTCGGCCGTACGGCGGATATCGGGTACGCCGGGGCGCGGGCCGTCGCCGAGCGTGCCCCGATCCTCGACCTCGTCGCCATAGGTGTTCGACCCGCCCAGGCGAAGCCCGAGCGCACCCGCGAACGACGCCTCGACCGGGCCGGCGTTCGGGCTCGGATGACCGGGCGCGTCCCGCCGCCAAATCCGTAGGGCTTCGGCTGGTTGGCCGGCGGTCAAGCCGGTGAGTACGGCGCAGGCCCGGGCCGGGAGGTAGTTCGCGAGATCGTCGAGCCGTGCCGAGGCCCAGCCGAAGTTCCGGTACTTCGCCGAGCGGTAGCCGACCATCGCGTCCAGCGTGTTCACGGCGCGATAGCCGACGAGCCCTGGTACGCCGAGGGCGCCGCCCCAGAGCAAGGGCGCTACGCAGGCGTCGGAGGTGTTCTCGGCGATCGACTCGACCGTTGCCCGGGCCAACTCGTCCGGGCCGAGGTCTGTCGCGTCACGGCTGCAGAGATGGCTCAACCGGTTACGAGCACCTGGGATGTCGTCGGCCTCTAGGCGAGACGCCATCACCTCAGCCTCGCGCTCAAGACTGCGACCGCCTAAGACGGCCCAAGTCGCCACAGCTGTCGCTAGCGCTTGCGCGACTGGATGGCGGCTAGCGAACTTCTCGACGGCAATACCGGCAGCAGTGGCCGTACCAACCAGCACGAGCGTGTACGCCGTACCAGCCGCGCGCGAGTCGGCGTACATCCTGGTCTCCAGCGCAGCCGCGGCTTGCCCATACCCGGCGACCGGGTGATACCGCCGCGGATCCCCGAGCAGCCGGTCCGCCACAAACCCGAGCGTGAGCCCAATCCCCCGCGCCACCAACACCCGACGCAGTCTGCCATCCCCCTCTTCTGTTGCATTCATCGGTCGGCGTTTTCCATCGTGGGCAAAGCCCAGGCGGAGGTGGGTGGGGATATGCGAGGGTGGCGGGTATGAGGATTACGGAACTGCTCGAGGGTGTGGCCGGGGCTGGGGAGTTCGGGGTCTGGCTCGGGCGGCTGGATGGCACGGCGGTTTTGGCGTACGACGCGGAGCGGACGCATTACGCGGCGAGCACGATGAAACTGCCGGTGGCGATCGCGATGATGCGCGAGGTGGAGGCGGGCCGGCTCGACCTGGATCAGGCGCTGACCGTGCACAACGACTTCCCGTCGGCGGGCGGCGGGCGGTTCGGGCTGAGCGAGGCGAACGACGACTCGAAGACCGTCTGGCAGGAGATGGGCAACGAGGTCACCCTGCGCTGGGTCGCGACGAACATGATCACCGTGTCGGGAAATCTCGCCACAGATCTCGTGCTCGACCTGGTCGGCATCGACAAGGCGAACGCCGTGCTGGCCGAGTTCGGCTCGGGCCGGAGCGCGATCCGCCGCTGCATCGACGACGTCCGTGCCCGGGATGCCGGTATCAACAACGAGATGAGCGCAGCCGATCTTGCCGCCGTACTAGTGGCCGTCGGCAACGACAAGGCGGCCTCGGCCGAGTCCTGCGCGTACGTCCGCGACCTACTCGCCGCCAACGAGTGGAACGACGAGATCCCGAAACTGCTGCCCGCCGGCACGCGGGTGGAGCACAAGAACGGCTGGGACGATCGCGTCCGCCATGACGGCGGCATCGTGCGCCCGGCCGACGCGGACCCGTTCGTACTGTCCGTCTGCACGAGCTCCTCATTGCCGGACGAAACAGCCCAGGCCCTCATCGCCGATATCGCCGCGGAGGTCTTCGCGCACCGGCACGACCTGACGGCGGTCCGGTGAAGATCCGCACGCATCTCGTCTCGGCTCGCCTGCACACGCCGTTCGTCACCGCGCTGCGGACGGCGACCCACGCGGACTCGCTACTGGTCGAGATCGCATCCGAAGACCTCACCGGTTGGGGCGAAGCGCCGCAGGTCTGGAAAGTGACGGGCGAATCGCTCGCCGGCGCCCAGGCCTGCGTCGAGGGACCGATCACGGCCGCGCTCAAAGGCCTCGGCCCGGACGACCTGACCGAGGCCCTGCGCCGCATCCAGAACGCCGCCACCGGCAACTTCGGCGCCAAGGCCGCGGTCGACGTCGCGCTGCACGACCTCGCCGCGCGACGTACCGGCCAAACCCTGCAGGGATTCCTGGGATCGACCGTCTCGACTGTGCGGACGGACGTGACCTTGTCCGCCGGCGATGCGGACAGCCTGGCGGTGGCCGCGAAAGCGCGGATCGCGGACGGCTTCGACGTACTCAAGCTCAAGGTCGGTACGGGCGATGGGCCGGCCGACTTCGCCCGGGTCCAGCGGGTCCGCGAAGCCGTCGGCCCCGAACCGCTGATCCGGCTCGACGCGAACCAGGGCTGGACCGCCCGCGACGCCGTACGGGCCATCCGCTCGATGGAGGACGCCGGGCTCGACATCGAACTGGTCGAACAACCCGTGCCCGCGGCCGACCTCGAAGGCATGGCCTGGATCACCGACCGCGTCAGTACGCCGATCCTCGCGGACGAGTCGGTCTTCGGCGTACGCGATCTGGTGGCGGTGATCCGGCATCGCGCGGCTGACATGGTGAACGTGAAGCTCGCCAAGTGCGGCGGCCTCGGCCCGGCGCGCACCTTGCTCGAACTGGCCCGCGCCCACGGCCTCGGCACGGTCGTCGGCTCGATGATGGAAGGCCAGGTCGGTGTCGGCGCGGCCGCCGCGCTGGTCGCGGCGTACCCGACGACGGCCGTCAGCGATCTCGACGCCGCCTGGTGGCTGGCCGAGCCCGCGGTCGTCGGCGGCATCAGTTACGACGGCCGCGACATTCGCTTACCAGGGGTACCTGGCCTCGGCGTGTCAGGCTTGGCGGTATGAAGCTTGCCGCCGTCAAGGTCCCGGTCAGCACCGTGTGGACCTCTCCCGAAGCCCCGCGCGATCTCGACGCCCTGGCCATCGCGGCCACGCCCGATGTCGCCACCTGGACCGCCTCGATGGACACCGGGGTGCGGCTCGGCCTGCACGGTCGTACGTTGACCCAGGCCCTGTACGCCGAACCCGTGCTGATCCGGTCCGAGCGCGACGGGTGGTCCGAGATCATCGCGCCTTGGCAGCCCTCGTCGAGCGACGCCCTCGGTTATCCCGGCTGGCTGCCGACGAGTCACCTCGGCGAGCTCCCGACCGCGGCGTCCGACCCGGTCGCGGTCACCGTACCGCTGACGCAGTTGACCGCCGAGCCGGGTGGTGCGCCCGTGCTGGAGTTGTCGTTCGGCACGATCCTGGCCTCGACCGAGCACGCCGACGGGTACACGCGAGTGGCGTTGCCCGACGGCGGTTCCGGCTGGTTGGCGGACAAGGACCTACGCGTGGTGAGCGATCCGGCGGACAACGTGGAGCGGTTGCGCCTGGGCTCGCAGTTTCTCGGGTTGCAGTACTTGTGGGGCGGTACGTCGGCCTACGGGCTGGACTGTTCCGGCCTGGTGCATGCGGTGCACCGGGTGCTCGGACTGCGCACGCCTCGCGACGCGCACGACCAGTGCGCAGCGCTAGACAAAGTCGCGGTCGACCAGGCCCAGCCGGGCGACCTCTACTTCTTCGCCCGGCCAGGTCAGACCGTTCACCACGTCGGCTTCGTCTCCCCCGCCGGCATGTTGCACGCCTCGGAGACCGGCAAGGTCCTGGAAGACGAGGCACTCGCTGAGGACCGTCTCGGCACCCTGGTCGCCGCCGGCCGCCTCTAACGCCTAGCGGCCATCGCCTGCCGGCTCCTTAGCGCTCGTGGAGGGAAATGACGCGGATGCCGCCGGCCGCGACCTCGTGGGTGCGGGCGTTCTGGCCGGACAACAGGTCGGTCCCGTCCACGTCCAGGTCGAAGGGCTTGTCCCCGTGGTTGATCGCGACCACGTGGCCGGACCTTCGAATGACCTCGAGCTCCTCCGGCAGATCCACCGGTACGGCGGTCCCCGCGTCCTGGTAGACCCGCTCGAACACCACGCCCAGATCGGTCACCGTCAACCGCGTCGAGAGATACCACGCCGACCCATCACCCAACTGGTGACGCGTGATCGCCGGTCCACCCGCGGCCGGCCCGTCCTCGTACGCCATCACCACCTCGGCGCCCTCAAGCCGGATCGCGTCGGCCCAGACATCCCCAGTGAGGCCGGGCTGATCAAGATGGACCGTCTCCCCCGACCGCAACGGCAGGAACTCCTCCACGGTCAGACCGAGGACGTCCCGCAGCGGCGCCACGAAGCCACCCGGATGCACTGCGTCGTTCTCGTCGACGATGGCCGAGAAGTACGACACCACCAACGTGCCGCCACCTTCGACGTACCGGCGCAGGTTGTCGGCCGCCGCCTGGGTGAGCAGGTACGACGCGGGCGCGACGACCAGCCGGTACGACGAGAGGTCCGCCTCGGGATGGGCGAAGTCGACCGCAACCTTGTCTCGCCACATTCGGTCGTAGCAGGCGTTGATGCGTTCGCGATGTGACAAGTCCTCGCTCGGGCGCCACTCGAGGTCTTGCGCCCAGAACGACTGCCAGTCCCAAAGGATCGCGGCCTCTGCCTGGACACGCGTTCCGGTCAACGAAGCGAGCCGCCCGAGATCGGCGCCGAGGGCGCGGACCTCCGACCAGATCCGGCTGTTCGTTCCCGCGTGCGGCAGCATCGCCGAGTGGAACTTCTCCGCCCCGGAACGCGAGGCGCGCCACTGGAAGAACATGATCGCGTCGGCACCCCGGCCGAGGTGGGACATGGCGTTGCGGGCCAGCTCGCCTCGCCGCTTGGCGACGTTGCGCGGCTGCCAGTTGACCGCCGAGGTGGAGTGCTCCAGCAACAGCCACGGCTTTCCGCCCGCGATCGACCGGGTCAGATCAGCCGACAACGCGAGTCCGACATGGCTGCGCGCGTCCTCGGCGACCAGGTAGTGGTCGTTGGCGACCACGTCCACCTCGTCGGCCCACTTCCACAGGTCGACAGATTCGCACGTGCCGGCCATGAAGTTCGTGGTGATCGGCACATTCGGGCAGACCGCGCGGATGGCGTCCCGCTCGAGGATGAAGCACTCCAGCAGCGCATCGGAGGTGTACCGCGCGAAGTCGAGCCGCTGGGCCGGATTCACCACGCTTGCCGAGACCGCCGGCGCCGAGACGTGTTGCCAGTCCTCGTACCGCTGACCCCAGAACGCGGTGCCCCAGGCGGCGTTGAGCGCGTCGAGCGTTTCGTATCTCCGTTGCAGCCATGCCCGGAAGGCCTGCGTGCTCTGGTCGGAGTAGCACTCGGACACGGGCGCGCCGTACTCGTTGTGCACGTGCCACAGGGCGAGCGCCGGGTGGTCGCCGTACCGCTCGGCCAGGGCACTCGCGATCGAGACGCTCGCGCGGCGGTACGCCGGTGAGCTCGGGCTGGCCATCCCGCGGGAGCCGAAGCCCAGCGTCGTACCGTCGCGGTTGACGACGCGCGCCTCCGGGTAGCGGTGGAAGAACCAGGCGGGCGGCGAGGCGGTCGGCGTACCGAGGCTGATCCCGATACCCGCGGCGTGCAGCAGGTCGAACAGCCGGTCGAGCCAGCCGAAGTCGTACTCGCCCTCCCGGGGTTCGAGCAGGGCCCACGAGAAGATCCCGACGCTGACCAGGTTCACCCCGGCCTCCCGCATCAGCTCGATGTCCTCCGCCCAGACCTCTTCCGGCCATTGCTCGGGGTTGTAATCACCCCCGTAACGGATGCCGTGCCGCGGGTCCAGTTGCGGTTTGGGGCTCAAGCTGACTCCTCATTGCTGTGCACGCTCACAGGCCGAGCTGGCGCTCGCAACGCCTAAGAAACAGCACGAAACACGCCGTTGACAAGTGGCTGAGACTGGCTGCACTGTGAACGTGCACAGCCGAGCCTGACCGGCTGTCCCTGAGGAGGAATCACCGCCGCATCGCCACCATCACCGGCCCGCTCGACACGCCGGGTGGCGTCCAACGGCTGCAGGGCTATCGGGACGAGCTGGGCGCTGGCTTTGACGAGCAATTGGTTGCGCATGGCGACTACTCGCGGGCGAGCGGTCGGCGGGCGATGGCCGAGCTGCTCGACCGCGATCCGTCCATCGACGCGGTGTTTGTCGCGTCCGACCTGATGGCGGCCGGTGCCCTCACCACGCTCGCCGGGCGGGGCCTCTCCGTACCTGGCGACATCGCCGTTGGCGGCTTCGACGACTCCGGCCTCGCCGAAACCCTCCAGCCTGCCCTCACCACGATGCGTCAGCCCTTCGAGCGCATCAGCGCCGAAATGGTCCGCCTGCTGACCGACCTCATCAACGGCCAGCAACCCGCCGCCGTGACCTTCCCAACCACCCTGATCCCCCGCTCATCCACGTAGCCTCGGCGCACAATGACTGGTGAACGACGAAACCCCGGCCCTCCGCGTAGGAGGACCGGGGTTTCGTGTTGGCTTAAATCAGGACTTCTTGCCTGAACTGCCTGACTTGCTGACCTCGTCCTGGATCTTGCCAGGCGCGGATCCGTTCGGCCCGGCACCATTGGACGACGCGGTGCCACTCGTGCCGGTCGCCGTGGCGCCGGTCTCGCTGGACTCGGCCGGGCTGTCGTCGACCGCGGGCGCGGTGGTGACGCCGTTGGCGGCATCGCGGCGGGACTTGCGCAGGCTGAGCACGGTGGTGATGCCCAGCGTGATGACGATGAAGCTGAGCGAGACCCAGATCGGCACCTCGGGCGCCCACTCGATGTGCTTGCCGCCGTTGATGAAGGGCAGCTCGTTCTCGTGCATCGCGTGCAGCACGAGCTTGACGCCGATGAAGGCGAGCACCACGGACAGACCCAGCGACAGGTAGACCAGGCGGCGCAGCAGGTCGCCGAGCAGGAAGTAGAGCTGGCGCAGACCCATCAGCGCGAACACGTTCGCCGTGAAGACCAGGAAGGGCTCCTGGGTCAGGCCGTAGATCGCGGGAATCGAGTCGAGCGCGAACAGCAGGTCCGTCGTACCGAGCGCGATGATGACGATCGCCATCGGGGTGATCAGGCGCTTGCCGTTCTGCGTCAGCGTCAGCTTGACGCCGTTCCACTGGTCGGTGGCGGGCAGACGGTTCTTGGCGAAGCGGATGACCGCGTTCTCCTGGTAGTCCTCGTCGTCGTTCTCACCCTGCTTGGCCAGATGGACCGCGGTGTAGATGAGGAAGGCGCCGAAGATGTAGAAGATCCACGAGAACTGGTTGATCGCGGCGGCGCCGAGCGCGATGAAGATGCCGCGGAAGACCAGCGCGAGAATGATGCCGACCAGCAGCGCGGTCTGCTGGTACTTCCTGGGCACGCCGAAGCGGCTCATGATGATCAGGAAGATGAACAGATTGTCCACACTGAGGCTGTACTCGGTGAGCCAGCCGGCGTAGAACTCGCCCGCATACTGTCCACCGGCGAAATACCACACGCCGAGGCCGAAGATCAGGGCCATCGAGATGTAGAAGGCGATCGCGGTCGCCGATTCCCTGGTCGTGGGCTCGTGCGGGCGGCGCCCGATGATGAAGACGTCGAAGGCCAGCACCGCGAGCAGAATGCCCACCGTGATGTACCAGACGTACGGGTGAATTTCCACGTGGTCCTCCGGAGCTCAGACGAAAAGACGGACTCCGAAGGTCTCTTCCGCCTGGCGCTGAGATAGCGGGCCGGGCCAGCGGCACCGGGTGAAGGGGCAGCCCTCCGACCGTGATGACGATACCGCTGCGAAGGAATACTCCCCTTCAACGACCCCCATTCTGGCTGCTGGCACCCGTTTGTTCCAAATCCGGGACACGCGTTCTGCCTGTTGGGATGGTCACGTGGCGAAATGGGAATACAACCCGCTGACTGGTCAGTTGACTCAGATGAGTTGTCAGTCGGCCCTTGTGACGGGCTCAGTCGGCCCTCGTGTCGGATGCGGCCGGACGCCTGGATTTCGGTAGTTTCGCCACGACGGTGTCGTACGACGCGTCGACCAGCTCCAGGATCTCGTCATCCGGCACGCTGCCGCCCAGGCGAACGGTATTCCACCCGGAACGTCCGATATACGCCATCACGGTGACGTCATCCGGATAGGCCGCGATCAGCTCGTCGGCCTCCTCGCGGTTCCGGCCGCACTTGATCCCGACCGAGTCACCGCTGCCGAGGAACGCGAAGATCTTGTCGCTGACCTTCGCCACCACATCCCCCTCCCACGGCTCGTCCTGCCAAGCCCCCGGCTTACCCAGACAGTGCTCCAGCAGCCCCTCCGACCCCAACCTCATGACGCCTCCATCCCGCTATTGGTGGGTGACGGCTTCGACGTTGTTGCCGTCGAGGTCGCGCACGAAGACGCCGTAGTAGCCCGGTTCGTACTCCGGCCACTCGCGCGGCTCGTGCAGCACCTCCGCACCCAGTTCCAGGGCCGCGGCATGCACCGCGTCCACCGCGGCACGATCCACCGCAGCGAACGCGATATGCACCTCGCGCTGGACACCACCCCGCGACGGCCCGAGCCAGAACCGCGCTACGCCGTCCGGGCCGGCGAATCCCAGCTCCTCGCCGAAGTCCAACGCCACGGTCACGCCGAGCGGCGCCAGCAGGCCCTCGAAGAAGGCGCGACTGGCCGCCACGTCGTCACACTGCACCGCGAGATGATCGAGCACGGTCGCCTCCCCTTATGACGCGCCGGCGTTGACCATTTGGCGTAGTTCCTTCTTCAACTCGTGGATCTCGTCGCGATAGCGGGCCGCGACCTCGAACTGCAGCTCGGCCGCCGCGTTGTGCATCTGGTCGGTGAGCTGCTGGATGAGATCGGCCAGGTCGGTCGACGGCATGCCGCCGGCGAGCTCGCGGGCCTTCTCCCCCGGTTTCACCTTCGCCAGGGCACCCGGCACCGGCGCCTTGCCACGGCTCTGGGACCGGCCACTGCCCAGGAGCTCGGCCGTGTCCGCGTCCTCGCGAGCGAGCATGTCGGTGATGTCGGCGATCCGCTTGCGCAGCGGCTGCGGGTCGACGCCGTTCGCGGTGTTGTACGCGACCTGCTTCTCGCGGCGACGGTTCGTCTCCTCGATCGCCATCTCCATCGAGGGCGTGATCTTGTCCGCATACATGAACACCGCGCCCGACACGTTTCGGGCGGCACGGCCGATGGTCTGGATCAGCGATCGCCCACTGCGCAGGAAGCCTTCCTTGTCGGCGTCGAGGATCGCCACCAGCGACACCTCGGGCAGGTCCAGACCCTCGCGGAGCAGGTTGATGCCGACGAGCACGTCGTACTCACCCATGCGGAGCTCGCGCAGCAGCTCCACCCGGCGCAACGTGTCCACCTCGCTGTGCAGGTAGCGCGTCCGGATACCCATCTCGAGCAGATAGTCGGTCAGATCCTCGGACATCTTCTTGGTCAGCGTGGTGACCAGGACCCGCTCGTTGCGCTCGGTCCGGATCCGGATCTCGTGGATCAGGTCGTCGATCTGGCCCTTGGTCGGTTTGACGATGACCTCGGGATCGATCAGACCGGTCGGGCGGATGATCTGCTCGACGAACCCGTCCGACTTGTCCTGCTCGTACTGCCCCGGCGTGGCCGACAGGTAGACCGTCTGGCCGATCCGCTCGAGGAACTCCTCCCAGCGCAGCGGCCGGTTGTCCATCGCGGACGGCAGGCGGAAGCCGTGCTCGACGAGGGTGCGCTTGCGGGACATGTCGCCCTCATACATGCCGCCGATCTGCGGCACGGTGACGTGCGACTCGTCGATGACCAGCAGGAAGTCCTCGGGGAAGTAATCCAGCAGACAGTGCGGCGCGGTCCCGGGCTCCCGGCCGTCGGTATGGCGGGAGTAGTTCTCGATGCCGGAGCACGTCCCGATCTGGCGCATCATCTCGATGTCGTACGTCGTGCGCATCCGGAGGCGCTGGGCCTCCAGCAGCTGGCCACCACGCTCCAGCTCCGCCAGCCGCTCGGCCAGCTCGGCCTCGATGCTGGTGATCGCCCGCTCCATCTTCTCCGGGGCGGTGACGTAGTGGGTGGCGGCGCCGATGTAGAGCTCCTCCTCCTCGCTGAGGACCTCACCGGTGAGCGGATGCAGCGTCATCACCCGCTCGATCTCGTCACCGAAGAACTCCACCCGCACGGCGAGCTCCTGGTACACGGGGAAGACCTCGAGCGTGTCGCCCCGGACCCGGAACGTGCCACGCGTGCCGGCCAGGTCGTTGCGTGCGTACTGCACGCCGACGAGTTTGCGCAGCAGGCCGTCGCGATCCATCTCGTCGCCGACCTTCACGTGGATCATCCGGTTCAGGTACTCATCGGCTGAACCGAGACCGTAGATACACGAGACGGTCGCGACCACGACCACGTCCCGCCGGGTCAGCAGCGACCAGGTGGCCGAGTGCCGGAGCCGCTCGACCTCCTCGTTGATCGAGCTGTCCTTCTCGATATACGTATCCGTCTGGGGCACGTAGGCCTCAGGCTGGTAGTAGTCGTAGTACGAGACGAAGTACTCAACGGCGTTCTTCGGGAAGAAGTGGCGCAACTCGTTCGCGAACTGGGCGGCGAGCGTCTTGTTCGGCTGGAGGATCAGCATCGGCCGCTGGATCTTCTCCGCCAGCCACGCCATCGTCGCCGTCTTACCCGTTCCGGTGGCGCCGAGCAGGACGACGTCCTGCTCGCCGGCGTTGATCCGCCGCTCGAGCTCGTCGATCGCGGCCGGCTGGTCGCCCGCCGGCTCGAAGTCGGACACCACTTTCAGCGGCGCGACCATACGCTGGAGATCCGTCACCTGTCTCATGTCCTCCACCGTACGGCCCGCCACCGACAGTTTCTGATTTCAGGCCTTAGAACGACTTCAGCATGGAGTTGATCATGGCCTGGACCTGCGGATATGTCTCTTTCCAGATCTTGCCGCCGAGCGCTGAATCAGTCGCGGTGGTGAGGCCGTTCTTGTCCTCGTACGCCTGGACGAAGCCCGCGAAGACGACCTTCTTACCGGACTTGTTCTTCACCACGGCCGAGTAGTTGATCGCGTAGCACTCCTTGAGCGCCTCCGTCGGGCACTTCATGATCCGGCCGGACCGGATCACCACGTGCTCGAGGTTGTTCGACTCGATATCGACCAGCCGGTGCGCGAACTCCTTCGCGCCCATCAGCTCGGTCTGCCGGGCCCAGAACCAGCCGTCGATGAAGCCGCCGCCACCCGGCGAGGGCAGCAGGTAGCTCGCGCCCGACCGCTTGACCGGGTCCTTGACCCAGCCCTTGGTCGGCGTGAACCAGACGCCGTGGCCGATCTCGACACCGGTGTCGTACGGGCCCTTGGTCGGGGTGGTCTCGGTCGGCGTCGGCACCGAAGTCGGGACGGTGTTGGTCAGCGTCGGCTCGGACGTCGGCTGCGTCGTCGGGTCCTCACCACCACCGCGGATCAGCAGGATGACGCCGAGAATGACCAGCACTACGGCGAGCGCGCCGCCGCCGATGGCGATCAGCTGCATCTTCCCGAGACCCTTGTTCTTGCGCTCGAACTGGTGCCCCGGCGGATACCCGAACGGCCCCATCTGCGCCGGCGGTCCACCAGGCCCAACAGGTCCGCCCGGTCCACCTGGGCCGCCCGGCCCACCCGGACCCGGGCCGTAACCCGGCTGACCGCCGTACCCGGGCTGCCCGCCGTACGGCGGCTGCTGCGGGGGTGCGTTGTACCCGGGCGGCGGCTGCTGCCCGTACGGCGGCTGGCCCTGGCCCGGACCTTGCCCAGGACCTTGGCCGGGACCCTGCCCAGGACCTTGCCCCTGCCAGGGACCGCCCTGTCCGGCCGGTCCCTGTGGCCCCTGCGGCCCCTGCCCCGGCGGCCCGTACTGCTGACTCATGAGTGTCCTTCGCGTTCGGATCCTGCTGGTTCTACATGCTGTCGATGACGGACTTCTTCATGATCTCTGCGTCGGCCTTCGCCTTGGCCGCGAAGTCGTCCCGCGACTGGAAGTCGATCGCGGTGACCACACCGTCCTTGCGCCGGTAGGCCTCCACGTAACCCTGCAGCTTCACACCCTTCTTGGTCCCGGTGTACGTGATCGCGACACACTCAACCAGGACGTCGCGCGGGCACGTCAGGTTCCTTGGTGGGCCGCCGAGCTGGGCCACCATCGGCCCGGTCTCGCCCTCGACCACCCGGAGCAGGTACGTCTTGGCGGTCATGCCCTGCCGCTGCCGGACCCAGAAGAAGGCTCGCGCCTTCCCGTTCGGATCGGGCGCGATGACCTGCTTGCCCTGTTTCTCGGCGGCGTATTCGGTCCAGCCGTCGGCCGGTACGACCGAAACGCCGAACCCGACCGGCAACGCGTTCGCCGGCGGGGTGTAGCTCGGTGGCGGCGGCGTACTCACCGCTGTCGGTGCCGGTGTGGGCGTCGGCGGCAGGGTCTTGGGCTTGTCGTCGCCACCGAGGAACACGACCAGCCCGGTACCGATCAGGGCCAGCAGCACCACGGCCCCGACGACCGGGATCAGGAACGACGGCAGCTTGCGCCGCTTCGGTTCGGGTGGCGGCCGCCGCAACGACGGCGGGCTGATCTGCGATCCCCACCCGGTCGGCTCCCCCGGCCGAGGTCCGGCCGGTCCGGCCGGAGTTGCCTGGTTGCCCCAGGTGTCCGGGCTGGATCCCGCCGTCCCCGGGCCCGCCCCACCGGGAGCACCCGGTGCGGCGGGCCAGGACTGCGCGCTACCGGGATGCCCCGGCGGCGGTGCTACTGGATGGTTCCATGGCGATGGCGGCAGCTCGGGCTCCGGCTCGGGGGTGTCGTTGTCCCCCGAACCGGGCTCGTTCTTCACCCACGGGTTGTCCCCGGGGCCTTGACCGCGCTTGGAGTTCATTGGCTCTTGACGACCGAGGCCATCATGCCCTGGAGCTCGATCTTCGCCTGGTCGGCCGCACTGCGCAGCGCGTAGAAGCGGGCCAGCGTGAGCACGCCGTCGCTGCGCTCGATGACGCCGATGTAGCCGACCAGCTTCACGGTGCCGCTCTGACCGGTGAGCTCACCGGTCCAGGTGACGGACGTGAGCTTGGTGATCTTGGTCTGCCGTCCGGCCGGCGGCGTATCGACCTTGGGCGCGGACGTCTGCCAGTTGGTCATGTTCTTCTTCTCGGCGTTGATCGCCTGCGTCATCACCGCGGTGGCATCCGCCGACGTGCCCTTACCGGTCTGAACCCAGAACGCGCCCTGTCCGTCCTTCTTCAGGTAGACGCCCGTGGCGCCCTTCGGCGTCGCCCGAACGTAGCCGGGCATCGGCCGCACGAACACACCATGGCCGGCGTCGATCCCGACGTCCGTGCCATTCGGCCCATCCGTCGGCCCGTCAGTCGGCTCCGGCGACGTACTGACGGTCGGCTCCGGGCTCGGGTCGCCGCTGGGGTCTGCCGTGGGATCCGCGGTCGGGTCGGCCGTGGGATCCGTGGTCGGCGCCTCGGTCGGCTGGGAGTTGACGACCGGACCGGGATCGGCCTCGTTCTTGTCGTCACCGCGGTTGAGGGTGAACGCGAGCACGGCACCGATGATCGCGACCACGACGAACCCGCCGATCGCGAGCACGAGCAGTTGCGCGTTGCTCTTCTTCGGAGCGGGCGCACCACCAGGACCCCAGCCAACGGGACCACCCGGGCCGCCCTGATTCCACTGACCCTGCGGCGGATAGCCCGGCTGACCACCAGGGCCCGGCTGACCGCCGTACTGCTGCCCCTGAGGTCCCTGACCCCCGTACGGCTGTCCAGGACCCGGCTGACCCGGCTGTCCACCGTACGGCGGCTGGGCCGGTGGCTGCTGGCCGTACCCAGGCGGAGGTCCGTACCCAGGCGGAGGCCCCTGCGGCGGCTGCTGCCCGGGATAAGCAGGCTGACCCTGATAACCGGTCTGACCGGGTCCGCCCGGGCCGTACGGCGGGTTCTGGTTGTCGGTCATGCCTGGGGCTCCTCTTCACGAGTCGAGGCGTCGTATCCGGTCGGTGCCACGGCTGGCGGCGTTGCCGCACCGCGCGCGCCCTTGGGCGTCGATCGGACCGAACTGCCACAGGCGGAGCAGAAGTCGGAGTGCGCGATCAGTGGCATCTCACAGCGAGCACAGAAGGCCAGAGCGCCGGACGCGTGGTTCGAACCGCCACGAGCGGCCGACTCCAGTGCAGCCTCGAGTAGACCCTTGTGGAGCACAGTCCGGACCCGGATGACCAGTACGCCCAGGAGGAGCAATCCCCACACCACGCCAAGTGCGGCGCCTACGAGAGACCCCTGGCCTCCGACGAACGAGAGCAGGTAGATGCCGGCCCAGAAAAGTACGTTCGCCCCGACGGCTTGCAACAGGCCCACGAAGTACCGCGGGGTGAAACCGTCGTACCCCTCGCCAAGGCCGGAGAACTCGGCTGCCGCGAGGCCGGACGCCGTACCGTAGATGAGCGGCTTCACGAAGCCCTGCAGCACCACGATGCTGACCCAGATACCCGCGCTGGCGCCGGGACCCGCGAAGCCTCCGCTGATCCACGCCCAGTGCAGCACCAACGTCTCGAAGCAGGCGAAGCCCACACCCGCGACGACGCCGAAGGTCAGACCGTCCATCAGGTCGTCGTACTTCGGCCGCGATGCCAGGTAGACCGGGCCGAGCTGACGGATCGCCTCGGACACGAGCGGCACCAGCAGTGCCATCACGAGCAGGTCGCGCACCCGTGGGCCGGACCCGATCTCGCCGACGCCCTCGACCGCGAGGCCGAAGTTGCCGCGCCACAACCAGGTGAAGATGGCCGCGAGTACGCCGGTCGCGACGAAGGCCGCGGCGACCACCGGGATCGGCTCGTCCTCCCAGAGGTTCACGTCGTACAAGTAGATGATGTAGACGATCGGCAGGGCGAAGGCCGCGACCATGATGGCCACCGGGAGCGCCCCGAGGGCCGCCGTGATCACCGTGATGGCGAGGGCGATGCCGAGGGCGATGCGATAGGTCTGCGGTCGCTGCCCGGCACCTTGCGGCATGATCGTCGAGACCAGCCGGAACGACGCGACCGGCTCGTCCGGCTTGGCGGCATAGGCCTTCTTGCGCTCGGCGTCCCCGGACTGCACGTCGTTGCCACAGTGGTGGCAGAAATGCGATACGTCGGGAACGTCAGAGCTACAGCGCGGACAGTCCACGCCATCCTCCAAACGTAGGGACTTCGGACCACGGCAATGCCATGGCGAGGGGTAGTGGACAGGCTCTCATCCCGAACCGGCCCAACCCATCATTTCGCCCGCGGGGGTCACCCTTTCGTGACCTGGACACCACTCAGCCGCGGCCAGACCTCGTCGATCCGCGCATCGAGCTCGGCCAACGGGCCGTCGTTCGGCAACACCACGTCCGCCGCGGCCAGCCGTTGCTCGCGCGTTGCCTGGCTGGCGATCCGGGCGCGGGCCTCGTCTTCGCTCATCCCCCGGTTCGCGACCAGGCGGGCCAGTTGCACCTCAGGCGGTACGTCGACCACGAGCACCAGGTCGAACCGATCCGCCTGGCCCGTCTCCACCAGCAAGGGGATGTCGTGCACGATCACCGCGTCCGGATCCGCCGCCGCCTCGATCTCCGCAGCCCGCGCGCGGACCCGCGGATGGATGATCGCCTCGAGCTTTCGCCGTGCGGGCTCATCACCGAACACGAGCTTGCCCAGCGCCGGCCGGTCCAGGGCGCCCTCGGCGGTCAGCACTTCGTTGCCGAAGGCCTCTACCACCTCACGCAGCCCGTCCGTTCCGGGCGCGACCACCTCGCGGGCCAGCAGATCCGCGTCGATCACGACGGCACCACGAGCGGCGAGGCGCGAGCTCACCTCACTCTTGCCCGATCCGATCCCCCCGGTCAGCCCGACTCTCACCATGGGCACACCCTAAACGTGCGGAACCCCCGCACCCTCAATGGGTGCGGGGGTTCCGGTGTCACTTACCGGAGGCTGGATCAGCCCTGGCCGGTCAGCTTCTCGCGCAGAGCCTGCAGTGCCTCGTCCGAAGCGAGCGCACCCTCGACGGGTACGTCGTCCTTCGGCGCGGCGGCCGAGGAGTAGGTCGAAGCCTCGCCGGCCTCGACGTCCGCCGTCTTGGCGTCCTCGATCTGCTTCTTGTGGGCCTCCCAGCGCGTGTGGGCCTCGGCGTACTGCCGCTCCCACTCCTCGCGCTGAGCGTCGAAGCCCTCGAGCCACTCACCCGTCTCGGGGTCGAACCCGTCCGGGTAGATGTAGTTGCCTTCCTTGTCGTACGTCGCCGCCATGCCGTAAAGCGTGGGGTCGAAGTCGTCCGACACGGGGTCAACACCCTCGTTGGCCTGCTTCAGCGACAGCGAGATCCGGCGACGCTCGAGGTCGATGTCGATGATCTTGACCATCACATCGTCGTTCACCTGAACGACCTGCTCCGGGATCTCGACGTGACGCTCGGCCAGCTCGGAGATGTGCACCAGACCCTCGATGCCCTCCTCCACGCGGACGAACGCACCGAACGGAACCAGCTTGGTGACCTTGCCGGGCACGATCTGGCCCATCTGGTGGGTCCGGGCGAACTGCTGCCACGGGTCTTCCTGGGTCGCCTTCAGCGACAGCGAGACGCGCTCGCGGTCCATGTCGACGTCCAGCACCTCGACGGTGACCTCCTGGCCGACCTCGACGACCTCGGTCGGGTGGTCGATGTGCTTCCAGGACAGCTCGGAGACGTGCACCAGACCATCGACGCCGCCCAGGTCCACGAACGCACCGAAGTTGACGATCGAGGAGACGACACCCTTGCGGATCTGGCCCTTCTGCAGCTGGGTCAGGAAGTTCATCCGGACCTCGGACTGCGTCTGCTCCAGCCAGGCACGGCGCGACAGGACCACGTTGTTGCGGTTCTTGTCGAGCTCGATGATCTTGGCCTCGATCTCCTGGCCGACATACGGCTGGAGGTCGCGGACACGACGCATCTCGACGAGCGAGGCCGGCAGGAAGCCGCGGAGGCCGATGTCCAGGATGAGTCCACCCTTGACGACCTCGATGACGGTGCCGGTGACGACGCCGTCCTCTTCCTTGATCTTCTCGATCGTGCCCCACGCCTTCTCGTACTGAGCGCGCTTCTTGGACAGGATCAGACGGCCTTCCTTGTCCTCCTTCTGGAGAACCAGGGCCTCGACGTGATCGCCGACGTTGACGACCTCGTTCGGGTCGACGTCGTGCTTGATCGACAGCTCACGCGAAGGGATGACGCCCTCGGTCTTGTAACCGATGTCGAGGAGAACCTCGTCCCGGTCGACCTTGACGATGGTCCCCTCAACGATGTCGCCGTCGTTGAAGTACTTGATGGTCAGATCGATCGCCGCGAGGAAGTCTTCCTCCGACCCGATGTCATTGACCGCTACCTGCGGGGTGGTGCGAACTGCGGGGTCGAGAGGTGCCTCGATGCTGGCCGTCATGTGGTGAATTGCTCCGTGGGTGGGTGGTGTCGTCCGGGTGCGCTCAGGCCGTTTGATCGCCGAGCCGAAGGATTGTCCAGGAAGACCGTTGACCACCGACTGCCGCGAGCACGAGCCTGCTCCGTCCGAGGTCGCGCGGGCCCGTAGCGCATCTCACAGAATACGTGGATCAGTGAAGGCACGGCAACCCGGGGTGCCCGGCAACAACCGGCCACCCGCCGAGACAACCCGACGCCTGGACACAATGTACGACGCCGGAGCCCATCCGGCATCACAACATCGTGAAGATCCCACGCGCTGATCCAGCCGGGCGGCACGGCTATAGTTTCGGCCGGCCGGCGGCCAGGTCACCCGTGTCGGCCATCTTGACGAGCAACTCGCGCGCGGCGGCCGCGACCGGATTCTGGGCCGCCCGGCTCGCCAGCTCGATCAACGCCCACAGGTCCGCCTCACGCGCGCGCGTCTGCAGCGACTCGGCCAGCCCGGGAGCTCGCCGCCGTACGACGTCCAGAACCGCGCCTCCCAGCACGGGGTCGTCGCAGAAACGAAGCAGATTGCCCAGGTCCGTGTACGGCGAGCCGCTGTGAGCGAACTCCCAGTCGATCAGACCGGTGATGGTCGCCGTCTCGGGATCGACCAGCAGGTTCTTCGGGTTGAAGTCGCTGTGCACGAGGCAGAACCGCTCCGGCGGCTCGGCCCGTTCGTCGATCTCGGCCAGCAGCACGGTCAGCTTCGCCCCACGAACCGGGTCGAGCACGGTCGAGTGCGCGTAGAAGAAGTCGACCAGACCACCGAGCTCGAACTCCCGCGGAATCAACTCGCCGTCGACGAACTCGCCTCCGCGCAGGAACGGCATCCCGCTCAGCCGGGCCAGCAACTCCCCCAACTGCTCGCCGACTCGGCGGCGCTGCTCCTCTTTCACGGCCGCATCGGCGAGATACGTCTCGAGGTTGACGCCGGGCAGGCGCTCGGTCAGCAGGTAAGGCGGCTCCTCCACCGAGCCTTGGAGCTTGGCGTCGAGCACCTTCGGCACCGGCAGCAGCCCCTGCACCAGCCGCAGCAGTGACATGTCGATGCCCACCCGGTTCGGGTCGCGCACGTAGAGCCGAATGACGGCTTCCTGCCCCGCCGCGCTCACGGCGAACGTCTCGCCGCCATAACCACCCGTCAACGGCACGGCACTCGCAGCGATCGACTCCCAGCCATCCATGCCGCGAGTCTTGCAGAATTCCTTTCCGCTACTCGCGTTTCGTTAATGGAGTGGGCAAGTTTCGCTACGGCCGTAGCGTAATCCGGAGGTGGCGAACATGACTCGAGGGCGACCGCGTGATCCCGGGGCGGACGCGCGCATCCTGGCGGCGGCCGCGGCCGAGATCCGGCAGCGTGGGTATGACGGTCTGTCGGTGGAGCGCGTCGCCGAGCAGGCGGGCGTCGCAAAGACCACGTTGTACCGACGCTGGCCGACCAAGGCCCAACTGGTCATCGCGCTGATCACCCGGATGCGCTCCGACGTACCGTTCGAGCCGACCGGTGACGCCCGGCGCGATCTGACCGGGCTCGTCACGTCGATCGCCGCGAGTCTGGCGGGCACGTCCGCCGCGCTGATCGCCGACCTGGCCGCGGCCGCCGCGCGCGACCCGGCGGTCGGCGAAAGCGTCCACGCCCTCTGGGCCGAGCGCCACGGTGTCGTCACCGAAGTGGTCGCCCAGGCCCAGGCCGCCGGGGTGATCCACTCGCGCGTCCCGGCCGCCGTACTGGTCGATCAACTCGTCGGCCCGCTCTACTACCGCCTTCTCATCACGGGCGAACCCGTCACCGAGTCGTACGCCCGCACCCTGACCGAACGAACTTTCAACTGACGAACATGAAGTTGTCGATGCTGGAGATCGGTATGCGCCGTCGCGAGTAGGCCTCGGGTCGCACCGCGTTGTACTCCTCGATGATCGCGTAACTGCCGTCGAGCCCGGCCACCCAGGCCACGTGACCATAGGTGCCGGCGTTGAACTGGGCGATCGCGCCGACCGCGGGTGTTCGGGAGACAGCGCCGCCGTACTTGCGGGCGGCCTCGTCCCAGTTCTTGGCGTCGCCGTAGTTCCAGCCGTTGAACTTGGATCCGTCTCGCGGCTTGTAGTACTTGTCGACGCGCGAGGCGACGAATGACGTGCACTGGTCGACCACGAACATGTAGGGATCGAGGATCCACCAGCCTCCCCACGGATAGTCGTCGTTTGTACCGAATGCCATCACTTCACCACCTGACGGGAGTCCGTACTTGCCGTAGCGGTCGGAGACGACCCGGTACAGGTAGCAGCCGTGCACGTAGTAGACGCGGGCATGGGTGCCGGTGATGAGGATCGCGGCGTTGCTCCACGTACTGCCACGACAGGTCTTCACCTGGACCGTGTAACCCGTGGCGTACGACGCGGAGTTCCAGTAGACGTCGACGGAGTGGTCGTCGGTTCTCGGCACGGCTCGCACATTGGTGACTGGTGCGGGCGTGATGATCGTCAGGGTTGCTATGGCCGTCGGGTTCGGCGCGACGCTGTAGCCGGCGAGGTTCTCGGCCGCAAGCACGAAGATGTACGTCCGCCCTGGGATCAAGTAGCTCATGGTGAAGTCGCAGCAGACCACTGGGTAGACCGCTTGCGTCCAGTTCTCCTGATCGCTCAGGCGGTACCAGATGCGGTAGTAGACGTTCGGGGTCGGACTAGCCGTCCACGTGAACCTGACCGCCGTATCGCCAGAGGGAGTCGCCGTGAGGTTTGTAGGCCTTTCAGGGATCGGCGGCATCGGCTTAGCCCCTGCGGCGACAGACGGCGCCGAATCGCCTGCGAGGTTTGTCGACCTGACACGGAACTCGTAGTACGTGCCGTTCGCCAGGTAGCTGACGGTGAACGTGCAGCAGGTGTCGAGCGGGTACTTGAGGCGCTGCGAGGTACCACCGGCCGGGCGGTACTCGATCCAGTAGTAGACGTCAGGGCTGGTACTGGCCTTCCAGCGAAGCGTCACCTTGCCATCGCCCGGTGCGGCCGTCAGACCAGTCGGTGCGGCTGGTAGTGGCGGTAGCGGCCGCGCCTTTGCAGTGTTGGAGGCAGAGCTGTCACCGGACACGTTGGTCGCACGCAGCCGGAACTCGTAGGTGGTTCCGTTGGCCAGGTACGACACGGTGAACGTGCAGCACGTGTCCACCGGGTACTGCAGCCGCTGCCAAGCACCACCGACAGGTCGGTACTCGATCCAGTAGTAGACGCTCGGACTCGGGCTGGCCGACCAGTGCAGCGTCACCTGGCCATTACCGGCCTGAGCGGAGAGGTTGGACGGCGGCAACGGCAGCCCGCCAACCGCGGTAGCACTCGCTACGGCCGAGGTAAGTCCCTCGCCGCCAGGGTTCTCGGCCGACACCTTGAACTCGTAGACGTGTCCGTGGACCAGAGGCCCGACACTGTGCGCCGTACGGTCTGTCGGGTAGATCCCCTTGGTGAAGCCCTGCCCGGCCGTCACATCCCGCTGGTAGATCCAGTAGTAGTAAAGACCGTCGCCAGCAGAGTCCCAATCAAGGTCGATGCTGCCATCGCCCGCAGCGATCGCCGTCAGACCTGTCGGAGCGGGTGGCGGGCTGTAGCGAGAAGTGGCCCGTGCTGGATCAGACTGCGGGCCGTCGCCAGTTGTGTTGGTACCAGCCACTTTGAAGTCGTACACGTGGTTGTGGAGCAATAGGCCCGCAGTGTGGGTACAGCACTCCCCCACCGGCAGTGGGAGCTTCTTGTACACGGTCTCGCCTGCAGTGACGTCTCGCTGGTAGACCCAGTAGTAGAGGTCCGACGCGGGCTCACTCCAGTTCAGCCGGATACGGCCGTCCGCGAGGGTGGTGGCCGTCAGACCCGTCACCTTCGGCGGTAGCGGCAGCTGCGGTGTTGCCTGGACAGCGTTCGAGTAGGTGGATTCACCGCCTTGAGCGATGGCTGTCACCTTGAACTCGTACGTGTGGTCGTTGACGAGGTATCCCGCCGTGAACTGGCAACACGTCGTCAACGGCAGCGGCAGCTTGGTGAACTCGACCTGGCCTTCCGTCACGTCACGCTGGTAGATCCAGAACCAGGTGTCGGACGAGTTCGCCTTCCAGTTCAACCGGACCTGCCCGTTGAGCGCGACCGCCTCGAGCTCGGATGGGGCGGCCGGTGCCGGGTACGTCGAGGTGGCACGCACGGTGTTGGACGCGGGCGAGTTACCGCCGGAGTTGGACGTCTCGACCTTGAACTCGTACTCATGGTTGTGCGCGAGATAGCCGGCCTTCAACTGGCAACAGCTGACGGGCAACGGCAGCTCGGTGAAGGTGGTGTCGCCCGCAGTGACGTCCCGCTGGTAGACCCGGTAGTAGACGTTCTCGCTAGGCCCGGACCACTTGAGCTCGATAGTCCCGTCAGCCTGTGGTACGGCGGTCAACCCCGTCGGCGCCGGCGGTACGGCGTACTTGGCTGTAGCTCTTGTAGGTCCAGACCGCGCCGATTCGCCTCCGCCGTGCGTAGCGGTGATGACGAACTCGTACTCGTGGTTATGCGCCAACCACAAGGCTTTCGCCGTTGTATCCCGCGAGTCGCCGTCACCGACCGGGCTGAACTCTGTCTCGCCCGCCGTGATGTCCCGCCGGTACGCCGTGTAGCTCCAGGCATACGGCACCGCAGTCCACGCCAGCACCACCGAACCGTCAGACCCGGCCGTAGCCGTCAGACCCACTGGTGCGGGTGGCGCGGCGATAGTGACGGCCACACTCCGCGTAGGCGTCGGCAGCCCCTCACCCGCGCTATTGCTGGCCGTAACCCGGAACTCGTACGTATGGCCCGTCTTGAAGCCACCAAGCGTCCGTGCCGTCTCAGGCCCCTGCGCCACCCTGGCGAAATGCGTCTGCCCTGCAGTGACGTCACGCTGGTACGCCGAATACGTCGTCACCGTTCCGGGTGATGCCGTCCAACTCAGCCGTACGGCGCCAGACTCGGCCTCGGGTGTTGCGGTAAACCCTGCGGGCGCTGCCGGGACCAGCGCCGGGTCAGGCGTCGGAATGGGCCAGGCCACGCTGACGAACCTCGGCCGGTAGATCCTCGCGTCGTCGTACAGGTCGTCGTCATTGAGACTGTGCACGTTGTACGACACGAGCAGCTTTCCCGGCTCGGCCAGAGACGGGTGGAAGCGCGCGTCGTACACGATCACGCCTTGACGTGCTGCCGGCTCTGGTGCCGTGAAGAGTTCGATCGGCCCGGTGAACGGACCTGCGGGACTTGTCGCGGTGTACGCCACCACCTGTCGGCCGAAGATCACGTTGCTCTCGACGGTGACGACGACGTACTGGCCGTTGACCTTCTGCGCACCGAAGGCCGTGCCGCCTCCCGACAGTTGGAGCCGTGCAGAGGCGCTCCCCCACGTCGTACCGTTCCAGAACTGCCAGGTGCCGCCCAGGCCGCCAGCGGGAACTCGTGCGAGGTGGGCGAACCTCATGCCGGTTGAAGCGACGTACTCCGAGCCGTAGATGTAGATGTACGGCCCGTCCTCTAGTACGGCCGCACCCCAGGCGATGGTCGAGCCGACGGGCAACTCGACGACGCCGCTCACGGTTAGTGCAGGTAGGGCGAGAGTCGCCAGGGCGGTACCAGTGAGCGCGACATCCAGAGCGCCTTGGCCCGTCTTCTTATAGCGGTTGTAGAGGACCTTGACGGCTTCGGCTTCCACTGTCGCGTCGGCGACCCAGTAGAACTCCCCCTCGACTGTCGGCTTCACTAGCGCCTGTGGTGCCGCAGAAGTGCCGCCGTGAAGTGTTGCGGTCAATGCGTCGCCTGACTGGACTACGAGGGTGTTGTTGACCATCGGGCTGGTACGCGGCCTGGTGAAGTCTGCGTTGACCGTGCCGAGCATCGTGTCCGAGAAGATCCAGGCGGTTCTGCCGTCGGGTAGTGGCACGGAGACGGTGCTGTCCCCGCCACTCCACTTGCCGCTGGTGTTGCCGTAATCGCTGAACATCGCCGTCAGCTGTTGCCCCTGATCGACGGTCGCCTCGACTGGTGACGCAACGGCGGCGGGTGCCGGTGATACGACCAGCGAACCGGCCAGCAGGGCAAGGGAAACGAGGACACGGACCAGCATGGGCGCTCTCCTTGAGACCGCCGGAGAACCGGCGCAGGGGGCGCAAAATTATCAGCGCGGATTGTTGCCCTGGAAGCATTTGCACGTCGATCGAACCCGTTGCCAACCCGCCGCGGATATGCCCGCGCTAGCCTGAGCGCCGTGACGGACGAGTTCGAAGTTGTGGTGAGCCGGCGGATCGACTTGACCGAGGAGGAGACCTCCCGCGCGAGCCGGGCCTGGTGGGACGAAAACGCCGCCGAGTACATCGGTGAACACGGCGGCTTCCTCGGCGACGCCCGCTTCACCTGGTGCCCTGAAGGGGTCGACGAGGCCGACGCCCAACTGCTCGGGCCCGTTCGCGGGAAGCGCATCCTCGAGGTCGGTTGTGGCGCGGCTCAATGCGCGCGCTGGCTCGCGGGCCAAGGCGCTGACGTCGTCGCTTTCGACATCTCGGTCGGCCAGCTCGCGATGGGCAAGATCCTCGACGGCCGGACAGGCATTTCCGTACGTACGGTCGCCGCCGATGCGGTCGCGGTGCCGTTCGCCGACGACTCGTTCGACATCGTCTGCTCGGCCTTCGGCGGCCTGCCCTTCGTCGCCGACGCCGGCCTGGCCTTGCGCGAGATCGCCCGCGTCCTCCGCCCCGGCGGCCTACTCGTCTTCTCGGTCACGCACCCGATCCGCTGGGCCTTCCCGGACGACCCGACGCCCTCGGGCTACACCATCACCCACTCGTACTTCGACCGCACGCCGTACGTCGAAGTGGACGCCGACGGCACGCCCAACTACGTCGAGCACCACCGGACGATGGGCGACTGGGTCCGCGCCCTCACGTCGTCCGGCTTCGTCATCGATGATCTGCTCGAACCGGAATGGCCTGCCGCAAACACCAAAACCTGGGGCGGTTGGGGCCCGGACCGCTCCCGCCTGATCCCCGGCACCACCATCTGGACCGCCCATCTCAGGTGAGGGTGGCGACGACGTGGGCCGCGGCTTCCGCGATGAGGGCCTGGTTGTAGGTGGCGTCTTTGGTGGGCTTGCTCGACATGATCGCGATGACCAGTGGTGGTTTGTTCGGGGGCCAGACGATGGCGATGTCGTTGAGGGTGCCGTAGTCGCCAGTGCCGGTTTTGTCGGCCACGGTCCAGCCCTTCGGGACGCCTGCGCGGATGCGTTGGGCACCGGTGGTGTTGCGTACCAGGAGGTCGCGGAGGAAGGCGCGCTTGTCGGCCGGTAGCGCGTCGCCGAGAACGAGCTTCTGGTAGTTGGTGCCGAAGGCTTTCGGCGAAGTCGTGTCGCGTGGATCGCCAGGTGTGGCCTGGGTGATGGCCGGCTCGATTCGGTCCATCCGGGTGACGGTGTCGCCGAGGGTCCGGGCGTACGCCGTGAGCTGGGCCGGGCCGCCGAGGTCGCGGAGGAGGAGATTGCCGGCCGCTCCGTCGCTGTACCGGATGGCGGCATCGCAGAGTTGGCGGATCGTCATTCCGGTGGCGAGGTGCTTCCGGGTGATGCGGGAGTTCTTCATGAGGTCGGCATTGCTGTATTTTATGACCGTATTCAGGTGCGACTGCGGGTTGTGGTGCAGAACGGCTGCTGCCGCGAGTCCCTTGAACGTCGAGCAAAAGGCGAATCGCTCATCCGCCCGGTAGGCGATGGTTTCGCCCGTGCCGCTGGCGAGGGCATACACGCCCAATCGCGCGCCGTACTTCCGCTCCAACTCCACCAGGCGAGCATCCGACGGCGTTGGGGTTGGGGTGGGGGTGGGCCTCGAGGTTGGCGTCGGCGTCAGGGTCCGACCGCCGATGGACGGCTCGTCATTCGCGCAGCCCGCCAGCGCGGCGAGCGCTACTCCGCCAAGGAGAGCGCGACGGCTGATGGCCAATGGTTTCCCTCCCATGTTGGCTTGCGAAGATAACAAGGGAGTGGGGCACGTCAGAACGGGTAGGTGCGAGGCGTGGTTTGCAAGGTGATCCAGCGGAGATCGGTGAATTCGGCAACACCCGCCTGACCGCCGAACCGCCCCAACCCGCTCCCCTTCACCCCGCCGAACGGCATCTGCGCCTCGTCGTGCAAGGTCGGCCCATTCACATGACAAATACCCGATTCGATCCGCCCAGCGACTTGGTACGCCCGGCCGAGATCCTTCCCGAACACCGCTGCCGCCAGGCCGTACTCGCTATCGTTCGCAACGGCCACCGCTTCCTCAACGCCGTCGACCCGCACGACGCACTTCAACGGCCCGAACGTCTCCTCGCGGAACACCCGCATGGCCGGCGTAACGTGGTCCAGGATCGTGGCGGGCATCAACGTCGACTCCGCTTTCCCACCACACAACAACTTGGCCCCTCGCGCAATCGCGTCATCGAGCAACTCGTTGCACCGGGCAACGGTCTCGGGTCCGATCACCGAGCCGAGTACGACGTGCGTGTCGCCGCGGGGATCGCCGACCGGCAACGCCTCGGCACGACGCGCGAAGGCCTCGGCGAATTCGTCCGCGATGGTCCGATCGACGATGACGCGTTCGGTCGACATGCAGATCTGCCCGCTGTTCGAGAACGACCCGAAGATGGCCGCATCGACCGCGGCCGGGATATCCGCATCATCCAGTACGACGAATGGCGCCTTTCCGCCGAGCTCGAGCACCACCGGCTTGAGGTATTCCGCGCACGTTTTCGCGATGATCCGCCCGACCTTGGTCGAACCGGTGAAGTTCACCCGTTTGACCGCCGGATGCGCGATCACGGCCTCGACGACTTCACCCGCATCCGCAGGCGCATTCGTCAGATAGTTCACCACGCCTGGCGGCAGCCCCCGGAATGCCTCAACGATGAGCTGATGCGTACGCGGACAATTCTCCGACCCCTTCAAAACAACGGTATTCCCGCACGCCAGCGGCGTCGCAATCGCCCGCACCCCAAGAATCACCGGCGCATTCCAAGGCGCGATCCCCAACACCACGCCCGCCGGCCGTCGTACCGCCAACGACAACAACCCAGGCACGTCGCTCGGCACAACGTCCCCACTGATCTGCGTAGTCAACGACGCCGCCGCGCGAACCATCTCCGCCGCCAACGCCACATTGAACTCGGCCCACCCCACCGTGGCCCCAGTCTCCTCAGCCATCGCCTTCACAAACTCATCCCGCATCCCCACCAACGCGTCAGCCGCCTTCAACAACAACGCCCGCCGCTCAGTAGGCCCAACCGCCGCCCACCCCGCAAACGCCTCCCCCGCCACCTCCACCACCCTGCGCGCGTCCTCCCCCGTCGCCGCAGCCGCCGTCGTCACCACCTCCCCATCCAACGGACTCCGCCGCACAAACACCCCACCCGCTGCAACCCCGGCCGAACCAACCACCAGCAACGACTCGGACATCCAGTACCCCTAATCTCGGGCCAACCACCAGGACGCCCACCGTCACCCGCAACCACCGCTGCGCCGTACCCCCGTTTCCGCTCCCCGGAAGCCCAGTTCACCCGCCCCGCCCTGAAAGCCTTCACAACGAGCTCAAGCCGGACGTGAGGAAAATCGCCTGAAGGCATGGCCGCAGGCTTCCCCGCAGATCGAGCCGCTCTCCGGGCATCCTCGAGTGTCGCGGCTAGGTGACCGCTTCGACGGTCGCGCGACGCCGTCTGCGTCTCACCCGCGCGGGCCGGATGGTTTGCAGCACGTGGGTCGCGCGGGGCGTGCTGATACGACGCGTGCCGTTGTGATCCACGCGATAAACAGTCCCGTTGCGGGTGACCCATTCGAACGCGCCATCGGGCAGGCGCCGATACCGCCAGCCGCCATGAGTCTTGGCCCGATGCGGCGTCCGCGACAGCGGACCGAGATTGTCCACCCTGGTCTGCCCCGGCGGACCACCCTTAACGTACGGCCGGATGTGATCCAGATCCGTCCGCAGAGTCGTCTCAGCGTTCGACCACGGGAACGGACTCACCGGATTCAGCAACCGCACCCGCTCACGCACCCGCAACGGAATCTCATACGCATCCACCGGCACGTTCTCCCGCAGATCGATCACCGGCTTCACGACCACCTTGTCGTGCCCCAGCAACTCGCGCACCTGCGACGCCAAATGCGGCTCGAAACCCTCAACCCGAACCACACCCTCACCGGCCGCCAACGTCACATCACTCAAGAACAGATACATCGTGTGCACCCCACCCGACCCAACGGCACCGCCGGATCCCCTGGCCCCACCGCTGGTCCGATCCACACGCGCCGCTTCACGATCACGCGCCCGGGCCCGCTCCTTGACGTCAGCCAACCGCTGCGCCAACCGATCCTCCGCACAGCCACCAGACCCAGCGCAGTCGGCAGACCCGGCGGCATCCGCAGACTCGGCAGCCTCGGTGGAGTTGGCAGCCTCGGTGAGGTTGGTGGGGGTGTTGGAGGGTGAATTGGTGCGGCGGCGCTCGTTGCGAAGTTCGATGACGGCCCACGGATCGGCCAGCCAGCCAAGGGCCTTGGCACGGCGTTCGTCCACTGAGCCGGTGTCACCCAGGGCGCCCAGTGTCTCGGCGACATCCTGGACCACGGCATCGAAGCGGGCGATGTCGCCGGTCGAGGCACGGACCGCGGCGGTTCTGGTGCCACTGTTGTCCGACTGGCCGACCCATACCCCACGCGAACGCGCCGCCAGATCCGCAGCAGCCTTCGCCAAGGCCGGGTCGGCCTCCATCATCGCGGCCTTCACAATCTTCATCAGCCGCCGCGGCGTCAACGAATTCACCAACGACTCGACCTTCGCATCCACCACCGCGGCGGCCTCTTGCGACAACGACATGCACGCGCGGGCGATTCTTCGGGCCCGCCACGGAATCGCCTCCCCGGCCATCACCCGCGCCCAGGTCCGCGGCAACCGGTACTGCAATGCCAGCACCTCACTCACCAGGTCCGACGCAGCCCCCGGCGACAACCCGAACCGGCAACCCAACTCCAGCACCGCGAACTCCCCCACCCCCGGGCACCCCTCACCGCCGTACACCTTCAACCGCTCACACCCCACAAGCTCCGCAGCGCCAGCAGGGACATCAAGCTCGGTGTGGTGATGGGCATACGCCGACACCACCGCCAAGAAACGCGCGTCGGCCAGGTCGCGGATCGCGCACGATTCATCCCCGACGGACAGGATCTCGTCGGGCGACAGGCGAAGCAGGTCATCGAACATGTGCTCGATTATAGTCGAGCACATGTTCGAGTCCAAACCCGAAAGCCCTTATCCACAAGGGAAACTACCGCCTAGAGCCCAGCCTCTGACGGCCTGGCGCGCCCCGAATCTGGACGATTCACCCTGAGGAGCGTTACGACAAAAGGTCCCGCCGCCCCCAAGGTTCGGGGCGGCGGGACCGTTGGCTATCGCCTGCGGGTGTTAGGCGAAGCGGCGGCGGATGATGCCGGTGAGGCCGAGCGCTGCGGCGAAGACCGCGAGGGCTGCGACCAGGCGGCCGAAGTTGCGACCGCCTTCGCCGGTGGCGCCGGAGAGCTTCAGCGAGTACGCCGTGGCGCTCGCCGCGCCCTCGGGTGCGCCATACGGCATGGCCTCGGTCTTGGCGCGGTCTGCCGAAGCGGCCAGCATCGCGTACCGACGACCGAAGTCCATCGCCGTCTCCTGGCCACTGTTGACCAGCTTCTTCGCACCCTCCTTGGACAAACGGTCAGCGCCTTGACCAAGCGCCGGACCAGCCTCGGACGCCTTCTGCAGCCCGTCGGACAACTTGCCCGACCCCTCAGCCGCAGTACCGATACCAGTCGCCAACTCACGAGCACCATCAGACAACTGATCCGAACCAGTCGACGCCTTCCCGGCACCCTCGGCAACCTTGCCCGCGCCACCAGTCAACAACGTCAACCCGTTATCCAACTTCTCAGTTCCACCAACAAGCACACCCGTGCCAGCCTTCAACTTCGAAGTACCCGCGGCAAGTTCACCGGCTCCCGCTTCGAGCTTGCCGGCACCTGCCGCCAGCGTGCCCATACCCGTGTTCGCCTGGTCGAGCCCGGAGGCCAGTCGGCCGGTGCCCGCGTCGACCTTTCCGGCGCCATCGCTGAGCAGCGCAAGTCCTTCAAGCAAGCTCTCGCCACCGGCCTGGATCTGGCCGACACCGGCCTGCAGGCCGTTCACGCCACCACGAAGCGTCTTGTTCGCAGGCTTGTCGGCCTCCTTACCGATCCCGCCTTGGACGCTGCCGACTACCTTGGACACCAGCTCGCCGATTCCTGCATCAAGGGCGTCCAGTCCCTGCATCAAGCCAGGCTTCTCCTTGGGGCAAGAAGCGTCGGCCTTGTTGCTCAGACCGCACTGCACCTGCGTCAAACCCGGTACAGCCCGCTCGGTCAACCGACCCTTGAGGTAGGCCAATCCAAGCTGCAGAGTCGCGTCGTCCGGCAGCGGCTTGTCGATGTCCGGCGTGAGATCGCCAGGGTCGGCGAGCTTGCTCTGCCCTGCTGCCAACTCGTCGGACAGCGACTTGAGCACGGTTTTGCGGACCACACTCAGCGCCGGTTCTGCAGTGATACCCACGACGTTCAGCAACGGCCACTGGGCGCCGTAGCAGAATCGGTCTTCGGGGTTGTCGAAGGTTTTTGGTGCCTTGCCTTCATTTAGGGCTTTCACGACTCTGACCGCACAACCGATCTTCTGGTAGGCGCCCGACGAAGCCTTGGTGTCGCTCTCTCGGTAGACGCCAGCGATCATTTTGTCGAGGCCCGGGCCCGACGCGGCGATCTGCACCTTCAGCTTCTCGAGCCCGGCGATCAGCGTCCCCTCCGCGTCCTTGCTGCCGATGCCGGCCTGCAGCTTCTTGATGCCGTCGTAGAGCGGCTTCGCCTGCGCTGGCAACCCACCGATGCCGCCGTACATCTTCACGAGGCCGTCCTCGACCAATGTCAGGCCACCCTGGACCTGGGCCAGCCCGCCGATCAGAGCCGGCGCCTTGTTGTTCGCCGACTGCAGACCGCTGCTGAGCTGGGAGGTGCCCTTCTTCAGGGTCCCCGCGCCATTCGACAGCTGGTCGATACCGGACTTGAGCTTGCCAGCACCGTTCTTCAGATCGCCGGTGCCCTTCTTGAGCTTGCCGGCGCCGGCGGCGAGCTTGCCTGCGCCGGTGTTGAGGTCGCCTGCGCCCTTGTTCAACTTCGCGGCGCCTGCGTCGGCTTCGGCCATTTTTGCGCGGAGGGTGTCGGCGCCGGTTTCGAGGTCGCCTAGGCCTCTGCTGAGTTTGGTGGCGCCGGCGGAGAGCTTGTTGGCACCAGGGGCGGCCTTGTCGGCGAGGCCCCGGTTGAGCTCGGCGGCACCTGCGTTGAGCTGGAGCAGACCCGTGAGGAGCTTGTTCGCGCCATCCCGCAGCTTGATGAGGTTGGTGTCGAGCGTCGTACCGCCCTCGACCAAGTCAGCACCCTTCTCCGCGCCGCTCTCATACCCGGTCACCGCAGTCTTGAAGGACGGGCTTTCCAGCGGGCTGATCGGCAGCGCCGTCAACTCAGCCTCAGGAATGACCGCATCCCGCACCTCAGCCGCCCACCCGAACTCGGCAGTCGCAGCACCAACAGGCGGGAAGAGCGTGACGGTGAAGCTCAGCTTCGTCCCGCCTTTGCCATCGCCGGCCTTGTTCGCCTCGTCCGACGTCACCTCGCTGAACGAAGACGGCAGCACGGTAGCGAGCTGGCCGACCATCGGGATGACGACCGTGGTCTCCTCCGCGATGTTCTGGCCGTTGCCGTCCTTGATCGTGATGGTCCGCGGCTGGGCCGACGTGTTCTCGACCTTGTAGTGCGCCTCGAGCCGGCCGCTCTTGCCAACGGCGTCGGACGGCTTGCGCAGCTTCTTGCCGTTCAGCGTGTACGTCACGGCGACCTTGATCGGCAGCTTCTTCTTGTCGAAGTCGCTGACCGTACGCATCCGCTGTTCGCCGTCGACCTCGGTGTCGACCGTGAGGATGCCGTTCTTCTCCGACAGCCCACCGAAGCCGTCGAGGTTGCGCAGGCCGTCGGCCGAGACCGGGTTGGCGACCTTCACCTTGCCCTTACCGGTGAACGAGAGCTGCTCGTAGATGCGTACGCCCTCGACCTTGCCGCTCGGGTCGAGCTGCGCCTGCACGGTCTCGGTATTCGTGACGGAGACCGGGCCGTCGACAGCGCCGGCGAAGGCGGTCGAGGTGGCAAGCAAGAAGGCCGTCGGCAGCGCGACGCCCACGGCCAGACCACGGTTGAGCCACTTCACGAACGATCTCCTTCGACAGAAGCGAATTCCTGGGTCGGTGCGGGCTTGGTCTCGCGGCGGCGGGCGGCCGACACCTGCGGGCCGAGCACCGTGGTGGCGAGGAAGCCGATCGCGGCGGCCAGCAGTACGCCGGTCGCGGCACCGGGCGATTCGGCCAGGAAGGCCGGGGTGTCCGCGGTGTAGGCCTCCTCGTAGGCGCCGACCATGGCGGCCGCGCCGAGCAACAGCGACCACATCGGCAGGCGGCTGCCCGAGGCGACGGCGATACCGAGGCAGATGGCGACCACCAGGAACGCCGCGAAGGCCCGGCCGGAGACGGCGTCGGGCAGATAGAGCGCCCGGACGGCGAAACCGAACCAGGCGACGAAGACACCGGCGACGAAACCGGCCACCCGCAGAGCGGGACTACGGTCCGGCACCAGACCGATCACACCACCCAGGGCACCCCCCAGCAGGGCCACGTGCTGCGTATCGAGACCGAGGGCTTCCCCGATCACGACCAGCAGTCCCGCGGCCACCGCCAGCAGAGCACCTCCGAGCAAGGTACTGCGCTGCATGTCCTCCACCTCACTGTGGACAAAGCCACCTCACTGTGGACGGACCGCGGACCCCTCCCGGCCAATCCAAGAACACAGACCTGGACATATGTCCCGATCCGAAAGCTGAAAGATGTTACTACCAGGGAGTAACAGAGCCGCACAAGACCTCAGGACCCCGTAGCCCGGGCCGAGACCGAGTCGTTGTCCAAGCAGCAAATGGCGGCGAAATGGTCCTGACAATCCAGTTTCGTCACGGACCGCTACGCTTCCGTTCCAAACAGTGATTACCCGACCGCCAGGGAACTCAGTCGATGCCATTCGAACCAACACCCACGCAAGCACCCACCGAGCCCGCCCACTCTCTCGTCAAGGGCGCGGGACTAGTCGGCATCGGCATGGCGGTGATGAACGTCGCCGCCTACGGGTTCACCCTGGTGGCGGTGCACGCGCTCGCCCCGGCCCAGTTCGGCGCCCTCACCGCGCTGCTCGGCCTCGTCCTGATCGGCAACGTCGCCTCACTCGGCCTGCAGGCCACCGGCGCCCGCCGGATCGCCACCCACACCGGCCCCGGGCAGGCCGTGCTCGCGGACAGCCTGCTCAAGGCCGGCCGCGTCGGCGGGATCTGGCTCACCGTGCTGGCGCTGCTCGCGACCCCCGTGACCATCCTGCTGCTGCACATCGACTCGATCGTCGCCGTGGCGTTGCTCGCCCCGGCCCTCGGCTTGATGACCGTGCTCGGCGCGCAACTCGGCGTACTGCAGGGCGGTGAGCACTGGCGTGAGCTCGCGATCGTGTACGCGATGGTCGGCGTCGGCCGGGTCGGTCTCGGTGGCCTCGGCCTGATGATCGAGCCGTCTCTGGTCGGCGCGATGGGCGGGATCGCGGCCGGTACGGCGCTCCCGGTGCTGGCCGCCGCCTTCGTCCTGCGCGGCTCGACCGGCGCCCAGCCCGGCGAGGTGCGCCAGATCTTCCACGAGACCCTGCGCGGCACCCACGCGCTCGCCGCGTTCTTCGTCATCGCGAACGCCGACGTACTGCTCGCCCGCGCCTTGATGGACCCCGACGACAGCGGGCGGTATGCGGCCGGCGTGATCGTGGCGAAGGCATGTCTGTTCCTGCCGCAGTTCGTCAGCGTCGTGGTCTTCCCCGCGCTCGCGTCCGACCCCGACGACAGCCGCCGCCTGCGCAACGCGGTCAAAGTCGTCGCCGGCATCGGCCTCATAGCCATCGCCGGCACGCTGCTGCTACCGGATCTGGTCGTCGCCGTCGTGGGTGGCGAGGAGTACGCCGCGGTCGGCCCGATCGCCTGGCTGTTCGCCATCTCCGGTACGGCGTATGCCGTCCTCCACCTGGTCGTGCTCGCGGCGATCGCCCGGCAAGAGCGGTACGTCGCGATGGTGCAATGGGTCGGCCTGGCCATCCTCACCGGCAGCGTTTTGGTCATCCTGGCGGGCGGTTTCGCCGTCGGCACGGCCGGGATCAACGCGCTGGTGGCGATGACCGCGACCTGTGCCGTCGGCTTGTCCGTTGCCCTGGCCAACGGCATCCACCGCCCAGTCCAGGCCTATCCCGTCGAAACCGCGTAGACGTGGAGCCGGCCGTAGCCGCCGCTTGGGGGCGGTAGCACGATGGCGGCCGCGGTTTTGCCGACGGCGAGTGGCACGGTTTCGGCGTACATGTAGGTGTTGACCGTGTCCCGGCCGACGAAGGGCCAGTTGCGGTACGACATGGTGGCGACGACGGTGTTGCCGTGCCCGACCGCCTCGGAACCACCGCCACGGGTCCAGTCGGTGAAGCCGATCGTCACCGGCTGGCGGGTGCCGTCGGTGTAGACGACCGTGGCCTCGCCGGAGACGCCGGTGGGCCAGCCTTCCGCGGCACCGAGCAGGCCGAGTTTGGTCGCGCCTGCCTTGACCGGCACCGGGATGGTCTGCCCGGCGGCCACATAGTTGTCCCGATCCCCCGCGGCCGTCCCGGGCCAGGTGTAGGTCAGACCGCCATGAACCACCTGGGCACCCGGGTTGAGCCCGGCACCGGCAAGGGCCTGCCGCGAGTAGCTCACCGAGCTGTTGTCGAAGTCGGCCGTACCGAGTTTGTTGTCATCACTGACACCGGCGTTATCCCGATGGCCGGAAAATCCGACATCGAACACGTGCAGCCGGCCGGTCGCCGCCGCGGCCGGAAGCTGTACGCCGACCACGGTCTTCGCCGGGTCGATCGCGAACGACGCGCTATAGAGGTACGTCCGAACCTGCTCAGGCCCTCCCGCCCAGTAGTTGTTCCGATATGTCATGTCCGCCGCGACCTGGTTGTCCGGCCTCAGCGACGTAGTGCCACCGCCCAGCGTCCAATCGCTGAAGCCGAGTTCGACGGCCTGACTGGTCCCATCCGAGTACCTGATCACGGCCTGACCGGACACGCCGTCCGCATTGCCCTCACTACTGCCGAGGATGCCGAGCCGGTTCGCCCCGGGTGGACTCGCCACCTGCAACGTCTGACCGGGCGCGACCGTATTGTCCGACTGGCCCGCGTCGATATTCGGCCAGGTGTAACCGATGCCTCCGGCAACCACCTTGCTCCCCGGCACAAACCCCTTCGCCGCAAGGGCTTCGACCGAATAGCCCGAGCCGAAGTTGTCGTAGTTCGCCTCCCCCGGCATCGCGTCATGGCTCGTCCCGGTGTTGTTCGCGACGGCCATCGCGTCCGCGCCGTACGACGGGGGCTTGCCGTTCGCCGCCCACGCGGTGTTCGGTTGCGCGCCGAGTACGACGTCCATCACGCCGCCATCGGTCAACAGGCCGGGCGTGAGGAAGGCCTTCTCCCAGGGCGCGCCGTTGACCGTCATGCTCTGCACGTACGGCGTTGAGGTCGTCGCGGCCGGGGCGTTGATCCGCAAGGACTTGCCACCCTGCAACCGCACCACCGCCTCGGGGAACAACGGACTACCCAGCACCAGGTCCGCCGTACCGGGCACGGCCGGGTAGAACCCGAGCGCCGACCAGACGTACCACGACGAGAGCGAGCCGAGATCGTCGTTGCCCGCGAGACCGTCGATCCGGTTGCCGAACAACTCGTTCTGGACGCGCCGTACGACCTGCTGCGTTTTGTACGGCGCACCCGTGTACGCGTAGAGCCACGGCGTACCGAAGCTCGGCTCGTTGCCCATCCACGCGGATGATCCCGGTATCTGGTTGAGCGTCACGAAGTGCGTATCGAGGTACTGGTTCATCGCCGCCGGTCCGCCCTTGGCCGCGATCAGGCCGTGCGCGTTGAACGGCACCATCGGCGTGTACTTCCAGGCGTTGCCCTCGGCCCAGTCGGCTTGGTCGAAGATGGTCGGGTCGAAGTTCTCCTTCCAGGCCCCTGTCGATCGGCGCGGCTGCATGAAACCGCTCGCAGGGTTGAGCAGGTATTGCCAACCTTGCGCGCGGTCGAGGAACTTCGCCTGCGCGGCCGTATTACCCCGCGCACCGGCGAAGGCCGAGAGCGCGAAGTCGGCGATGTTGTACTCGAGCGAGGTCGAGACCGTGCCGTTGTGGTGGCAGCAGTCGTACCCGCCATCCGTGGGCAGATAGCCGTGAGTGTCGAGATAGCCGTTGCCGGGCCGGACGTCACTGCGCCCGGTGGCCTGGTCGATCATCGCGTTGAGCGCCTTGGTCGCGTCGAAGTTCCGCGCACCGAACGCGTAGGCCGACGCGATGATCGGTATCGCCGGATCACCCACCATCATGTACGTCTCGCCATTCGCCACCGGCCATTTCGGCAATCGGCCGCTGTGGTCGTAATCCAGCAACAGTGAGCGAACCATGTCCGAGGTCTGTGCGGGCGCTACCAATGCGGTCAGCTGGATTTGTGTTCGATAGGTATCCCAGCCGGAGAAATTCGCATAGAAGTTCGCCTGACCAGCCGGCAAGGTGCGCACCACCTTGTCGAAGCCGATGTATTGGCCGTTGGAATCGCTGAAAACATTCGGATGCAGCAGCGAGTGATAAAGCGCCGTGTAGAAGGTCTTCTGCTGATCGAGCGTGCCGCCGCCGATCTGGATCCCGGTCAACTGGTTGTTCCAGAGTGTCTTGGTGGCCTGCTCGACGGTCGGCAGATCCCACGTCGCGGTGGTGTCGCGATTGGCCTGCGCATTCGCCACGCTGACAAAGGAGATACCGACCTTCGCCTTCACCACTGTGCCGGCCGGAAAGGTCAGCGCCATTCCACCTTCACCGGTCACCCATGGCCATTTGCCGGGCCAAACTGCCGACGCCGAGAACGCCTTGTCGAACTTCACCGCATAGAACAGCTTGTAGTGCTGCTCCGGCCTAGCGCAGAAGGCGCCCGCCCCCGTCCAACCGGTGACCTCCGTCGTGCTGATGGCGTTGATATCGGCCTCAGACGCGGCCGCGCCACCCGCCGCCTTGAGCAGCATCGTCGCGGCCACACCCGCCGGAAAGGTGAAGCGACCAAGCCCGGTACGCGGGCTGGTAGTGAGCTCGACCTTCACGTTGTTATTCATAGTCAGCCCGTAGTACCCGACGCGGGCTGTCTCGTTGACGTGCTTGAACCCGACCGTCGCGTCATCCTTGTTCGCCGGTACGGCGCCGGTGATCGGAAGGAACGGCAGATCACCGTACGCCCCACAACCAGCACCACTCATCCGCGTCATGCTGAACCCGTGCAACGCGGTGGCGGTGTAGTCGTACCCACCACCCGGGAACCGCGGCGACGTATCCGGCCCCCACTGCACCTGCCCAAACGGCGCACTCGGCCCCGGGAACGTGTTCCCCGAGTTCCCCACCTGCCCCGGCGTATGCATCGTCCCAACCATCGGATTCACCAACGCCGCCGGATCCGCCACCAACGCCGATTGGGCCACTGCAGGCGATGGCGAAAGCAGGATCACAAGCAACACTGCAACTATCAGCCGTTTCACCATGAGTAGGGACACCCGTCTACGTCACTCGCATAGAGATAGCTGCCCCAGTAGAGGTTGGCCTCTTGCTCGAATCTGTTGTCCTCGTCCACGCCGGCTCGCCAGTAGTCGAAAGCGAACTTTGCCGCGTTGTCGTAGCGGGCGTACTGCACGGAGTGAATCGCCTCGTGCTCCATCAAGTGGGGACCGTAACCCCGCCCGTAACTGGCGCCTTGTCTGCCGGCGAGCTGAGCCGACTCCGTGGCCTCGCACCTGAGCTTCTTCCGGAGGTCCGACTCGCTGTGCGGGTAGTAGAGATAGTCCCCCAAGGTCATCGGCCTGCCCGCGGCGGGCGAGTACCAGAAGCAGACCGTCTGCGATACGCCGTTACGGCAGTCGAGGTTCTTCCACAAGATGGTCGCGATCGCGGAGCTATTCGAACCGTTGTCCCGGTTCTTCTGCCGCCGCGGAGCCGCAGACCGCCAGTTGAACGTCGTGGCGTGCAGGTTGTGCTCCGATCTCGGTCCCTCACCTCTGACGTTGATGTGCGCGATCGACACGTCGTAGTAGTGATTCTCCGCGAGGACCAGCTTGGCTCTCCTGGAGCTGGTGCCAAGAACCACGCGACGAGTCGGCCCCTGCAGCGTCAGATCCCGGTAGTAGACGGCAGTGCTCCATTGCTCGAGGAACGGGATATTCCAACCGACCTCCAAGGTGCCGGCATTGAACTCGTTGAAGCTCGAGACCTCGGCTCTGGGCGGCAAGGGAGGCAACGGTCGCGCTGACCTCACCACGGATGGCGCGGAGTCGCCTGCCAGGTTGGTTGACCGGACCCGGAACTCGTAGGTCTTGCCGTTGACCAACCAGGTGATCGTCCATGCCGTGATGCCGTTGCCGATCGGGTACTTCAACCGGGTCCAGCCTCCACCCGCCAACCGGTACTCCACCCAGTAGAAGACGCCTGGCGTCACACTGGCCGGCCAGTCGAGCGACACCTGCGAGTTCCCCGCCACCGCCGTCAAGTTGGCAGGCGCCACCGGGAGCGGCGGCATCGGGCGAGCCGTGTCACTCGGCGACCACGCGGAAACGCCCGCGAGGTTCGCCGCACGCACCTGGAACTCGTACGTCGTACCGTTCGACAGCCACGTCACCGTCAGCCAGGTCTGGTCGACGATCGGGTAGGCCATCTGCTTCCAGGTCCCACCGGCCGCGCGATACCGGACTTCGTAGTACACGCTCGGCGTCGTACTGGCGGGCCAGTCCAGGTAGACCGACGCGTCCCGCGGTGACGCCACGATCGAGGTAGGTGCCTTGGGCAACGGCGGCAGCGGTCGCGCGGAGGCTACGTTCGATGCCGCGCTGTCGCCGACCGCGTTGGAGGCGGTCACCTTGAACTCGTACGTGTGCCCGTTCATCAGGTAGCCCGCCGTGATGGCGAGCCCGTTGACCGGCGTTGGCAGCCGCTGCCAGGACTGACCGTTGGTGCGGTCACGCTGGTAGACGTTGTACAGCACGCCCGACGTACTGCTCGCGCCCCACGCCAACCGCACCTGGCCATCCCCGGCAGTCGCGGTCAGACCGGTCGGCGCGCCGGGCAGACCGCCGTACGACGTGGCGCTGGCGATGGCCGAGCGTGCTCCCTCACCGCCCTGGTTCTCGGCGCTGACCTGGAACTCGTATTTGTGGCCCGCCTTCATCAGGCCCAGGTTCGCCGACGTGTCGTCGGTCGGCAGGCTGCTCTTCGCAAACGCCTCTCCCGCCGTGACGTCGCGTCGGTAGATCCAGTAGTAGACGCCCGTCGGGCCGTCCCAGTCGAGGTTGATGACGGCGTTGCCCATCGCCCGTGCACGCAGATTCGTCGGCGCTGCGGGTTTGGCGTACGTCGAGGTGGCGGCGAACGTGACACTAGAGGGACCGTCGCCGGACATGTTGTTCGCGACGATGCGGAACTCGTAGCGATGGCCGTGCTTGAGCAGCTCGGCATCCCACGTCGTCTTGTCGGTCGGCCATTCCAGCTTGCGCATGGCCTCGCCGGCGGTGGCGTCGCGCATCCAGATCCAGTAGAAGACCGAAGGCTGCGCCGTCCAGTTGAGCCGGATCCCGCCGTCCGTCTGCGGGGTCGCGCTGACGCCGGTGACGACGGCCGGTTTCGGCGGCATTGGTCGAGCCGTCACGGCCGCGCTCTGCGGTCCGACGCCCGCGTCGGCAATCGCCGCGATCTTGAACTCGTACGTGTGGCCGTTGCTGAGGAAGCCCGCGGTCATCGTCGTACCGGACGAGATCGGCAGCGGCAGTTGGGTGAACGTCGCGTCCTCTTCGGTGACGTCGCGCTGGTAGATCCAGTACCAGACGTCCTCGCCCGCGCTGTTCCAATTGAGTACGACCTTGCCGTCGCCCGGGGTCGCGGTCAGACCGGTCACACCAGGCGTCGGCGGGTACTTCGCTACCGCGCTGACGACGTTGCTGTCCTCGGACTCACCCGCGTTGGTGTAGCTGGTGACCTTGAACTCGTAGTTGTGGCCGTCGACGAGATAACCCGCGTTCATCGTCGTACCGGACGAGATCGGCAGGGACAACTTGCTGAACTCGGGGTCCTCGGCCGTCACGTCACGCTGGTAGACCCAGTACCAAGGGCCAGTGCCGACGCTGTCCCAGCTGAGCTTGATCTGACCGTTCGCCAACGCCGTCGCGGTCAGACCTGTCGGCTTGGGCGGCGGCAAGGCATGCGGTGTCGCCTGGGCCAACGCCGAGGGCGCGGACGATCCACCGGCCGCGATCGTCTGCACCCGGAACTCGTAGAGATCGCCATCGGTCAACTCGCTGACCTTAAACGAGTTGACCGTGCCGCCGACCGTGGTCGCGAGCGAGAACTCCTCGTCCTCCTGGGTGACGTTGCGGAAGGTGACCTCGTAGTTCCACGCATTCGGCACGCCATGCCAGGCGACGACGACATCGCCGTTCCCGTCAGGCGTGGCCGTCACCGCCGTGGGTGCGTCGGGCGGATCCAGTACGACCGTGACGGGGATCGTTGCCGACGGCAAGCTTTCGCCGTCGGGGTCGACCGCGACGACCTTGAACTGGTACTCCTCGCCCGAGCGCAGCCCGCTGACCGTGTGCGCCGGGGTCGTGAGCACGGTCTGGTCCTGGTGGAAGTGGGTCTGACCACCGGTCACGTTGCGCTGATACACCCGGTACGACGCCGCGCCCGCGACCGCCTGCCAAGTGAGTTTGACCGAGCCATCCAGTTGGGGCGCAGCGGTCAGACCGGTCGGCGCAGCGGGCAGAGTCGACGGATCGGGCACGGGCCGCGGCCACGCCACCTCGATGAACCTCGGCCGGTAGATCCGCGCGTCGGCGTAGTTGGCGTCGCCGTCGAGCGTGTTCACGTTGTACGACACCAGCAGCTTGCCGGACGTGGCCAACTGCGGATGCACGTGGGCGTCGTACACGATGTTGGACGAGCCGGGCACCATCTCGGGCGCCTGCACCAAGGTGGTGGGCTCAGCGAACGGGCCGGTCGGGTTGGTCGCGGGATAGGCCACGATGCCCGGGTGGAAGATCGCGTTCGCCTGTTGCGTCACCAGGACGAACCCGCCGGCGACCTTCTGGACGCCGAAGGCTGTGCCGACGCCGCTGAGGAGTCGCTTCGACTCGGCTTCGTCGGTCACCCAGGTCGTCCCGTTCCAGTACTGCCACGGCTGCGTGAGATCGGCCGACGTCTTCGCGACGTGCGCATAACGCGAGCCCGCGGTGGTGTACTCCGAGCCATAGACGTACGTCGTCGCGCCGTCCTCCAACAACTCCGCACCCCACGCGATCTTCGGCGTGCCCGGCACCGGCGTCACCGACTCCAACGCAAGCGTCGTCGCGTCGAACGTCGCCACCACGCTGCTCTTGAGGACGAAGTCGAGATTGCCCTGACCGGAACGCGCGTACCGGCCGTAGATGGCACGCAACTTGCCGCCGCTTACCGTGCCGTCCTGGACCCAGTAGAACTCGCCCTCTGCAGGCGGCGGCATGACGGCCTGCGGCGCGGTCGTCGTACCGCCCATGATCGTGTCGGTCAGACCGGCCGACGTCTGGATGACGATCGAGTTGTTGATCATCGGCGTGGTCTTCGGCCGGCTGTGGTCGGCGTTGACCGGGCCGATGTAGGAGTCGGAGAAGAGCCACGCGACGCGTCCATCCGGCAGCGTGACCGAGGCCGTGCCGTCAGCGCCGCTCCATTCGCCGGACGTATCGCCGTACGTGTTGAAGGCGGTGTTGAGCGCCGCCGCCGTCTGCGGGCCAACGGGCGTCGCGGCGGTCGCGCTCTGCTGGACCGCTAGGAGGCTCGCCACAATCGCGATGATCGCGGCCAATCCGGTCAAGGTTTTCTTCTTGCGGTGTGCGCCCATTGGTCCCCACCCTCACTAGTTGTGGCCTGAAGGTAAGGCTCGGAAAATGCCCGTCACAACTAGGAGTTCCTGCAATCGTGGGCTCTTGACGGCCTGGCTCGTCAGGCCTTACAAGCGGTGGAATAGGGTCGGTTGCATGCCAACCCCTGACTTCATCCTGGCGCTGCGCGAGAAGATCGGGCACGACCTGCTATGGCTTCCCGGCGTCACCGGCGTCGTGTTCGATGACGACGGTCGCGTGCTGCTCGCGCGACGCGTGACCACCGGCCGTTGGGGTCTCGTCGCCGGCATTCTCGAGCCCGGTGAGCAGCCTGCCGTCGGCCTGATCCGCGAGATCCTCGAGGAGACCGGTGTCGAGGCGCGCGTCGAAAGCCTGGTGGCGATCGAGACCCTGAAGCCGTCGGCCTACCCCAATGGCGACAAGGTCCAGTACCTCGATCTCACCTTCCGCTGCCGCGCCATCGCCGGCGAGGCTCGCGTGAACGACGACGAGTCCCTCGAAGTCGGCTGGTTCGCGCCCGACGCCCTCCCCGACATCCCCGCGCGCGAGCTCCACAACGTCAAGGAAGCCCTGCGCAACAGCCCCATCCCGACTTTCAAAACCGCAAGCTAGGCGTAGGTGATGGCCAGGAAGATCGTGGTGAGGGCGACGGCCAGGCCTGCGACGCCGATGATGATGCCGACCTTTTGCGCGCGGTCGAGGCGTTGGACCCAGCCGAGCCGGCGGGCGGCGTTGGTGATGAGGCGGCGGGCCTCCTCCGAGGAGAAGGTGTAGTCGGTCTGGACGTCGCGGACCGCGGAGGCCGGGGTGAACGTCAAGTTCACCACTCGGCCCGCGCGGTGCTTGATGCGAATTCCCAAGCGTGGTTCGAGCCCAGCCGCCGCGCCGACGGCCCAGTCGACCTCATACGCCTCGTCGGTCACCCGGTAAAGCCGGCTCGACCGCTTGAGCGCGACGTGCTGGACGAACGTGTGGCGCAAGCCCTGCCGCTGGTACAACGACCACCAGCGGGCATCGGTCAGGTTCAGCGCGACGTCGAACCCGGCTCGCGTCGGCCTCACGACGTACGGCGAATCGACCAGCGAAGCCTCGACCGCGGCCATCAACTCGACCGCGACCTCCTGCCCCACGGCGTCTCCCACTTTGCCGTGCGGCTTTGGCGCCTGCTTCCGCGCCTGCTGTGGACGCCGTGGGCCGGTCAGTGGGCGGCCTCGTGCCAGGAGCGGCCGACGCCGACGGAGACGTCGAGCGGGACGGCCATGTCGACGGCGGCACCCATGTCGCGACGGACCAGCTCTTCCAGGGCTTCGCGCTCACCGGGGGCGATCTCGAAGACCAGTTCGTCGTGGACCTGGAGCAGCATTCGCGACTTGAGCCCGGACGAGCGCAGCGAGGCGTCGACCTTGAGCATGGCCATCTTGATCACGTCGGCGGCGGAGCCCTGGATCGGCGCGTTCAACGCCATCCGCTCGGCCATCTCGCGGCGCTGGCGGTTCTCGCTGGTGAGGTCCGGCAGGTAGCGGCGACGGCCGAGAATGGTCTCGGTGTAACCCGTCTTGCTGGCGTCGATGACGATGCTGCGCAGGTAGTCCCGGACGCCACCGAAACGCTCGAAGTACTCGTCCATCAGGCCCTTGGCCTCGTCCACGCCGATCTTCAGCTGCTGACTCAACCCGTACGCCGAAAGCCCATACGCGAGGCCGTAGTTCATCGCCTTGATCTTGGCGCGCATCTCGCCGGTGACCTCGGCCGGCTCGACCGAGAAGACCCGCGCGGCCGTGACCGAGTGGAAGTCCTCGCCGGAGTTGAACGCCGCGATCAGGCCCTCGTCAGCCGAGACGTGCGCCATGATCCGCATCTCGATCTGGCTGTAGTCGGCGCTCATCAGGCCCTCGTACCCCTCGCCCACGATGAAGGCCTCGCGAATCCGGCGCCCCTCCTCGGTGCGAATCGGGATGTTCTGCAAGTTCGGATCGGTGGAGCTCAACCGGCCGGTGGCGGCGATCGTCTGGTTGAACGTCGTGTGGATCCGCGCGTCACTCGCGCTGATCGTCTTCAGCAGGCCCTCGACCGTCTGCCGCAGCCGGGACGCGTCGCGATGGGCCAGCAGGTACGCCAGGAAGGGGTGCTCGGTCTTCTCGAAGAGGGACTGCAGCGAGTCGGCATCCGTGGTGTAACCGGTTTTCGTGCGCTTGGTCTTCGGCATGCCGAGCTCGTCGAACAGCACCACCTGCAGCTGCTTCGGCGAACCGAGGTTGATCTCCTTGCCGATCACCTCATACGCCGAAGTAGCGGCCTCCTTCACGCCGGTGGCGAAGCGCTGCTCGAGCTGCTCCAGATACGCCCGATCGACGAAGATCCCGTCGCGCTCCATCGCCGCGATGACGTCGATCAACGGCAGCTCGACGTCGGACAGCAGCGTCGTACCCGCCTGCTTCTCGATCTCGGCGTCGAGCGTGTCGGCCAGATCGGCGATCGCGCGGGCGCGCAGCATCGTCGCATCCGCGGCGGGACCGCCCTCGATGTCGTCGAAGCTCAGCTGCCCGTTCTCCGCTTCCTCGGCGCGGAGCTCGCGCTTGAGGTAGCGCACGGTCAGGTCGGCCAAGTCGTACGACCGCTGATCCGGGCGGACCAGGTACGCGCTGAGCTGCGTGTCGGACGTGAGCCCACCCAACGTCCAGCCGCGCTCGAGGAACGCCAGCAGCGGACCCTTCGCGTCGTGCAACGCCTTCGGCTGGTCGGCATCGGCCAGCCACGAACGCCAGGCGTCGTCGTCCTCCGGGGTCAACGCGCCCGGGTCGAACCAGGCGGCCGCACCGCTGACCGTGGCCAGCGCGATCCCGGTCACCTCGCCGGTGCCGCGGCCCCAGTTGCCCTGCACGGCGACACCGGTCCGGGCGCCGGTCGAGACGTGCTCCTTCAACCAGGCGGCGACTTCACCGGCGGAAAGCTGCGTGCCATCCAGGTCGAAGCCGTCCTCGATCGTCTCGTCGACCTCCTCGTGCTCGGCGACGAGGCGCTCGCGCAGCACCCGGAACTCGAGGCCGTCGAAGAGCGTGTGCACCTTCTCCCGGTCCCAGGGGTGGCGGACCAGGTCGTCGACCGTGACGTCGAGCGTGAGATCGCGGACCAGCTCGTTGATCTGCCGGTTCCGGATGACGTCGGCCAGGTGCTCGCGCAGCGACTCCCCCGCCTTGCCCTTGATCTCGTTGACCCGGTCGATCAGGTCGTTCAGCGAGCCGAACTGGTTCAGCCACTTGGCCGCCGTCTTCGGACCGACACCGGGCACACCGGGCAGGTTGTCGCTCTGCTCACCGACGAGGGCCGCGAGATCGGAGTAGCGGTTCGGTGGGACGCCGTACTTCTCCTCGACGGCGGCCGGGTCCATCCGGGCGATCTCGGAGACACCACGCTTCGGATAGAGCACGGTGATGTTCTCGTTGATCAGCTGGAACGCATCGCGGTCACCGGAGCTGATCAGCACCTCGAACCCCAGGTCCGACGCCTGGGTGGCCAGGGTCGCGAGGACGTCGTCGGCCTCCCAGCCGTCGATCTCGGTGGTCGGGATGCGCAGCGCCTCCAGCACCTCCTTGACCAGCGAGACCTGACCCTTGAACTCGTCCGGGGACTTGCTGCGGCCGGCCTTGTACTCCGCATACTGCTCGGAGCGGAAGGTCTGGCGGGAGACGTCGAACGCCACGCAGATATGCGTCGGCTTCTCGTCGCGCAACATGTTGATCAGCATCGAGGTGAAGCCATACACCGCGTTGGTGTGCTGACCGGTGCTGGTGGAGAAGTTCTCCACTGGCAGCGCGAAGAAAGCCCGGTAGGCGAGCGAGTGCCCATCCAGCAGCAGGATCCGCGGTCGGCCGCCGTCGGCGCCGGTCGCTGGGTCCTTGGTCACGGTCGAAGTGTTGGAGTCTGCAGCCACGAGAAAGAGCCTAGTGCTAACCACCGACAGTTTTGACCAGCGCCTGGCGGCTTGTCTGTACTCTTCGGTAGGAGCCGTCGATGGAGGGAAAGAAGTGAGCGAGATCGAGATCAGCGAGCAGATGTTCAAGGGCGCGCTCACGGACAAGCTGGGTATCGAGATCCTCGAGGCGACCCCGCAGCGGCTGGTCGGCACCATGCCGGTCAAGGGAAACGAGCAACCCTTCGGCCTACTGCACGGCGGCGCGTCCTGCGTGCTGGCCGAGAGCCTCGGCTCCATCGGCTCGGTGCTGCACGGCGCCCCGATGGGCAAGGTCGCCGTGGGCGTCGACATCAACGCGACCCACCACCGCGCCGCCCGCGACGGCGTCGTCACCGCTGTCGCGACCGCGATCTACCTCGGCCGTACGACTACGACGTACGACGTGGTCATCACCGACGAGCGGGACAAGCGGATCTGCACTGCCCGGATCACGTGCCAGCTGATCCAGGCCCCGCCAAGCTGACGGTTAGGCGCCCGCGGATTCGGGTGCGACTGGGACGGTGATCTCCGTAGTCAGGGTGATTTCGGGAGTCTCCGCTGCCGGCGCGCCGGCACGATGCAATAGAGCGGCCCGGCGCGCGAGCACCGATCGCCGCGATGACAGCAGCGCCAGCAGGTTCGGCGCGTGCTCCGCGGCGAGCCGACGGCGAATCGTGTGCGTACTGGCGAAGCGCAGCACGGCAGCCTGGCCGAGGCCCAGCCGGGCGAGGAACCGGTTGGCCTCGCGCGCAACGGCTGGCGCGAGCACCGCGACGTGCGAGCTGTTCTCGTACTCCGCCCACGCCGCAGCCTCCGCGATCAAGGCCTTGCCCAGACCATGCCGACGGGCCGAGCTCAGGACGTGCAGGTATTCCACGGTGACGGTGGCCTCGTCGTGGAACGGACTGAACGCGATCCGCCGCAGGAAGGCCATCGCGGTCACCTCGTCGTCCAGCTGAGCGATGACCAGCCGGCAGTTCGGATCGGCCAGGTGCCGCTCGATCGCGGCGCGGATCGACTCCTCGGTCGGGGACGGCAGCAGCCGCGACTGGTGACCGGAACCCGCGGTCATCTCACGCCACAAGGCGATCAGGGCAGCGGCATCACCGGCCTGGGCATCGCGCACCACGATCGCTGGTGCCACGGCCGCCCTCCCCTCTCGATCCGCCCCGGCTTTCAACTGGGCGGACGGTTACGCTCATCCCCGCGCAACAGTAGGGCTTTCGGCCGCACTTGCAAAGCGTTCCGCGGGCCGAGCAGAACGAGGCGATCGGAGACCAGGGTTGTTCATCGGTATCGGAACTGTCGTGAACGTCGCGACGGTTCTCGTCGGGTCGGTACTCGGCGTACTCATCGGCCATCGACTCAGTCACCGAACCCGCGATCTCGTCACCGACGCACTCGGTCTGGTCACGCTGCTGATCGCGTTCATGTCGGCACTCACGGTGGGCGACGAGGTGCTCAGCGACGCGGTCGGCGACAGCGCCCCGATCCTGATCGTGCTCGGCGCCATGCTGATCGGCGGTATCACCGGATCGCTGTTGCGGATCGAGGAACGCCTGGAGGGATTCGGCGCCTGGCTGCAACATCGGTTCAGCCGACGCGGCAATGGCGAGGAGGAGAACCGGTTCGTCGAGGGCTTCGTGACTGCCTCGATGGTGTTCTGCGTCGGGCCGTTGACCTTCCTCGGCGCATTGTCGGACGGCCTCGGCCGCGGTGCCGACCAACTGCTGCTCAAGTCGGTGCTGGACGGTTTCGCCTCGATCGCCTTCGCGGCATCCCTCGGCTGGGGCGTGGCCGCGTCGGCCCTGGTGGTGCTGGTGGTCCAGGGACTCTTCACGGGGATCGGCGCCTTGCTGGGCGACGTACTGCCGGATGCGCATGTGACCGCCCTCGGCGCGACCGGCGGTCTGATGCTGATCGGCGTGGCCTTGCGCCTGCTGAAGATCAAGCAGGTCGCCGTTGCCGACCTCCTGCCCGCCCTGATCGTCGCTCCCCTACTCGTCCAGCTCCTGGTCGTACTGCGCTGAACGTCGTACTGCGCTGAACGCAGAAACCCCGGCCGCCAACAGGCAGCCGGGGTTTCCTTTGGTATAGCTGGTCAGTCTTCGCCGAGGTACGCCTTGCGGACCTGGTCGTTGACCAGCAGTTCCGGACCAGAACCCTTCACCACGATCCTGCCGACCTCCAGCACGTACCCGTGGTCGGCCAGCTTCAGCGCGGCCTGCGCGTTCTGCTCGACCAGCAGGATCGTCGTACCCTGCGCCTGCAGCTCGGTCACCGTGGACATGATGAGCTTCATCATGATCGGCGACAGACCCATCGACGGCTCGTCCAGCATCAGCAGCTTGGGCTTGCTCATCATCGCGCGGCCCATCGCGAGCATCTGCTGCTCACCACCGGAGAAGGTACCGGCCGGCTGCTTGCGCCGCTCCCCCAGAATCGGGAAGAGATCGTACGCCGCATCCAGGTCGGCCCTGATCCCTGCGTCGTTGCGCGCGAACGCACCGAGCAGCAGGTTCTCCTCGACCGTCAGCTTGGGGAAGATCTTGCGCCCTTCGGGTGAGTGCGCGAGCCCCCTCTTGACGATCTCGTGCGCCGGCATCTGGTCGATTCGCTCACCCTGGAACCAGATCTCACCGTGGGTCGGCCGGAGCAGACCCGAGATCGTGCGCAGGGTGGTCGTCTTACCGGCACCGTTCGTACCGATCAGCGTGACGACCTGACCTTGGTCGACGGAGAAGCTGATCTTCTTGACCGCCACGATCTTGCCGTAGGCGACTTCCAGGTCCTTGACCTCGAGCATCGCGGTCATTACGCCTCCCCATCCTGCGGCCGCTCGTCGTCTTCGTCCTCGGCGCCGGTACCGATATACGCCTCGATCACCCGCGGGTCCGACTGCACCTCGGTCGGGGTGCCCTCGATCAGGGCCTCGCCCCGGACCAGGCAGAGCACCCGGTCGCACAGGTTGAAGATGAAGCGCATGTCGTGCTCGATCACCACGACCGACAGACCCGAGTCCCGGATCTTGAAGATCAGGTCACTGGCCTGCCGGGTCTCCTGCGGGTTCATACCGGCCGTGGGCTCGTCCAGCAGGATGAGCTTCGGGTCGGTCGCGAGGGCCCGGGCGATCTCGAGGCGCCGCTGATCGCCGTACGGCAGGTTGCGGGCGAGATGCTCCGAAACCCTGCCGAGACCGACGAAGTCCAGCAGCTCCTGAGCCTTCTCCCGGGTCTCGTTCTCCTCGCGGCGGTACTTCGGGCCACGCAGGATCGACGTGATCGCGCCCGAGGTGGTCCGGCAGTAACGCCCGACCATCACGTTCTCCAGCGCGCTCATGTTGCCGAACAGCCGGATGTTCTGGAACGTCCGGGCCATCCCGGCGCGAACCACCGCGCGCGGCTTCGGCGCCAGCGGCTGGCCGGCGAACCGGACCTGACCGCCGGTCGGCTTGTACAGGCCGGTCAGGCAGTTGAAGAACGTCGTCTTACCGGCACCGTTCGGACCGATCAGACCGAGGATCTCGCCCTGATGCACCGACAGGTTGACGTTGTTCACCGCGAGCAGACCACCGAATCGCATGGTCACTCCGGAGGCCTCCAGCAGGGGTTCACCCTGCGGCAGGGAGGCCGTCGACAGCTCGTCCGTGATGGTCATTTCGTGTCCTCCACCAGGAGATCGCTCTCAATGACATCCGCGAGTTCCTCGTCTTCCGCGTGGAACTCCAGCTGCCTGCGTTTGCTCGCCACCAGACCCTCCGGCCGGAACCGCATCATCAGGATCAGCACCAGTCCGAACAACAGCAACCGGTTCTCCGCGAAGAACCGCAGCTTCTCCGGCATCAGTTTCAGCACGGTCGCGCCGATCAGCACACCCGCGATCGTGCCCATACCACCCAGCACGATGGCCGCGACGAGGAAGGCCGACTCCAGGAACACGTACTGGTCGGGTGTGACCGACACATCCTGGTGCGCCTTGATCGTGCCGGCCAGACCGGCCAGGAATGCGCCGATCGCGAACGCGAGCACCTTCAGCCCGAAGATGTTCACGCCCATCGCCTCGGCGGCCTTCTCGTCCTCGCGGATCGCTACCCAACCACGGCCGATCCGGCTGTCGTTGAGGCGGGCGAACACGAGGATGACGAAAGCGATCAGCACCAGCAGCAGGAAGTAGTAGTTCGAGAAGCGGCCCAACGTCAGGCCGAACACTTCATGCGTCTCGCCGAAGTCGAACCCGAAGAAGTTCAGGTTCGGGATGGCGGCGATACCGTTCGGACCGTTGGTGATGTCAGGACCGTTCGAGCCGTCGAGGTTGTTCATACTCAGCCGGAAGATCTCACCAAAGCCCAGCGTCACGATCGCCAGGTAGTCACCCGAGACCCGCAGTGTCGGCGTACCGATGATCAAACCGAAGATCGCCGCGACTGTGCCACCGATCAGCACGACCACCATGAACGGCGGATGCCAGTTGATGTTCGTGAACGCCGAGTTCGACAACACGGCGGCCACGTAGGCGCCCGACCCGAGGAACGCGATGTACCCGAGGTCGAGCAGACCGGCCAGACCGACCACGATGTTCAGGCCCATGGCCGTCGCGGAGAAGATCAGGATCTGCGCCGCGATCGACATGTTCGCGTCCGACCCGCCCTGGGTGAACGGGAACATGAACGCGACCACGAAGGCCGCCAGCGTCAGCACCCGGCGGTTCCGGTTGGCCAGATGCGCCACCCAGCCGAAGTAGCCGAACCGGAACGCGGCCAGGATCACACCGCCGACGAAGATCAGCAGACCGCTGAAGTACCACGAGTCATCGATGCCCAGCACGTACGCCGCACCGAACAGCACGATCGCCATCATCACCACGATGACGAGGATCTCGGCCCAGCCGGCCAGCCGTATGTCGCTGGCATCGGTCGGTTCCGGGACCTCCAGCACGCGGCTGCCGAGGAACAGCACCAGCGCGCCGACGAGGGTGACCCAGGCACCTGGATCGAGATTGACCAGCCCACCGAGGGGCTGGACGATGCCGCCGAGCACGATCACCACAGCGATCAGGGTCGTCGTACTCAGAGCCTTGAGTGCGGCCGGCGGGTTGAAGTACTCCGCCAGGGCGTGCAGGAACTTCAGCCGCGGAATGAGGATCAGGAAAATCGCGAGCAGCGCCGCGAGCAGCGTCAGCCACTGCGGGCCGGCCGGGTAGAAGTAGACCGTCAGGTCGCCCATGATCGAGCGGTCGTACGTCCACGGCAGCAGCGAGCCGACGATCAGCAGAACCGCGCCGGTCAGTACCGCGGGGAATGCGACACCGGAGTAGCGAGCCACCAGGGTGTCAGGAATCTTGATCGTCATGCGCGGTCCACCACCTTTGCACCCATCAGGCCCTGCGGCCGGAAGACCAGGACGACGATCAGAATCACGAAGGCCCAGACGTCCTTCCAACTACTACCGCCGAATTGGCCGGGAACGTACTCGGTGACCAGGGTTTCGGCTACGCCGAGCACCAGTCCACCGACGACCGCGCCCTGAATGTTGCCGATACCGCCCAGCACTGCGGCGGTGAAGGCCTTCAGACCAGCGGTGAAGCCCATCTTGAACTCGATATTGGTATTGCGCAGACCGTGCGCGACGCCGGCGACCGCGGCCAGCGCGGCACCGATCACGAAGGCGATCACGATGATCCGGTCCACGTTGATGCCCATCAAGCGAGACGTGTCCGGGTCCTGCGAGGTCGCCTGCATGGCGCGACCCAGCTTGGTGCGGTTCACGAAGTACCACAGGAGGACAGCGCACACCGCCAAGGCAGCGAACGTGAACAACGTCGGCCGGGAAATGCTCACGCCGCCCACCTGAAACGGCGTGCCAGTCACGGTTTCGATCGGCGGATAGGCGATCTTCGCCTTCGCGCTCGGGAAGCCCGGGATCTTGTCGTAGAACAGGCGCACGAACTCCTGCAAGAAGATCGATACACCGATAGCGGTGATCAACGGTGCTAGCCGCGGTGCGTTACGCAGCGGGCGATAGGCGAACCGCTCCATCAGGATCGCGATACCTACTGAGGCGACGACCGCACCGACCAGCATGAACGGTAGTACCCAGACCGCGGTATTGCCCTCGAAGAGCGCAAGCCAGACAGTGAGCGAGCCGAAGCCGCCAATCATGAACACCTCGCCATGGGCGAAGTTGATCAACTGAACGATGCCGTACACAACGGTGTAGCCGACGGCAATGAGCGCGTACAGCGCGCCCAGCGACAGACCGTTGATGCTTTGTTGAAGAAACTGATCCATTCGGGCCTCTCCGAGGGACGACCTGCATGCTGCGGGGGTGGGAGCACGAACTCGGCTCCCACCCCCGGAGTCATGAGGTGTTCTTGCGACTACTTACGGCTTGGCGAAGTCCTTGGTCTCAACGGCAACCCACTTGCCGGCCTTGACCTGGTACGTCGTCAGCACCTTGGCGGTGCTGTCGCCGTACTGGTCGAACGACACCGCACCGGTCGCGCCGTCGAACTTGACGCCACCGATCGCGTCGATCGTGGGCTGACGCGCCGACTCGACGTCCTTCGCGTCCTTCAGCGAGATCTTCAGACCCTCGATGATGGCGTTCGCGGCGTCGTACGCGTAGGGACCGTAGGCCTCGTACGGGTCCGGGAGCTTGGCCGCGGCGTAGTCGTCGAGGTACTTCTTGGCCGACGGCAGGGTCTCCGGCGGCGCACCGACGGAGGTCGACAGGTCACCCTCGGCGTTCTTCGCGGCGAGCTCCAGGTACTTCGCGTTGAACATGCCGTCGCCACCCATCAGCGGGAGCTTCAGACCAGCGGTCTTCATCTGGTTCGACAGCGGGCCCGTGACCGGCGACTCACCACCGGCGTAGACAGCCTGCACGCCGGCCGCCTTGATCTTGGAGATCACGGCGGAGAAGTCGCTGTCGTCGGGGTTGACCGTCTCGGCCAAAGCGATCTGGCCACCGAGCTTCTTGTACTCCTCGGAGAAGCTCTCGACCAGGCCCTGGCCGTAGGTCTTCTTGTCGTGCACCGTGGCGATCTTCTTGATGCCGGCGGTTGTGAACAGGTAGCGCGCAGCGAACGGGCCCTGGATGGCGTCCGTGGTGCAGGTGCGGAAGTAACCCGGGTAGGTCCGCTTCGGGTCAGACGCCCACTTTGCGCCCTTGGTCAGCGACGGGTTCGTGTTGGCCGGCGAGATCTGCGCGATCTTGGCGGAGCTCAGGATCGGCTGAACCTTCTCGGAGACACCAGAGTTCAGGGTGCCGATGACCGCGACGACGTCCTTGTTACCGGAGAGCAGGGTGGCCGCGTTGGCGCCGACGTCGCCCTTGGCCTCGTCGTCCTTGGCGTCCAGCTTGAGCGTCCAGCCGGGGATCGCGTTCGCCTCGTTGGCCTGCTTGATGGCCAGCTCGGCGGAGTTCCTCATGCCCAGGCCGAGTGCGGCCAGGTCACCGGACAGCGGCACGATCATGCCGATCGTGGCGGTCTTCTTGTCGGTACCGCCACCGGTCTCACCGCCGCGGGAGCCGCAAGCCGTCAGGGCGAGCGACGCAACAAGCAGCGACGCACCGACCCGTACTACGGAACGCTGGTGCACTGTTCCTCCCATATCTGGATAACCCGGGCAGATGGCCCGGACCCCCGCGAATGCCGCGAGCACCCGCAGGTTAGACCTCATCCGCCACCGGGGGCGAACCACCAGCAGCGTGTGTTGCCAGGTCGTTACAGCTGTAAGCAGCGTGCTGCGATGTGGCGCCTGTCCCAGCCCTCATGTTGATCACGCAGTGCGACGAATCGCTCGCTTGGGGCTAATTCCAGTCACCGCTGAGTGAAATGTAAAGAATGTGCAAATGCATGCCGACCGGGCACGTCGCGTAGCCGCTCTTTTGCGTACGGCGGGGTGTTGAGGCTGGTCCGATCGGGCAGGTAGGAAAGTCACCACTGCCCGCCTGAGCTGGCATTTCACCACCGGAAAGGCGGTTATCGGGCGTTATTGCCGGGCATGACGATTGCATCGAATACCACGCGATACGGGTGATTATCGATGTCTTAAAAACGTCAACTCGACCGGCGCGGAGGCCGATCAGACTCCGCCGGACGCCAATTGCCCCGACGGCTACACCCTGCGGTCAGATCCCCGCAGTCAGACCGGTCAGGCGCCTGCCTCGTCGACGACGAGCTCCGCGACCTGGCGCATCGAGACCCGCTTGTCCATCGCGGTCTTCTGAATCCAGCGGAACGAGTCCGGCTCGGACAGCCCGAACTTCGTCTGCAGCACGCTCTTCGCCCGGTCCACCAGCTTGCGCGTCTCCAGCCGATCGGCCAGATCGGCGACCTCACGCTCCAGCTCGGCCAGTTCGACGTACCGCGACGCCGCGATCTCGATCGCCGGCAGCAGATCCGCCTTGGAGAACGGTTTCACCAGGTACGCCATCGCCCCCGCGTCCCGGGCCCGCTCGACCAGCTCCCGCTGCGAGAACGCCGTCAGCATCAAGACCGGGGCGATCCGCTCCCCCGCGATCTTCTCCGCCGCACTGATGCCGTCCAGCTTCGGCATCTTGACGTCCAGGATCACCAGATCGGGCCGATGCTCGGTAGCCAGCCGAATGGCCTCTTCACCATCCCCAGCCTGCCCGACGACGTCATAGCCCTCTTCGGCCAGCATCTCCGCCAGGTCCATCCGGATCAGCGCCTCGTCCTCGGCGATCACCACTCGCTTCCCAGTCACCCCCACACCCTATCGACCGCCCCCTCTCCTCTCGTGCACCACTAGCCCTTCTCCCCCACAAACCCGTCCAACGCCGCCACCGCCTCCTTCCTGCTGACCGCGATCGCGTTCCGTCGCGGCCTACGCCAGGCGATGCCAAGCTGGTCTAGGGCGGCCGTCAGAATCCCGATGATGTCCTCCGACTCGTTAGAGAACATGTACCTCTGGTACTCGTACCGCTTGATCACCCCGCCGATCGGCTTCTCGGTCCAGTTGGTGAACCGGCAGCCGTCCGAATGAAACAGCCCGCGCAGCAGCCTTTCCGGGTACTTTCTGACGATCTCCAGCTGCCAGTCCACCAGCTCGATCTTCCGCAGATGCTTACGCCCGGGCCCATGCTGCGGAAACAAACACGGCCAGTGCTTCCACCGCACCTCGATCCGAATAGCCGGCCCGTTCCGCATACAGGGACTCCCGGTCGGCTTGACCCTGCGCATGATCGCGGCGATCTCCTCGTTCAAGAGCGGATACTTCGGATCGTTCGCAATGGACAGCACGTAGACACCTCGGCGGGCGTCCGCAATGTGCCCGTCTCCCAGATACCAGCCGAGCAGATGTGCATAGGCAGCCTCGTCCAGATCGGCCCCGTCACACCGAGGACATGGCGATGGCTGGTTGCTCTGGAAACGCGGTAGGCCTTGACGTTGGTAGAGCCTGCGCCAACGTCGGATCGTCTTGATGGCTACACCGTGAATGGTCGCGTTGGCGGCATCTGGCACGCCGGCGTCGGACAGGCATAGAGCGGAATCAACCGTCTCCTGCGATCGGATGTGTGTCATATGGCATCATGGATCTCAGCACCGACAGTTTTCGATAATCCCTGCTACACAAGGGATTTGGGCTTAGCAGGCTGTCTCGGTACAACCGGTTGGCGAGGGCACTGGGCGATGCGTTAGGATCCTTCGCAGAAGGTAAGCCCTGGTAATCCAACGGCAGAGATGATGCTCTCAAACAGCATACAGTGTGGGTTCGAATCCCACCCAGGGCACAATTTGCGGGAAATGTCGGCGCTTGCTGCGAGGGTCGCGGGGTGTACGACGAAGAGGTGCGGCGGGTCGCGCGGGCGGCGATGCGGGCCGGCGAGAGCCTCAATTCGATCAGTCTCCGGTTAGGGATCAGCCGAGCCGCCTTGCGCTCATGGCGCGACCAGCCAGATCGAGCCGGCGTTGACGATTGCCCGCGGTGTCACGGAGCCGCGCTGCCGGGAGCGGCGTACGCGCATTTGCTCGGGCTCTATCTCGGGGACGGATGTCTATCCCTTGGCAAGAAGAGCGTCTATGCCTTGCGGATCGCCTGCGATGACAAGTACCCACGGCTGATCGACGAGGTGGTGGAATCCGTCCAGGCCGTGCATCCGCGGCGGCCGGTGCATCGGGCGCGGGCAGTGGGCTACACGTCGGTCGTCTCCTGTTGGAAGCACTGGCCGTGTCTGTTCCCGCAGCACGGGCCGGGTCCGAAGCATCTGCGGCCGATCGAGCTGGAGGACTGGCAGCGGGAGATCGTTGCCAGCGGCATCGAGCCGTTCGTGCGTGGGTTGTTCCACTCGGACGGCTGCCGGGTGGCGAACTGGGCCACCCGCCCGGTGGCAGGCGAGATCCGGCGCTATGAGTACGTGCGGTACATGTTCTCCAACGAGTCGGCCGACATCATGGCGCTGTGCCAATGGGCGCTGGACCAACTCGGCATCCCCTGGCGGATGCCGCGGCGCAACGCCCTGTCGGTCGCCAAACGCGATGGGGTCGCCCGGCTTGAGCTGATCGTTGGGGCCAAGACGTAGATCCGCCCTCTCCCCGATCGAGCAGGAGAGGGCGGAGAGGGGAACGTCAGTCGCGGTAGCCGGGGGCTAGGCCGGCTACGGCGTCGCCCATGCGGTGGATGCGGAGGGCGTTGGTGGAGCCGGGGATGCCGGGCGGGCTGCCGGCGACGACGACGACCAGGTCGCCGGGCTGGCACTTGCCGACCTCGAGCAGGCGGTGGTCGACCTGGCGGACCATGTCGTCGGTGTGGTTGACCATCGGGACGACGAAGGACTCGATGCCCCAGACCACGCTCAGCCAGTTCCGGACCTCCGGCACCGGGGTGAACGCGAGCACCGGGATCTCGGTGCGGTAGCGGGCCAGCCGGAGCGCGGTGTCGCCGCTCTGGGTGAACGCCACCAGGTACTTGGCCTCCATCGCGTCGGCGACGTCGGCCGCGGCCTTCGCGATCACGCCGCCCTTGGTGCGCGGTTCCCAGTCGATCTCGGCGACCCGGCCGAGGCCGTGCTTCTCGGTCGAGGCGACGATCCGGGACATCGTCTTGACCGTCTCGATCGGGTACCGGCCGACGCTGGTCTCACCGGACAGCATCACCGCGTCGGCACCGTCGAGTACCGCGTTCGCGACGTCGGACGCCTCGGCCCGGGTCGGGCGCGGTGCCGAGATCATCGACTCGAGCATCTGGGTGGCGACGATGACCGGCTTCGCGTTCAGCCGGGCCTGGTCGATGATCAGCTTCTGGACCAGCGGTACGTCCTCGAGCGGGAGCTCCACCCCGAGGTCACCGCGGGCCACCATGAAGCCGTCGAAGGCCTCGATGATCTCGTCCAGGTTGGCGACCGCCTGCGGCTTCTCGATCTTGGCGATGACGGGGAGCCGGAGGCCCTCCTCGTCCATGATCTTGTGCACCAGCTGGATGTCGGACCCGTCGCGCACGAAGGACAGCGCGATCATGTCGGCCGGCAGGTGCAGCGCCCAGCGCAGGTCCTCGATGTCCTTCTCGGACATAGCGGGCACGCTGACGGCGACACCGGGCAGGTTGATGCCCTTGTGGTTGGAGATCGGCCCGCCGACGGTGACGCGGCAGATCACGTCGGTCTCGGTCACCTCCTCGGCGACCAGTGCCACCCGGCCGTCGTCGATCAGCAGCGGATCGCCCGGATTGACGTCACCCGGCAGCCCCTCGTACGTCGTACCGCAGATGGTGACGTCACCGGGGACTTCACGGGTGGTGATGGTGAAACGTTCGCCATAGGTCAGAGTCACCTTGCCCTCGGCGAACTCGGCCAGGCGGATCTTCGGGCCTTGCAGGTCGACGAGGATGCCGACGCTCTTGCCGGTCTCCTCCGCTGCGGCTCGGATCCGGTGATAGATACGTTCGTGCTCAGCGTGGGCACCGTGGCTGAGGTTCAGCCTAGCGACGTCCATGCCGGCTTGGACGAGTTCCAGGACACGCTCGGGGGCGGCAGTAGCCGGGCCGAGGGTACAAACGATCTTTGCGCGACGCACGTCACAAAACCCTACTCCTACAAGACCACTGCGCCGGTGGTCCGCCCCTGGTTACCAGCGGGTCATAGCGTACCGATCGGGCGGTAGGACCCGACCGTCACGTCGCCCGTGAGCTCGAACGTCACCGGCTGCATGCCGACCGGTTCGCCTTCCTCGTAAGTGATCAGCGTGACCTGCGCCTGCCTGCGCAACGTGTAGCCGAGGGCAAAGGCGTACGCCGCGCCGCCGGTGGTTCCGTTCGTGTAGGTGGTGGTCTGGAGGCCGTCGATCTCCTTGGTCTCGGGCCCGACCTGCCGGTGCAGGTGTCCCGACAGCACCAGCGTCGCGCAGCCGCGAGCGGCAGTCCCGGCCCCGGACGACGGGTCGTGCACCACCATCGTCGAGATGCGCTGGTCCTCGTCCTGCTCGCAGGCGACGTCGGCCAGGCGAGCACTCTGTTCACCCACCGTTTCCTTGCCCGGCGTGTCATTGCTGCCGAGGCCCGTCCGGGTCGGATCGCTGTCGCCGAGGAAGCGGATGCCCTCGACCTCGACCGGTTTGCTCTCCAGCACCGTGAACCCGTTCGCCTTCATGGCCGAGGTGACGTATCCACCCGCATCGTGGTTACCCGCGACGGCGACGACCTTGAGATCGCGGAACTGCTGCGCCAGCGAGTTGATGCTGAACGCCTCCCACCGCTCCCCCGCCGAGGTGTCGTCACCGGCGTCGATCAGCACCTTCGCCCCCGCGGCCCGGGCCACTTCACCGATGACCGGGTCCATCCCGATGTTGTTGTGCCGGTCGGACACCAGCAGCGCGACCGTCTCGTCCGGCCCCGGCTGGCGAATTCGCCCGGCCGAGCGGATCACCTTCGCCTTGAGGTCGCCGTACAAGCGGGTGGACTTCTCGTACGTCTCGACGGCCGTCCGGATCAGCCCGATCCCGCCCGTGGTGGAGAAGCCTGTCGCCACCTCGACATCGCGCAGGCGTTCGTCGAAACGGACCTCCGGCAACAGTTCGGCGAGCGGGCGCCACTCCGGCGGCTCGACCTCCGGCGTCCGGATCAGGCCTGGTACGACGACCGCGGCCGTAGTCGTTGCCATCGCCATCAGCAGCACCAGCGCACGCCGTTCGACCCGGTGCTCGTCGTGATGCATGATCGCGATCAGTTCCCGGCGGCGGCGCGCGCCGAGCATGCCCCACGTCGTACTGGCGATGACCACCGCGAGCAGACCCGCGCCGGCGCCGGCGACCGCGTTGTCGACGGCCATCTGCTCGACCACCTCGCGGACCCGGGCGATCTCACCGTCCGGCTGGCTGGCGATCAGGGCGTCGCGGGTGATCAGATCGTTCAAATCGCGCGCGTCGGTCTCCTGCACGTCGACGTTGACACCGATCCCCAGGGGCAGGTCCATCCGCAGCCGCATCCGCGGCAGTACGGCGCCGAGGTCGATCGTGGCGGCGCCGTCGAACGTCGGCGACACCTGTGTGGTGTGCGCCCCGATCGTGACGGGCTCACTGTCATTGGCGAAACCCATCAGCCCGACCGAGGCCGAGACCGCGAACCAGAGCAGGGCTAAAGCCGCCCACGGCGCGGCGGCCTTGAGACGGGCTTTCGTCAGCAGTCGACGGGCCATGCGTCCTAACTTACCGAGGCGGGCCAGCCATCCGGGGAAGACTGGCCCGCCGGCACGTTAAACGACCAGCGGCCGGGCCGTCGGCGGGATGGGCGTCGGCAGGGTCGACGAACCGGTCAGGAACGCGTCCACGCCGGCGGCGCACGAGCGTCCTTCGGCGATGGCCCAGACGATCAGGGACTGACCACGACCCGCGTCACCGCAGGCGAAAACGCCGGAAACGCTGGTCTGGTACGCCTTGTCGCGCTTGACGTTGCCTCGCTCATCGAGTTCGACCTCGAGCTGCTCCAGGAAGCCCTCGCGCTCCGGCCCGGTGAAGCCCATCGCGAGCAGCACCAGTTGGGCCGGGATCTCCCGCTCGGACCCCTCGACCGGGGTGAACCGGCCTTCGACCAGCTCGACCTCGACCAGCTTCAGGCCCGAAACGTTGCCCTCGGCATCGGCCACGAACTCGTTCGTCGACACCGCGTAGACCCGCTCGCCACCCTCTTCGTGGGCAGACGCGACCCGATAGATCATCGGGTACGTCGGCCAGGGCTGACCGGCCGGGCGCTCATCCGAAGGCCGCGGCATGATCTCGAGCTGGGTGATCGACCGGGCACCCTGGCGGATCGCCGTACCGAGGCAGTCCGCGCCGGTGTCACCGCCACCGATGATGATCACGTCCTTGCCGGTGGCAACGATCTGGTCGTCGACCGTTTCGCCGAGCGCGATCCGGTTGGCCTGCGGCAGGAACTCCATCGCCTGGTGGATACCGCCGAACTCGCGTCCCGGTACCGGCAGATCGCGGGCCGCGGTGGCACCGGTGGCGATCACCACGGCGTCGTACCGCTGCTTGAGCTGGGTGCCGGTGACGTCCGCGCCGACGTTGACGCCGGAGCGGAAGACCGTGCCCTCTTCCTTCATCTGCTGGATCCGGCGCTCGACCTGGATCTTCTCCATCTTGAACTCGGGAATGCCGTACCGCAGCAACCCGCCGGGCGCGTCAGCCCGCTCGTACACGGCGACGGTGTGACCCGCCCGCGTCAGCTGCTGCGCGACCGCGAGACCGGCCGGGCCGGATCCGACGACAGCGATGGTCTTACCGGTCAGCCACTCCGGCGGCTGGGGCCGGACGTCCCCGGCTTCCCAGGCCTTGTCGATGATCGCGACCTCGACGTTCTTGATCGTGACCGGCTCCTGGTTGATGCCGAGCACGCAGGCCGGTTCGCACGGCGCCGGGCAGAGCCGCCCGGTGAACTCCGGGAAGTTGTTCGTCGCGTGCAACCGCTCGATCGCGCCGGTCCAGTCGTCGCGCCAGACCAGGTCGTTCCACTCCGGGATCAGGTTGCCCAGCGGGCAGCCCGAGTGGCAGAACGGGATACCGCAGTCCATACAGCGGCCGGCCTGCTTACCGATGATCGGCAGCAGCGCCTTACCCGCGCCACCGGGGTAGACCTCTTTCCAGTCGTTCACCCGCTCGTCGACCGGGCGGCGACCCGCGACCTCGCGCGGGGTGGTCAGGAATCCCTTCGGGTCAGCCATCAGATGGCCTCCATCATCGCTTTGGTGGTGGCGGCCTCGTCCAGCCCGTCCCGCTCCGCTGCGGCTTTGGCGGCGAGCACCCGTGCGTAGTCGCGGGGCATCACAGTGGTGAACCGGGCCGCGGTGGCGGCCCAGTCGGTGAGCAGTTCGGCCGCGCGCGGCGAACCGGTTTCCTCGTGGTGGCGGCGGACCAGGTCGTGCAGCAGTTCGCTCTCGTCCTCGGTCAGCGCGCGCAGATCGACCAGTTCGGGGTTGACCAGGGACGCGTCGAGATCGAGCACGTGCGCCGTACCGCCGGACATACCGGCCGCGAAGTTGCGCCCGGTCCGGCCGATGACGACCACCCGTCCACCCGTCATGTACTCGCAGGCGTGATCGCCGACGGACTCGACGACGGCGGTCGCGCCCGAGTTGCGGACGCAGAACCGCTGACCAGCACCGCCGTTGATGAACAGCTCGCCACCGGTCGCGCCGTACGCGATCACGTTGCCGGCGATGATCTGGTCGGCCGCGGTGAAGGTCGCCGTACGGTCGGGCCGGATCACCACCCGGCCGCCGGACAGACCCTTGCCGACGTAGTCGTTCGCGTCGCCCTCGAGGCGCAGCGTCACGCCCTTCGGCACGAACGCGGCGAACGAGTTGCCGGCCGAACCGGTGAAGGTCAGGTCGATCGTGCCGTCCGGCAGGCCTTCGCCCTTGTAGCGCTTGGTGATCTCGTGCCCGAGCATCGTGCCGACGGTCCGGTTGACGTTCCGGATGGCGAGTTGCGCGCGCACCGGTTCGCCGTTCTCCAGCGCGGGCTGGGCGATCCGGATCAGCTCGTTGTCGAGGGCCTTGTCGAGACCGTGGTCCTGGTCGATCGTGCGGTGCAGCGCCGCGCCCGCGGGCAGGTCCGGCACGTGCAGGATCGGCGACAGGTCGAGCCCGTCGGCCTTCCAGTGGTTCACCGCGCGGGTGATGTCGAGGACCTCGGCGTGGCCGATCGCCTCGTTCAGCGTGCGGAAACCGAGCTCGGCCAGGTACTCGCGGACCTCTTCGGCGATGAACTCGAAGAAGTTCACCACGAACTCGGGCTTACCGGTGAAGCGCTCGCGCAGCACCGGGTTCTGGGTGGCGACGCCGACCGGGCAGGTGTCCAGGTGGCAGACGCGCATCATGATGCAGCCCGACACCACCAGCGGCGCGGTCGCGAAGCCGTACTCCTCGGCACCGAGCAGTGCCGCGATGACGACGTCCCGGCCGGTCTTCAACTGCCCATCGGTCTGTACGACGATCCGGTCGCGCAAGCCGTTGAGCAGCAGGGTCTGCTGGGTCTCGGCCAATCCGAGCTCCCACGGGCCACCCGCGTGCTTAAGCGACGTCAACGGGGACGCACCAGTGCCACCGTCATGACCCGAGATGAGTACGACGTCCGCGTGCGCCTTCGAAACACCCGCGGCGATCGTGCCGACGCCCACCTCGCTGACCAGCTTCACGTGGATGCGGGCCGACGGGTTGGCGTTCTTCAGGTCGTGGATCAGCTGGGCCAGATCCTCAATCGAGTAGATGTCGTGGTGCGGCGGCGGCGAGATCAGGCCGACACCCGGCGTCGAGTGCCGCGTCTTGGCCACCCACGGGTAGACCTTGTGCCCCGGCAGCTGACCACCTTCGCCGGGCTTCGCGCCCTGGGCCATCTTGATCTGGATGTCGTCGGAGTTCGTCAGGTACTCCGAGGTGACGCCGAACCGGCCGGACGCGACCTGCTTGATCGAGCTGCGCCGCTCCGGGTCGTGCAGGCGGTCCGGGTCCTCGCCGCCCTCACCGGTGTTCGACTTGGCGCCGAGCCGGTTCATCGCGATGGCCAGAGTGGTGTGCGACTCCGCGCTGATCGAGCCGTAGCTCATCGCGCCGGTGGAGAATCGCTTGACGATCTCCGAGACCGGCTCGACCTCCTCGATCGGGATCGGCTGCCGCGCCTTGAAGCCGAACATCCCGCGCAGCGTCATCAGCCGCTCGGACTGCTTGTCCACGCGCGAGGTGTACTGCTTGAAGATGTCGTAGCGCCCGGTCCGGGTTGAGTGCTGCAACCGGAAGACCGTCTCCGGGTCGAACAGGTGCGGCTCGCCCTCGCGGCGCCACTGGTACTCGCCGCCGATCTCGAGGGTCCGGTGGGCCGGCAGGATGCCGTCGGCCGGGTACGCCTTGAGGTGCCGCTGGTTGACCTCTTCGGCGATGACGTCGAGCCCGACACCACCGAGCTTGGACGACGTACCGGTGAAGTAGCGGTCGACGAGCTCCGGGGACAGACCAGTGGCCTCGAAGATCTGGGCACCGGTGTACGACGCGACGGTGGAGACGCCCATCTTGGACATCACCTTGAGCACGCCCTTGCCCAGGGACTTCACCAGGTTCTTCACGGCGTTCTCGGGTTCGATACCGGGCAGGTACGTCCCGCGCCGGGCGAGGTCCTCGACCGACTCGAGCGCCAGGTACGGGTTGACGGCGGCAGCGCCGTACCCGATCAGAAGCGCGACGTGGTGCACCTCGCGGACGTCACCCGCCTCGACGACCAGGCCGACCTGGGTGCGGGTCTTCTCGCGGACGAGGTGGTGGTGGACCGCGGCGGTGAGCAGCAGCGACGGGATCGGCGCCTTCTCCGCGGTGGCGTGCCGGTCGGACAGCACGATGATGCGCGCGCCCTCGGCGATCGCGGCCGAGGCCTCGACGCAGATCTCGTCCAGCCGGGCCGCGAGCGCGTCTCCCCCGCCCTCGACCTCGTACAGGCCGCGGAGCACGGTCGTCGCCAGGCCGGGCAGGTCGCCGTCCAGGTTGATGTGCCGGATCTTCGCCAGCTCGTCGTTGGTCAGCACCGGGAACGGCAGCACCAGCTGACGGCAGGACGCCGGGCCGGGGTTGAGCAGGTTCGCCTCGGGGCCGAGCGACGAGGACAGCGAGGTCACCAGTTCCTCACGGATCGCGTCGAGCGGCGGGTTGGTGACCTGCGCGAACAGCTGCGCGAAGTAGTCGAACAGCAGTCGCGGCCGCTCGCTCAGTACGGCGATCGGAGTGTCCGTACCCATCGAGCCGATCGGCTCCGTGCCCAGCTTCGCCATCGGCGTGAGCAGGACGCGCAGCTCCTCCTCGGTGTACCCGAAGACCTGCTGGCGGCGGGCGACCGACGCGTGGCTGTGGACGACGTGCTCGCGCTCGTGCAAGTCCTCGAACCGGATCAGGCCGGCGTGCAGCCATTCGTCGTACGGGTGCTGCGCGGCGAGCGACGACTTGACCTCGTCATCGGTGACGACGCGGTGCTCCTCGACGTCGACCAGGAAGATCTTGCCGGGCTCGAGCCGGCCCTTCTGCACCACCTTGGCCGGGTCGATGTCGAGCACGCCCGCCTCGGAGGCGAGCACCACCAGACCGTCGTCGGTGACCCAGTAGCGGGACGGGCGGAGGCCGTTGCGGTCCAGCACGGCGCCGACCTGGGTGCCGTCGCTGAAGACGACCGAGGCGGGTCCGTCCCATGGCTCCATCAGGGTGGAGTGGAACTCGTAGAAGGCCCGGCGCTTCGGGTCCATCGTGGCCGCGTTCTCCCAGGCCTCCGGGATCATCATCAGCATCGCGTGCGGCAGCGAACGCCCGCCCAGGTGCAGCAGCTCCAGCACCTCGTCGAACGACGCCGAGTCCGACGCGTCCGGCGTACAGATCGGGAAGACCTGCTCCAGGTCGCCCGGGATCACCTCACTGGCGAGTAGCGCCTCGCGGGCGCGCATCCAGTTCCGGTTGCCCTGCACGGTGTTGATCTCGCCGTTGTGCGCGATGTACCGGTAGGGGTGGGCGAGCGGCCAGGACGGGAACGTGTTCGTGGAGAACCGCGAGTGCACGATGCCGATCGCCGAGGCGAGGTCGGGATCGGTCAGCTCGGGGAAGAACTTGTCCAGCTGGTCGGTGGTGAGCATGCCCTTGTAGATGATGGTCCGGCTCGACAGCGACGGGAAATACGTGCCGGTCTCGCGCTCGATCCGCTTCCGCAGCCGGAACGCCATCCGCTCCAGCGCGGTACCGAGCACCCGGCCCGACGCGGCGGTCACGAACAGCTGGCGGAACTGCGGCATCACCGAGCGGGCGGTGCTGCCGAGCAGCTCCGGCGTGATCGGTACGTCGCGCCAGCCGACGACCTTCAGGTTCTCCTCGTTCGCCAGCTGCTCGATCCGGGCGACAGCCTTGGCGGCGTCCTCGGGGTCTTGCGGCAGGAAGGCCATACCGGCGGCGTAGCTGCGCTGGGCGGGCAGCTCGAAATCGCAGACCTTGCGGAAGTACGCATCCGGGATCTGCAGCAGAATGCCCGCACCGTCACCGGAGTCGGGCTCGGCGCCCGAAGCGCCTCGATGCTCGAGATTACGCAGTGCGGTGAGCGCCTTCGCGACGATGTCGTGGCTGGGCTCGCCGGTCAAAGTGGCGACGAACGCGACACCGCAGGCGTCGTGCTCGTGCTTTCCGTCGTAGAGACCCTCACGCGGCAGGGGACCAAACATTCAGGGGGCTCCCGTCGTCCTACGGTCAACAACTGGCCGCGGGACAACATTGGCCCAAGCCGGGAGTACCGAGATTACCTCATCACGCCCAACCCGTGGACACACATCCCACCGCCAACCATCCCGTGACCTACCCCACAGTAACCGGCCAGGCAACCCTAAGTAACGCCTTCGCCGCAACGCCACCCGGCGGCACCTAACTTTTCATTCATTCGTCGGAATCCGCCCCTCGCCCGTCTGCTGACCGGCACCGGTCCGCTGTGGTCAAGAGGGCGGATTCCGACGAATGAATGAAAAGTTCGGCCTTGGTCAGAAGGGACCGATGAACCGCGACACGCCGGGTTGCAAGGGCCCGATGAACGGTTAGATGAGGGTGGTGCCTACTAGGGCACCTACGGCGTAGGTGATGGCGGCTGCGGCGCCGCCGAGGATCAGCTGGCGGAGGCCGGAGTACCACCAGGAGCGGCTGGTTACGCGGCTTACCAGGGCTCCGCAGGCGAAGAGGGCCGTGAGGGAGACGATCATCGCGGGGATTACGTCGCCGGCGCCCAGGAGGTACGGGAGTAGGGGCAGGAAGGCGCCTACGGCGAAGCAGATGAAGGATGAGGCGGCCGCGACGACGGGGTTCGGGAGGTCGTTGAGGTTGATGCCGAGTTCCTCGCGGACGTGTTCCTCGAGGGCCTGGTCCGGGTCGGTGTGGAACTGGTGTGCCACCTCGCCCGCGAGCGTCGGGTCGAGGCCCTTCGCTTCGTAGGTGTCGGCGAGTTCCTGCTCCTCGAGCGAGGGGTGGCGGCGGATCTCGCGGCGTTCGACCTCGATCTCGGCGCGGGCGAGCTCGCGCTGGCTGGCGACCGAGGTGTACTCCCCCGCCGCCATCGAGAACGCGCCCGCGACCAGACCCGCGAGCCCGGCCAGGATGACGACCTTCGAGCCCGGGTCGGTACCGCCGTCCATGCCCGCGATCAGGGCGAAGTTCGAGACCAGCCCGTCCATCGCACCGAAGACCGCGGGGCGGAGCCACCCACCGTTGACGTCCCGATGGGTGTGCCCGTCAATCTCCCCGTCAGGCACGAGCCCCATCGCCCGGAGCCTTCACATCCCCATCACCCTCGGCTGGTACGTCGTCCGCCGCCTCGGCCTCGGCAGGCGTCTTGGCCGGTGCGGCGTCGTCACGCTCTTCGTGGTCCCCGGCGGCCTCCGCCTCCGCGATCGAGGCCTCGGCGGAGGCGTCGGCCGCGGGCTCGTCGTCGGGTGTCGGGGTGCCGAGGGCTTGGAGGTCTTCTTGGCCTGGGCGGAGGCGTTGGCTGATGACGAAGTAGGCGATGGCGGCGATGAACAGGATGATCGACGTCCACACGTTCAGGCGGAGGCCGAAGACGTGGTTGACGGAGTCGATTCGCATGTACTCGATCCAGCCGCGGCCGAGCGTGTAGCCCGCGACGTACAGCGCGAAGGCTCGACCATGCCCGAGCTTGTACCGGCGATCGACCAGGATGACCAGGGCGACGACGCCGAGGTTCCAGAGGAATTCGTACAGGAAGGTCGGGTGGAACGTCGCGAACTGCTCGTAACCCTCCGGCCGGTGGGCCAGGTCGATCTCGAGACCCCACGGCTGCGTGGTCGGGCCGCCGAACAGCTCCTGGTTGAACCAGTTGCCCCAGCGGCCGATCGCCTGCGCGAGGGCGATACCGGGCGCGAACGCGTCGGCCATCACCAGGAACGGCACCCCGTGGCGGCGGCACGCGATCCAGGCACCGAGCGCTCCGAAGGCGACCGCACCCCAGACGCCGAGGCCGCCGTTCCAGATCTTCAGGGCGTCGACCGGGTTCCGGCCTTCGCCGAAGTACAGCTGGTAGTCGGTGATCACGTGGTAGATCCGCGCGCCGATCAGCCCGAACGGCACCGCCCACATGACCATGTCACCGGCCACCTCGGGTTTGCCGCCACGGGCGACCCACCGGCGTTTGCCGAGCAGGTAGCCGACGTAGATGCCGAGCAGGATGCACAGGGCATAACCGCGCAGAGGCAGCGGGCCGATCTCCCACACGCCTTGGCTTGGACTGGGAATGAAGGCCGGAACGAGCACGGCGGTCAGCTGAGTAGACATGGCAGCAGGAACGCTACTCGACCACGAATCCACCTGACCACAAACCCGTGGTCACGATGGGGACTCGGGATCAGGCAGCGGCGGCGATAGCCACCATGATGGCCTGCGGGTTGAGCTGGTCGTCGTTCAGCTTCTTCCCGTTGACGAACACCGTCGGCGTGCCACTGACACCACGCTTCTCGGCCGCACCCTGGATCGACTCCACCCACTTGGCCTGGCCGTTGGTCTTCACGCAGGTCTCGAACTCGGGAGTGTTGATCTTGAGCGCCTTACCGAGCGCGAGCAGCTGCTTCTCGCTCCAGGCCTTCTCGAAGCTGCCGAACAAAGCGTCGCTGTAGCTGCGCGGCTTACCCTCCGCCGCGGCGCAGGCCCAGGCGTTCGCGAGGCGCGGCGAGTTGTCCTTGCTCACGAAGTCCATCGGCCAGTACGTCGCCTTGACCTTCCCCTCGTCGACCAGAGAGTTGATCGCCGAACCGGACTCGGCCTCGAACTCCTCGCAGTGCGGGCAACGGAAGTCCAGGTAGACGTCGATCGTGGCCTTCGCGTCGGCCTTGCCGAAGGTGACGCCCTGACCGTCCGTCCCGGGCCCGGTGATGATGGCGGGCTCGGGCGCGTCCGCGTTCTCGACGGTCACGCCGGAGTTGCTGCGCCAGTACTGGACGCCGACACCGCCGGCCAGCACGAGCAGCAGGACCACCACGACCACTACGCCGGGCGTGATCCGCCGCTTCTTCGGCTGGACCAGCACTTCAGCTTTGCGGGACTTGCTCACGGCGTTACTTCTCCTGTCGTTCCAACAGCGGGCTCAACGGTTTCGAGCGAGAATCGGCTCTGCGGGCGGAACCACAACCACACCGCCAGCGCGAGCAGACCGAGGTCTCGCAGGATCTCCTGCAGGTACTTCGTCTGACCGGGTGCGACCTGCCCGCCGCCGCCGAAGCAGCCGCAGTCGATCGCGAGACCGCGCGCCCAGGCGGAGGACACCGCGGCGATGAACACCACCATCAGTACAGCACTCACCAGGGCCGCGACCCGGGTGCCATAACCGACGATCAGCAACAATCCGATCGCGACCTCGACGAACGGCAGTCCCCAGCCGATCGGCTGTTCGAGGGCCTTGGGCAACAGTTCGTACGCCGCGACGGCCAGCCGGCTCTGTTCCGGGTCGCCGATCTTCAACGCGCCCGCGACCAGCATCACCACACCGAGGATCAGCCGCGCCACCGTAGAGATCCAGGGAGTCATCGATTCCGGTCCACGAGTTGCCCGAAGTCATGGGACAGATCGCCGATCGCCGCGTTCGACAGCCACAGCACCGACGCCTTGTCGTCCTTGCCGAAGCCCAGCGTCTGCGCGCCGTGGCCGACCTCATATCCGCCGGAGGGCAGCTTCTTCATGCCCTCGACCGGTACGCCGACCTTCTGGGCGATCGCCTTGATCGAGTCCAGCGAGCCGGTCAGCCCCACGAACGACGGATCGAAACGGTCCAGGTACTTGCGAATGGCCGGACCGTCGTCGCGGGCCGGATCGGTGGTGATGAAGATCATCTGCACCTGGTCCCGCACCGAATCGTCGAGTTTCGTCAGCGCCGAGGCGATATCCGCCAGCACGGTGTTACAGACATCCGGGCAGTTCGTATAACCGAAGAACACCAGCGTGACCGGCTTCTTCGTCGAGGTGACCAGGTTGAACTCGTTGCCACCGGTATCGGTGAGCGAGCTGGCCGGCATCACATACGGCCGGTCCAGCGTCGCTCCGCGTAATCCGTTCGGGTCGGACTTCGGAGTCCGGATCACCGCTCCGCCGGGGTTGTCGGCGGATTGGTCGCCGCCGCCCCCGCATCCCGCGAGGGCGAGCAGCGTCACCGCGGCCAGTAGGACGACCGCACTCCTGGTTCGACTCACGACGCGTCTAACGTGCGGCCGTGGCCCTGGGTTCCCGGCGAACACCCTCCGCCAGGCTCTCCGTGAGAGAACGCACACCGGCCGGGCCTTCGCCGGCTTCCAGTACCTTCACGAAGGCCGAGCCCACGATCACCGCATCGGCGTACGACGCGATCGCGCAGGCCTGGTCCGCGTTGGAAACACCCAGTCCGACGCCCACCGGGAGACCGGTCGTTGCCTTGGCCCTCGCAACCAGCGTCGGCGCGAGGCCGGACGTCGATTCGCGGGCACCCGTGACGCCCATCACGGCCGTGGCGTAGACGAAACCACGGCAGGCCTGGGTGGTGAGCGCGATCCGCTTGTCCGTGGACGACGGGGAGACCAGGAAAACCTTGTCCAGGTTCTCCTTGTCGGCCGCGGCGATCCACTCGGCGTCCTCGTCGGGGATCAGGTCCGGCGTGATCAGGCCCGCTCCCCCGGCGGCGGCGAGGTCCCGCGCGAAAGCGAATGCGCCGTACCGCTCGATCGGGTTCCAGTACGTCATCACGAGGGTCGGGACGCCGGTGGCGGCGACGGCCTCGACCGTACGCAGCACGTCCTTGGTCCGCAGGCCGTTCGCAAGGGCCTGCTCGCTGGCGCGCTGGATGACCACGCCGTCCATCACGGGATCGCTGTACGGCAGGCCGATCTCGATCACGTCGACACCACCGTCGACCATGGCCTTCAGCGCGTCGACACCACCGTCGTACGTCGGATAGCCGGCCGGCAGGTAGCCCACCAGGGCCGCGCGACCCTCGTCGTTCGCCTTGCGGATCGCCGTACCGGCGTTGCCCAAAGCAACGATGTCGCTCATGCCTTGGCCGCCTCTGCATCGATGAGGCCGAACCATTCGCCGGCCGTGTCCATGTCCTTGTCCCCACGACCGGAGAGGTTCACCAAGATGGTTGCCTCCGGCCCCAGTTCCTTCGCGATCTCGAGCGCACCGGCGATCGCGTGCGCCGACTCGATCGCCGGGATGATGCCCTCGGTCCGCGCGAGCAGCCGGAAGGCATCCATCGCGGCGGCATCCGTCACCGGCCGGTACGACGCGCGACCGGTCTCGGCGAGCCAGGCGTGCTCCGGGCCGACGCCCGGGTAGTCCAGGCCGGCCGAGATCGAGTGCGACTCGATGGTCTGGCCGTCGTCGTCCTGCAGCAGGTACGACCGGGCGCCATGCAGTACGCCGACCTGGCCCGCGGTGATCGTCGCGGCGTGCCGGCCCGTCTCGTACCCGTCGCCGCCCGCCTCGATGCCGTACAGCTTGACCTCGGTGTCCGGCACGAACGCGGCGAACAGCCCGATCGCGTTGGATCCACCGCCCACACAGGCGACGGCCGCGTCCGGGAGCTTGCCGAACTGCACGAGCGACTGCTCCCGCGCCTCGTCACCGATACCGCGGACGAAGTCACGGACCATCGCCGGGAACGGGTGGCCGCCGGCCGCCGTACCGAGCAGGTAGTGGGTGTTGTCGACGCTGGCCACCCAATCGCGCAGGGCCTCGTTGATCGCGTCCTTCAACGTACGGCTACCGGTCTTGACCGGGATGACCTCTGCGCCGAGCAACTTCATCCGGGCTACGTTCAGCGCCTGGCGCTCGGTGTCGACCTCGCCCATGTAGACGACGCACTCGAGATCCATGTACGCACAGGCGGTCGCCGTGGCCACGCCATGCTGACCAGCACCGGTCTCGGCGATGACGCGAGTCTTGCCCATCCGCTTGGTGAGCAGCGCCTGGCCGAGCACGTTGCGGACCTTGTGCGCACCCGTGTGGTTGAGGTCTTCGCGCTTCAGCCAGATCGTGGCGCCGGCGATCTTGGACAGCCGGGTCGCGTCGTACAGCAGGCTGGGGGTGCCGGCGTACTCGCGCAGCATCCGCTCGAACTCATCGGTGAAGGCCTTGTCGGCCATCGCCTCCTGCCACGCCTGCGTCAGCTCGTCCAGGGGGCCGATCAAGGCCTCCGGCATGAACCTGCCGCCGAAGCGGCCGAAGTGCCCGAGCTCGTCGGGCAAGACAGCGGTCATGGTGTGTTCGCCTTCCAGTGAGCCCCTGCTCGCGGAACAGGGGCTCTACGTCGTCTTAGTGACGCTGCTGGATGGCGGGGTGCGATCCCGCAGCGACGAGATCGGCGACCGAGGCGCGGGGATCGCGGCCGGTCACCAGGGTTTCACCGACGAGGACGACATCGGCCCCGGCGCGCGCGAATTCGATTACATCATGCGGCCCACGGACACCGGACTCCGCCACCCGGACCAGGTTCGACGGGATCAGCGGGGCCAGCCGGCCGAAGGTGCTGCGGTCGACGTCGAGCGTCTTCAGGTTGCGGTTGTTCACGCCGATCAGGACCGCGCCGGCGTCCACCGCACGCCGGGTCTCCTCCTCGTCGTGCACCTCGACCAGCGGGGTGAGCCCGATCGAGACGGCTCGCTCGATCAGCGAGACGAGCGCCTCCTGCTCCAGCGCGGCCGCGATCAGCAGGGCCATATCGGCACCCGCCGCGCGCGCCTCCCACAGCTGGTACGAGGACACGATGAAGTCCTTGCGCAGCACGGGCACGTCAACGCGCCCGCGGACCTGCCGGAGGTCTTCCAGACTGCCGCCGAAGCGCCGGCCTTCGGTCAGCACGCTGATCGCGGCGGCACCGCCCGCGGCGTACTCCCCGGCCAACGCGGCCGGGTCGGCGATATCGGCCAGCGCGCCCTTGGACGGGCTGGACCGCTTGACTTCGGCGATGATCGAGATGCCGTCGCCCCGGAAGGCGGGCATCGGGTCCATCGCTTCGGGCATCCGGTGCGCCTGGGCCTTCAGGTCATCGAGACTGACCTTCGCCTGACGCTCCTCGAGGTCCTCACGGACCCCGGCCATGATCTCGTCGAGAACGCTCATCTGGTCCCCAGTTCCTCAGTGCTCACTTGCGCCGAAGCCGAGCAGCTGCAGCACCTTGCCGATCAGCGCGCCGACAACGGCCAGCGCGACCGAGACCCAGAACAGCACCCAGTTCGGTCCGAGCACGATCGCGATCGCACCGAGCGTGAACGCGATCAGCACGATGGTCACGGCGGTCCACGCCGCTGGGGTGTTGCCGTGATGGTCGTGTACTTCTTCGGTCGGGGTCGCCGGGGTGCTCACTGTCTGCTCCGCTGCCTTGTCCATCGTGGCCTGCTCCTCGTGGTCGTCCCCACCTATTGTGGCGGTAGTGCTCTTCGTTCAGAGAGTCGGGTCCTCACCCGCGTCGATCGCCTTCCATTGATCGGCCGGTGTCCCGCCTGGATCCCTCTCATAACGGGCCGTCGGCCGGCGCCAACGGTGTGCGGTCAGTACTCCGAGCATGCCCGCAGCGATGAGCGCGACACCTCCGGCGAGGGCCGGCCAGGGCGCCGCTCCGGTCGTCACCGTGACGTGGTCCGTGACCACCTCGCTGAGCGCCGGACGTAACCGCGCGAGCTCCTCGGCCGACGGCCGGACCTGGGTCGCGACCAGCACCGCGGCGGCTCCGAGTACGGCGATCAGGCCGGCCAGGATCCGCCTCATCGCCGTACCGGCCAACCGGACGACGACCAGCGCCACCACGGCTGCCAGCGCGATCGTGATCGGCGCCTTCGTGACGTCCTTGCCCGCCAGGGTTACCGCCTCGCGGCCGTTGCCGGGGTCGGCCGTGGTCCAGGTCAGATAGGCGGCCAGGACGAGGAGAGCGGCTCCTACGAGTACGAGGAGGTCAACGACGCGCTGTTGCTTCATATGGCGTTAAAGGTGCCGGCGACCGCAACCGCGTTCAGCACGGCGGCGGCCTTGTTGCGGCATTCGGCGTCCTCGGCGGCCGGGTCGGAATCGGCGACGATGCCCGCACCCGCTTGCACGTACGCCGTTCCGCCGCGCAGCACCGCCGTACGGATCGCGATGGCCGTGTCGACGTCACCGGCGAAGTCGAGATAGCCGACGACACCGCCGTACACGCCGCGCCGGCTGACCTCGAGCTTGTCGATGATCTCCATCGCGCGCGGCTTGGGCGCACCGGACAACGTGCCCGCCGGGAAGGCTGCGCACAACGCGTCGAACGAGGTCTTGTCGGCGGCCAGGCGGCCCGTGACGGTCGACTCCAGGTGCATGACGTGGCTGTAGCGCCGTACGTCCATGAAGTCGATCACCTCGACCGTGCCGGGCGCGCAGACCCGGCCGACGTCGTTGCGGCCGAGGTCGACCAGCATCAGGTGCTCGGCGCGCTCCTTGGCGTCGGCCTTGAGCTCCTCCTCCAGCGCGTGATCGGCTTCCGGGTCGGCGCCACGCGGCCTGGTCCCGGCGATCGGATGCAGGATCACCTTGTTACCGGTGACCTTGACCAGCGCCTCGGGGCTGGAGCCGACGATGTCGAACCCGTCGAGGCGCACGAGGTACATGTACGGGCTCGGGTTCGACCGGCGCAGGACGCGGTAGACGTCCAGCGCGGACGCAGTCGAGGCCAGCTCGAACCGCTGCGATACGACGATCTGGAACGCCTCGCCCGCGCGGATCTCCTCCTTCGCGTGCTCCACCGCCTCGCGATACTCCGCGCTCGACCGCTGCCTGCGCGGATCGGCCTGCCGATCGAGATCGGCGTGTACGACGAACGACGGGGTGGGCTGGGCGAGATCGGCCTCCATCGCGTCGAGCCGGCTGACGGCGTCCGCGTAGGACTCGTCCACCCGCTCGTCGGAATCGTCCCAGTTGATGGCGTTCGCGATCAGCCAGATCTCGCCGGTCTCGTGGTCCAGCGCGGCCAGGTCGGTGGCCAGCAGGAACGTCAACTCGGGCAGGCCGAGGTCGTCGGTCGTTGTGTCAGGCAACCGCTCCAGCCGCCGGACCGCGTCGTACCCGAGGAAGCCGACCATGCCACCGGTCAACGGCGGCAGGCCCGGCAGTCGCGGCGTGTGCAGGACCTCGAGGGTCTCGCGCAGGACCTTCAGCGGGTCGCCGGTCTCGGGCAAGCCGACGGGCTTGTGGCCGGTCCAGAAGGCCTGGCCGTCGCGCTCGGTCAGGGTGGCGGCCGATCGCACGCCGATGAACGAGTACCGCGACCAGAGGCCGTGCTCGGCCGACTCCAGCAGGAACGTGCCTTGGCGCTCGGCCGCGAGCTTGCCGTACACGCCGATCGGCGTCTCCGCGTCAGCCAGCAGACGCCTGATCACGGGAATGACGCGGCGGTCCTTCGCGTACTCGCGGAAGGTCTCCAGGTCGGGCGTGACACTCATGCGCTCACCTTGATCTCGCCGTGCTCGAAACAGCTCCGGGTGCCGGTGTGACAGGCCGGGCCTTCCTGGTCGACCAGCACCAGCAGGGTGTCCGCGTCGCAGTCCACCAGCACCTGCTTCACGTGCTGGCGATGCCCGCTGGTCTCACCCTTCACCCAGTACTCGTTCCGGCTGCGGGACCAGAACGTGGTCCGCCCGGTCGCCGCGGTGCGCCGTACGGCCTCCGCGTCCATCCAGCCGACCATCAGCACCTCGCGCGTGTCGAACTGCTGGATCACGGCGGGTATCAGCCCGGCGGCATCAAAGGTCAAGCCCTCTGGAGACATCACCCGCCCATTGTCCCCGATCCCAGGTCTCCCCCACCCCGCCGGGTCTCACCCCACCCACGGCCACCTTCCTTGTCGTGCGCGAGTGGTCTAGTTCTTGGTCGTTCATTCGTCGCAATCCGCCCTCATCCCGCCGCTGACCTGTACTGGTCCCTGGGCTGGAGGGCGGATTGCGACGAGTGAACGACAAAGAACGGGGCGTGGAAGGATGCGCGGGTGACTAGTGAGCGGGTTGCGCGGTTGTTGCGGGATCACCCCTTGGTGGATGGGCATAACGATTTGCCGATCGCGATGTACGAGTTGTGCGGGTATGACCTGGACAAGGTCGATCTGCGCGAGGACGTACCGGGGTTGAACACGGATCTGCCCAGGTTGGCCGCGGGCCAGGTCGGCGCGCAGTTCTGGTCGTTGTGGGTGCCGCCGAAACCGCAGCACGAGGCGGTACGACGCACGCTCGAGCAGATCGAATTCGTGCACCGGATGGTCGAGCGGTACCCGGACCGACTGCAGCTCGCCACCACGGCGGACGAGGTCGAGACGGCGTTCCGCGCGGGCAAGGTGGCGTCGTTGATGGGGATGGAGGGCGGCCATTCGATCGACGAGTCGATCGGGGTGCTGCGGATCATGCGCGCGCTCGGCGTCCGGTACATGACGCTCACCCACAACGACAACGTGCCCTGGGCCGACTCCGCCACCGACGAGCCCGTGCTCGGCGGTCTGAGCGAATTCGGTGAAGAGGTCGTCGCCGAGATGAACCGCCTCGGCATGCTGGTCGACCTCTCGCACGTCTCGGCCGACGTGATGCGGCATGCCCTGCGCGTGACACGCAAACCCGTCATCTTCAGCCATTCGTCGGCCCGCGCGGTGTGCGACGTACCGCGGAACGTGCCGGACGACGTACTGACGACGCTCACCGCGAACGGCGGCGTCTGCATGGTCACGTTCGTGCCGATGTTCGTCTCGCAGACCCTGGTCGACTGGGTGGCGGAGATGACCGCGAAGGCCGTCGACCTCGGCATCAACCCGAACAACCCCACCTCGATGCAGGCGTTGACCGAGCAGTTCGGCGTCGAGCCGCCGCCGGCCACGCTCGCGGAAGTCGTCCGGCACGTCGAGCACGTCCGCGAGGTGGCCGGGATCGACCACGTCGGGCTCGGCGGCGACTACGACGGCTGTCCCGATTTCCCGGACGGCTTGGCGGACGTCTCGACGTACCCGGCGCTCTTCGACGCCCTCGCCGAGCGGAACTGGTCGGACGAGGATCTCGCCAAGCTGGCCGGCGGCAACATCCTGCGGGTCCTGCGCGATGCCTGATCAGCCCGTGGCAATCGAGTGCGGTACGCCGGGGGTCGACGAGCTGCCCGGGCTCTCCGAGGTGCTGGCGGGCTGGCAGCGCACGGGCGATCCGGTGCAACTGCACTCCGGCGACGTCGGCTGGTTCTGGCGGTTCGGCGCGCGGCGTACGGCGGACGCGCTGCGGGTCTGGCGGTACGACGGCCAGGTGCGCGCGATCGGCCTGCTGGACGAGCCGGAATACCTGCGCCTCGCGATCGACCCGGACTTCCGGGCTGATGCCGTACTGGCCGAAGCCCTCGCGGCCGACTCGGCGCGGGTGGTGACTCCGGGTGAGGCGTTCGTCGATGCGCCCGAAGGCGCGGCCGTGCGGGGCATCCTGCTCGCGCTCGACGGCTGGGGCCTGGATGACGCGTGGCAGCCGCTCATCCGGGATCTCGCGGCGCCGGTGGAGGACTCGGGTCTGACGGTCGAGGTGGTCACGGCCGAGACGGCTGCGGAGCGTACGGCGGTGCAGCGGGCGGCGTTCGATGGCTCGACGTTCACGGATGAGCGGTGGCACGAGATGGCCGCTGGTACGCCGTACCGGGATGGCCGTTGTCTCCTCGGGCGTGATGGCGCGGGTCATGCGGTCGCCGCGGTGACGGTGTGGTCGGCGGGCGCAGGTCGTCCCGGCATCCTCGAGCCGATGGGCGTACACCGGGAATTCCGCGGCGTCGGCTACGGCCAGGCCATCACGCTCGCGGCCGCGGCGGCCCTCCGCGAGCTCGGTGCGTCCGAGGCCGTCGTCCACACGCCGAGCTTCAACACCGGCGCCGTCGCCACTTATCAGTCCGCCGGTTTCAGTCTGCAGCCTGAAATCCGCGCCGCCCGCAGGCTCCCGCAATAGGACTGGAACGCCCGAAAAACCTTGCGTTGGCTACGCAAGGCTGATCGGGCGTTACCGGGTTACTAGGCGGGGCCGCTACCGTTCTCGCGGCCCGCGGCGGGCTGCGGCACCAGCAGGAACTCGACCCCGCCCGACTCGTCCACGTTGGCGTCGAGGACCTTGTCGTCGAGGGTCTTGGCGGCGAGTTCTTCCAGGAAGACCCTGGCGCCGCCCTCTTCCACTACCTGGTCTCCCGGCAGCGGAGCCTCGGTGGTGGTGATGGCGAGTGCCGGGCTGGCCGGACTCTCCTGGGAGATCCGGACCCCCGCGCCATCCGGCGCGCTCTCCACGCCGGTGATGCTCTTGATGACCAGGGTGGCGTTCTCCGTCAGGGTAAGCACGAGTAACTCCTCGTATCGATTACGGTGAAGCACCCCCGTGCCCCTCGATCCCGGCCCTAAACAAACCGTCTCAGCCGGCGTCGCGTTGGGCGATCCAGCTGGTGTGCAGCCCGGCGTAGACCCCACCGGCCGCGACCAGCTCGGCGTGGGCACCCCGCTCCACGATCCGGCCCTCGTCGAACACCAGGATCTGGTCGGCGGCCTCGGCGGTCGACATCCGGTGGGCGATCGTGACCGACGTACGACCCGTCATCAGTCGCTCCAGCGCCGCGTTGATCCGCATCTCCGTGCCAGGGTCGACGGCTGAGGTGGCCTCGTCGAGCACGAGCAGATCCGGGTCGGCGATATTCGCGCGGACCAGGGCGACGAGCTGACGCTCCCCGGCGGACAAGGATTCGCCGCGCTGGCCGACCGGCGAGTCGAGCCCGTCCGGCAGCGAGTCGAGCCAATCGCCGAGGCCGAGGTCCGCGAAGGCGGCGAGCAGTTGCTCATCCGTCACCTCCGGACGGCCGAAGCGCACGTTCTCGCCGAGCGACGCGTCGAAGAGATACCCGTCCTGTGGGACCATCACCACCCGCTCGCGCAACGACGCGAACGCGATCTGCCGGGCGTCGACGCCGTCCAGCAACACCTCGCCGTCGGTCGGGTCCATCAACCGGGTCAGCAGTTTGGCGAACGTGGTCTTACCCGAGCCCGTCTCCCCCACGACCGCGATCCGCTGATGCGGCGCGATCCGTACGTCGACGTCGCGCAACACCAGGTCGCCCTCGGGATACCCGAAGTCGACGCCGACGAACTGGACCGTCACCGGCCCACGCCCCTGGTGTACGCCGGATTCGCCCGGGTCGACCACGTCGGCCGGGGTCGCGATGACGCCCAGCACGCGACGCCAGCCGGCGAAGGCGCTCTGCGCGTCGGTCAGCACTTGGGTGGCGAGCTGGACCGGATCCGAGAAGAGCGCCACCAGGAACATGAAGGCCAGCACCTCGCCGATCGTGACCTGCTTGTCGACACCGAGCAGCACGCCCGCGACGAGCACACCCGCGTTCGCCAGGCCGGCCGCGATACCGCCGATGGAGAACGTCACACCGGTCAGGGTCTGCGCCTTCGTCGCGGTCTTGCGGTAGGCCTCGATCGAGGTGTCGATCCGGTCCTGGGTCCGGCGCTCGATCGCGTACGACCGGACGACCTGGGCGCCGACGACGGGCTCGGCGACCGCGGACAGCATCTCGCCGACCTTCGCCCGGACCACGCCGTACGCCTTGGACATCAGCTTCTGTAGGTAGTTCAGGCTGGCGAACAGCGGCGCGAAGCAGAGCAGCACCACCAGGGCCAACTGCCAGGAGTAGACGAACATCACGACCGTCGCCAGCAGCATCTGCCCGATGCTGACCAGGAACATGAACCCGCCGAACTGCAGGAACTGCGACACCGTGTCCACGTCGGACGTCACCCGGCTGACCAGGGCGCCGCGGCGCTCTGTGTTCTGCGTGAGCACCGGCAGGTCGTGCACGTGCCGGAAGGCCTTGATCCGCAGGGTGGCCAGACCACGCTCGGAGTTGCGCGCGAGGCGGACGGTCGTCAGGTACGACGCGTAGCCCGTCACCAGCACGCCACCAAAACACGCCAGGCACATCCACGCGACGTACGACAGGTCGGGACCGCCGGGGCCGGACAGGCCGTTGTCGATCGACTTCTGGACGGCGATCGGGATGACGATCCGGCCGGCCGTCATCAACAGGGCGAGCAGACCGGTGATCCACCAGCCCTCGGAGAGCTCGGGCGAGATGCGCAGGCCCTGGCGCAGGGTCGCGAAACCGCCGGCCGCGTCGCCGGCATCGACCCGGCTCGCCTCGTGCGGGGCGGCGCTCATGCCGACTCCTCCTCGTCATCGGCGCGGGCGGCTTCCACCCGGGCGGCCTCTTCTTCGACGGCCTTGGCCGCCTCTTCCTCACGCCGGGCGGCGTCCTTCTCGTAGGCGTCGACAAGATCCCGGTACGCCGCGGAGCGCTGCTGCAGCTCGGTATGCGTGCCCTGATCCGCGATCAAGCCGTCCGCCATGAACAACACCTCGTCGGCCAGGCCGATCGTGGCCTTGCGATACGCGATCACCAGCACGGTGGTGTCAGCTTGGGTGTCAGTTTGTACGGCGCCCCGGAGGCCGGCGAGGATCCGGGCTTCGACGGCCGGGTCGATCGCGCTCGTCGCGTCGTCCAGGATCAGCAGGCGCGGGCGTCGGACCAGGGCCCGGGCCAACGCGATGCGCTGCCGCTGACCGCCCGACAGCGTCGTACCGCGCTCGCCGACGGTGGTGTCGAGGCCGTCCGGCAGGGACTTCACGAAGCCGTCCGCCTGGGCGATGCGCAACGCGCCCCAGATGTCCTCATCGCTGAACTCATGGCCGAGCGTGATGTTGCCGCGGATCGAGTCGTCGAACAGGAAGGCGGTCTGACCGACCATCGAGATCGAGCCGGCCAGCTCGTCCCGGGCCAGGTCGCGAACGTCCACGCCGTCGACCAGCACCGCGCCCTCGTCCGGATCGACCAGACGCGTGAGCAAGGTGGTCAGGGTGGATTTGCCGGAGCCGGTCGGGCCGACCACGGCCACGGTCTTGCCCGGATCGAGGTCGAACTCGACGCCCGCGAGCACATCCCGGTCGGGCAGATAGCCGAAGCGGAGTTTGTCGACGCGAAGGCGGGCGGCGCCGGACTTCGGCAGGTGCTGGTCGCCGTACTCCATGCCGCCGGTCGCGGTCAGCACCCGCTGCACCCGGTCCCAGCCGACGACGCTGCGCGGAAGCTCGCCCAGCACCCAGCCGAGGGCCCGGATCGGGAAGCCGATCAGCGTGAACAAGAAGGCGACCTGGACCACGTCACCGGCATCAGCCGCGCCGCTGCGAACCCGGCCGACGCCGACCAGCAGCACCGCCAGCACGCCGACTCGCGGCAGCCCCTCGATGAACGGGTCGAACATGCCGCGCGCCTTCATCACCGCGACGTTCGCCTCGCGCAGCGCCTCGGTCGGCTTGCGGAAGCGCTCGGTCTCAGCGGCCTCGCGGCCGAGCGTCTTCACCACCAGCGCGCCGTCGAACGACTCGTGCGCCACCTCGGACACGTCGGCCCGGAGCTGCTGGGCACGAGTCGCGAGCGGCTGCAGCGTGCGCTGGAAGATCACGTTGGCCAGGAAGACGAGCGGGAAGACCAGGCAGCCGACCAGGGCCAGAATCGGATCGGCCGCGAACATCGCCACCGTCGCGAAGGCCAGCATCGCGATCACGCCGACCGCCATCGGCAGCGGCGCGATCACGAACCAGATCGACTCGACATCGGCATTCGCGTTGGAGAGCAGTTGGCCGGTCGGGTTGCGGTGGTGCCACTCGAGCGGAAGCTTCAGGTACTGCCGGGTGACGCGGCGGCGGTACGTCGCTTGCAGGCGGTATTGCATGACGCCGGCGCCGATCCGGCGGCCGACCACGCCGATCGCGCGCAGGATCGCGATACCCATGAACAGCGCCACCAGCGAGAGCAGCGCGCCCGTGGTGGTGTCACCGCGCTCGAAGGCCGGCCGGATGACGTGATCCGTCGCCCAGCCGAGGGCCCAGCCGTCCGCCACGGTCATCGCGCCGTACAGCACGCTGGCCGTGACCGAGAACGCGAAGACCCAGGGCTCTTCGTAGATGGCGACCCGCAGGACCGCTAACCCACGCCGGGTCACGCTCCCCGAGGCAGGGACGGTCGGTGGCCGCACGATCAGGCGCTCCTTGGTTCGAATGAACGATCAAACAGGTCAGGCTCGAGTGAGTCAGGCTGTGGAGTGAGTCAGGGGTGAATGAGTCACTCGAAACTGACAACGATCGACATTCTGCCACCACCCACCGACAACTACGATTTGGTTTGTGACTGACTACAGCCGGACAGAACGACGTGCGCTCTGTGACCTCCTCGATCAGGTGGGTCCGGATCAGCCGACCTTGTGCGAGGGATGGACGACTCACGATCTGGCCGTTCATCTGTATGTCCGGGAGGCAGATCCGGTCGCCGGGCCCGGGATCATGATCTCGGTGCTGGCGGAGACGACGGCGAAGCGTTCAGCCCAGGTCAAGGCGCGCTGGAGCTTCACCGAGTTGGTCGACAAGGTGCGGAACGGGCCGCCGACCTTCTCGATCTACTCCCTCCCGGTGCTTGGGGCGAAGCTGAACGTCATCGAGTATTTCGTCCATCACGAGGACGTACGCCGAGTCGACGCTGAAGCCGAACCGCGCGAGCTGGAACCGGCCCACCAGAACGAAATCTGGGGCCAGTTGCGTTTAAGCGTGCGCCCGTTGGTCCGCAACTCCCCCACCGGCCTAATCCTCCGCCGGCCGGATGGCGCTGAGGTCATCGCCCACAAACCCACGGCCGCCGGCTCCGTCACGGTAACGGCCGACCCCTCCGAACTACTCCTCCTCTGCTACGGCCGAGCCCCCGTAGCCCACGCCACCTACGACGGCCCCACCCCCGCCATAACCGCCCTCCGCACCACCACCCTCGGCCCCTAGGCCCGGCACCACTCCATGCACCGATGGGCGACCAACCGGTGATGGTGCCGTCACTGCACGACCTTCATCATGATCCGCCCTTGCTGGCCGGCGCAGTGGCGTCGCCGCCTGACGATCCGCGCTTCGTGGCCGGCCCGGGGGCGTTGCCCGCCTGATGATGCGTCGGTGGTGACGGGCGGGTTAGTTGGCTTCGGCGGGGGCCTCTGCCGGGGTGGGGGTGGTGGTGGGGCGGCGGCGGGATTGGAGGTAGGTGCTGGCCAGGGTGGTGAGGAGTACTAGGAGGATGGCGGCGATGATGCCTTCCCAGGGGTCTTTGAAGAGGGCGGAGCCTAGGAGGCCGATGGCCATGTAGACGGCTGACCAGAGGATCGAGGCCGAGAGGTCGACGATGGCGAAGCGTTGCCAGGGGTAGCCCGCGAGACCGGCCGACAGGAGGACGGGGACGCGGCCGCCGGGGACTAGGCGGGACGTTAGGAGCACGCTGACTTCGTGTTCGGCTAGGCGTTCGCGGAGCGCAGCAAGAGACGTGCTGTTGCGGAGCCAGCCGACTCGGCGGGCCAGGCGTTCGCCGCCCGCGCGGCACGCGGCGTACATGACCAGGTCGCCCAGATACGCACCACCCGCACCCGCGATCAACACCCCCACCAGGCCGATCGGCTCGGAGTGCATCGCCAGCACCGCAGCCGCCGACACCGCGGCACCAGTAGGCACAACCGGCAGCACAGCGCCGAGAAAGACCGCACCCGCGAGCGCGAACAGGTACAAAAGGTCGAACGAGCCAGTCACGCGTGCAACACCTCCGTGGTATCCCCCGGCGCCAACAGGTCGACCCGCACCTGCGGATCCGCCGCGGTCATCGCCGAAACAAACCGCTCGCCCGGCGGTAGGAACAACTCCTGGCGGAGCCAATCGCATCCCACCGGCCAGAACGTGCCGAAATGGACCGGAATGGCAGCCCGCGCGCGCACCCGTCGTACCGCCTCGGCCGCGCGGATCGGATCGAGATGCCCGGGCCCAAGGTTCGGCCCCCAACCACCGACCGGGACCAAGGCCAGATCGACCGGCCCGACCTGACTCCCAAGCTCGTCGAACAAATCCGTATCCCCCGCGAACCACACACTCGGCGAACTGCTGTCGATGCGATACCCGACGGGCTGTGCGCGCACCGGCGTCCACGGTCCGCGCCGACCGTCGTGATGCGCGGGCACGGCCGTGACGTCGACCTCGTTGATCCGCACCTTCTCCCCCGGTGTGACCTCGACGCAGCGATCGCCGTACGACGTTCCGCATTGCTGGCGGATCAACCGGGCGGCACCGCGCGGCACGATGAAGATCGCCTTCGGTGAAACGAGTCGCAACGAAGTCAGGTGCAGGTGGTCCGAATGCAAGTGCGAGATGAGCACGGCATCGCAATGACCCGCCTCCGGCCCCGGCACCGGCCCGCGCCGACGCCGCAAATGCGCGAGCCGATAGGTCAGCACGGGATCAGTCAGCAGGCGTGTGCCGTGCATGTCGATGGTCGTGGTCGCGTGGCCCCACCAGGTCACCTTCACCGCGCCACCTCCGAAACCGCCACCGGCACAGCAGCAGGCTCGGCCGGAACACCGGCAGCCGTCGGGTCGACCCGTTGGCCGAGCTCCTCCAACCAGCCGACGAGCACCTCATGCACGGCGTCGGAGCCAACCAACGGCTTGTCGATCGTCCAGCGGCTCGGGTGCACCAACACGGCCTGGGTCTGCCAACCACCCACACCGCCGTGACACCCCACCAACTCCTCGAACGCGGCCACCTCGTGCGTATAGCTGTCCATCCTGCTGACCACGACCACATCCCCGACGTGCGGAATCGCCGACTGCTTCAGCAACGACGGCACCAGCTCCGGGTCGTCGTACACCGCGAGCGGATCCGTCCCCTCGACGCGGCCCGATTGCAGCACGTGCACCCCGGCACGGCCGATCGCGACCGGTCCGTCGACCACCGTGTCGACCACGACGAACCCGACACCCGGGTGTTGCGCCAGCCCCGGCACGAGTCGCGGATGCAGATCGTCGAGCTCCTCCATCGGGATGCGCCCCGGCCGGTCCGCGAGATACACCATCGCAAGATTCCCCGACGCGATCACCACAGCCTGGTCATCGACGGCCCGGGCGTCGCCCGGCAGCCGCCCCTCGCACTCGGCCGGCCCGAGCTCGACATGACCGTCGGCCGCATTACCGCGCAACGCACGCCTGGTGACCGAACCGGCCACCGAACGGCGCATGATGAGCTCGGTGAGGAAGCCGTTGACCGGGCCCCAGTCCTCCGCCCGACTGGTCGCGCCGACCGGCTCGACGCTGCCCTCGAGCAGCTCGTCCACCACGTTCGTGAGCGTCCGGCCGTACCGCTGCTGGAAGGTCGCGCCCTGACTCTGACCGTGATCGGACAAAATGACGATCTCGTAGTCGTGCGGGAGCATGTCGATGATGCCCTGCAGCCCGCCGACAACCCGGTCGAGCCCCTCGAGGGCCTGCAGCGCCTCCGGCCTGGTCGGGCCGGCGTGGTGCGCGACCTCGTCGTAGTCGATGAAGTCGCAGTAGATCACCGGCGTGCCCTTGACCAGCTGCTCGGTGATGAGCGAAACGTTCAGGTCGCGCAGCAGCACGTTGCTGACCGCCCGCAACACCACGTACGCCCCGCCGCGGTGCACCCGCGGCGAGATCTTCAGCCGTTTCTGCCGTCGGGCCTGATGCAACTCCTTCACCATCTCCGCGATGGTCAGCACCAGCCCACGGGCGAAACCCTGCGGACTCGAGAAGAACGAGACGTACCCACGCGTACGCCCGTTCGGCAGGGCGGCCTTGCTGAACGTGAGCAGCGAGGTCGGCGCGTCGCCGGAGAAGACGTTGCTGATGCTCGCACCGCCATCGGCCAGCAGACCGCGGCCGTCGCTCATCCGCTCCTCGATATCGGCCGCATCCCGGGGCCGGTTGGTCACGATGATCCGGCCGGACTCCTTCTCGTACCACCGGAAGGCCGGGATCTGCCCGGAACCGCGATGCAAAATGCCCGCCTGGCTGGCGGGCGTGGTGGACGGGATCCCGGTATGCCAGGGCACCAGCGAGTGACTGCCGGTCCGGATCCAGCCGCCCAGATGCGGCAGATTCCCCGACATGACCATCCAGTTCAGCAGCGGAGCGGACAGACCGTCCAACTGGATGATGAGCAGGCCGGTACGCGGAGCGGGCGGTATTCGCCGGGCCGACCGCCGCACAGTGCGCAGCATCTCCTTCAGATAGGCGTCATCACTCCCGGCATACGCGATCCAGGCGACCAGGGCGCTGATCGACGACATCACCACCGAAACCACGAACGGCACCTCGACACCGCCACCGCTGAACCGGATCCCCGGATCGAGCCGGATGCCGAAAAAGACCACCACGAACTGCGACAGCATGCCGCCGATCAGCACGCCGACCGAGCCGATCAGCATCGCGACCCCGGTCAGCACCCAGCGCATCAACAGGCCGATCACCGCAAAAATGACCACCAGCCGGATCAGCGGCAGGGCGCCGTCGCTACTGACCTGGGGCAGGATCCAGAACGTCAGCGCCAGCACGATCAGAGACGCCAGCCCACCGGTCAGCATGGACTGCAGACCTGCGAGACCGCGCCACCACCAAGGGCGGCGCGGTCTCAGCCGTTTCGGTCGGCGCGCGGGCTGTCGCCGCGGCTTCTCGTCTAGTTTCGGCATGGCTCCCCGTTGGCAGATGTCCCGGCACTGCTATCGAGAGTACGAGGTGCCGCCGACAGTTCTGGTCACCGTTCCAAATTCACTGGATTTCCACATAGTCGAGTTCGGCATAAAGAGTGCCCTCACCGAGGAGTATCGAATTCGCCCCCCGCACGTAAGGTGACATTCACCGTCGCCTCGGCCCAGCCGTCCCAGCGGGCCGCCGGATAGCTGACCCAACCAGCATTGTTGCCGTTGACAACCAACATGTTGCGGATGACGCAATTGTTGATGCGTCCGGATTCCGCCTCGGCCCGCGAACGACTCATCGCTGATTCCGCGCCGAATTCCAGCCATGCAGAAAAACCTTATCCGCGCCGAAACCCTTCGAGCCTCCTGGAATCGCGACTAGCTGAAGCGAGGCATTGCCGGTACGCCGAGGCGGTGGGCCAGCCAGGCGTCCCACGCGTCCTGGTCCGTGCCGTCGTCGTCGGTCAGGTGGTAGACCTCGGACTTGGGCAGCACGGCAGTGAGCGACGAGACCCAGGCCGGGTCGGGCGTCGCCAGCAGTACGTCGGCCTCGACCGCGTGCGCCCTCGCATCGAAGTGCTCGAGGGTCGCGCTCATGAGGATCTCGTCGGCACCTGCTCGAAGCTGGTCGTTCAACTCCTCGTGCGGGTAAACGCCAGCCTCGCGAGCCTCCATCGCCCGGTAGAGCAGGAGATCGCGAACCCGCACCGCGCTGAACCCGGGACGTCGCGCGGCCGTGAGCAGCGCCAGGTCGTCGCCGCTAACCCCGACACGCGAACGGTCGACCGCGTCGAGCCCGAGCAGGAACTCGCCCGCGCGCAGGCAGTCGGCGACGATGCCGCGATAGACGTACGTCGCGGGGTCCTCGATGCCGTGCGTCAGCAGACCGGGATAGGCGGCCGCGAATCCGTCGTCGGCCCGGCGCTGACCGCGATGGCTCACGGCGAGTACGACGTACCGGCTACGGTCGTGAGCGTGTGGGAGGTAGTTGACGCTGCCGTAGCGCGGGGTTTCCAGGAGTGCCGGGAATCGACCCGGGCCGCTGGGGATGCTGAGGGTCGCGAAGATCCGGTACGGCCCAATGCTGGTCAGACGTACCTCGTAGAAGGTGGACTCGACAGTCGTGCGGCTTGGGACGAGTTCCAGGGCGGGCTCAGCGGAGACTCGCGCCAGCTCGTCGTCGATTGCTTGCCAGTAGGTCATCGGCGTTCTCCGTCAGAGGGTCGCAGGTATTGGGCGAGAAACTCGCCGATCGTCGGCAGCACGCCGGGAAGGCCGGCCTCGTGGGCGGAGTTCGCGAAGGTGTGGAGCTGCTTCTCCGCCCTAAGCGCGCGATACACAGCGAAGCCGGTTTCCGGCGGGCAGACGTCGTCCTGAAGGCCGAGGTGCATCAGAGTCGGCGCTTGGACCAACGGCGCGAAGTTGATGCCGTCGTAATAGGCCATCGCGTCGGCGATCCGCTGCTGGTCGTCGGGGTGCTCGCGGAGGTATTCGGTGATTTCTTCGTATGGATAGGACCTGGTCAACGTCGGAGCCGTCGTGATTCCGCAGAGGTAGGGCGCGCCGGTTGATAGGCAGGCGACCACCTCCGGCCGGAGGGCGGCCGCGATCAGGCCGAGGCCGCCGCCTTGGCTGTGACCTTGGATGCCGATGCGGGCCGGGTCGACCTCTGGGCGGTCGAGCAGTACGTCGAGGGCGCGGACGACGTCCAGGTAGAAGCCGCGATAGCCGTACGTCTCGCGGTCGACGATGTTGTGCGTGAGCAGACCGGGATAGCCGGGATTGAAGACGTCGTTGGACCGGAGCTTGCCGCGAGAGGCGACCTCTAGAACGGCGTAACCGCGCGAGGCCCAGTATTTGGGGATCACCGGCTCGGAGATGTAGCCGGGGATCGTCACCAGCGCCGGATACGGGCCGCCCTCACGAGGAGTGGCATACCAGGCGGAGACGCGAAGACCTTGGTACGACGTGTAGCTGACGTCGAAGGCCCTGACGCTCGACGTCGACCGGTGCGGCACCTCGGTGACCATGGCGTCCAGCGGATGCGAGGCCATCTCGGCGAGACCCGCCGCCCAGAACTCATCGAAGTCGTCCGGCCGATGGACGCTGACAGCGACAGCCTCGGGATTCCTGTTCACAGACACCCCAGGGATTCTGGCAACCCCGTCCGGCCGAAGCGCAACGGGGTCGATCGCTGGACTGGGCGGGCTGTTGGGTGTTGAGTTGGTTTCCGCCCGAGTTTTAGGAGTAGCCGTGAGATTCTTTCGCCGTCATGTAGGTGTGGCCGTCTTGATCGCGGTAGGGGCGGTCAGTGGAGTTACTGCATCCACAGGTTCGTCAGACCTCCAGCAGCGGCTGGACGGGTTACTGGCCGACAGTAGGTACCAGGGGTCGCAGGCGGCCTTAGTAGTACGGGACGCGACCACTGGCGAAGTCTTGTACGACCGGAACGGAATCAACCGCCTGATGCCCGCCTCCAACGCCAAGCTGTTCACGTCGGCAGCGGCGCTAGAGACGCTGGGGCCGGACTACCGTTTCCACACGGACGTCCTGACCACAGGCAAGACGTACGGCGGCACACTGGCCGGTCCGCTCTACCTGAAGGGGTACGGCGACCCCACGAGCCTTGAGGCGGACTACCGGGCACTGGCGCGTCAAGTGGCCGCTACCGGGATTCGCCAGGTGGTTGGGGATCTGGTTGCCGACGACACCTTCTTCGACAATCGCCGGCTCGGGAACGGCTGGTCCTGGGATAACGAGTCCTACTACTACTCCGCCCAGACGTCCGCACTGACGGTTGCACCGGACACGGACTACGACTCGGGCACAGTGATCGTCGAGAGTCTTCCCGGCGCGACTGTCGGCGCACCCGCACAGCTGAAGGTTGTGCCGCAGACGAGCGCCGTGCAGCTGGTCAACACGTCGACGACCGGAGCGGCCGGTTCGCCGTACACCTTGAGTATCGAGCGGGATCACGGCACCAACGTCGTACGGATCACCGGGTCGATTCCGGCGGACGACACCGGCGGCCAGGACTGGGTGACGGTTTGGGAGCCGGCCAACTACGCGGCCGACGTTTTCCGCCGCGCGCTCGCGGCCGAGGGCGTGAAGGTGCTCGGCAAGCTGCGCACCGGAACCACTCCGGCGGTAACGCGACGGTTGGCGCGGGACGAGTCGATGACCGTTGCCGAGTTGATGACACCGTTCATGAAGTTGTCGAACAACATGCACGCCGAGGCGTTGGTGAAGACGATGGGCAACGGCAGTTGGGATGACGGACTGGCCGTGGTTCTCGACTACGCCAAGACTGCCGGGGTTGACGTACCGGCGATGCGGTTCGCGGACGGCTCGGGTCTTTCGCGGATGACCAACGTGACCGCGGACGGCATCAGCGACCTGCTGGTGGCCGCCGGCCGCGAGCCATGGTTCGCCACTTGGTACGCGTCGATGCCGATCGCGGGCAACCCGGATCGCATGGTCGGTGGCACCCTGCGCAACCGGATGCGCGGAACGGCCGCGGCGAACAACGTGCACGCGAAGACCGGCACCCTCACCGGCGTGACGGCGCTGTCCGGATACGTGACGAACGCCGACGGCCGGAAGCTGGTTTTCGCCTTTGTCTCCAACAACTTCATCGCCAGTCCGCGGCCGATCGAGGACGCCGTTGCGGTCACGCTCGCGTCCTGGTCGGAGGGTACGGATGTGCCGACCATCACGCCGAATCACCAGCGTGTCGGCACTGTTGAGCCGGAGCTGGAGTGTTCTTGGCAAAAGGCCTGCTGAACACTCGGCCAATCGACTCGACAAGGGGGCGGCGGGGCCTCACCATGACCACATGGAGATGACCGCCGCTCCGCCGGCCGGGTATACCGTCCGGCGGCCGCGGCCGACCGACGCCAGGGACATTCTCGAGGTCGTGTCGGCATACAACACCCAGGTGGTCGGATTTGCCGACTGCACACTGGACGACATTTTCGACAACATGGCCGAGCCGGGTTTCGATCCCGAAACCGATGGCTGGCTGGTGCATACCGAGTCCGGTCAGGCCGCCGGTTATGCCTGGATCTACGGCACCAGTGGCGCCGACCAGGTCGATATCGACGTGGTGGCGGCCGATCCGGTGCTGTCGCGGTGGTTGTTCACCCAGGCCACGGAACGCGGTCGCGATCGGGCCCGGGACCACGGCCACGACACGGTGGTGCTCGACGCCGGGATCTACCGGGGCGACCAGGCGCTGCGCGATCTGGTCTCGGGTCGCGGTTTCAGCCCGAGTACGACGTACCACCGGATGCGGGTCGACCATGGTCCCGGCACGCCCGAGCCCACGTTGCCGGCCGGCGCGGTACTGCGGCGTGGTGCGCACGATGAGCCGTCGCGCCGAGCGGCGTACGAGGTGATGACCAGGTCCTTCGCCGGGCAGGAGGACGTGACCGTTCGCCCGTTCGAGGAGTGGTACCAGGTGCGCGAGGCGCGGCCGACGTTCTCCTGGTCGCAGCTGTCGGTGCTGGAAATTGACGGCCGGCCGGTCGCGGTGTGCGAGTCGAACGACCAGTTCGTCGAGGACGAGAACTGCGGCTACATCACCCGCCTCGGTGTGGTGCCCGGGTATCGCGGCAAGGGGTACGCCAAGTACCTGCTGTCCAAGACGTTCGCCCAGAACGCGGCGGCGGGTCTCGACGGCACCATCCTGCACGTCGATACGGACAACCCGACGCCCGCGCTCGGCCTCTACCTCTCGGTCGGCATGCAACCGGTTCTCATCATCGACGTCTGGCGTCAGGTCCTCTCCACCACCTAAGGCGCTCCGAGGTCTGCCCAGCCACTCCAGCCGCTACCGGCGGCGGATTGCCAGGCGGTGCGTACTCGGCCGTCCAGCCCGACGCCGAAGAGGCTCACCGCACCGGTTGAACTGTCGACGGCGGCCGGCGATCCACCGGCTCCGGTGAACGGCTCGATCACCTGTGCCCAGTGGGACCAGCCGTCGCCGGCCCGGTTCTGCCAGGCGGTCCAGATGCGGTTGTCCGAGCCTCGTACGTAGGCCTGCATCGCGCCGTTGTTGCCGACGAGCACCTCGGGCGGACCCGTCATCGTGATGCCGCCGATCGCGACGAACCCGTGCCACGGACCGTCGTACGAGGTCTGCCAGGTCGTCTGCAGATGTCCGTCGCTGCCGCGGATGAAGACGCTATAGCCACCGTCGTACGTCGCCGCGAGGCGCGGGTTGTCCGTCGTCACACCGCCGAGCAGGATCCAGCCCTGCCAGCCGGTGCCCGGGCCGTGCTGCTTGTTGACCCAGACCTGGTTGTCGCTCCCCCGCACCACCGCGGTCATCACGCCGTTCTGGCCGACCACCACCTCGGGTTTGCCGAGCATCGTGATCCCGGTCAACGGCTCGAACGAGCTCCACCCGGTCGCCGTCTGCCAGATTGTGTGCAACTGGCCATTGCCGCCGCGAGCGAACACGCTGAACCGGCCATCGTCGGTCTGCACGACCGTCGGGCTGTCGGTCACAACGGCTTCGCTGATCTTGCTCCAACCAGCCCAGCCGTTCGCGCTTTGGTGGTTGACCCACAGCCGGTCGTCGCTGCCCCGAACGAACGCGACCATCGAGCCATCGCGCTCGGCCAGTACTTCCGGCTGACCGTGCATGGTGATCCCGGGCAGCTCGGCGAACGGCGTCCAGCCCGATCCCGGGCTCGTCTGGAACGACGTGCGCAGATGCCCACTCGCACCGCGCGCGAAGGTCGCCATCCGTCCGTCCGCGTGCCGGATCACCGACGCACCGCGCGGTGCGGCCATCAGGTCGACGAGGTCGTCGAACACCCCAGGCGTCACCATCCGCCCGAACTTGTTGCCCTGGGCAAGCGCCAGACCCATCGCCCGTCGCTCGTCACGGTACGTCGTGAGGTCGCCTTGCGCCTTGGCCCGCAGGCCCCGTACGACGTGCTCGGCCGCGGCCGCCCGCCCCTCCAACGCGACGAACCAGCCCTCGGAATCACGCAGGAACGACGGATTGGCCAGGGTCTGCCGCAGTTGCGCCGGCACCGCCTTGAGCCGGGCCGCTTCCGCCAGCAGGGCATCACCGGACGGGCCGAGATCGCCACCCGTCCGCCAGGCCTGCGCGAACGCCTTGGCCAACGGCGCGATCGGCGCGGTCTCCGGATGGAGCGGCGAGGCGGTCGAGACTTCGGCGTACGCACGGAGGGCCGGGTACGCCGTACCGCCGAACTCCTGCAGCGAGCGCGTCCACGAGTCCTGCGCGTCGTACGCCGAGGGGTTCCAGGCGTAGTCGGCGACGGTGTAGAGGCTGAGCAACGACGCCTCCGCCTCCTGCATCTCGTTGGCGAGAATGCCGAGCGCGTTCTCGGCCAGAGCGGGATCGCGGCCGGTCAAGGGGCCGAGGTGCTGCTGGTTCGGCGCGAAGTCGTTCACCGGGTAGTTGTCGAAGATGAGCAACTTCCGGCCGCCGAACGCCTGCTCCGCCTGGGCCAACTCGCTTGCGGTGATCGTTGGTGAGACCACCTCGCGGCCGGTCCAGAAGATCGGTGCGTCGGCCGGGATCCGCTCGGCGAACCTTGTCCGGTACGGCGATGAGCCCGTGCCCCAGTACTCGGTTGGCACGGTGACGAGCTTTGCGCCGGTGCGTTTGGTGATGAAGTTCGCGTAGACGTGGTTGACGACGTGGGTTTGTGCGTCCGCGAGCGCGGTCGGGCCGGTGCCGAAGGTGTCGGTATCGAGTGGGCAGGCGAATCGGCCGTTGACGTCGTCCCAGCCGATCGAGAAGGTCCGCTCGCCCACGTCGTACAGCTGCTGGTAGCGCGCGATGAGCTTGTCGAGGTCGGATTGGAGCGCGTGGCAGATGCCGTGTTGCGGGGAGACATTCGCCTCGGGGTTGATGCGATAAGTGAAGTCGACCTGGTTCTCCTTGGCACGCGCGATCGCCTCGGCAAACTTCGCGATCTCCGTTGCCGGGTAGAGATCGCGCCAGTTCTCCCCCGAGGTGCGGGAGTCGCCGCTGACCGTGTATTGAAACACGTTCATCCGATGCGCCCCAAGCCAATCAAGATGCCGCAACAAGTCCCCTTGGCTCCACGGCTGCCCGTAAAACGACTCCATCCCCCCACGCACCCCAAACGCCGGATAATCCCGCACCACCACCCCCGGCAACTGCCCGCTGTTGGTTGATTGGCGGCTGGTGGTGAGTTGGCGGAGGGTTTGGCGGGCGTAGAACGTCCCGGCTTCGTCGACTCCGTCGATCGCGACTACCTTGCGGCCGTTGGCTTCGCCGATCGCCAGCACATACCCGCCGGGCGGAAGGCCGGCCGGGCCGTCTACCCCGAGATCGCGCAGGGCCGCGGCGGCATCGGGCCCATCGACGTACACCGCGACGTCATCGGACATCGCGAACCGGGTCGACGTCGCGACCATCGACTGCGGCACGGGCACGACTAACGGGAGCGCATCTGTTATCGGGGTTGGTTCCGTTGGTGGGTTTGGCGCGATCAGAGGTGGGAGCAGGAGGGAGAACATGGCGGATGCAAGAGCGATCATGGCGGGCCTCCAAGACTGGACGGCATTCCGGTCTATACCAGCCTCACCCCGCCCACCTGTCAACGCCCTTCCACCAGAATGGAACCTCCCCCTTTTGCGTTGAGTCGCGCCTCACTCTTGCGTTGATTGGTCTGTATCCGCTCGCCCCTGACAGCGGCGGGTCAGGTGGAAGAGGACGTAGGCGGGTGACCAATCGACTCGCCGCAGTCAGGGGCGAGCGGACACAGACCAATCAACGCAGAGATCGTGAGCGTCGGCGGTGGGTTAGCGGACTTCGATGCCAGCCTCGCGGAGGGCCTTCTTCACGTCGGAGATGTGGAAGTCGCCGAAGTGGAAGACGCTGGCGGCTAGGAGGGCGTCGGCGCCGGCTTTGACGGCGGGTGGGAAGTGTTCGGGCGCGCCGGCTCCGCCGCTGGCGATCAGTGGGACCGACACGACGGCGCGTACGGCGCGGATCAGTTCCAGGTCGAAACCCTGTTTGGTGCCGTCGGCATCCATCGAGTTGAGCAGGACCTCGCCCGCGCCGAGTTCGACACCGCGTCGGGCCCACTCGATCGCGTCCAGCCCTGCCGATTTACGACCGCCATGCGTCGTGACCTCGAAGCCGGACGGCTGGTCGGGCGCGCGCCGGGCGTCGACGGACAACACCAGCACCTGATTGCCGAACCGCCGCGCGATCTCCTCGATAACCGCCGGCCGGGCAATGGCGCCCGTGTTGATACCGACCTTGTCCGCGCCGGCGCGCAGCAGCCGGTCCACGTCGCCGACCTCGCGTACGCCGCCGCCGACCGTGAGCGGGATGAAGACCTGCTCGGCGGTCCGCCTGACCACCTCGTACGTCGTCTCGCGTGATCCGGAGGACGCGGTGATGTCGAGAAAGGTCAGCTCGTCGGCGCCCTCCGCGTCGTACACCTTGGCCATTTCGACCGGATCGCCCGCGTCGCGGAGATCGGTGAAGTTGACGCCCTTGACCACCCGGCCGGCGTCGACGTCCAGGCAGGGAATGACTCGTACGGCGAGGCTCACGCGGCAAAGCCTACCGAGCCCGCCCCGCAACCCCACGAGCCTGTCCACAACCAGTTGCCACAAGCTGCAAGAAGGCCTTCGACCGTGCTCGAAAAGGGTCCCGGCGGACCCCCGATCGGGTTGAGTGGACCTCATCTGCCCAGACGATCGGAGTACTTCGGTGATGCAACGTTCCCTGAGCCGGCTGGCCGTCGGCTCGGCTTCGATTCTGGCGCTCACCGCGTCCGTCCTGGTGGGCCAGTCGGCCAGCGCCAGCGAGACCAAGCACGCCGCCTCCCCTGGAGCACCTGGCGTCGGCGACACCGTCTACCCCGGCTTGGGCAACGGCGGCTACCAGGTCGAGCGGTACGTCGTCGACATGACGTACGACGCCACCACCCAGCTCGTCGCGTCGAAGGTCACCGCGTACGCCGTCGCCGGGCAGAACCTGTCGCGGTTCAACCTGGACTCGTTCGGGCTCGACATCGCGAAGGTGACCGTCAACGGCAAGCCCGCCACCTTCGCCCAAGAGGGCGAGGAGCTGGTCATCACGCCCGCGAACGCGATCACCCGGAACACCGTCTTCGCCGTCAACGTGGCCTATCAAGCGGACCCGCGCCGGATCAAGCCGCCTGCGGGTGGTTGGGTCGCGACGCCCGACGGCTTCGCGTTGGCGCCGCAGCCGAGTGGTGCGCACACGGTGTTCCCGAGCAACGACCACCCGTCGGACAAGGCCCGCTACACGTTCCGGGTGACCGCGCCGAAGGGCACGATCGGAGTGGCGTCGGGCGTGCACATCGGCGATGTCGCGAACGAGGACGGCAGCACCACCTCGACGTACATCACGCGCAATCCGGTCGCGACCGAGGTCGTGCAGATCTCCGTAGGCGACTACACGATCGTAGAGCGCGGGACCGTCGACGGCGCGCGGATGCGGGACGTTGTACCGACTGCGCGCTTGCCCAAGGTCGACGCGGCGCTGAAGCTCACCGCGGGCCAGCTGACCTGGATCAAGCAGTACTTGGGCCGGTTCCCACTCGAGGCGTACGGCATCCTGCCGGCCAACAACGATGCGCCGGACGCGTTCGACTTCACCGGGCTCGAGACGCAGACGCTCACGCTCTACAAGCCGAACTACCTCACGCAGACCGAGGACAAGATCGGCTCGCACATGATGCACGAGCTGGTGCACACCTGGTTCGGCAACAGTGTCACGCCTGCGGACTGGGGCGACCTCTGGTTCAACGAGGGGCACGCCGACTTCTACGGCCTGCTCTACCGGTACGAGCGGGGCTGGCCGGACAGCCGCGGCTTCACGACCATGGTGGACCGCATGAAGTGGACGTACAGCCAGGGCGACCTGTGGCGCGCCAGCTCGGGCCCGGTCGCCAAGCCGAACGCGCAGAACCTGTTCGACAACCAGCGCTACACCGGCGGCGTACTCGTGCTCTACGCGCTGCAGGAGAAGGTAGGCGCGGAGAAGTTCGCAGAGATCGAGAAGCGGATCCTCGCCACCTACAAGAACAAGAACATCAGCACCGAGCAGTTCATCGCACTGGCGACCAGTGTCAGCGCAGATGCCACTGTCCGCCCATTCCTGGAGGACTGGCTGTACGGCACCAAGACCCCGCCGATGCCGAACCACCCGGACTGGACCGTCACCCCGCCCACCGCGAACCGCCTCGCCACCATCGACCTACGCTCGGATCTCCGCGACCACTAAAACGCAGCGGGGTCAGACCTCAGGCGGCGAAAGGCGTTTGAGAGCCCGGTACGTCTGTGCCGGGCTCGGCGCCGGCGGCAACGGCTTGGCCGCCTCGGCCGCAAAGGCCTGCAGGAGATAGCCGACCAACCGCGGCGAGGCCTTCGGCGCACTCCCAGAGGTCGCGGCGACGACCCCCGCATTGGCCATCAGGACGACCACGAAGTCCTGATGCTCGAAGTCGCTCCGCAGCTTGCCCGCCTCCTGAGCCCGGGCGATCAACCGCTTGAACCCCGGAGAAAGACTGCTCGCGCAACTCCGCCATCTGCTGCCCGAACGTCGCCGTGATGATGTCCTCGCGAGTCGGGAACCGGCGGAACAAGGTGGCCGCGCCGACTCCGCCGGCGAGGCCGATGCGGTCGGGCCCGGCGTTGATGGTTACGCGGTCGGCGATCGCGTCTTCGGCGTGGTGACCAAGCCCTACCTGGGCGACGGCTCGTTCGCCGAGTACGTGACGGTGCCGGCCGAGGTCGGCATCGCCAAACTGCCGGACGGAATTTCCTTCACCGACGGCGCCGCGCTCGGTGTGGCCGGCGCGACCGCTTATGCCGTCATCGAACAGCGCCGCACCGCGTGCCGACGAGACCGTCCTGGTCATTGGTGCGACCGGCGGCGTCGGCACCCAGGTGGCAACTCCCCAGCGAGACCGTGGCCGTGACGGCGGTATACGCCCAGCCGACCGCCGACGTACTCGAGCGCACTGCCACCGGCGATACCAGCCTCTCGATCCAGCAGCTCTACCCGCTCGACCAGGCCCAAGACGCCTTCGACGCCTTCGCGTCCGGCACCCTCGGCAAACTCGTCATCACCACCTAACTGAACGCGAAGAAGGGCCTTGCGCCAGCAAGCGCAAGGCCCTTCTCCAACAGAACTACTTCCAGGCGCGGCGTTTGTCGCCGTTGGACTTGATCGGGGCGGTGGACTCCCAGACCCGGCGCCAGCGGGCGGCGTCCGGCCCGGACTGCGAGGGCGAGGCGCCCGTGGCGACCCGGCGACGGGCCTCCCACCAAGTCGAACCCTCTTCGTCGAGCAGGGCCGAGACCGCGGCCGAGATGCGCGGCGCGAAGTCGCGAGCGCTCTCCCCCGGCGCCGGCCGCAGCGCGTCGCCGTACCGGACTGCGACCGAAGGACGGCCCGGAACCGGCCAGCCACGGCCACGCGGCATCGCGGCGAACGAGCCCTTGATCCCGACCGGGATGATCGGCACACCGTGCTCGACGGCGAGATAGGCCGCGCCCATCCGGAAGCGCTCCATCCAGCCATCCTGCGAACGGGTGCCCTCGGGGAAGACCACGACGTTCCAGCCGTCGGCCAGCAGGTCGCCCGGCGTGGAGCTGAGCTTGCCGCTGCGGCGCTCGATCGGGAACGTGTTGAACACGATCGCCGACGCCGTCGCACGCCACCAGGTGTCGAAGAAGTAGTCCGCCGCCGCGGCCACGGCCGTCTTGCGCCGCCACGCGTTGGGCAGGGTGCAGAGGATCAGCGGGGTGTCCAGGTGCGACGAGTGGTTCGCCACGATCAGGCACGGCTCGTTGACCTTGGTCAACGCGTCCAGCCCACTGACCTGCGGGTTCACCTCGAAGCGCAGGACCGAGTTGAGCGCGCCCTTCTGAACGACCTCACGCAGCGCGATCGCGGCCGGCGTCCGGGCCCACTTGGTCGGGAAGACCGACGTCTCCTTGGGGATGACGAACGGCTCGGCCGAACGCGGCACCTGCGGGCGACGGCCCCAGCGCCAGCCGCGCGCCACCTGTTTGACGTCGCGGACGGTCTCCTTGGAGAACTTGACCAGGTTCGTCCCCATCAGCGCACATCCGCGAGCAGGTGCGGCGGGTTGTGCAGGTAGGTGATGGAGGGCGAGCGGCCGACCGAGTGGCTCACCATCTCGAGCGCGTCCTGCAGCGTCGAGGCGGACCGGAAACCCATCCGCTCGACGGACTTGCGGTTCGCGCCGACCCAGACGATGTCGCCGCAGTGGTCCAGCGCGTGGCTGATCCAGTACCACATGTAGAACGGGTGCACGCCGTGGTACGCGTTCGACGTCCGGTACAGGTGGATGTACCACGGGTCTTCGGCGTACTGCTTCTCGAACTTCGCCTCGATCGTCGCCGGGTCGGTCGACTCGGACAGGACCTCCTCGAAGAAGTCCACGTACGACGGGTGGTGCAGCTGGCTGAACTCGTAGTCCACCGGGTGGTACAGGATGACCGCGCCATCCTTACGGACGATCGGCTGCCCGATGTACGAGTTGAAGTAGTACCCGAGGCCCATGCAGGCGGCGAGGATCGGGTTCATGATCGAGTTCACGTTGTAGGGGCCGACGAACGGCACACCCATGATCGCGACATCGGCCTGGCCCTGGACCTCGACCTTGTGCTGGCTGTGCACGGCCTCAATCGTCTTCTCGTGCACCGGCTCGATCTTGCCGGCGTTGATACCGGTCAGACCGTAGTTCGCCCGGACGTCCTGGAAGATCTTGCGCCGGACCCGGGTCGGGGCCAGGTCGATCCCGCGCTTGGCGGCGAGCATCGAGGCCTGGTCCTTGATCGACCACTCCCACTCGCGCTTCTGCAGGAACTCGAGCGGTCCGCCGAAGATGTCGTTGTTCAGCGTGGTCTCGATCTGGAAGACCTTGACGTGCGACGTCAGCACTTCGCCCATCCGCCAGGCGGAGTGGTGCATCTTCGAGACCTTGTGGTCCATGAAGGAGCGCGAGTGGATCATCGTGTGGCTGTTGTGGTGGTGCTTCAACGACTTGTACGACGCGAGGCCGATCGACGTCGACTTGTGGCCGCCGTCCATCGCCACCAGGTTCACGTTCACGTAGACCAGCAGGTCGGACTCGGCCGCCCGCTTGGAGATCTCGACGTCCTCGCCGTGCTTGGTCTGACCGAGATGGGTCAGGTTCGCGGCGTCCTCGGCGTCGAAGTTGTAGAGCTTGCCGTCCGGGTAGAACGACCGGAAGACGCGCTCACCGACGATGTCGCGCAGCTCGTTCGGCGTGAGCCGGCGGTGCAGCGCGTTCGCCGAGATCAGCTCGACGTCGTCGACACCCGCGTCGGCCGCCATCGTCAGCACGGCCTCGATGATGCGCTGCCGGATGTCCGGCTTCTTCATCGGCGGCAACGGCAGGGAGATGTCGTCGAACGCGATCGTCAGCCGCATGCCCGGGCGGAGCAGCTCCGGCAGCGGCTCGGACTCCAGCGGGTTCAGCAGCGCGTTCTGGATGGCCTCCTCGACGTCGCGCACCGGGGCCTGCGCCTCCGGCGGGTACACCACGCGAGTGCCGAGCGGGAACCGCTCCAGCTTGAATCCCTCACCGTTGTGCACGAGCAGAGGCGGCGTGCGGTCATCGACCTCAAGCACGAATCCAGGCCGGGACATATCAGTTCTCCTCTTTCAAACGGGCGTTCATCATGCCGACCACGTCACTCATCCTCATGCCGACCTCACATCGAAAGCGACCTTCACGGTACCGAGACGGCCGGCGGACTGGGCGTGGTCAAGGGCCTCGCGCCAGCGATACAGCGGGTACGTCGCGCCGACCACGCCGTCGAGCGGGGCCTTCGCGGCCAACTCGAGCGCGGTCTCGAACGCGGGCCTGCCGTTCGGCTCTTCGCGGGCCGAGGCATACGTCCCGGTCAGCTCCAATTCACGGAACCACACCGGGGACAGATCCGCACCAGTTGACGGCATTCCGCTCAGCACGACCCGGCCACCGGCCTTGGTCACGCGCAGAACGGTGTCGATGGAGTCCTTGCTGCCGACGGCGTCCACCGCGACATCCACACCACCGAGCAGGAACTCGCGGCCCAGCTCCGGCTTCAACCAGAAGGCCCCGGTGGCGCGTCGCACGCCACGGAACACCTCGTCCGGCGCGACGACATCGCTCGCGCCGAAGGCCCGGGCGAGCTCGCGCTGCTTGGCGTGCTTCGCGACGACCGTGATCCGGCCGGCCTGGGTCAGCTCGCGCAGGGCGAGGGTGGCGAACAGGCCGACCGCGCCCGCGCCGCTGATCAGGACCGACTCGCCCGGCTTGATCTTCGCGCGCAAGGCGGTGTGCACGGCACAGGCCAGCGGCTCGGTCAGGACGGCTCGCTCGTTCGAGATGCCGTCCGGTACGGCGTACAGCTGGCTGCGGTGCGCGACCATGACGTTGCCCCAGCCGCCACCGGTGTCCTGGCAGAACCCGGTCTGCAGGCCTGGAGCTACGTGGCCGACGGTGATGCGGTCACAGCGGTTGGTGTTGCCGGACGCGCAGCCGTCGCAGAACTCGACCCCACGGGCGGCGCAGGTCAGGACCGAGTCCATCACCACGCGAGTGCCCTTGGGCAGGTCCTCGCAGTCTTCGAGCAGCTCGCCGACGATCTCGTGACCGGGCACGAACGGCATCGAGACCATGGCCGAGAAGTAGAGCTTGGTATGACCGGTGACCATGCCGAGGTCGGACCCGCAGATCCCGGACAGGATCGGCCGGATCCGGGCCCAGCCGTCCCGCTCGGCCTTGGGCTCCGCGATCGTCACCAGCCGCAGCGGTGCCGCCGGGCCGGTCAGGATGCCGGGAATGCGCCCGCCGACGGCCTTGGCGGCCAGGTACTTGGCGGGTGAGCGGTACATCTCGAGCGCGAGCATCATCGGGCGTTCACCCCGGGAATCTCCAGACGGGACGAGGTGGCCGGCGTCTTCCAGTCGACGATCTGCCAGCGTCCCGCCCGGGCGGCCCGGTACAGCGAGACGTCGGGTGAGACCGCGACCGGGTTGCCGACGGTGGTCAGCATCGGCAGGTCGGAGTGGCTGTCCGCATACGCGAAGGACTTCGACAGGTCGATATCCGTACCGCGGGCGCGGTGCTTGATCCAGGCCGCGCGGGACTCGCCGACCAGTGGCGGCCCGGTGAGGAAGCCGGTGCAGCGGCCGCGATCGTCGACCGCGAGATCCGCCGCGACGATCTCGTCGAACAACGGCTCCAGCGGCCGGGTCAACGGCCGGACCGCGCCGGTGATCAGGATCGTGCGGTGACCGGCCGCCTTGTGCTCGCGGATCCGGCGCACGGCCGCACCGCTGAGCCGCTCCAGCACATGCTCGGCCAGCACCTCGTCGACGATCCGGTTCAGCTCTTCCAGATCGGCGCCCTGGTAGCGGCGGTAGATCGTGCGCAGGAAGGTACCGCGGTCCTTGCGCTCGGCCGCGACCAGCTTCGGCAGCTTGCGCAGCATCGCGCCGACCTCGCTGTACCGCGCGCGGGAGTCGAGCTCGGGCAGGCGCATCCACAGGTACGTCTCGATCACGTTCGACGACAGCAGCGTGCCGTCCATGTCGAACGCGGCGATGACCGTGGAATCACCCGGCGCGAGCTTCTTCAGGTCGGTGCCGGCCTCCTGCAGCGACTTGTTGCGCTTCTTGCGAACGACGTCGAGGCGGCGCAGCGAGTCCGTGACGCTCGGGCAGTGCACCTCTTGCAGGTAGTGCTGCCAATCGACGATGGCCGAGTCACACCAGAACTTCTCCCGGTCGTCACCCTCCAACGCGTTGTGCAGCGCGAGCACGTTGTCGTCGATGAACTGCAATTCCGCCTGCGCATACTCGGCGTACAGGTCCATGTAGCGACGGAGGAAGTCCAGTCGCCGCTTCTGTACGTCGAGCTCGCGGGCGTACTTCAGAGTGCGCTCGCCACGCGGGATGTGCGTGATGATCTGGTCGGCGATCTTGTGCGCCTTCTCGCCGTACCGCAGCAGACTCTCGACCGAATCGCCGCCGGGGAACTTCCAGACCGGCAGGCGGACCGCACCCCGCTCCCCCAGGTCGAACGGGTGCTTGGAGAAGTACGCGCGGACACCGGCGTACAGCTGCTCGAAGGTCAGCGGGTTCCGGGCGCCGGAGCTGACGTGGTAGTACTCCGGGTTGCCCGGCTCGGGCTCCGTCGCCATCACGGCGCAGATCGCACCGACGACGTGGTCGACCGGGATGATCTCGACGACCGAGTCGGGGCTGGCCGGGAACTCCGGCAGCTCGCCCCGGCCGTACGCCAGGATCAGCGGCTCGGCCATCTTGAAGCCCTCGATCCAGCCCGGGAAGGGGCTCTGGAGCGCGGACTCGATGATCGCGGGACGCACGATCGACGTCGGCAGGGTGGCGGCGAACTCCTCCACCACCCGCTCACCGAGGGCCTTGGTGAAGGTGTAGCAGTCGGTCCAGCCGAGGCTGCGAGCGCGCTCGGTACCGGTCTCGATCAGCTTCTTCGCGACCCATTCGGTACGACGACGCTCGGTGTCGGCCGCCGCGGTCAGGTGACCGGCCCGGCGGTGCAGCTTCTCCGACTCCTTGCGGAACTTGGCCAGCATCCCGGCACCGCGGGAAGCCTCCTCGATCCGGTCCTTCATCGCCATCCCGGCCTTGGCCTCGACCCGCCAGTCGACGGTGTGCTCGACCGGCGCCTCGGGGATCGCGCCCCGACGGCGACCCGCGGTGTAAGCGGTGGAGATGTGGACGTAGTGCACCGGGCGCTCGGTCTCGACGATGCGCTCGAGCAGGCTCTTCGTACCGAGCACATTGGTGTTGAACGCGTCGTGGATCGGCGGATCGAAGCTCACGTCACCGGCGCAGTGCACGACGATGTCGAGGTCCTTCGGCAGCTCAGGCACGTCCGACAGATCGCCCTCGACCACCTCCACCCGGGCCGCGGTCAGCGCGTCGGCATCGGCGTACGGGGTGCCCTCACCGTAGAACGGCTTGAAGATGTCCTTCTTCAGCAGCTGCGCCATCCGGGCGGTGCCGGTCAGCGAGCCCTTCGGACGGATGATCGCGACCACGGTGGTACCGGGCAGATCACCGATCATCCGGTGCAGCAGTGCCTCACCGACGAAGCCGGTGATACCGGTGACAAGAACCTTCTTGCCGGCCAGCTTTTCGGCCAGACTCACTGATTGCCTCCACGGGTGAGTTCGAGTGCCTCGGTCAGGGTGAACGCCCCCGCATACAAGGCCTTCCCGACGATGACGCCCTCCACCCCATCCGCGACCAGCGTGCTCAGCGCGCGCAGATCGTCCAGGCTGGAGACGCCGCCACTGGCGACGATGGGCTTGTCGGTCCGGGCACAAAGGTCCCGGTAGAGCTCCAGGTTGGGCCCCTGCAGCATGCCGTCCTTGGTGACATCGGTGACGACGTACCGCGCGCAGCCGGCCTGTTCGAGCCGCTCGAGCACCTCGTAGAGGTCGCCGCCCTCCTTGGTCCAGCCGCGCGCCGCCAGCGTCCGGCCGCGCACGTCCAGCCCGATCGCGATCCGGTCGCCGTACTCCGCGATGATCCGGTCGCACCACTCCGGGTTCTCCAGGGCGGCCGTGCCGATGTTGACCCGGGCGGCACCGGTGGCCAGCGCGTTCGTCAGCGACTCGTCGTCGCGGATCCCGCCCGAGAGCTCGACCTTGACGTCGAGTTTGGCGGTCACGTCCGCGAGCAGCTCGCGATTACTGCCACGCCCGAAGGCGGCATCCAGATCGACCAGGTGGATCCAGTCGGCCCCGGCGTCCTGCCAGGCCATCGCCGCCGCGAGCGGATCGCCGTACGACGTCTCGCTCCCGGCCGCACCCTGGACCAGCCGGACGGCCTGACCGTCCGCCACGTCGACGGCAGGCAGCAGCACCAGATTCTCAGGCATGGGCCACACCCTAAAGGTCGGCTCCCCCCGGTTTGTAACCCACCGGCCACCTGAGTCGTTCGGTAGCCATCTGTCTCAGCGATACCAGTGGGCCCAGTGGTCCTACCTTCTGCGGCCCAGGGTGGGGCGCGGGTCTTCGGTCGGCCAGGGGTTCTGTGCGGTCCGGAAATAGAGAATGCCGAGGATCATCGCGAAAAACGCAGAGGTCAGCAGCCCGCCGCCGAGGTCCACGGCGTCGTCCCGCCCGACGCCGATCGCGAGCGCGACGAGAACGAGGCCAGTGATGGCTGCGATCCAGCCGAGGACCTGGCCGACCCAGCCACCGATTTCGGCCGGCGGCAGCAGAATCGGTCCAAGCAAGACCACCAGGACGAGGATCAGCCCGAAGGCCAGGTACGGCGACGTCGCCGCGAAAGTCGGCTCTTCCTCGTCTGGGCTGGAACCCATGTGGGCGACCAGGCCCCAGCCGCTGTACTCCTCGCGTCCCTCCCGGGCCCACGGCATCGCCGCCGACACCGCGAGCAGCACACCCACCGCCACGAGGAGGATGCGCTCGTGGATCTGCTCTCGCGTCAGTCCGAGTTCGCTCACATGCGGAGCGTAACGATCGTCAGGGTCTAAAAACGCGGTGACGGATTCATGGATGATGGGGTGGCCCATAGAGGAGGTGCATCGCGCGGTGCCGACTGAAGACAAGAAGCGGGCGGCCCACCGGGCCCTGGTGGATCGTGTCCTGAACGGAGACGGCAGGGCATCTGCGGAGCAGCGTGCCAGCGCGTTTAGCAACGCCGGCCTCTCCCAGCCGCTAGCTGAGCTGCTTGGCAAAGTCGCTATCAGTCCGACGCAGGTCACGGACGCGGATTTCGCGGCAGCACGGGCAGCGGGCTTCAGCGAAGACGAGCTCTTCGAACTGGTGATCTGCGCTGCGGTCGGACAGTCCACCCGGCTGTATGACGCGGGTCTGACAGCCCTGGCCGAGGCAGTCGCCGGCGAGGAGGACGGCTAATGCGCCTTGAGGTCCTCAACCGCGGCTACAGCCCCGGAACCAAGCTGCTCTTCGCGCTCATCCGGCTGTTCTCCCGGCACCCGGTACCGGACGCCGCCAAGCTGGTCTTCTACCGGCCCGACTTCTACGGCACCCGGGCGAAGGAGTTCACCCACGAGGCAATGCGCGGGCCTTCCGCCTGGTCGGTGGGCGATCGGGAGCTGATGGCGGCGTACGTGTCCAAGGTGAACGAGACCGCGTTCTGCGTCGGCGCACACAGCGCGACTGCACGGCAGGCGTACGGGGACGGCGCGAAGGTTGAAGCGGTGCTGGCTGACCTGGAAGCGGCACCCATCGAGGAGGGGCTCCGGGCGACACTGCGGATGCTCGGCAAGCTGACCCGGGAGGGAAAGGTGGACGCCGGGGACATGCGGGAAGTGCTATCCGCCGGTGTCTCACGCCAGCAGGTTGAGGACGCCTTGGCTGTCTGCGCCGCGTTCAACACGACCGATCGGCTCGCAGACGCCTTCGGCTTCGAGGTGCTCGGCCCCGAGGGCTTCGAGGCAGGAGCCAAGTACCTGCTCAAGCGCGGTTACCGCTAGCGCTTGCGGCGCTCGCCGAACGGGCTAGTGGCAGGCTGGTGCGTATGCCTAAGGTGACGCTCGCCGAACTGGAGTCCGACCCGCACAACGCACTCGCACAGCTTCGCCCGATCGGCTGGGTGGAGCCGTTGGGCGCGTGGGTGGTGGCCAGCCGGGCGCTCGCGATGCAGGTGATGCGCGATCCGGCGGGGTTCACGGTCGACGACCCGCGGTTCTCCACCGCGCAGGTGGTCGGTCCGTCGATGCTCTCGCTGGACCACGCGGATCACGCGCGCCATCGGGACCCGTTCGAGTCGCCGTTCGGGTTGGCCCGGACGCGCGAGCGATATCGGGAGTTCGTCGAGGCCGAGACGGATCGCCTGGTCTCCGCGATCGAACCACTCGGCTATTCAGACCTCCGTCGTACGGTCGCCGGGCCTTTGTCCGTCGCCGTCGTCGCCGACTCACTAGGTCTGCCGGGCACGGACGCGGCCACGGTGCTCAGCTGGTACGACGCGATCTCCGCCTCGGTGACAGGCGTCTCCGCCGGATGCCCGGTCACCGGCGCCGGCGCGGAAGCCTTCGAGTTGTTGCGCGCCCACGTGGTGAAGGCGATCGAGACGGGTACGCCATCGTCGTCGCTGGTCGCCTACGCGAGTGACGCCGGGCTCGAGACGGACGCGGTGGTCGCGAACGCGGCAGTACTCATGTTCGGCGGTATCGAGACGACCGAAGGCATGATCACCAACGCCCTCTGGCATCTCCTCACCAACACGGACCAACTAGCACTCGTACTAGCCGACCCCGACCTACTCCCGAACGCCATCGAGGAATCCCTCCGCCTCGAACCAGCCGCCTCCACGGTCGACCGCTACGCCACCCAGGACATCTCCCTCGGCGGCGCCGACATCAAACGCGGCGACCTCGTCACGGTCTCCATCGCCGGCGCCAACCGCGACCCCGCCGTCTTCGAAGCCCCCGACATGTACGACGTACGCCGCCCGAACGCCCGCCGTCACCTAGCCTTCGCCAGCGGCCCCCACATCTGCCTTGGCATGCACCTAGCCCGCCTCGAAGCCCTCGTTGCCCTCCGCCACCTCCTCACCCGCCTCCCCAACCTCCACCTCGACCCCGCCGGCCCGTCCCCCGTCCCCCACGGCCTGGTCTTCCGAAAGCCCCAAGCCATCCCCGCCCGCTGGACCACCTGATCCTCAGGTTGATCCTCAGGTCATGGTCCCGGCACTCGGCGCGGCGTACGGTGAGGGCAACCAGGCTGCGGTGAAGGGCGGCAGGGATGACACGTCGTCAGCTGTGGACTCGGCGGCTCGGGGTCTTCCTCGGCGCGATCTACCTGCTGTTCGGCGTACTCGAGACCATTCGCGTCTTCACCAGCGGCGGCGGCGGACTGGTCTTCTGGTTCGGCTCCCTGGTCGGCGGCGGCACCCTGGTCCTCCTCGGCACACTCGGCTTACGCTCCCGCCCGACCAGCGCCCTAGGCGCGGTAATCCTCGGCGCCTTCACAGCAACCCTCGCCACCGCCTGGACTCTCGTCCTCCCCCTGCTCGCCCTACTCCTAATAATCCTGCGCCTCAAGGACCTCCCCTCAGTCCCAACCCACAACCCAGCGCAATAACCCGGCGCTCGTCTCAGCGGGCGGGCCTCCAGGTAGGTCAGAACCTCAGCCAGCCCCGCGACACCGCCCTCCGCGACCTGTCCGGTCCTAGCGGCCTACCCGCGGCGCCGCCTTCGCGACCTGTCCGGTGCTAGCGGCCTTGCCCTTCGCGGCCGCCCGGGCGCGGCGGCCCTCGGCCACAGCCACCGAGTGCCATGAACAGACCGGCAGCCGTCAACCGCAGTCTGCACACGCCCGATACCGGCGGCCGTGAATGCGCCGTCGGCACGTGGCCGCCGCTAGGAAGCCCGACAGGTTCAACCCCCGAGGGTTTTGCCGCACGAGATCGTGGCGCCTTTCCGCAAGCTCGCGATTTCCCTTGTGGATAAGGAGAATCGCGATTCTTGACGCTGTATAATCGCTAGTATGTTCGATATCGGTGTTGATGAGCTCGACGTGGACCAGACCCTGGACCGCGCCGCCGCCTCGCGCGCCCGCATCGCGGCCGATGAGGCCGAGTCGCTGCTGCTCGCCCTGCACTACACCGACCTCAACGCCACCGTCGACCCGCCGCCGGGTGGCGAGATCGTGCCGGGAGTGGAACGGCTGCGCGTGTATGGCGGTGAAGGCTGCCCGCCGATCGCCGAATTCTGCGCCCAGGAATTCGGCTGGCGCCTCGGCATGTCCCACGGCGCCGCGGCCGCCTACCTCGGCGAAGCCCTCGCGCTGCGCCACCGGTTCCCGAAAACCCTCGCCCAGGTCCTGGCCGGCAACGCCGAAGCCTGGCGGGCCCGCTCGATCGCCCGCACCTGCCTATCCCTGAGTTTGGCCGCGGCCGGCATCGTGGACGCCAAGATCCACGCCATCATCAACACCGTCACTCCGTCACGGCTGAAGGTGTTCGTGAAGGCGGCCAAAATGCAGGCCGACCCCGCCAAAGCCCAAGCCGACGCCGACCTCTACGCCCGCCAACGCGGCGTCTGGCTCGGCCAATCCAACGACCACGGCACCAAATCCGTCATCGCCCGCACCGCAACCGGTGACGCGATCCGTTTCGATGCCGCCGTCGACGAACTGGCCGAGATCTTGGCGCAGGAGGGCGAGCCCGGCTCCCATCAGCAACTCCGGGCCAAGGCCGTCGGACTGCTGGCCGACCCCGCCGTCGCCCTGGACCTGCGCGAACACGGCCGCCGCAAGGCCCGCAAGAACGCCGCCCAGACCACTGAGGGCTTCGCAGAACACTGCACCAGCGGCAGCGACCATGGCAGCGGCAGCGACCACGAATACAGCGACGGCGAGCACGGCAACGGCCAGTTCGAGTGCGGCAAGGGTGACACCGGCGGCGATAAGGCGCGCACCGCCGGTACACGCGGCCCACAGCAGGCACCCGGCGGCCACACCGCCGATGGCGACGGCGACGGCGACGTGGCGGTAGACCGGTTGGTTGCCGGCTTCAAGGCCCGTAACCGCAGCCGCGGTCTCGGGCGGGCACCGCACACCTTCTACGTACACATCAGCCAGGAATCACTCGCCAGCGGTCAAGGGATCGTCCGGGTCGAAGGCATCGGCCCGATGCTGGTCTCAGACCTGAAAGAACTCATCGCCGGTGACGCCGTCACCCTCAAGCCAGTGATCGATCTGCGTGAACAGCTCAGTGCTGGTTCCTACGAAATTCCGCAACGGATCAGGGAATGGGTGAAACTGCGCTACCCAACCCCAATGGAGCCCTGGTCCACCGGCGAAACCACCTTCTCCACCGACCTCGACCACGTCGTGCCCTACGACAAGAACGGCCCACCAGGCCAAACGAGCACCCGGAACCTGCTTCCGGTGACACGCACACCCCACCGGGCCAAAACCCACGGTGGCCTGCGTAATGCCCTCCTGCCCGACGGCAGCGTCGAATGGACCACCCCACGCGGCGCCCGCTACCTGGTCGACCACACCGGCACCCACTACCTCGGCCAGGTCAACCTCACCACCGGCGAACTCACACCTCCACCCCAACCACGACCACCACGACCACCACGACCGAAACGAGAGAAACGAGAGAAACGAGAGAAACGAGAGAAACGAGAGAAACGAGAGAAACGAGAGAAACGAGCAAAGACAACAGGCAAGAACCATCTGCGCCTAGTCGACCTCAGTACGGAGGAAACGCCGCAAGACACCGCCTGACAACCACCCTGGTCGCACCTGCTCGCACCTGGTCGCACCTGGTCGCACGTGGGCCCGGCCCTCGGGTGGAGGACCGGGCCCTGCGCTACTTCAGGTGTCTCGGGAGGAGTCAGCCGCGGACTACGGAGACCAGGTGGTCGACGAGGTCGGCGACGGGGATGTCGGAGCGGGTGCCGGTGCGGCGGTCCTTGACCTCGATGACGCCGTCCGCGAGGCCCTTGCCGACTACGGCGATGGTGGGTACGCCGATGAGCTCGGCGTCCTTGAACTTCACGCCGGGTGAGACCTTCTCGCGGTCGTCGTACAGCACGCTCAGACCGCGGGACTCGAGCTCGGCGGCGATGGCGGCCGCCTTTTCGAAGAGCTCGGCGTCCTTGCCGGTGGCCACCAGGTGGACGTCGGCGGGCGCGATCTCGCGTGGCCAGACCAGGCCGAACTCGTCATGGTTGCCCTCGGCAATGGCCGCGACGGCGCGAGTGACGCCGACGCCGTACGAGCCCATGGTGACGGTGACGAGCTTGCCGTTCTGGTCGAGCACCTTGAGGTCGAGGGCCTCGGCGTACTTCTTGCCGAGCTGGAAGATGTGCCCCATCTCGATCCCGCGGGCGGCGTCGAGCGGACCCGAACCGTCCGGCGCCTCGTCCCCCTTGCGCACCTCGGCGGCCTGGATCGTGCCGTCGGCGGTGAAGTCGCGGCCGTACACCAGATTGATGACGTGGAAGCCGGTCTTGTCCGCACCCGTGACCCACGCCGAACCCTCGGCAATGCGGGGGTCGAGCAGGTAGCGGATCCCGGACGCGTTCTCCTTGCCGAGCACGCCGGGGCCGATGTACCCCTTGGCGAGCGCGGGGATCTTGGCGAAGTCGGCCTCGTCGAACGCGACGACCTCGGCCGGCTCGACCTGGGCGCCGAGGCGCTTCTCGTCGATGGCGCGGTCACCGGGCACGCCGATGGCCAACGGCTCACGCTTGCCGTCGGGGTGAAGCAGCATGACGACGACATTCTTCAACGTGTCGGCGGCGGTCCAGGCACGGCCGTCGGTGCGGGCGTGCTTCGCGTTCAGCGCGTCGACCAGCGTGTCGATGGTGGGCGTGTCCGGGGTGTCGACCACCTCGGCGGCGGGCACGCTGGACGCGTCGACGGGCGCGGCCTGCGGCACCACGACGGCCTCGACGTTCGCCGCGTAACCGCCGGGGCTGCGGACGAACGTGTCCTCACCGTTCTCCGCGATGGCCAGGAACTCCTCCGAGGCCGAACCGCCCATCGCGCCGGACATCGCCTTGACGATCACGTAGTCGAAGCCGAGGCGGTCGAAGATCTTGATGTACGCCTCGCGGTGCCGGTCGTACGACGCCTGCAGACCGTCCTGGTCGATGTCGAACGAGTACGAGTCCTTCATCACGAACTCGCGCCCGCGCAGCACCCCGGCACGCGGCCGGGCCTCGTCGCGGTACTTGTTCTGGATCTGGTAGATCGACAGCGGCAAGTCCTTGTACGACGAGTAGAGGTCCTTCACCGTCAGGGTGAACATCTCTTCGTGCGTCGGTCCGAGCAGGTAGTCGGCGCCCTTCCGATCGGTCAGGCGGAACAGGTTCGGCCCGTACTCGGTCCAGCGGCCGGTCGCCTCGTAGGGCTCGCGGGGCAGCAGCGCGGGGAAGACCAGCTCCTGCGCGCCGATCGCGTCCATCTCCTCGCGGACGATCTTCTCGACGTTGCGCAGCACCTTCAGACCCAGCGGCAGCCAGGTGTAGATACCGGGCGCGGCACGCCGGATGTACCCCGCGCGGACGAGCAGCCGGTGGCTCGGGACCTCCGCGTCCGCCGGGTCCTCGCGAAGGGTTCGGAGGAACAGCGACGACATACGCAGAATCACGGGAGTCTCCAAGCAAACCGGAAAAGGTGGAACAACTGACGGCAAAGAGGATATCCGTCCGCGAGCAGTGCTCTCACCCGACTTTCCGGCCTGGGGATAACTAGGCCTCCCGGGAAGCCTTCAGCGCGGCCCGGATCAGCGGGATCTGCAGCGGCAGCCGGCCGAATCCGATCGCCTTCGCCTTGGGCGAGCCCTTCCGGTTGAGGTCGAGCGCCATCTGCACGTTCGCCGGGAAGATCGCCGCCAGCAGACCCGCACTCGCCAGCCCCGCCACCCGCCGGGTCCGCGGATGCAGCAGCCCGACCGCGCAAACCACCTCGGCGACGCCGGACACGTAGACCAGCTCCTTCTTGCGAGGCAACTGCCGCGGCACGATCCGCACGTACGGCTCGGGCTTCACGAAGTGCAACACCCCGCTCAACCCCAGTAACGCCGCCAGCCCCGTCGTACTCCTGCTTCTCGCCATCCCCGCACCTTACCCGTCAGTAAAGAAGCGATCGGCCCGGAGCCGCTCATGCGCCAGAGCGGATTCGGGCCGATCGCCGATCATGGGCCCCGGTCAGCGGGGCAGCGTGCCGTACGGTTTGGCGGCCGCCTTCGCCGCGTAGATGAACGCACCCTTGTTCTTCGGCCAGAAGGTCGAGTCCATACACGTGTACGACGGGAGGAATCCCGCGCACGCGCCACTACCCGGACCAACCTCAAAGGTGTACGCCGGAAGCCCACGCGTGCCGTACGCCCAGTCGTCCGTGGCGCCCGGCGCGAAGTAACCGACACCGCCATCGCCCGTGGTGACGGGATAACCGTTGAACGCCGACATCTTCTTGCCCAAGGCAACCAAAGCCGGACGGTTCGGCGCCTCGTCGTTGGTATAACCCCACGGCGCGAGGATGTCGTTTCCGTAGCTGTGCAAGGAGATGAAGACGGCATTGGTCTCAGCCGCCGCCGGTTCGTCCACGTCACCCTTGGTATCGCGGGTGATCCGGTTGACCAGGCCCTGGATGGCCAGCGTCTCCGGCTCCGACGCCGGACCCGAGCCCGGGTTGGTCTCGTCGCACGGGCCGCCCTCGTTGACGTCCCACTCGAAGCTCGAGTTGCGGTTCAGGTCGACGCCGGTGGAGCCCACACCGCAATCGCGGGTGTTGTTCGCGTTCTTGCGCTGGAGAATCGGCTTGCTCGGGTTGGACGCGACGATGTCGACGCCATCCGGGTTGGCCATCGGCACGACCCAGAGCTCACGCGAATCGACCAGCGCGGTGATGTCGGCGTCCTTGCCATACGAGTTCACCAGGTGGTCGATCCAGCGGTAGGCCAGCTCACCCGTGGCCAGCTCGCGGGCGTGGATCTGCGCGTGCAGGATGAACTTCGGCTTCTTGCCGGTGGTGTTCAGCTCGCAGTCGCCGGCCTGCTTCTTGGTGATGCAGAGGGCCTGGATGTCGTGCCCACCAGTGCCTTTCGTCTTCTTCCACGAGTCGCCGATGTCGAACAGGCTGACCAGATTCGGGAAAGCCTTCGCGACGGCCGCGTTGTGCTGCTCGTGCCCGACGGGCGTGTGATAGCCGCCGTAGAAGGTCGTACCGTCAGCAGCTCGAGCGGATCGGCCTGCCGGGATCGGCTGGTAGACCTCGCCGATCTTGCCGAGCGTGATGCCCAGCGACCGCAGGCGATCGGCCTCCGAAGGCGTTGCCACCAGCACCGGGCGCGAGCCGTGGCCATGGCCGACGTCGAAGCCGAGGCGGGTCAGATCGGCGACACTCAGGCCAAGCGGCAACCGCAGCGAGTAGTACGCCGGATCGGCAGCGGGAACAGGTGCAGCGGGCGTCGGTGACGGGTCGAAGGTGAAACCGGTGACAGACAAGGCGACGGCTGTGAGGCCGGCCAAGGTGGCGATCGTCTTACGCATGGGCATCCTTCCGCGGGCGGTGCGGACCAGGTAGAACGGGCGCTCCAGCAAAGCGCACGTACCGTGGCCAGACCATTACGGTCAGCGCTCAGTCTCGCGACGGTTAGCCCTCGCGTTCTAAAAGAGGACGGTCGCGAACGTCTCGATAGTGCGGAAACCAACGCGCTCGTAGGCGGCGCGAGCCGGGGTGTTGAAGGCGTTCACGTACAAGGTGACGACCGGGGCGATCGTACGAGCGAGTTCGACCACCGCGGCCATAGCGGGCGCCGCGATGCCCTGGCCTCGGCGGGATGGTTCGACCCAGACACCCTGGATCTGGCAGACGCCTGTGCCGACGGCGCCGACCTCGGCCTTGAAGACGACCTGATCGTCCTCGATCCAGGCGAACGCCCGGCCGGTGCGGATCAACTCCGCCACGCGCGACCGGTAGAACGTTCCGTCGGGCCCGGTCTGCGGTGGTACGCCGACCTCCTCGGTGTACATCGCGACACAGGCCGGGTAAAGCGCGGGCAACTCGACCGGTTCGACCCGGCGCACACGCGGATCGGGTGTCATCAGCGGCGGACCGTCGATCACCATGAACGGCTGGTCCGGCCGGATCTCCCGCGGCGGTCCCCACTGCCGCTCGACCAGCGACCAGAACAACTGGACGGCACGAGCCGGTCCGACGATCTGGAAGCAGTTCCGCCCGCGCCTCATCGCATACGCCGCGAACGAGCGGATGGCGACGTCATCCGCCTCGACCGGGACGAGATTGCCACCGGCATGGCAGAGCGCCCGCAGTTCGCCCTGGTCGACGTACCCCCAGACCTCGGCGCCGCGGCGTGGATCGAGCGCCGACGACTGCACCAGGCTGTCCACGAAGACGTTGATCACCGGGTCCCGGGCGATGACGGCCCTGGCGGCTGAGAGGTCGCGAGGACCGAGTACCCGAACACCCACGCGCAGAACCTAGCCCACACGCCGCCGAAACGCCTGCTATCGGCTCAAATCCGCTGTACGCGCGTCGGCCGCGATCGCGCGCAACGGCGACAACCAGGCGAAGGCCGCCGCCACGAACCCGACGGCCGCCATGACGGCCATCGCGGGCCGGACGCCGAGCAGCCCGCCGGCCACTCCCCCGAGCGTCGCGCCCGCGGTCCAGCCGACGCCCCACGAGAGCATCCGGCCGGCGGTGTTGACCCGGCCGAGCAGGTCCTCGGGCGTCACCTGCTGGCGGTACGAGATGGAGTTGACGATGACCAGCACGTACGCCGAACCCCAGCACAGCAACGCGATCGCGGCCAGTTGCCAAGTCGGCGCGTAGACCGTCGCGACGCCCATGACCGCCGATGCGGGGATGGCGTACAGGGTGATCCGCGCGGGCGGCATCCGCTTGAGCAGGCGGGGCAGACTGACCGACGCGATCAGGCCGCCTATCCCCCAGGAGCCGTACACGAGACCGAAGCGCAGGCCCGACGTCCCGATGCCGAGCACGCGGTCGCACCACACCACCCACAACGCCATGAACCCACCGCCACCGAACGACTGCAGCGTGCCGACCACCGTCATGCTCCGCACCCCGCCGTGCCGTACAAGGAAGCGCAGCCCGGCCGCGATATCCCGGTAGAGCACCTTCGGCCGCAGCGGCAACTGCCCGTCACGCGGCAGCGACATCGCGCGAGCGATACCGCGAATCGCCAGCGCCGACGCGACGAAGCTCAACGCGTCGAGCGCCAGCAGCGAAGCCGGATGCAGCACGGCCAATACGACGCCCGCGGCCGCCGGGATGACCAGCTCGAGCAGACTCGACACCGACCACACCGCGGCATTCGCCTCGCCGACGCGCTCCCGCCCGACCAGGACCGGCAACGCACCGAAGTTGGCGCCATCGAAGAACGTGAAGACCAGTTGAACCAGAAACGCGGCCACCAGCACATGCGCGACGGTCAGTACGCCGAGGACGTGCGCGAGTGGCACGGACCCGACCACGATGGCGTTGATCAGGTCAGCCGAGACCATCACGCGGCGGCGGTTCCACCGATCGGACAACGCCCCGGCGAGAAGACCGAAGAGCAGGTACGGCGCGGCCTCCAACGCCGTCACGAGTGCCGTCAGGAACGGCGAACCGCTCAACCGGTAAACCAGCACCGGCATCGCCACGTACGTCACCATCGACCCGGTCACCGACAACACCCGAGCCAACCAATACCGCCGAAAGTCCGGATCGTCGCGAAGCCTCACCCGAGCACTCTCACAAGGCACCCGTCAGGATCCCGTACGACGAACCGCCCGTCCCCCGGCTCGACCGCGAACCCCGCGTCAGCCAACCTCGCGGCAACGACGTCGAGCTCCTCCGTCGTACCAAACCCAAGCTGTACGTCGTACGGGCCGGGCGCGATCTCAACCAGGCCGGCATCAAGGTGGTGCAAGAGCTCGCGCCAGCCGTCGGCGTCGTCGGTTGCAAGCAGCGGCCGCACGGACCAGCGGTCGTCGGGCTCGGCCTTGTGCAAGCGATATCCGTAGAGGTCGTCGCTCCGCTCGTCCACCCACACGCTGACGCCGCCGGGCCCGTCGACGCGGAGCACCCGGCCGTACGCCTCGTCCCAAACCGTCGCGTCGTCATGGCCTTCGGCGCGAAGTCGCTCCGCGAGCTCGTCGACGTCATCGGCCTCGAACGAGAGCGTGGTCTCGCCAGCGCTTGCACCCGTGTCGCTCGTCGCGGAGTCGTGCAGCGCGACCATGCCGGCGCCCGCGACCATGTCGATCCAGCCGCCGCGCTCGGACTCGATCCGCGAACGCAGACCGAGCAACTCGAGGAACCGGCGCATCGCCTCGACGTCCGCGCTGAACCGCAACGGCCGCACCACGATCCCGTTCGTCATCCCCGCGCCTCCCCGTTCCGCTTCAGGTAGTCCTCGAGCGCGCGCTCGACCAACGCGGACAGACTCCCGCCGTCATCGATCGCCTTGTGCTTCACCCGGCGGATCAACGCCGGCGGCAAATACACATTGAACTGCGCCTTCTTGGCAGCCGCCTCGCTCATAGCTATATTGCTAGCATCCTAAATCAGTAGCTGTCAAAGGAGGCCTGATCGCAGGTCCCCACAACCTGCTTGTCGAGCTCTACCAACCTCAGGGTTGATCGTCGGTGTGCCGCCGTGGTCTGTAGTCGATCTCCTTCCACAGCAGCCTTGTCACCTCGGCGAGGTCGCGGTGAACTTCGGCTCGGGCCGCGGGCGGAAGCTCCCGATAGCCCCGCTCGGCGAGGGCCATCAACACCTGCTGGGCACGTGCCTTTGTCTCTGGGTCGGTGTTCCTGATCAGCGCACAGGCTCTTTCCAAACGGCCTGCGACGCCGCCCGCCGAGCCGGAGGTCGAACTGAGCGCGTCGGCGAATTCTCGCTCACGAGGTTTCACGGTCGCAAAGCCCAGCAGCCATTGGAAGACGTCCGGATCGTCCGCTGCAGAAGTGAGCGCGATCGCGGCCGGAACAGCGGTGTCGTTCACCTGACCCCAAACAAGCAGGCGCACGAGATGGTCGCGAACCTCGGGCACGTGAGCCGCGCCGGCGAGGGCGAGCACAGCCTTCTCGCGCACCCATGGGCTGGCATATCTCGTCACTTCGAACAGTTTGTTTCGCACCGTCGGCTGATCTACCAAGTGTGCGAGCGCTTCGACGATCTTGGCACGTTGATAGTTCTCGGCCGTTTGGTCGTCCAGCACCTCCATCAGGGTCGCCGCGATCACTCGCGCATCGGCGAACCCGATCAGCGCGATCGCGGCCGCGGCTCTCACCTCCGGCACCGGATCTGACAAGCGCTCCAGGAGGGCCGCGCTGACCTCGGCGTGGTCCACTGCCTTCGCCAACGCCTGGACGGCGTCCAAACGCAGTGCCCAGATCCTCTCTGTCAGCATCGCGAGGCACGCGGGCAGGAACTCGGGATACAGCGCGACGTCCTCGGCGTTGCTGAGCACCGCGTAGCGAAGGTAATTGTCATCGTCGAGGAAGAGGGGCCGCAGGTTGGCGCGCACTTGTTCGTCGTCGAGCACTCCGCCGAGAGCCAAGATCGCATCCGAACGGGCCTCGAACGTGGCGTCGGTCGCCAACCTGCACAGCGCCTGCCGAACCTCCGGGCTGACTCTGCCTGGACGCGTATGCCGATCGGGAACGAGCGCCAGAACCGCGATGGAGGCGGCCGGGCCATCCAGCAGCGGCAACACGCCCTGTGCCACCTTCGGGTCGTCGGTCCGCCTCAACCCGAAGGCGGCCGCCCGGCGAGCCACGACCGGCAGCCGGGAATCCCCGATGACCTCGATCAAGAGGGGAATCAAGTCACCTGAATCCCCTGCAGTGGTCAGTCTGCGAACGAGCGGTTCGGTGCCGTTCGCGGCTTTCAGGGCGGACAGCACCTCGTGATATTCACGGGGCAGGAACTCCTGGCCAGTCAGAGCACGGACCAGATCCCTGCGGGCAGCGGGCTCGATCTCGCTTTCCAACCGCGTCCAAAGCGACGCCCGGATCTCCTCGGGGTCGGGAACGAGCGGCGCGCTAGCCGAGGAGGCCGCCGCTGAAGTGGACGCCAGCGCTGCGGCACGCACATCCCCGAAAACGGATGCATCCGCCAGCACCTGGGCGGCCCGGCGGCGAAAGACTTCATCTGCCCCGCGAAGCTGCGCGATCACCCACTGCCGGGTAAGGGTTCCCTCCGGAGAGGCGATCAGCCGGCTGAGCAGCGGGCTCAGATGTTCCCTCGACCACCGATCCACGATCGACGGTCTGATGGCCCGGTCCACTGCGCCAGGCGGCATCGATTGAAGCACTTGCACGACTGTGGAGCGATCCCGCAAAGGATAGTGATTCACCAGCAGCACCAGTCGTTTCAGGACCTCCTCAAGTTGCGTGACGATACGCAGGTCATCCGAGCGGGGCAGCTCACCGATGACGCGTCCGGCGGCGTACAGACCGTGGAATCCGGGGTCGTCCTCGAGGGAGAGCAAGTGGTCGAGCAGCAGGGCCGGGTCACGCAGTTGGCCGCCGCACATGGGGATCACTTCGACCCAGGACGGATCGAACCATAGGTGGTCGTTGATGACCTTCAGGAGTTGGTCGTGTGGGAGCTTTCGGAGTTGGCGCGATACCAGATATTCCGCGACGGTCCTGTGGACGAACAGGTAGGGCGGTCGTTGCCCGTGTGCTTGGGTCCCGGCCGTGGTCAACAGGCCCGTCTCGGTGACGAGGGAATGCAGCACCCGGTTGGCGTCGGCTCCTGCTTTGCCGGCCAGGAATTCCAGCAGATCATCAGCCGACATGAGGTCGGCCCAGCCCTCGGGACGGTTGGCAAAGTGCAGAGCGACCTCGCCGAGCAGATCGAGCAGGTCGTCAACCTCTGCCGATCTCCGGCCGGTCCCAGACGGGACCGCTCGATCGATCGACAGGAAGTGCAGGACCACTCGTTCGTACAGCTGCCACCGGGTTGACGGCAGCGGCCCAGCGTCGTTCGCCGTAGCGCATAGGAGAGCCATCAGGAGCGGAATAGTCGCCAGGCCGAACACGGCTGGGTCGCGGAGTCGGTCGCGCAACTTCTGTTCTGCCTTGGTCGGCAAGTCCCAGGCAGTAAGCAGCTGCTCGATCTCGGAGCGACCGAACGGCATCAGCTCCACCTCGGTCAACGTCCGCAACGGCGAACCCGAGTAACCGGCGATGCGACTCGTGATCAGCAAGCGTCCTTGGCCTGCGAAGGATCGGCGCCCACCCGGCCAGTGACCGAGCAGGTCATGCAGTCGGCGCTCGTCGGCGCGCCCTGGCAACTCATCCAGAGCGTCGAGAAGAACGGCCGCTTCGCCATCGTCGATCCGGCCCGAGAGCCAGCTGACCACGGCCGGATCGAGCCGGTGGCGGCGTCCGATGATCTCCGCGAGCGCTGCGCCCAAGGTGCGGCCGTCGGCACGGACGACCTCGTCGCAACGAGCCATCACGGGAATCGCGACCCGTGTCGGGTCAGCGCCCGCCAGCAAAGCGGCTCTCGCCTCAGACGCCAGGCGGGCGCATTCGGCCCGAACCAGCCACGACTTGCCCAACCCTGGATCGGCGAGCAGCATGACGCGCCGATTTGCCGCCGCGAAGTCCTTCCACGGCTGGACCGGCGCTTCCCGGCCGAGCCCTGACTGCTGCGACAGCCGTCTGGCGTCCAACGCTTGCAGCTCGGCACGATCCGTCGGCTCGTCGGTCGGTCGGCGGATATCCGGGCGGATCCGGACGTCGCGATTCAGGCGGCTCAGGTCGGAGTCTGGGGGTAGGTAGCTCGGGAGGTTTTCGCGGGCGGCGTCGTCTTCGATCTCCTGGAGGAGGATCGGGAGCACCCGGCGCAAGTGGTCGTCGGTTGCCGGCGACGGGCCTTGGGCCACCTTCTTCAGGTGTTGGAGGTCGTCGAGGATGACGAGGGTTCGGAGGGTCTCGTCCTCGTACGCCGCGCGGGTCAGGCCAGCCCGGAGTAGTCGTTGCACCGAGCTGAGGAAGAGGTCGACGTCGAGCAATTCCTCGAGCTGCCGGAGGTCCATCCCCCGCCCGGTCAGTTCCTGGCGAAGCTGGTCCGGCGAGTGCTCGACCAGGAGACGACGGATCAGCTCGGACGTGAACGCATCCGCGAGCAGCTCGGCGACAAGGCGCCACCACTCGGCGTCGGACGCCGTACCGGGCCGTCGCGACTGGTCGACCGCCTCACGCAACGCCTCCTCGATGACCTTGCGCAGGGCGCGGTCCTCGGGTTGTTCGCGGAGCTTGCGCCAACTCGAACCGGAGCCGGCCTTGAGCACCTCCGTGACGAGCCCACTCAGGACGGCGCCTGAGACCGGATCCATGCAACGCCCTCTCGATCGAGTTCATTGCACGATATCGGTCCGCGCCGACACTTTCCGTCGCGAGAGTGTCACTGGCGCCTCGGGCGTACCGATCGTTGCCCGAGGCGCCAAACAGGACGGTCAGGCGTGCACGGGCAAGTCGGCGATCGCCTTGTCGAGGTCGCCCAGCAACCGGGCCTTAGGACGCGCGCCAACCGTCGTCCAGACCGGCTCGCCCCGGTCGAACAGGATCATCGTCGGCAACGCCATCACCCGGTGGTTCGACGCCGTGACCGGGTTCTCGTCGGCGTTCATCTTCACGACCGTCAGGCCGTCGGCCCGCTCGTCCGCGATCTCACCCAGCACCCGGGCGAGCTGGTGGCACGGCCCGCACCACTCGGCCCAGAAGTCGACCAGCACCGGCTTGTCGGCGGCCAGTACGAGCTCAGTGAAGGTGCTCTCATCGACGTCGCGCAGTTCGGACATCAGTTCCTCGTTTCCATCGTCGGTACGCCGGAGCCGCGTTTGCGCCAGCTCTCGGCATCGGCGAGGAGCTCGGTCAGCTTGGCGCGCAGATCGCTCAACTCCGCGATCCGCGCGTCCACCTCGGCGATCCGGGTCCGGTACGCCGTCAGCGATGCCGGGCAGACGTCGGCCCGGTCGTTGCCCGCACGCAGGCATTCGATGAACGGGTACGTCTGCTCAGCGGTCAACCCGAGCGACAGCAAGGCCTTGACCTCCCGTACGACGACGACATCGTGGTCGCCGTACGTCCGGTAGCCATTGGCCTCGCGCTCGGGCTTGAGCAACCCCTGCGACTCGTAATACCGCACCGCCTTGACCGTGACACCGGCCCGAGCCGCCAGATCGCTGATGCGCATTCCGCCTCCTCACCCAGACGCTAAACCCTGCCCCCAGGGTCAAGGTCAAGCGTACTCAGGTGAGGTTGGCGTGCGCCCATTCGCCGAGGGCCCGGGCACTGCGATCGACGAGGGTCGGCCAGTCCGCGGCGGCCTCGTCGGCGTTGTCGGAGACGTGCTTCACCAGCCGCAGGGGTACGTCGTACTGGCGGCAGGCATACGCAACGCCGTACGCCTCCATGTCGACGAGATGCGCGCGCTCGGCCAAACGCGCGCGCACAACCGGGTCGGTGACAAAGACGTCGCCACTGGCCAGAACCGTCCCGTCTCCCCCATCAACCTTGAGCGTTTCGTCCGGGTCCAGCCCAATCGCGCGAACCGCCTCCGCGTTGATGTCGTGGTTGATCACGCTGCTCGGCAGATAAATCCCGTCCAGCCCATCGCGCAACGCGCCCGTACTCCCGAGGTTGACGACCACCAGACCCTCGCGATCCCGCTCCGCCAACGCCTGCGCAGTGATCACGGCCGCGGCCGTCTTACCGACACCGGTAAGGACAACGGGCAGATGCTCGGGCAAGTACTTAACCTCAGCCGGCAACGCGGCAACGATCAGGTAATTGGTCAACGCGGTTCAGCTGACTGTGACGGTGGGTTCGCCGGTTAGGCCTTCGCCGGCGTCGCCCATTTCTTCGGCGATGCGCATCGCCTCTTCGATCAGGGTCTCGACGATCTTCGACTCGGGCACGGTCTTGATCACCTCGCCCTTGACGAAGATCTGGCCCTTGCCGTTGCCCGAGGCGACACCGAGATCGGCTTCGCGGGCCTCGCCCGGTCCGTTGACGACGCAGCCCATGACGGCCACGCGCAGCGGCACCTCCATGCCCTCGAGGCCGGCGGTGACCTGCTCGGCCAGGGTGTAGACGTCCACCTGGGCGCGACCACACGACGGGCAGGAGACGATCTCGAGCTTGCGCTCGCGCAGGTTCAGCGACTGCAGGATCTGCAGGCCGACCTTGACCTCCTCGACCGGCGGGGCCGACAGCGAGACGCGGATGGTGTCGCCGATACCGCGCGACAGCAGCGATCCGAACGCGACGGCCGACTTGATCGTGCCCTGGAATGCCGGCCCGGCCTCGGTCACACCGAGGTGCAACGGCCAGTCACCCCGCTCGGAGAGCATCTCGTACGCCTTGACCATGACCACCGGGTCGTTGTGCTTCACGGAGATCTTGAAGTCGTGGAAGTCGTGCTCCTCGAACAGCGAGGCCTCCCAGACGGCCGACTCGACCAGAGCCTCCGGCGTGGCCTTGCCGTACTTCTCCAGCAGGCGCGGATCCAGCGAACCGGCGTTGACGCCGATCCGGATCGACGTGCCGTGGTCCTTCGCGGCGGCGGCGATCTCCTTGATCTGGTCGTCGAACTTGCGGATGTTGCCCGGGTTGACCCGGACGGCCGCGCAGCCCGCCTCGATCGCGGCGAAGACGTACTTCGGCTGGAAGTGGATGTCCGCGATGACCGGGATCTGCGAGTGCTGCGCGATCTCCGGCAGCGCGTCCGCGTCGTCCTGGGACGGGCAGGCCACTCGCACGATGTCGCAACCGGCGGCGGTCAGCTCCGCGATCTGCTGCAGGGTCGTGTTGACGTCCGAGGTCAGCGTGGTGGTCATCGACTGCACCGAGATCCGCGCGTCACCACCGACCAGCACCTTGCCGACCTTGATCTGCCGGGTCTTGCGGCGCGGAGCCAGGACAGGCGGAGGCAACGGGGGCATGCCGAGATTGATGGTCATTCGGTGTTACGAGTCCTAACCGTTGAGTCTGATCGGGTTGACGACATCCGCGATGACGAGCAGCACACCCATCACCACGAAGATACTGGCCATCACATAAGCGACCGGCAGCAGCTTGCCGACATCGACGTGCCCGGGGTCGGGCCGGCCGAGCAGCTTGGCGAAACCGCGCTTGATGCCCTCCCAGATCGCCCCGACCATGTGACCGCCGTCCAGCGGCAGCAGCGGCACGAAATTGAACAGCGCGAGGAACAGGTTCACCGAGGCAAGCAGCGAGATCAGGAACGCGAACCGCGCGCCACCGGTGATGCTCTGGTCGGACGCCACCTCACCCGCGACCCGGCCGGCGCCGACCACGCTCATCGGGCCGTTCTTGTCGCGCTCGCCACCCACGATCGCCTCGGCCACACCGACCAGCTTCTGCGGGAATCGCAGCAGCGCCTGGAAGGTGGCCTCGGTGATCACGCCCATCTGCTTGATCGTGTAGACCGGGCCCTGCCGCACGATCTCGGTCTCCGGGGAGACGCCGAGGAAGCCGACGTTCACGACCTTGTCGGAGCCGGTCTTCTCGATCACCTGGTTCAGCATGGTGTTGGTCTGCAGGGGCGGGAGCTGCTTGCCGTCCCGCTCGACCACGATCGTGGCGGCCTTGTCGGTGTTGGCCCGGATCAGCGGGGTGAGCTGCTCCCACTCGGTGATCTGGACGCCGTTGAAGGACACGATCCGGTCGCCCGGCTTGATCCCGGCCGCCTGCGCCGGCGAGACCTTGTCCTTGTCGGTGCACTTCCGCGTCGGTGTCGCCTCGTTCGCCGGGATCACGCATTCGCTGACCGTCTTGACCGTGGTCTGCAGCTCGGAGGCGCCGTAGATCATGAACAGGCCGCCGAACAGGATGAACGCGATCACCACGTTCACCAACGGGCCCGAGGCCATCACGATCAGCTTCTGCCACCAGGGCTTCTGGTAGAACAGCCGGCCGTGGTCCGCCGGGTCGATCGTCTCGTACTCCGCGGCGCGGGCGTTGTCGACCAGCGACTGGAACGGGCCGGTGCTGGCACTGCGGACCTTGTCCGGGTCCTGGTCCTTGCCCGGCGGCAGCATGCCGATGATGCGGACGAAACCGCCGAACGGGATGGCCTTGATCCCGTACTCCGTCTCACCGCGTTTGAACGACCAGACCGTACGGCCGAAGCCGAAGAAGAACTGCGTCACCTTCATCCCGAACTTCTTCGCCGGGATCATGTGACCGGCCTCATGCAGCGAGACCGAGACGACCATGCCGATCACGAAGACCAGGATGCCGAGGAACGTGAGCAGTGCGGTCATACCTGTGTCGTCTCCTGTACGCCGATCAGCTGGCGGGCACGGGTGCGGGCCCAGGACTCCGCCGAGAGCACGTCCTCGATGGAAAGGTCCACATACGAGGGTACGTCGTGATCGGTCACCACCCGGGCCACGGTGTCGACGATCGCGAGGAAAGGCAGCCGTCCGGCCCGGAACGCGGCCACGCACTCCTCGTTCGCCGCGTTGAACACGGCCGGCGCCGTACCGCCCCTGATCCCGGCCTCGCGGGCCAGCTGGACCGACGGGAACGCCTCGTTGTCGAGCGGCAGGAACTCCCAGGTGCTCGCCTCGGCCCAGCTCCACGGCATCGCCGCGTCCGGAACGCGGTCCGGCCAGCTCATCCCGAGTGCGATCGGCAGGGTCATCGTCGGGATACCGATCTGGGCGATGGTGGACCCGTCAACGAACTCCACCATCGAGTGCACGGCCTGTTGCGGATGCACAACCACCTCGACCTCATTCAGCGGTACGCCGAAGAGCAGGTGTGCCTCGATCAGCTCGAGCCCTTTGTTCACCAAGGTGGCGGAGTTGATCGTCACCACCGGGCCCATCGCGAAGTTCGGATGTTCCAGCGCTTGCGCGGGCGTCACGCGGGCCAGTTCGCGCCGCGGCCGCCCTCGGAACGGCCCGCCGCTCGCGGTGAGGATGAGCTTGCGCACCTCCTGGCCGGTCCCGCTGCGCAGGCACTGGGCGATCGCGCTGTGCTCGGAGTCGACCGGCACGATCTGGCCCGGTTTGACCCGCTTGGTGACGAGCGGCCCGCCGACGACCAGGGACTCCTTGTTCGCGAGGGCAAGCGTGTTCCCCGCATCGAGCGCGGCGAGGGTCGGGCCGAGGCCGACCGAACCGGTGATGCCGTTCAGCACCACATCACACGGGAGCCCCGCCAGCTCGGTCGCGGCGTCCGGCCCGGCGATGATCTTGGGGATGCGGAACTCACCCTGCGCATAACCCTTGCGCTGCGCCTCGGCGTAGAACGCGAGCTGCAGATCCTGGACCACGGTGGCCTTCGCGACGGCGACCACCTCGACCTCGAACTCGAGCGCCTGCTGCGCCAACAGCCCGACGTTGTCGCCGCCCGCGCTGATCGCCAGCACCCGGAATCGGTCGCGATTACGGCCGATCAGCTCGAGCGCCTGAGTACCGATCGAGCCGGTCGAACCGAGGATGACGACATCGCGGGAATTCACGGGCCCTATTGTCCCAGGTTCTAGCGGCTGGATTGTCCCCGCGCGGCGATACGGTTGGCGCATGAGTCTGGAGCAACCGCCGGCACCCCGTGCGTCCGACCGCGATCGCGAGCAGGCCGCCGCCCTGATCCAGGAGGCGCACGGCGACGGCAGGCTCGATCTCGACGAGCTGGACGAGCGGCTGACCCAGATTTACCAGGCGAAGACCCGGCAGGAACTGGTCCACCTCACGGCCGACCTGGAGCCCGCCGAACCGGTCGCACCCGTCGGACACGGCGGCCAGTCCGACGTACTGACTTTTCAGCTCCAGCACGCCAGGGTGCGCCGCGAAGGCAAATGGCAGGTGCCGCCGAAGATCACGGCCGACCTGATGCATGCGCAGGTCCGGCTCGACTTCACCGAGGCGGTGTTGCGATCGTCACACGTCCTGATCGAGGCGACGGTGACGCACGCGTCGATTCTCCTGATCATCCCGCCGGGTTGGAGCGTCGACATCGATCAGGTTCAGTCACAGGGTGGCTCGGTCACCAACAAGGCGGGCGATCCGCGGGCGGGAGCGCCGCGGCTACAGGTGACCGGAATCTCGACGTACGGCCGCATCACCGTGCGGCATCCGCGCGGCCACCGCTGGTGGTGGCCGTGGGGCCGGACGCCGGCCCGCCGCGAATTGTCGGCATAGATGGTTAGGTTGTCGCCATGACCGCTTCGCTTGATCTCGTCGATGTCGATTCGCTGCTCAACTCCGAAGAGCTCGCGATCCGGGCGACGGCGCGCCGATTCGCCGATGAGCGCCTGCGGCCGCAGCTGCCCGAGTGGTTCGAGTCCGGCAAGATCCCGGCGCGCGAACTGGCGAAGGAGCTCGGCTCACTCGGTTTCCTCGGCATGCACCTCACTGGGTATGGCTGCGCCGGCGTCGGTTCGGTGGCGTATGGCCTTGCCTGCTTGGAGATCGAGGCCGCCGACTCGGGCATGCGCTCGCTGGTCAGCGTGCAGGGTTCGCTCGCGATGTATGCGATCTGGAAGTACGGCAGCGACGAGCAGAAGGACGAGTGGCTGCCGCGGATGGCCGCGGGCGACGCCATCGGTTGCTTTGGTCTGACCGAGCCCGACTTCGGATCCAACCCGGGCGGTATGCGGACGAACGCGCGCCGCGATGGCGACGACTGGGTGCTCAACGGGTCGAAGATGTGGATCACCAACGGCTCGATCGCCGAGGTGGCGGTCGTCTGGGCCCGGACCGACGACGGCGTGCGCGGTTTCGTCGTACCAACGTCGACGCCTGGGTTTTCGGCGCCTGAGATCAAGAACAAGTTGTCCCTGCGTGCCTCGGTGACGTCGGAGCTCGTTCTGGATGACGTACGACTGCCCGCCGCCGCGATGCTGCCGCTGGCGAAGGGGCTGTCCGGTCCGCTCGGGTGTTTGAACGAGGCCCGGTTCGGCATCATCTTCGGCGCGATGGGCGCGGCCCGGGACTGCCTGGAGACGGCGATCTCTTACGCGCAGGAGCGGCTGGTGTTCGACAAGGCGCTCGCGGCGTACCAGCTGACCCAGGCGAAGCTGGCCGATATGGCCGTCGAGCTGAACAAGGGCATCCTGCTCGCCGTGCACCTCGGCCGCCTCAAGGAGAACGGCTCGTTGCGGCCGGAGCAGGTCAGCGTCGGCAAGCTCAACAACGTGCGTGAGGCGATCGCGATCGCCCGAGAGTGCCGCACGATCCTCGGCGCCAACGGCATCAGCGGCGAATACCCGATCATGCGCCACGCGAACAACCTCGAATCCGTCCTCACCTACGAGGGCACCTCCGAAGTCCACCAACTAGTAATCGGCCAAGCCCTTACGGGCCACGCCGCCTTCCGCTAGGCGCTGCCGCGGAGTTCTAGGTTGGTGTCGAGGATTACTTGGCCGTGGGGGGCCTTTTCGCCGGCTAGTTGGGCGAGGAGGAGGCGCGTCATTTCGCGGCCCATCTCCTCGGTCGGCTGGGCCACTGAGGTCAGGGGCGGGTCGGAGTTGCGGCCTGCCGGGGAACCGTCGAAGCCGATGACCGCGACGTCTTCGGGAATGCGCCGGCCGGCCGCCTTCAGGACGCGCATGGCGCCGAAGGCCATCGGGTCGGATGCGGCGAAAACCGCGTCCAGCGAAGGGTCCCGCTCGAGCAGTGCGGCCATCGCCTTGGCGCCGCTCTCCTCGCTGAAGTCGCCGACCTCGACCAGCTGGTCACCGGCCACCTCGCGGAATCCCTGCAACCGGGCAAGGCCGGCGGACATGTCCTGCGGCCCGGCGATACAGGCGATGCGGCTCCGGCCCTGCTCGACCAGGTGCTGCGCCGCGATGCGTCCGCCTGTGAAGTTGTCGGCGTCGACGTACTGCAGCGGCTCGACATCAGCATCGGCCTCGCGCAACGGGCGTCCGCAGAGCACCAGGGGCAGACCGCTCGCCTGGACTTGAGCGGGCAACGGGTCGTTCGCATGCTGGGACAGCATCAGCACCCCGTCCACGTGTTCCCTGGTCAGGAAGCGGCCCGCCCGCTCGCGCTCCGCCGTACTCTGCACCATCGAGAGCCAGAGCTGCAGCTGGGTCTGGGCCATTGCCGAGCTGATCCCCCGGACGATGCCGGCGAAGTACGGTTCGGTGAAGAGCCGCTCCCCCGGTTCGGAGATCACCAGGGCGACGCAGTCGGTCCGCCTGGTCACGAGATTGCGGGCGGCGCGGTTCGGCACGTACCCGAGCTCTTCGATCGCCTTCATCACCGCGGCGCGGGCGCCCGGGCTGACTTGGGACGATCCGTTCACCACACGCGAGGCGGTACCCCGCCCCACCCCCGCCCGGGCCGCGACGGTCTCGATGGTGGGACGGGGTTCGGTCATACCGCTAGCCTGCCCCGGATCAGATCGGAGTACCAATACGCGCTGCTCTTCGGCGTACGTGTCTGCGTCTCGTAGTCGACGTACACCAGCCCGAACCGCCGCGAATACCCCCACGACCACTCGAAGTTGTCGAACAGCGACCAGCAGAAGTAGCCCTTCAACGGCACTCCCGCGTCAACGGCGTCACGACAGGCCCGCAGATGTCCCTCGAGGTAGCGGACGCGGTCGGTGTCACGCACCAACCCGTCGGCATCCGGTTCGTCGAAGAAGGCGGCTCCGTTCTCCGTGACGTACAGCGGCACTGACGGGTACTCCCGCGCCACCCGCTTGAGGACGGACGTGAGGCCTTCGGCATGGATCTCCCAGCCCATCGCCGTCACTGGCAGCTCACCCGGGAGGAAGCCGACCTGCTCGCTACCCGGCCAAGGTGATGCCTGACCGCCTACTGGGCCACCATGGCCGTCGTTGCCCGCCGTCGCGTCACCGGTCACCACATGCCGGGTGTAGTAGTTCACGCCCAGGATGTCCAGCGGGGTTGAGATAACGGCCAGATCGCCCTCCCGCACAAAAGCGAAATCAGTGACGCCTGCAAGATCCGCAACCACGTCTGCCGGGTACGAACCCAGCAGCACGGGGTCGAGGAAGAACCGGTTCTGCAACCCGTCGATCCGCCTTGCCGCCTCGCGATCGATCTCACGGTCGCTTGCCGGCAGTACGTCGTACAGGTTGATCGTGACGCCGACCTGGTGCCCCGCCGAGCTGATCAGGCTCGCCGCCAGCCCATGGCCGAGCATCAGGTGGTGCCCTGCCCGTACGGACGCCGCCGGGTCCTGCCGACCGGGCGCGTGGACGCCCGAGCCGTACCCGAGGAAGGCTGAGCACCACGGTTCGTTCAGCGTCGTCCACTGGCTGACCCGGTCGCCAAGCGCACTGCTGATCGCGCCCGCGTAGTCCGCGAACCGCTCCGCCGTCGCACGCTCGGGCCAGCCGCCCGCGTCCTCGAGCGGTTGCGGCAGATCCCAGTGGTACAGCGTCGGCCACGGCTGGATACCGGCCGCGAGCAGTTCGTCGACCAGCCTCGAGTAGAAGTCGACGCCCGCCTGGTTGAGCGGACCACGGCCGTCCGGCTGGACCCGCGACCACGAGATCGAGAACCGGTAGGCCTGCAACCCCAGCCCGGCCATCAGCGCGACGTCCTGGCGGTACCGGTCGTAGTGCTCGATCGCGACGTCACCGGTATCGCCGCCGAGCACCCGTCCAGGCTGGCGCGAGAAGGTGTCCCAGATCGACGGGCCGCGGCCGTCAACGCCGGCTGCGCCCTCGATCTGGTACGCCGCGGTGGCCGCCCCGAGCAGGAACCCGGCCGGAAGCTCCAGCCCGGCGCCCGGATCAGTCTGGCTGCCGGTCTGGCTTTCGGTCGTCACGACTTGATCGCACCTTCCATGATGCCGCCGATGATCTGGCGGCCGAACAGGATGAACACCGCGAGCAGCGGCAGCGTGGCGAGAGCCGTAGCCGCGAAGACCTGCGCGTAGTCGGTGTAGTACGCCGTCGCCAGCAGACTGAGCGACAGCTGAACCGTCGGGGTATTCGCGTCGAGCACGGCGTACGGCCAGATGAACTCGTTCCAGGTCTGCATGAACGTCAGCAGACCCAGCACGGCCGCGGCTGGACGCAGTACGGGCAGTACGACGTTCCAGTAGATCCGGAAGGTCGAGCAACCGTCCACGCGAGCTGCCTCGACCAGCTCGTCCGAGATGGCCTCAGCGGCGTACTGGCGCATCATGAACACGCCGAAACCGCTGACCAGGAACGGCACGATGACCGCTTGCAGGGTTCCGTTCCAGCCGATCTTCACCATCAGCATGTAGAGCGGAATCAGGCCCAGCTGGACCGGCACCATCATGGTCCCGATGATCACCAGCAGGAACGCGTTGCGGCCGCGGAACCGCAGCTTGGCGAAGGCGAAACCGGCCAGCGTCGAGAAGAACACCACCGACAAGGTGACGACGCTCGACACCACCAGCGAGTTCACCAGGCCATAGCCGAAGGCCGCGTGCTCATTCGCGAACACCCGGCCGACGTTCTCGGCGAGCTCTGCACCGGGCAGCAGCGGCGGCGGTACGTCGTTGATGACGTCATTCGACCGGGTGGCGATGACGAACATCCAGTAGATCGGGAAGATCGAGAGCAGGACGCCGACCACCAGCGCGAGGTACGTCGCGGGGCTGGTGCGCCAGAGCCGGATCGAGGCGGCCTTCATCGTGCCCACCCCCCAGCCCGCTTGACGATCAGCAGGTTGACCAGCGAGAACACCACGATGAGCCCGAACAACGCCCACGCGATCGCCGCGCCGTAGCCGTACTGGAAGCGCTGGAAGGCGGTCTCGTACATGTACATGGTGACGGTCTGGAACTGGCCGAGCGTGCCGCCGAGCATCTTGCCGTTGCCGAAGATGACCGGCTCGGTGAAGAGCTGCAGCCCACCGATCGTCGAGATGATGACGGTGAAGACGAGCGTCGGTCGCAGCATGGGCACGGTGATCCGCCAGAACTGCTGCCGCGGTGATGCGCCGTCCAGGGCGGCCGCCTCGTACAGATCCTTCGAGATCGCCTGCATGGCGCCGAGCAGGATCAGCGTGTTGTAACCGGTCCAGCGCCAGTCGACCATCACGGCGATCGCGATCCAGCTCGACCAGGCGTTGGCCTGCCAGTCCACGGCATCCAGGCCGACGGCGGTGATGAGGTAGTTCACCAGCCCGACATCGCGGGCGAACAGCTGCCCGAAGACGATGCCGACGGCCGCGACCGAGGTCACGTTGGGAATCAGCACGCCCATCCGGAAGAACGTCCGGGCGCGGATCCTGCGGTTCAGCAGGTTCGCGACCGCCAGGGCCATGAACAACTGGGGCACGGTGGCGATCACGAAGATGCCGACGGTGTTCCGCAGCGCGTTCCAGAAATCCGGGTCCGAGAAGAGCGCGGTGTAGTTACCGAACCCGACGAAGGTGTGTTCGCCGATCAGGTGCCAGTCGTGCAGCGACACCCAGCCGGTGTAGAGCAGCGGGAACGCCCCGAAGATCGCGAACAGCACGAAGAACGGCGTGATGAAGACGTACGGCGCGAACCTCACGTCCGCGCGAGTCAGTCGGGAGCGCCAAGGGGCCCGGTCGCCGGCAGCACGCGCTGCTGCCGACGACCGGACGACGCCGGCAAAGGTCACTTCGCCTCTTTGGCAGTGCTGTCCAGCGCCTGCTGCCAAGCCTTGTCGGGAGTGAGCTTGCCCTGTTCGACGGCCTGCATGGCCGGCTCGAAGGCACGCTCCTTGATCGCCTGGTGCTTCGGGCCGAGCACGATCGGCTTCAGCGCCTTCGCGCCGCTACCGAAGATCTTGCCGACCGGAGCGTTCGAGAAGTAGTCGTTCGTCAGGGCCAGGAAGGCCGGGTCGTCCAGCGCCTTCGGCGAGGACGGCAGCGGGCCGGCCTCCTTGAAGGCCTCGACGTGACTGGTCGGGCTGGTCAGGAACTTGGCCAGCTCATAGGCCTCCTTCGGGTGCTTGCTCTGGGCCGGAACCGTCAGCCACGAGCCACCCCAGTTGCCGCCGCCACCAGGCACCGCAGCAACGTCCCACTTACCGGCATTGGCATCGCCGGAGTTGGTCTTGATGATGCCGAGCATCCACGACGGGCACATGGTGACCGCGAAGCTGCCGTTCTTGAAGCCCGCCTCCCAGTCCTTCGACCAGGTGGGGACCTTGGCGCTGACGTCCACCATCTTCATCGAGGTGTCCCAGGCCTGCCGGACGGCCGGGTTGGAGTCGGCGATCACCTTGTTGTCGCGGTCGTAGAAGTTCGTCTCACCGGCCTGCGACAGCATCGCGCTGAAGCTGGTGGTGACGGAGTCGACGAAGCCCTTGGCGCCCGTCTTCGCCGCGGTGAACTTGCCGCCGGTGCTGATGAACGCGTCCCACGTCGGCCACAACTTCGACACCGCGTCGCGGTCGGTGGGCAGGCCCGCCTTGCCGAACAGGTCCTTGCGGTAGCAGACCGCCAGGCCGCCGACGTCGGTGCCGAGACCGATCACCGCGCCATCGCCGGCCTTACCCAGCTCCCACTTCCAGGGCAGGAAGTTGGTCTCCAGCTCGGCCGCACCGTGGTCGAGCAGGTTGCTGAAGTTCTGCGGCTGGGTCTTGAACTCGTTGAGGATGCCTTCCTCGAGCGCCACCACATCGCCGGCGCCGCTCCCGGCCGCGAGCCACTGGGTCAGTTTCGGCTTGTAGTCGTCGAGCTTCACGGTGTTGCGCAGCTCGATCTTGACGTTCGGGTGGTCCTTCTCGTATTGGGCCGCCAACGCCTTGTAACCGAAGTCACCGAACGTGTCCACCACCAGCTTGACCTGGCCGTCGGCGGCCGGCGTCGTGCCCTCGGTGTTCTTGCTGCATGCCCCGACCATGCCCAGGGCTGTCACGGCAGCCGCCGTCACAACCAGGAACCGCTTCGTCTGGCTCATCGCCCGACCCCTCCTTGGGTTTTCGGACGCTCCAATCTGGGAGCGCTCCCATGGAGCATCGGGGCAGGCCGCCGTGCTGTCAAGAGTTCAGTGGGAGCGTTCCCATATCGAGCCCCGTTTTGTGATCTTCCGGGCATCCGCGCGTCAGGTCAGACCGAGATCAAGGCGTGCAAGTGCTGGTCGTGCCAGCCGTCCGCGTGCAGTAGCGCGCTGCGCATGGTGCCTTCGAGTACGTATCCGGTCTTGGCCGCGACCCGGCAAGAGGCCGGATTGGCGACGGAGTGGCACAACCGCAGACGATGCAAACCCAGGTCGTCCAAGGCCCACCGGGTGACCCGCTTCGTCGCCTCGACAACGACGCCGGCGCCACGCAGTGCGGGCAGAACCCAGTAGACGATCTCCGCGCTGCCGCCCTTGAGATCGATATCAGTCCGCCGGGTCGCGGCTCGCCTCGACCAGCGCATCGGCATCATCGAGCCGCCACGGACGCAACTCGAGGCTGGTTGAAAGGCCGAGCACCGGCTGGGCGTTGGCGGCCATCCGGCCGGGTCGGCGTGGGACTCCAGGATGGTGCCGTCATCGGCTTGCTCGGTCCATTCGTCGATGACCTCGCCCTTCTCCGCATAACCGAGCCGTTCGTAGAGGCGACGGGCTCGCGCGTTGCCCGGCTCGACGGCCAGACCGATCACGTCGTACCCCCATTGCCGTGCCAGACCTTCGGCCGCCACCATCAACGCCGTACCGACGCCTTGCCCCTCCACGTAGGCGTGCAGCGCGTTGACCTCTGGCACGCCGCACCCCGAACCTCGATCATCCCCCGACCGTAGGCGCTCCCCCTACGAGTTTCACCTGGTTTACAAGGAAGTCAGCGGCCGCTGCTTGGTTGGACCATTGGGCCCAGCCGAGTGGGGTGGCGTGGAACTCGGGGTCTTCGGCGGCCAGGTCGGCGCCGTGTTCGACCAGGAGGCGGAGTACATCGAGTTCGCCCGTACCGGCGGCGAGGTGGGCCGCGGTCCGGTCCGCGTGGTCGCGCGCGTTGACGTCGAACCCCAGCTCGACGAGCAGCGGAACGGCCTCCCACCGTTTGCCGGCGGCCGCCTCGGCGATCAGTGCGGGCCGCTGCTCGCGGACGCGTTCGACGTCCGCGGTTTGATCGCCGTTCAGCAGGGCGACCACGGACGGGTCCTCCGGCTGCTGGGCGCGGTAGAGGTCGCGTACGACGCCGACCTCCGCGCCGTGGTGGATGAGCTCATCGAGGATGTGCAGGGCGAACGCCATACCGTCGTACTCGCCGTACTGGCCGGCGATTTCGCCCATCTGGCGGTCGAAGTCGTCCTGGCTCAGCGCGGCGAGCCGTCGGCGCCACACCTCGTAGGCGTGGTCCAGCGCCCGCACCGCCTCCGCCGCGCTGCCCGGCACCGGCGGGACACCGTCTTCGGCGCGCGGCTTGTGGCCGAACCAGGTCGCGGTCCGCTCCGCCTGGAGGATGTCGATGATGTGCGTGATCCGCCACGCGAGGGTCGTGAACGGTGGCGGGTCTGGCGGAATCGGGTGGTCATCGGCCCGGAACGAGCCGTCCGCGGTCTTGCGCACAGTCCAACAGCCCGCGACCGGCTCCCAGAAGTACTCCTCGTCGGTCATGCCTTCGACCCGGGGACGAAGGCGCTGCCAGGCGAAGTCGGAGAGATCCAGCAGGTTCTGGCTGAGTTTCGTCATGCCCATCACGCTAGACCTCTCTGCGGACAGGATCGGTCCGCAGAAGGAGGACAATTGGCTCATGGATACCGCTGCCCGCGTGCTCCGGCTGTTGTCGCTGCTCCAGACCCGTCCGGTTTGGGACGGGCCGGAGCTCGCCGCCCGGCTGGGCGTCACCACCAGGACGGTACGGCGGGACGTGACGAGGCTGCGGTCCCTCGGCTATCCGGTCGAGGCCGATGCGGGGCATGGCGGCGGCTACCACCTCGGCCATGGCGGGCGCCTGCCGCCGCTCTTGCTGGACGACGATGAGGCTGTCGCGATCGCCGTGGGCCTGCGAGTCGCGACGACCACTACGGTCTCCGGGGTCGAGGAATCCGCCATCGCCGCATTGACGAAGCTGCACCAGGTGTTGCCGGTGCGACTCCGCGAGCAAGTGGCAGCGGTGGCCGGCAGCACGATCCAGCTGCCGCGGGGCGATCTGCCGTCGGTGGATGCGGAAGTGCTCGTCGTCCTCGCCGCAGGTTGTCGTTGGACCGAGGGCATCAAGTTCACGTATCGCGATCACGCGGGTCAGGAGAGCCAGCGGTCGGTCGAGCCGTTGCGAATCGTCCACACCGGCAGGCGTTGGTACCTGGTGGCTAGAGACCGTGATCGCGAGGCGTGGCGGACATTCCGGATTGACCGGATCGTCGGGCCGGCCTTGACTGGGCAGCGGTATAGCTTCGACGATCCGCCGGATCCGGTCGCGCTTGTCGCTGAAGGAACTGCCGTTGTCCCGTGGGAGATCGAGGCTCGCGTGCTCGTCCACGCGGGGGCCGAAGACGTTGCGCGCGTCGTACCGGCTGGTGATGGTGTTGTGGAGGCCGTCGACGCGAGCTCTTGCGTACTGCGGTTCGCGGCGAACGACCTGGGCCCGTTGGTGGCTTACGCCGCGCGGATTCCGTGGGATTTCGACGTACTCGCGCCGGCCGAATTGCGCGACGCGATCCACGAGCTTGGCGAACGCCTCACGCGAGCCGGCCGTCACGTTGCCGTCGGCAACGGTTAGACGGCTATTTAGCGACCTCTGTGGCGCGGGATTCGCGGACGACGGTGACGCGGATCTGGCCGGGGTAGGTGAGTTCTTCCTCGACCTGCTTGGCGATATCGCGAGCCATCACCTGCGCCGCGATGTCGTCCACGGCGTCCGGCAGCACCATCACGCGGATCTCGCGACCGGCCTGCATCGCGAAGACCTTCTCCACGCCATCGTGGAACATCGCGATCTCCTCGAGCCGCTCGAGCCGCTGCACGTAAGCCTCCAGCGATTCGCGCCGCGCGCCCGGCCGCCCACCACTGACCGCGTCGGCGGCCTGGGTCAGCACGGCCTCGACCGTACGCACCTCGACCTCGTTGTGGTGCGCCTCGATGCAGTGCACGACGTCATCGTCCTCGCCGTACTTGCGGGCCAGCTCGGCGCCCACGATCGCGTGACTGCCCTCCGACTCGTGCGTTAGAGCCTTGCCGATGTCGTGCAGGAACGCGCCGCGCTTGCAGCGTTTGACGTCGAGCCCGAGCTCGGCCGCCATCATGCCCGCGAGATGCGCCGACTCGATCAGGTGCTTCAGCACGTTCTGCCCGTACGACGTCCGGTAGCGCAGCAGTCCCATCGTCCGGATCAACTCGGGGTGCAACTCGGTGATACCGACCTCCGCCATCGCATCCTCGGCGGCACGCTGGCACAACTCGGCGACCTCACCACGACTGCGTTCGTACACCTCTTCGATCCGGCTCGGGTGGATCCGGCCGTCGAGCACGAGCGAGTCCAGCGTCAGCCGGGCGGTCTCGCGCCGGACCGGGTCGAAGCAGGACAGCAGCACCGCCTCGGGGGTGTCGTCGATGATCAGGTTGACGCCGGTGGTCTGCTCGAAGGACCGGATGTTGCGGCCCTCGCGACCGATGATCCGGCCCTTCATGTCGTCACTGGGCAGGTGGACGACGGAAACGACCGATTCACTGGTCTGCTCCGACGCCAGCCGCTGGACCGCGCCGGTGATGATCTTGCGCGCGCGGACCTCGCCCTCGTCCTGCGCCTGGCGCTCGATCTCCCGCACCATCGAATGCGCGTGCCGCTTCGCCTCGGCCTCCATCGCGGTGACCAGCTCGGCCTTCGCCTGCTCGGCGGTGAGGTTCGCGACGCCTTCGAGAATGCGTCGGCGCTCCTCTTCCAGACTGCGAATCTCGGCACGCTTCTGGTCGAGCTCCGCCAGTTGCACGGTCAGCTCGTTCTGGCGTTCCTCGATACTGCGGTGCTGTTCGTCGAGCCGCTCTTCGCGCTCGGTCAGCCGGTGCTCGCGCCGCTCCATCTCGAGCCGCTGCTCGCGCAAGTCCTCGCGAATCGACTGCGCCTCGGACTCCGCTTCCCGCCGTACGTCGACCGCGCGCTGTTCCGCCTCGCGCCGTACTTCCTCGGCCTCGCGGCGAACCTCCTCCGCCCGGTGCTCGGCCTCGCGGCGCGCCTCGATCGACAACCGCTCGACATCCTCGGCGCGAGTACGGATCGCGGTTGCGTCATCCTCAGCTCGAGTGCGAATGGCCGACGCGTCATCCTCGGCCTGCCGCCGGATCTGGTCGCCCACCGTCGCTGCCTCGGCCCGGGCGGTCGCCAACTCCAGCTCGGACTGCGCCTTCGCGGTCGCGGTCATATCGGCCACCTTGCGGCGTGACAACGACGACCCGATCCAGCCCAGCAGGGCCACGATCAGCACACCGATCAGGACAAGACCTATGGATGCCGCATCCGGCAAAGCCAAAGCCACCATCGGCCTCTCCCCTCTCCAAGCCCGCCCTTGCGGCGCGGCGATTTCTGCACTGGAAGGGATGACCCGGCGAAGACGAGCAGGCTGACGGTACGGCGAATGGCACGCTCGGGAGTTGGCAACACCGGTCTCGGTGATGCTCGAACTCCCAGCGAACCGGGCGTTGTTGCTATCCGGTGTTCGTCGCTATCCGGCGGCGCCCGAAATGGCCGCCACATCCGTCTGTCAGCTCGGTCGAGCGTTTGGTCTTTTAGGTTTATCCGACGGCATCACCAGTGTGCCGCCGAACGGTTGTCATCCGTCCGGCCCGATGATCACCGGCCGGACGTTGCTATGTACGCCATCAATCGGTGGAGTGATCCCTTACTGATTCCGAGGCTAGGCGCGGCCAACCACACGGTCAAGACGAACACCCTCTCACCGGAGCGACGGCTGAAATCGATACCGAAATCCCATCCGCCGACCGGCCCCAATCGCCTTTCTCAGAACACAGAGTCCCTCCCCCAGAACACAGAGTCAGCGCCCGCGATCCAACCCGCGCGGCCCCCTAAGCCCGCGCCCTACCGCGGCCCGGGAAGCCCTTCCCGCCCAGCCTCCCCGCCATCCCCGCTCGCGTCCCCGCCAGCCACCGCCTCCGCACCACCACTCGCTTCGTTCGTGCCGGCTTCATCCCCACCACCACTCGCCTCGTTCGCGGCCGTCGTGTCCTCGCCAGCGGTCGCGGCGACATCGCTACTTTCCCCACCCTCGTTGACAACGGTGTCCCCCGCCGCCTCCCCAGCACCGGCCGCTTCGCCAGCACTCGCCTCGTCCGCGTCGGCTGCTTCGCTAGCACCGGTCGCTTCGCCCGCGTCGGCTGCTTCGCCCGCGGTGTCGTCGCCGGCGGCAGCGGAATCGTTGCCCGAGGCATCAGTCGTGGTCTCGCCGGCGGCGGAGTCCGAGGATTCTCCCGCGGCCTCGCCGATACCGGTGTCCGAGCCCTCGGTCGCAGTGGCACCCGGCTCCGTGTTCGAAGCGTCCGCTCCGGCCGAACGACCCGGCTGCTCCTCAACATCCGGCGGCGTACCCCCAACCACCGCGCCGCCGGCTTCCTCCGACGACTCCCCCGCGACGCCGCCCGACTCCCCTGCGGCTTCGCCCTCCGCCTGGCCGGGTTCCGTCTGGGCGGGTTCGGCGGGTGCCTCCGGCTGGCCGGCCTGTCCAGAGCGGGAATCGACGTACTCCCCGGCCTTCTCCTGAGCCTGGTCGATCTTGTCCGCGTACTTGCCGCCGGTCTGCTTGTCGATCAGGTCGCCGGCCTTCTCCAGACCTTCCTTGATCTTGTCGGGGTGTTCCTTGATCGCGTTCTCGAGGAAGTCCTTGGCCTTGTCCTGGAAATCGTTCATCACTCACTCCCGAAGATGAGGGTCGGTCATCGGCGACAACCATTGGTCACAGTCCGGCACGAACTGATCCGTTCCTGTGACTGGATCCCACACCTTGACGCCGAACTCGTCAACGTTGCCACGAGCAACACCCGATGAATTCTCAAACCAAGCGCCGGCGGGCCCGCACGGCCTCAATGGACCAAGCGAGAGTAGGAGTCAAAGCCTCTGGCTTCGGCCAGCCGTTGATGACCGCGAGCAACTCCAGATAGCGCTGCCGACCAGGTTCGGCCGCGCTCTCCAATCGCCTTAGCAACATGGCCCGAAGCTCTTCGTCACTTTCACGACAACCGGCGGATCCAGGACAACCAGCGAATCCCACAAACTCCGCAACCAGCTTCGAGACCACAACCTTAGCCGCGGCAGAGCTCGGCTCGACACCCCCTTGCAACGCAGGCCGAACGACCTCCCGAACCGTCGCAATAAAGCCCCGCCGAACGCCAGCCCCACCGCGACCATCGGTGCCTTCGGAAGTCGACGCAATCGCCACGGCCCGGTCGAGATCAGCCGCATGGTCCTGGACCAGCTGACGAATACCTGCGCGAAAGTCGGCCTCACTCATAAGCTCAGCCAGCTCAACCCATGCTTCGACTTGCTCCGGCTCAGGATTCTCCGGCAACTCAGGCGTCATCGAACGCCTCGCCGCAGCAAACCCACCATCCACCCCACCAACCACCACCCCGCCACGTCGAACCACCACCCGGGATGCATCACTGGACGCGCTACCCAGACCAGCGGCCGACGCGACACCGCGACCAGCGGCCGGTGCGACGCCAGGTACTCCGGTCGATGCGACACCGCCACCAGCGGTTGGTGTGGTGGCTGGAGCGGCACTGAATACGTCGTTGAGGAAGTCGTTGATGAGGTGGTGGCGTTCGGCTTCGGAGAGATTCGCGAGTTTGTGCATCAGGTCCAGCTCCTCGGGGGTAGACCCGCGCTTCGCTACCGCCGTGAGCACCGCACGCCGCAACCGCAGGGTGCGGATCTGCACCGCCAGGGCCTCGGCGTGTGCGGTGGCGACGTCGGTCAGCGATACCTCGTGATCGAGCACTTGCTGGATCGTGGCGAGGTCAAGTCCGAGGTCGCGCAGAGTACGCACGAGGTCGAGGCGGGCGACGGCGTTGAGGTCGTAACGGCGATAGCCGGCCGGGCTCCGGTCAACCGGCAGCACGATCCCGCGATCGGAATAGAACCGCACGGTCTTCACCGAGAGCCCGGTACGCCGAGCCAGTTCGCCGATCGAGTACAACGTGCTGCCGTCCATGCCCCTACCCTGACGTCTCCCCCCACTGGAGACTCAACCGCCACCCCAAGCCCAGCCGGACGCCTTGACCAGACGCAGTTGAAGCCCTTCGTGACACTTTCGGTGCCGCCATGCGCTGCGGCGAACTCAGGAGGTGAGACCGATCAACGCTGCGACCAGTCGTGCCTCCCTCCCCCGCATAGCCTAGGGAGTGCCCTCAGAAGGCATCCTGAAAGGCTCGCAACGCTATGCGCTTCACCTCTGAGGCGTCGTCCGACGGCGTCTGCGAACAGCTCTTTACCCTTGGCGAGATTCCCGGCGTGCTGTGGACGCCGGAAGGTGCCGTCGGTACTCGCCCCCTGATCGTGATGGGACACGGCGGTGGCCAGCACAAGTTGGCCCCCGGCATCCAGGCCCATGCGCGCCGTTTCGTGGCCGAGTGCGATGTCGCGGTGGTGGCGGTCGACGTGCTCGGCCATGGCGACCGGCCGAGGGACGAGGAGTTCGACCGGCTCGCGACCGAGGAACAGGCTCGCGTGGAGGCCGGGGAAGAGTTGGCTCCACTGCTTGCCGGCTTCCAGGAATTCGTAGCCCGCCCGACCGTCACGGAATGGCAGGTGGTGCTGGATGCAGTCCAGCAGCTCGAGTACGTCGGCGCCGGTCCGGTGGGCTACTGGGGGCTCTCGCTGGGGTGCGGACTCGGTGTTCCGTTTGTTGCCGCCGAACCGCGGGTCCGCGCGGCGGTGTTGGGCCTGTGCGGGGCTGCCCTGGTCTCGGCCGAGGACGCCGCGGGGATCACCGTCCCGGTGGAGTTCCTGGTGCAGTGGGACGATGAGCGGGTGCCGCGTGACCAGAGCTTGGCGCTGTTTGACGCCTTCGCCTCAGTCGAGAAGACGCTGCACGCCAACCCCGGCAAGCACGGGGAGATCCCGGGCTTCGAGCTGGACAGCACGCTGAGGTTCTTCTCCCGGCACCTCGCCTGATACCGCCGCCTTCAGTCCGCGACCGCGCCGGCGCCGCTGACCGACGACGCGCCGATCCGCATCCAGACCGGAGTCGGGTACTCGCCTTCCGGTGTCGGTGTCGTTCTACTCGCCTTCCGGTGCCAGAGTCGCCTACTCGGTTTCCAGGCCGGAGTCGTTGAGGAGGGGTAGTTCCTCGTCGGAGGCGGCCATCTCTTCTTTGATGATCGACATGGCCACGCCGCCCGGGTATCCCTTGCGGGCGAGCATGCCGAGTAGGCGACGCATGGCGACTTGCCGTTCCAGATTGCGCATGGACGGCAGCTTGCGCCGTACTAGTGCTCGCGCGGTTTCGGCTTCTTGCTCGGGCTCGAGTTCGCCGAGGGCGTCTCGGGCCAGCTCATCGTCGACGCCCTTGCGGCGTAGCTCCTGGGCCAGCGCACGACTGGCCAGACCTCGGCTGCGGTGACGGGACTCGACCCAGGCACTGGCGAAAGCGGCGTCGTCGATCAGGCCGACCTCGCCGAAACGGTCCAGCACCTTGGCCGCGACCTCGTCCGGAATGTCCCTCGCGGCGAGCGCATCGGCAAGCTCCGAACGCGTCCTCGCCTTGACGGAGAGCTTGTCGAGCACGATCGTGCGGGCCACCGACTCCGGGTCGGAAGGCCCGTCGAGCGCGGGATCCATCGGCTCATCCCCGGGCGGCTGAGACCCGGACCTCTTCGAGCCGGAGCCCCGAGACCCGAACCCCTGGGAGCCCGACCGCTGGGACCCGGACTTCTGGCCTCCGGCGGACCGGGACTTCTTTGGCCAGGAGCCCTGGCCGGACCCGAACCGGCGTTGTTCCTGCCCGCTCGGGTCCGACTCGAAGCCGTCAGAAGTCGACATCGACCGGCTCGGCCGCGGCGGCCGGCTGGTCCACCACTGGGCCGATGCCCATCTTTTCCTTGATCTTCTTCTCCAGCTCGTTGGCCAGGTCGGGGTTGTCGCGCAGGAAGTTCCGCGCGTTCTCCCGGCCCTGGCCGAGCTGGTCGCTGTCGTAGGTGAACCACGCGCCGGCCTTGCGCACGAAGCCCTGCTCGACACCGAGGTCCAGCAGGCTGCCCTCGCGGCTGATGCCCTGGCCATAGATGATGTCGAACTCGGCCTGCTTGAACGGCGGCGCCACCTTGTTCTTCACGACCTTCACCCGGGTCCGGTTGCCGACGAAGTCGGTACCGTCCTTGAGCGACTCGATCCGGCGCACATCCAGCCGGACCGACGCGTAGAACTTCAGCGCCTTACCACCGGTGGTGGTCTCCGGGGAGCCGAACATGACGCCGATCTTCTCGCGCAGCTGGTTGATGAAGATCGCGGTCGTGTTGGTCCCGCTGACGGCACCGGTCATCTTCCGCAGCGCCTGGCTCATCAGCCGCGCCTGCAGACCGACGTGGCTGTCGCCCATCTCGCCCTCGATCTCGGCGCGCGGCACCAGCGCGGCCACCGAGTCGATCACGACGATGTCGATCGCGCCGGAGCGGATCAGCATGTCGGCGATCTCCAGCGCCTGCTCACCGGAGTCCGGCTGGGAGACCAGCAGGGCGTCGGTGTCGACACCGAGCTTCTGCGCGTAATCCGGATCGAGCGCGTGCTCCGCGTCGATGAACGCGGCGATACCGCCGGCGCGCTGGGCGTTGGCGACCGCGTGCAACGCGACCGTCGTCTTACCCGACGATTCCGGGCCGTAGATCTCCACCACCCGGCCGCGCGGCAGACCGCCGATACCGAGCGCGACGTCGAGCGCGATCGAACCGGTCGGAATCACGTCGATCGGTGCGCGGCCGTGCTCGCCGAGCCGCATGACCGCACCCTTGCCGCACTGACGCTCGATCTGCGTCAGCGCCGTCGCCAGAGCCTTCTCGCGGTCTGCGGTCGCCTTCTCCGCCTTCGCTGCACCAGCCATCTGACTGCCACCTAACCCATCTGAATCGGGGCCACTGTCGCAGCGACCCGGAGGAAATCTTTGTCACCGGAGAGGTTATGAGTCTGCACCGACATTTTCTGGTGCGATGGCGAATCTGTGGACAACCGGGCCGCCTCAGACCTGGACCTCTGACCACAAACTATCCCGAACACCTGTTCGAACCGCAAATGACACGCCGACGGGCTTCGAATCAGATCCTCAGGCCTCGGTGGCCGCCGCAGACCTTACGCTGACGGGCGTGAGCGACCGTCCTGACATTCCCGATTCCGCCGTCATCCTTGCCCTCAGCAAGGTCGAGTTCGGCCTCGATGCCGTGCTCGACTCGTTGCGGGGCCAAGACCCGTTCGGCATCCGCACGGCCCTCGCGGAGTACTCCGCCCAGGAGAAGCCGAATCTGGCCGAGAAGGGCCTGATCCTCGCGATCGAGCGGCTGCTGAAGATGAAGGTGCCAGGACACGCGGAGTGGCCCACCCTGCCGTTGGCGGAGCGCTGTGACTGGTGGGTCGAACGCCTCGGCGGATTCGCCGCGGTGATCGCGGGCCTGCCGAGGATCAGTGGCGCCGCCGCCGACCGCTTCCCGGTGCAGGACACCCTCGGCGCCTCGGTGCAGGCCATGGTGATCGGCGCGATCTGCCGGGAGTACGGCGTCGAGGCGCATGCCGACCGCACGGCCGTGATGGCCCGCGTGCTGACCGGCCGCGCGATCACGCCGGACATCGTGCTCGAGAACGACGACCCGACCGCCGCCGGCAAGAACGTCGCCAAGGAACTCGGACTCGGCGAGAAGGGCGAGGACGGCGGCCTGCGGCACGGCATCAAGCTGATCTGGCGGATCAGCAAGATGCTCACCGGCCTCAACGACCTGTTCGAAGAACGCCCGCGCGGCAGCCTCGGCGCCCGCGCGCTCGGCAAACTCCCGGGCGTCGGCATCGTCGGCGGCTTCTTCGATGAGCGAAAAGGTATCCGCAAGGCCGCCTACGCCGCCGCCGACCTGGTCCACACCGGTACCTTCCGCACCCCGGCCACTCCCCAAACCTCCTAAACCCGCAGGAAATACGCAGCGCCCGGACCTTCAAACCGAAGGCTCCGGGCGCAACGTCGTACAGCTAAAAGGTGATCAGCGGTCGCGGGGTGGCAACTGCAGGTGTGCCCAGACGGCACGCCAGACCGTTTTGGCGTGTTCGCCCGCGGCGAAGGCCTCCTGGACCGTGCGGCCGTCGAGCTCGGGCAGGGACTGGGTCTCGGCCCAAGTGCGCGAGTACGCCGGACCGAGATGCCGGTCCATGCGATCCCAGAATTCGGTGAGCCTCATACCTTCCTCAGGATTGCGGGTATTTCAGGGGGCGCCACCAGTTCTCGTTCGCGCGGAACCAGGCGATGGTGTCGGCCAGACCCGAGTCGAAGTCGTGCCGCGGCTGATAGCCCAGTTCGTCGCGGATCTTGTTCCAGTTCACCGAATAACGCCGGTCGTGGCCCTTGCGGTCCTCGACGTAGCGGATGCTCTCCTCGCCCTTGCCGAAGGCGCCGACCAGGCGATCGGTCAGCTCGCGGTTGGTGAGCTCGGTGCCACCGCCGATGTTGTAGACCTCGCCCGGCCGGCCACCGCGCAGCACCTTCTCGATGCCCTGGCAGTGGTCGTCGACGTGCAGCCAGTCGCGCACGTTCAGCCCGTCACCGTACAACGGGACCTGCTCGCCCTCGACCAGGTTCGTGACGAAGAGCGGAATGACCTTCTCCGGGTACTGGTACGGGCCGTAGTTGTTCGAGCAACGCGTGACCCGCACATCCAGACCGTGGGTCCGGTGGTACGACAGCGCGACCAGATCGCTCGAGGCCTTCGAAGCGGCGTACGGCGAATTGGGCTGCAGCGGGTCGGTCTCGGGCCACGAGCCTTCGGCGATCGAGCCGTAGACCTCGTCGGTCGAGACGTGCACGAACGGGCCGACGCCGTGCCGGAGCGCGGCCTCGAGCAGCACCTGGGTGCCGAGCACGTTCGTCACCACGAACTGGGTGGCGCCCGCGATCGACCGGTCCACATGCGACTCGGCGGCGAAGTGCACCACCGCGTCGTGGCCGGGCATCGCGGCGTTGACCTGGTCCAGATCGGTGATGTCGCCCTTGACGAACTCGAAGCCCGGCTGGTCCTTCACCGGGTCGAGGTTCGCCAGGTTACCCGCGTAGCTGAGCGAGTCGAACACCGTGACGGCCACGTCCGCGCCCAGCTCGGGGTAACCGCCGGACAAGGCCGTCCGGACGAAGTGGGAGCCGATGAAACCGGCACCACCGGTGACGAAGATCTTCACGTCGCTCCTCAGGACTGCTGGCCGTCAGAGCCAGGACCCTGCGGCGGTTGCGTCCACTGACCCGGCTGGCCCTGCGGCGGCTGACCAGGCTGACCGGGGCCAGGCTGACCCCACTGACCCGGCTGCGGCTGACCCGGCTGTCCCTGGCCGGGCTGCTGACCCCAGCCACCCTGACCGGGCTGACCCTGACCGGGCTGACCTTGTCCAGGCTGGCCCTGTCCGGGCTGACCCCACTGACCAGGCTGCGGCTGCTGCGGCTGGCCCTGGCCCGGCTGCGGCTGCCCCGGTTGGCCGTACGGTCCCGGCTGGCCCGGGTACTGCTGGCCCTGGCCAGGCTGACCCCACTGACCCGGCTGCGGCTGACCCGGCTGGCCCTGCTGACCCGGGTACTGCCCCGGACCCGGCTGACCCGGGTACTGCCCGGGACCAGGCTGGCCGCCGTACGGCTGCTGACCCCACTGACCGCCCTGCGGGTACTGCTGGCCCGGGAACTGCTGACCGCCACCACCGCGACGGCCCTTGAGCACGAAGAAGGCCACGGCACCAGCGGCCAGGAGGATCGCCACGACCAGCACGATGATCAGCCAGATCGGGAAACCGCCACCGGCGCCGGAGACCAGGCGCACCGAGTTCAGCTTGGTGGGGTCGGTGTAGGTGGCCGTGCGGCCGCTCACGTCGGCACCATCGTCGTGCTCGGTGATCTTGCCGGGCATGGTGATCTTCAACTTCACATCGGGAGTGCCGGCACCTGGCGGGACCTCGGTGGCCTTACCGCTCGAGGTGACGACGAAGTTGTCGCCCTGCTTCTCGAACTTCACGCCGCCGAGCGAGCTGCCGGACATCTTGTCGAACGGCACGCCGTCCATGGTGCACTCGGTACCGATGTACTTGTCGTCGTCATAGGCCTTGCATTGGACGCCCTCGGTGGCCGTCTCCTTGAGCGACTTCTCGATCTGCGCCCGGGTCGCGTCGATCGACTGACCGGTGGACTGCAGGAGCTGTTTGTCGACACCCAGCAACATCTTGCCGGACACCGTCTCGTTCGAATTGACCTTGAGGTCGGCGTCGACCTTCATGCAGCCGGTCAGGGCGACAACACAGGCGACCACCAGCAGGGTGGCCCGGGCACGGATCTTCATGCCGCAGATCATTGCAGACGCCGGGGACCAAAACTTGTCGGTGGTGCCGTGCAAGATGGATCCGTGACCAGATCCACCGCACTCGACCGTTTCTCGCCCGCGACGCGGGCGTGGTTCGGCGACGTCTTCGATGCCGCGACCCAGGCTCAGCTCGGCGCCTGGGACGCGATCAGTGCCGGCCGGGACGCGCTGGTGGTGGCCCCGACCGGCTCCGGCAAGACGCTGGCGGCCTTCCTCTGGGCGCTGGACCGGCTCGCCACCACGCCACCGCCGACCGATCCCAAGCTGCGCTGCCGAGTGCTGTACGTGTCGCCGCTGAAGGCGCTCGCGGTCGACGTCGAGCGCAACCTGCGTGCCCCACTGATCGGCATCCGCGAGACCGCGCGACGGCTCGGCGAGGCGCCGGTCGACGTGGAGGTCGCGGTCCGATCGGGCGATACGCCGGCCTCGGAGCGCCGCCGCTTCGTGACGAGACCGGCGGATGTCCTGATCACCACGCCCGAGTCGTTGTTCCTGATACTCACCTCGCAGGCGCGCGATTCGCTGCGTGGCGTGGAGACCGTGATCGTCGACGAGGTGCACGCCGTCGCGGGGACCAAGCGTGGCGCTCACCTCGCGTTGACTTTGGAGCGGCTCGACGCCTTGCTGCCGAAGCCGGCGCAGCGGATCGGCCTGTCCGCGACCGTCCGGCCGGTGGAGGAGGTCGCGCGTTTCCTCGGCGGCGAGCACCCGGTCGACGTCGTACAGCCTGCATTTGAGAAGCAGTGGGACCTCAGCGTCGTCGTGCCGGTGGAGGACATGGCCGCCCTCGGCGATACCGAGGTCCAGGTGTCCGGTCCGGCCGCGGGGCCGCCGCGCCATGCCTCGATCTGGCCGCATGTCGAGGAGCATGTGGCCGACCTGATCGCGGCACACCGCTCGACCATCGTCTTCGCGAACTCGCGCCGTCTGGCCGAGCGCCTCACCGCCCGGCTGAACGAGATCGCCGCCGAGCGGGCCGGGGTCGAACTGCCCGACGAGGGTTCGCCCGCCCAGATCATGGCCCAGTCGGGTGCCGCGCTGGCCGCTCCCCCGCTCGTCGCCAAGGCGCATCACGGTTCCGTCAGTAAGGAGCAGCGCGCGCTGATCGAGGCGGACCTGAAGTCGGGGCGATTGCCGTGTGTCGTCGCCACTAGCAGTCTCGAGCTCGGTATCGACATGGGCGCGGTCGATCTGGTCATCCAGGTCGAGGCGCCGCCGTCGGTCGCGAGTGGGCTGCAACGTGTCGGCCGCGCTGGACACCAGGTCGGCGCGGTGTCGCGAGGCGTGCTCTTCCCGAAGTTCCGTGGTGACCTGATCGATACGGCCGTCGTCGTGCAGCGCATGCGGGACGGCCAGATCGAGAGCCTGCACATCCCGGCCAATCCGCTCGACGTGCTCGCCCAGCAGATCGTCTCGATCGTCAGCCTCGACGCGGTCGACGTCGAAGAGCTGTTCAGGTTGGTACGACGTGCCGCACCGTTCACGTCGTTGCCGCGATCGGCCTTCGACGGCGTGCTTGACATGCTGTCCGGGCGTTATCCGTCGGATGAGTTCGCCGAGCTCCGGCCACGGATCGTCTTCGATCGCGTCAGCGGCGAGATCACCGGCCGTCCCGGGGCCCAGCGGCTGGCCGTGACCAGTGGCGGGACCATCCCGGATCGCGGTCTGTTCGGCGTTTTCCTGGTCGGCGAATCGACCAATCACCGGGTCGGCGAGCTCGACGAGGAGATGGTCTACGAATCGCGGGTGGGTGACGTCTTCACCCTCGGCGCCTCCAGCTGGCGGATCGAGGACATCACGCACGACCGGGTGCTGGTCTCTCCCGCGCCTGGTCAGCCCGGGCGATTGCCGTTCTGGAAGGGCGATGCCGTCGGGCGTCCGGCCGAGCTCGGTGCCGCAACCGGGGCCTTCGTGCGCACGATGGCCGCCCTGCCGAAGGCGAAGGCGATCAAACGCGCACGCGATGGCGGGCTGGACGAGTTCGCCGCCGACAACCTCGTCTCGTATCTGGCCGAGCAACGCGACGCCACCGGCCGCGTGCCGGATGACCTCACCATCGTGGTCGAGCGCTTCCGCGACGAGCTGGGCGACTGGCGCGTCTGCGTGCACTCGCCGTACGGCGGTCAGGTGCACGGGCCGTGGGCTCTCGCGATCGCGGCCCGGTTGCGTGAGCGGTATGGGATGGACGCCCAGTCGGTGTCGGGCGATGACGGCATCGTGCTGCGTCTGCCTGAGACCGACGAGCCGCCGCCTGGTGCGGAGTTGGTGTTGTTCGACCCGACCGAGATCGAGGAGCTGATCACCACCGAGGTGGGCGGTTCGGCCTTGTTCGCCTCGCGATTCCGGGAGTGCGCGGCGCGGGCGCTGCTGCTGCCGAGGCGTAATCCGGGGCGTCGCTCACCCCTTTGGCAGCAGCGACAGCGGTCGGCCCAGCTGCTCAGTGTCGCCTCGAAGTACGGGTCATTCCCGATCGTGCTGGAGGCCTTGCGGGAGTGCCTGCAGGACGTCTACGACATCGACGCGCTGAAGGACCTGCTCACGGGGATCAGTGAGCGACGCATCGCGGTCGTGGAGGTCGAGACGCCTGAGGCCTCACCTTTCGCGAAGTCGCTGCTCTTCGGCTATGTCGGCGCCTTTATGTACGAAGGCGATACGCCGCTCGCCGAGAAGCGTGCCGCCGCGCTCTCGTTGGACCAGTCCTTGCTGGCGGAGCTGCTCGGCAAGACGGAGTTGCGCGAGCTGCTCGACGCCGAGGTCGTGCTCCGGACGGAGGCTGAGCTGCAACGGCTCGCGGAGGATCGACGCGCACGCGACGAAGAGGGGCTGTTCGACGTACTGCGGCTGGTCGGGCCGTTGTCGGTCGACGCGGCCACGAAGCGTTCGGTGGATGGCGCTGATGCCGAGACCTGGCTGACCGAATTGGCCGCCGCTCGGCGAGTGGTGCGGGTCCGGATGGCCGGCGAGCACCGATGGGCCGTCGTGGAGGATGTCGCGCGGTTGCGGGACGGCCTGGGCGTTCCGGTTCCGCCGGGGGTTGCCGAGGCGCATGCGGAGCCAGTGGCCGATCCCCTCGGCGATCTCGTCTCGCGTTATGCCCGTACGCACGGGCCGTTCCGTGCCGCGGATCTGGCCACGCATCTCGGCACCGGTGTCGCCGTGGTGATGGAGACTTTGCGTCGGCTGGGAGCCGCGGGTCGCGTGGTCGAGGGCGAGTTCTTGCCTGGCGGACTGGCGATGGAGTGGTGCGACAGCGAGGTGCTGCGCCTGCTCCGGCGGCGGTCCCTGGCCGCGCTGCGCAAAGAGGTCGAGCCAGTGGACCCGAGTGCGCTGGCCCGGTTCCTGCCTGCCTGGCAAGGGATTACCAGCACGCGCGGCAGGGGGTACGACGTACTGCTCGCCGCGGTGGAACAGCTCGCGGGTTGTGCTGTGCCGGCTTCCGCGCTGGAGTCGATCGTGCTGCCGTCGCGCGTTCCTGGGTACAACCCCGCCATGCTGGACGAGTTGACCGCGACCGGCGAGGTGGTTTGGGCCGGCGCGGGTTCGCTGCCCGGGACCGACGGCTGGGTGTCGCTGCATTTGGCGGACAACTGCGATTTGACCTTGCCTGACGTCGATCCGGCGTTCGAGATCGGCGAGACGCATCAGGCTGTACTGGATGCGCTTGGCGGGGGTGGCGCGTTCTTCTTCCGGCAACTGAGTGATGCGGTCGGCGTCGCCATTGGCGTGGTCGACGATCAGACTCTGACGACCGTGCTGTGGGATCTGGTGTGGGCGGGTCTGCTGACGAATGACACGCTCGCGCCGGTCCGCGCCCTGGTCGGAGGCGGCCGTGGTTCGCATCGGACCAAGCGGCCGACCCCACGAGCGCGACCGGGAAGGCCTGGCCGTTCGGCTTTGCCCGCGCGAAGTGGTCCGCCGACAGCTGGTGGGCGTTGGTCGGTGTTGCCGGCTCGGAGTGAGGATGCGACGCGACGGGCGCATGCTGCCGCCGAGACGCTGCTCGATCGGTATGGCATCGTCACGCGCGGTTCGGTGATGACCGAGCGGACGCCGGGTGGATTCGCGGCGGTTTACAAGGTGTTGAGCGCGTTCGAGGAGTCGGGGCGTTGTCGGCGTGGGTACTTCGTGGCCGGGCTTGGTGCGGCCCAGTTCGCGCTGCCGGGTGCGGTCGACCGGCTGCGGGCGCTCGCCGAGGTCCCCGACGCTCCGATCGCCTCGCACAGCCCACCGGGTGTGATGCCCGGTTCGTTGTCTGGGTCCGGTTCGTTGTCTGGTTATGGCCCTATGCCTCGGCCGGGTGGTTCCGGTGCCGGCTCTGGTGTTGGCGCTGGCTCTGGGGTTGGCGGGTCGCGGTCGGGAGGTAGCAAGGCGGGCGAGGTGACCGCGCGGGCGATCGTGCTCGCGGCGACCGACCCGGCCAACCCGTACGGCGCTGCGCTGCCCTGGCCCGATAGGGAGAACGCGGGAGGTCATCGGCCGGGCCGGAAGGCCGGTGCACTGGTGATGCTGGTCGACGGCAAGTTGGTCGTGTACGTCGAGCGAGGCGGGCGGACTGTGCTGAGCTTCACCGACGACCCGGACCTGCTCCAACCGGCCGTGGACGCCCTTGCGCTGGCGATCCGCGACGGGCATCTCGGCAAGCTGAGCGTGGAAACGGCCGACGGCGAGCAAGTGCGGCACACCGCCTTCGGTGACGCCCTGGCCAAGGCCGGCTTCCACGCCACTCCCCGCGGCCTCCGGCTCCGCGCATGACTCCGCCCAGGTCTCGGCATGAGGCGAGGTGGTGCGGTGCCTGAGGGCGATACCGTGTGGCGGGCCACGAAGCACCTCCATCAGGCGCTGGCGGGGCAGGTGCTGGAGCAGACCGACTTCCGGGTGCCTAGCCTGGCAACGACCGACCTCAGCGGCCAGACCGTCGTCGAGGTGGTCCCGCGCGGCAAACACCTGCTGATGCGGCTCTCAGGCGGCGTCACGATCCACAGCCACTTGCGGATGGACGGCTCCTGGCACCTCTACCGGCCGGGCGAGAAGTGGCGTGGCGGACCCGCCTTCCAGATTCGCGCTGTGCTGGTCACGGCCGAATGGATCGCGGTGGGCTACCGCCTGCCTGTGCTCGAGGTCGTCCCGACCGCAGCCGAGGACAGCGTCGTCGGCCACCTGGGTCCGGATCTGCTCTCGCCGGACTTCGATCGCGCTCAGGCGATCGCGAATCTCGCCGCCCAGCCGGATCGCACGATCAGCGAGGCCCTGCTCGATCAACGCAACCTCGCCGGAATCGGCAACATCTACCGAACCGAGGTCTGCTTCCTGCTCGGGCTGCGTCCTTGGCGCCCGGTTGGTTCGGTCGACCTCGAGGCAGTGGTCGATCTCAGCCGCCGCCTCCTCAAGGCCAACCTCCGCAACGCCGCCCAAGTGACCACCGGCGTGGATCGGCCCGGCAAACGCACCTGGGTCTGCGCACGAGCGGGCCACCCCTGCCGACGCTGCGGCACAACGATCCAAACCGCACCAATCGGCGAGCCACCCCGCGAACGCATCAGCTACTGGTGCCCCACCTGTCAGCCCGAGGTCTGAGGTCTGAGGTCTGAGGTCTCTCAAGAAAGTCTGTGGATAACGGCGGCTGGCTCCCGGAAAAGCCGTACCTTCTCTGCGAAGTCGAACACCTGTTCGACGCCGAGTTGAGGAGGGACCCATGTGTGGAATGTGCGGTGGCGAGAAGATCGCCGAGAGCTGGCGGCGGATCTGCGACGGGATCTTGAGTGTCGGCTGGGCCCTGGTGACGATTCCTGATGATGGCCCTCGCAATCCGTCCTTCGCCTACACGATGGGTCTCAGCGAGCTCGGCCATCCCGAATTCATCGTGTTCGGGCGGTCAGACCTGGAAGCTCATGCCGCCGTCGCGCCACTCGCCCATGCGGTGCTCAGGGGCGAGTTCTTCGACGAGGGCGACGACCTCACCCGGCTGTACCCGGCCGCGGCCTCTCCACCTCAGCTCCTACGGTTCCCCGACTCCACGACCCACCTGCTCTGGGCCAACGACATGTACCGGGGAGCTGATGACGCGCCGATCCGCGCCCTGCACGTCGTCTGGGCATCAGACCTGGGTGAGATGCGGCAGCTGACCTCATGCGCGGACTGACGCCTGTGCGACTGAGGTGGCCGGGCGTGGCAATTCAACGACCGACCCTCTGGCGGCAATCGGTGATTGACGCAGGGCGTTCGGGGCTGAGCGGCGGATCGAGCAGCCGGTCAGGCGGCGGAGGCGACGACCTCGGTTTCGATGACGGGGTGCGCGAGGACCAGCGCCTCTTCGCGGGCCAGATCCTCGCTGACCTCGGCGAAGATCGTGGACAGCGGCACATCGAGTGCCGTGCAGATGGCGGCGAGCAGCTCGCTCGAGGCCTCTTTCTGACCGCGCTCCACCTCGGACAGGTAACCGAGGCTCACCCGGGCGTCGGCAGACACCTCGCGCAGCGTACGGCCCTGACGCAGACGCCGACGCCGCAAGACGTCGCCGAGCAGGCCACGAACCAGCACCATGAGGTTTCTCCCTTCCGCCTGTCGCACCGAACCTACTCGAACGGTAGACCCAGCGTGGCCACCAACGGTACCCGTTGCCGGGTCACTACTCATCGCAACGTCCAAGAACGGTGTGCCGCGTCGTACCGGACTACCTGTCTCCATGGTGGTCCTAACGCGCCGAAGGCTCCTGTTCTTCCTCCAACAGTTCTACCGCGAGGGACAGTACCGCTTCCACACTGCCCCGCCGGACAGCCGGCCGATCCCCTGCGAGCGACAATCTCTGCACCTTCACACCACGAGGTCCCGCCACGGCGACATAGACCGTGCCGGCCTGGATTCCGTCCTGCGGTTCGGGCCCGGCCACCCCCGTCGTCGCCAGCCCGTATGTCGCTCCCAGGCGCTCGCGGACGCCCGAGGCCATCGCGACGGCCGTATCGGCGTGCACGGGCCCGTCAGCGGCCAACTGGCCGGCCGGTACGGCGGCGAGTGTCGCCTTGAGGTCGGTCGCGTAGACGATCACGCCACCCCGGTACACGGCTGAGACACCCGGGATGTCCGTGAAGGCGGCTCCGACCAGCCCGCCCGTCAACGACTCGGCCGTGGCCGCGGTCGCGTCGGCGTCCCGCAGCAACTTCACCAGCCGCTCCGCCGCGGATGACGTCTCGCCATCGTGCGCCCCACCAACGACCTGACCGGTCAACTCTGCCTGCCTCTCAGCCTCACGACCAACCTGACCATCCATGCCAAACCCCCTCCACCCACAACCCCACACTCCCACCCGGTCCACCTAGCGCCCCTGCGGGCGATCGCGCCTGCTTCTAGGGCGCGGGGTGCTTCGCGGCGGCGCGCAGCCGGATCGCCCGGCCGACGTAGTCAAGACCAGTGATGACCGTGACCGCGACGGCCGCGGCCATCACGACGACAGCGGTCCAATGCAACAACGCGAAGGACTGCCACGGAAGGAGGTAGAGACCCAACGCGATCGCCTGCAGCACGGTCTTCAGCTTTCCGCCGCGGCTGGCCGGCATCACGCCATGCCGAATCACCCAGAACCGGAGAGCGGTGACCGACCACTCCCGGAACAGTACGACCACCGTCACCCACCAAGGGAGGTCCCCCAGCAGAGACAGACCGATGAACGCGGCACCCGTCAGCGCCTTGTCCGCGATCGGGTCGGCGATCTTGCCGAAGTCGGTGACGAGGTTCCAGCGCCGGGCGATATCGCCGTCGAACCGGTCGGTGATGATCGCGACCAGGAAGACGGCGCACGCGAGCAGCCTGGTGCCGGTGTCGATTCCGCCGTCCCGCAGCAAAAGCCAGACGAACAGCGGCACCAGTACGAGGCGAAGCACGGTCAGCGCGTTCGCCACGTTCCACGCACTGGGCGCATGGATCTGGCCGGCACCGGCAGTACGCGGAACCGGATTCGTCGGCGGCATCGTCACGCGGTCAGGTTAGCTGCCACGGGCGTCGGCGTCGCCGCCTCGCCGACCGTCGTGTTCGAGATAGCGAGCGGGGAGGACACGTCAGCAGGCACGGGAGCGGTGACGGCGGTGAACTCGGCGATCAGGTCGACGCCCTCGGTGTCGATGACCGTCGCGGTGACGAGATCGCCGACGGCAACGCTGTCAGGTATGCCGGTGAGCGTGGTCGAGCCGTCGACCTCGGGGCCTTGGTGGGCCGCGCGGCCTTCGGCGGAGCCGTCCTCGTCATCGATGGACTCGATCAGCACCTCGACGGTCTCGCCCAGGCGAGCCTCGGCGCGCTCGGCCGTGACCTCCTCGGCCAGGCGGCTGACCCGGTCCAGGCGGGCGGCGATGGTGTCTTCGTCGAGCTTGCCCTCGTACGTCTCGGCCTCGGTGCCGTCCTCGTCGGAGTAGCCGAAGACACCGATCGCGTCGAGACCCGCGCGGGTCATGAAGTCGCACAGGATGTCGACGTCTTCCTCGGTCTCACCGGGGAAACCGACGATGACGTTGCTGCGGATACCAGCGGTCGGCGCGGCGGCGCGGACCTGGGCGATCAGCTCGAGGAACCGTTCGGCATCACCGAAACGACGCATCCGGCGCAGCAGCGGGCCGGACGCGTGCTGGAAGGAGAGATCGAAGTACGGGACTACGCCAGGGGTGGAGGTCATCGCCTTGATCAAGGTCGGACGCATCTCGGCCGGCTGGAGGTACGAGACCCGGACGCGGGACAGACCCGGCACGGTCGCGATCTCGCCGATCAGGGTCTCGAGCAGCCGGAGGTCGCCAAGGTCCTTGCCGTAGGAGGTCGAGTTCTCGCTGACCAGGAAGACCTCACGTACACCGTTTTCGCCGAGCCAGACGGCCTCACCGAGCACCTCGGTCGGACGCCGGGAGACGAACGCGCCACGGAAGGCGGGGATAGCGCAGAACGCACAGCGGCGGTCGCAACCAGAGGCCAGCTTGAGCGGCGCCACAGGACCACCGTCGAGCCTGCGACGTACGACACGTGGGCCGGAGGCGGGCGCGGAGGCCAGGTCAGGAGCCTCGATCGTGAGGTCGGCCCGGGCGCTGGCGAGCAGGGCCTCACGCGCTTCCTGTGAGGCGTTCTCCTCGCTGGTCAGCGGCATCGCCTTCCCCTGGCCCGGCAGGACCTCAGATACGCCGGCAGCGCTCGCGGGGGCGCCGGTCGCGGCGGGCTTGGGGTCGTGGGAGTGGGCGGGGTTGCCGTGGCCCGGGATGGCCACGCCGGCGGCAGAGGCGCGGTCGGCTGGGGCCAGCGGGAGCAGCTTGCGGCGGTCGCGAGGTGCGTGCGAGACGTGATGCTCGCCGGCCAGGATCGAGCGCAGCCGGTCGGAGATGTCGGCGTAGTCGTCGAAGCCGAGTACCGCGTCGGTCTCGGGCAGCGCCTCGGCCAACTGCTCGCCGTACCGCTCGGCGAGGCAGCCGACGGCCACCACGGCCTGCGTCCGGCCGGACTTGTAGTCGGACGCCGCGAGCAGCGTGTCGACGGAGTCCTTCTTGGCGGCCTCTACGAAACCACAGGTGTTGACCACCACCGTGTCGGCATCGGCGGCGTCGTCGACGAGCTGGAATCCGCCCGCCTCTAGGCGGCCGGCCAGTTCCTCGGAGTCGACGTCGTTGCGGGCACAGCCCAGCGTGACCAGGGCGACGGTGGTGGGAGTGGTAGTCATCGCCCCCGAGTATGACTGCTCACACTCCACCAGCCCAACCCGAACGAAACGTACGCCGCGGTCTGCTTAGGGGCGGGCTTCGAGTTTGCCGGTGAGGCTGACGAGGAAGCGTGGCGTTTTGGGCACCACGGCACGGCCGTTGATGTAGACCTTGACGTTCTTCGGGAGGGCTATGTCGACGCGGATGGCGCCGCCGTACGTCATCGACTGGGTCGACCCGGAGCGCAGGATGCCGTCGAACAGGCGGGCCTTCTTGATATTGCGCATCGAGACGTAGCTGCCCTCGCCCACACCAGTCAGGGTGACGCGCACGGTCTTCGGCACGACCGGCTTCCGGATGGTCGTCCGCACGGTCGGCTTCTTACCCGGCTTCGAAGGCGTCGCCTTGGTCACCACGACCGGACCAGGCGAATTCTTGGACGCGTTCGCCTCGACGTCGTTGGGCAGCGTGAACAACCGGACCATGCCCCAGCCCAGCAGTCCGACCAGGATCGCGCCGAGCACGACGGCCCAGCGCGGACGGGCCGGATGGACCGTGGGCGATTTGGCGTCGGCACGTTCCTCGCGACGGCTGCGGTCGACCTCGGGCTCGGCCTGGCCGGCGTTGAACGACTCGACCAGTGGCGCGGGATCGGTGCCGAGCACCTTGGCGATCGACCGGATATGCCCACGGGCGTAGAAGTTGCCGCCGCAGCGGACGAAGTCGTCCGCCTCCATGGCGGTGAGCAGGCCTGGTCTGATCCGGGTGGCCGCACTCAGCTCCTCGATCGTCAGACCAGCCCGTACGCGGGCCGCCGTGAGCTCCTCACCGACGCTCACGCCCCACCTTCCTCTCCACCGTCAGGACGGTGCGCTCCCGCTCAGAGCTGCTCTCTGATCGGGCAACGGCCATCGGCCAGGTGGCGCAGAACCGCGAGCACATCCCCGTCCGACGGCCTAGCCGTCAAACCGAACGGTACCGCGAGTGATGACCCGGTCAACCGACGGTTAGCATCCGCGAGCTTGTGGGCCCGTCCGGTGAAGGCCGCCACCACCGGTCCCGGGTCTTCCAGATGCAGCGCGATCCGCCCGTCGTCGAGCACATGGCGGCGCGGCAGCACGGTCACTTCCTCGAGCTCTTCCCAGCGAGCGCCGATCCACTGGTCCCCCGCCCGCAGGCGAATTCCCACCTCGTCCGCGACCAGCAACGCACTGACCAGCAACGCCCGTCCCGCTGTGACCGCCAACCCCGCGAAGGCCGCCGCCGCGATCCAGCGCAACACTCCGGCGGGCGAGGCCGAGGCGGTCATGGCGAAGCCGATCGCGACCAGGACGGAGCCGCCGGAGATGAGGCCGTGCAAGAGGTACGACGCGCGCACGGTGAACTCGTACGCCACGGGTTCAACGACGGGCACCCCTGCCGACGGGATCGCGACCGGGCTGGAAGTGGGGGCGGGCATTACAGCATCACATCCCTCGCAGAGTAGCGATGAAGTCCTCTAGCTCGTCGGGTTTGACCAGGACATCGCGGGCCTTCGAGCCTTCGCTCGGGCCGACCACTCCCCGGCTTTCCAGGATGTCCATCAGCCGCCCGGCCTTCGCGAAGCCGACCCGGAGCTTGCGCTGCAGCATCGACGTCGAGCCGAACTGGGTGGACACGATCAGCTCGGCCGCCTGGCAGACCAGGTCGAGGTCGTCGCCGATCTCGTCGTCCAGCTCCTTCGAGGGCCCGGTCGGTGCGATCAGGTCCTCGCGGTACGTCGGCTGCAGCTGCTCCTTGCAGTGCTCGACGACGGCCCGGATCTCGTTCTCCGTGACCCAGGCGCCCTGGATACGCATCGGCTTGCTCGCGCCCATCGGCAGGAACAGCCCATCGCCCTGACCGACCAGCTTCTCCGCGCCGGGCTGATCCAGGATGACCCGGCTGTCGGCCAGCGACGACGTCGCGAAGGCGAGTCGCGACGGCACGTTGGCCTTGATCAGACCGGTGACGACGTCGACCGAAGGCCGCTGGGTGGCCAGCACCAGGTGGATACCGGCGGCCCGGGCGAGCTGGGTGATGCGGACGATCGAGTCCTCGACATCACGAGGCGCGACCATCATCAGGTCGGCCAGCTCGTCCACGATGACCAGGAGATACGGGTACGGCGTGAGGACGCGCTCGCTGCCGGCGGGCGGATGGACCTTGCCGGTGCGAACCGCCTTGTTGAAGTCGTCGACGTGCCGGAAACCGAAGGCGGCGAGATCGTCGTACCGCATGTCCATCTCGCGGACGACCCACTGCAGCGCCTCGGCCGCCTTCTTGGCGTTCGTGATGATCGGCGTGATCAGGTGCGGGATGCCCTCGTAGTTGTTGAGCTCCACCCGCTTCGGGTCGACCAGCACCATCCGGACCTCGTCCGGCGTGGCCCGCATCAGGATCGAGGTGATCAGCGAGTTGACGAACGACGACTTACCCGAGCCGGTGGCGCCGGCGACGAGCAGGTGCGGCATCTTCGCCATGTTCGCGACGACGAAACCGCCCTCGACGTCCTTGCCGAGCCCGGCCACCATCGGGTGATGGTCATTACGAGCCGTTGCGCTCCGAATGACGTCGCCGAGGCTGACGATCTCCTTGTCGGTGTTCGGGATCTCGATACCGATCGCGGACTTGCCCGGGATCGGCGAGAGGATCCGCACGTCGGCCGAGGCGACCGCGTACGCGATGTTCTTGCTGAGGGCGGTGACCTTCTCGACCTTGACCGCCGAGCCGAGCTCCACCTCATACCGGGTGACCGTCGGGCCACGCGTGTACGCCGTGACCTGGGCGTCGATGCCGAACTGCTCGAACACCTCGCTCAACTTGCCCACGACCGCGTCCGAGGCCTTGGTCCGCGGCTTGTGCACCGAACCCGGCTTCAGCATCTGGCCGTCGGGCAGCGTGTAGGTGATGTCGCCGGACAGACTGAGCTGCTCGACGCGCTGCGGCAACGGCGTGTGCGGCGGCGGCTCGGCCTTCGCGGAAGACGACTTGCCGCCACCGGCACCGCCGACGATCGGCGAAGTGGTGAGCGGGTTGATCTCGGTATCGGCGTCCAGCTCGTCGACGGGCGGCTCGAGCGCTTCCGCGGCGGCGGCCTTGGCCTTCTTGCCGCGCTTGAAGATCTCGCGACCTTCCAGCACCGGCGACTCGTACGGCTTGTCGCCCACGAATTCGTCGTCCTCGTCGAGCTTCGGCTTCTTCGCCTTCCGCCCGATCCGGGTCGTGTCCGACCGCTCGGCCTCGTCCGCCGCCACCGTTTCGGCGGGGATCTCGGTCCGCCCCATCAGTACGTCGAAGGCGTGCCGGACGCGCAGCGGAATGGCGTGCACGGGCGTGCCGACGATCACGACCACTCCGAAGAACGTCAGCAGCACCAGCAGCGGCACCACGACGTACTGCGTGAGGAGATCGGCCGGTAGCGCCGTGATGATGAACCCGATCGCCCCGCCGGCCTCGGCCATCGTGGCCTCGGCACTCGGTGCGCCCGGACGCGGAATGCCGTTCGCGATGCTGACCAGGCCGAGGACGCCGAACGTCGCCGACACCCAGCCGATGACCTGGCGTCCGGCCGGGCCGTTCCGGTCGGGGTGGCGCAGCGTTCGCCAGGCGATCATCACCAGCATCAGCGGAATCGCCCAGCCGAGCACGCCCACGCTGCCGCTGGCGATGGTCCGGATGGCGTCGCCGATCTTGCCCGGCATTTCCCACCACATCGAGGCGGCGACCACCACGGCCAGACCGATCATCGTCAGCCCCACGCCGTCGCGGCGATGGGCCGGGTCGAGATCGCGCGCGCCTTGGCCAACGCCGCGGACCAGGCTGCCGAGCAGATGCGCGAAGCCGAGCCAGCAGCGGATCAGGAACCGCCCGAGGCCGAGCATCGCCGCGGCGAAGGGACCGGCCCCGGACCTGGACGCTGACTTGGGCACGGCCGTACGCGCGGCAGCCGTACTGCCGCGCTTAGAGCTCTGCCCACGCTTCTGGGCGCCGGACTGCCGGGCGCGTCCACCAGTGGCCGCCGTCCCGGTGGTACTCGGGCGCCGAGCCGTCGATTTACGCGCCCGCGCCGGGGAAGACGTGCGGGTCGCCATGTCTAGCAGGCTACCCCGACAACCACTGCAGTCCCATGTGTCACACGCCGATCACACGACCCCTTCCGTACCGTCACAGCTGTCGCATGGAGGTCGAACGGGGAGCGGCGGAGCGGGGTGGGGCGGCGCGCATGCCGTCTCGCACTCGGCCTAGAACCCGCGTCAGTACGGCGAGGTCGCGGTCTGACAGGTGGTCGAGGAATAGCCCCCGCACCACGTCGATGTGACCGGGTAGAACGGCTTCTAGCAACGTGCGGCCGGCGGCCGTGATGGCGACGGTGGTGCTGCGCTCGTCATCCGTGGACGGGCTGCGGCTGACCAGGCCGGCCTTTTCCAGCACTCCCGCCTGGTAGGTGAGCCCGCTGCGGCTGTAGACGACTCCGTCCGCCAGGTCGGTCATCCGCTGCTGCCCGTCGGGGGCGAAGTTCAGCCGGGCGAGGATCTGGAACTGCACCCAACTCAGCCCGCCATCGGCCCGCAGGTGCTGCTCGACGGCGTGCTGCAACAGGCTGCTGACCTCCATCAGCGCGAAGTAGCCGGCCAGCTGCGCCGGATCCAGCGGTGCGCCTTTTTCCGTCATGCCAGCAGCCTACTTGCTTCGAATTCGAAGCGTGCTAGCGTGGGGAACATGCTTCGAATTCGAAGCAAGTCGAGAAGGAGATTCATCATGAAGGCAGTTCGTTACCACCAGTACGGCGACAGCGACGTCCTGCGGTATGAGGAGGTCGATCGCCCAACCCCCGGCGCTGGTCAGGTGCTCGTCCGAGTGGCCGGTACGGCGTTCAACCCCGCCGACGGCGCCATCCGGGCCGGCTACCTCCAGGACCCATTCCCACTGCGATTCCCGCACACCCCCGGGTACGACATGGCCGGGACCGTGGCCGAGACCGGGCCTGGCGTCGAGGGCTTCCGCATCGGCGAGCCGGTCGTCGGATTCCTGCCGATGAACGAGCACGGCGCAGCCGCCGAGTTCGTGCTGGCTCCGGCCGAGGTGCTGACCGCGGCGCCGAGTGGCGTGGACCTCGCGGATGCCGCGGCAATCCCCTCAGCAGCATTGACCGCCTGGCAGGCACTCTTCGAGCACGCGAAACTGCAGCCGGGACAGCGCATCCTCATCAATGGCGCCGGTGGTTCGGTCGGCGGCCTCGCCGTACAGCTCGCTGCCCAGGCAGGCGCCGTGGTCATCGCGACGGCAAGCCCGCGCAGCATCGACAAGGTCCGCAGCTACGGCGCCGACGAGGTCATCGACTACACCACGACGTCCGTGCAGGACGGGCAGAAGCCGGTCGACGTCATCCTCAACCTGGCACCGCTCGACACAGCGCAGCAGGCCGCCCTGCTGGACCACGTCCGCCCTGGTGGCGTGTTGGTGACGACGGTCCCACCTGGGCCCGAGGACGCGCGAGCCATCACCATGTTCGTGCGCAACGACGTCGAGCAGCTCGCCACGCTCGTCAAGAAGGTCGACGCAGGCGAACTGCGGATCAACGTCAGCGAGCGCTACCCGCTGGCCGACCTCGCCCAGGTCCACGAGCTGAGCGACGCCGGAAAGCTCCCCGGCAAGGTCGTGCTGACGCCGGGCAGCTGAGGACGATCAAGCGCCGGTGACGCCGTCGAGTCGTTCGCGGATCATGTCGGCGTGGCCGCAGTGGCGGGCGTACTCGCCGATCATGTGCGGGTAGATCATCCGCAGCGACGACTCTTCGCCCTGCAGGTCGAAGCGCTCGTCCAGGTCGTACGCCGCCACGGCCTTGTCCGACAGCCGCCATTCCTCGATGAGCTGCTCGTACTCGGCCTGAGCGCGGGATGCGTCGATCAGCTCGAAGTCCGCGTCCTTGCCGAGTTCGGGCGCGAACAGCGGCTCGGCCGGCTCGAACCGGCCGTTGGCGAAGTTGCGGCGGAACCAGATCCGCTCGACCTTGGTCAGGTGCCGGATCAGGCCGAGCAGGCACAGGTTCGACGGCGGCGCCGCCCGCTCGGCCAGCTGCTCTGCGGTCAGACCGGCGCATTTGAACAGCAGGGTGGTCCGGTAGAAGTCGAGGTATCCGGCGAGCAGCTCGCGCTCCCCCGCCACGAGCGATCCCTCGGGCCTGCTGATCTCAGGTGCTGTCCAGGTCATCCACGCATCTTGCCTGGCCGTGGTTGGGAAAAGCGAACGCAATTCAGCTCGAGAACGCCTCGACATCCTCACCACGCAGCCCGCGATCACGCTCAGCGCGAGAGTCCCATCTCACGATACGTCCAAGTATCCCATGATGCGAGATAGGCGCTGGCGTGAGACGGGATCGATTCGTTACCGTCTTCGGCAGGTCATGAGTGCCAGCGCGAAGCCCCGGCTTGCTGGCCGGCAACCCTCCTCCGCGGTGGGGTGCCCCGGGTGAGGACCAGGCCGTCCGGAAAATCCCGGTCGGCAAGCGCGGACCACCGGGAGTCTCGATGTCCATCCTCTCCATCCTCGAACCGTCTACCAACGCCTCGGCTCGTCCGGCCGTCACCCGCCGAGCCGGTGGTGGGGTGCCCGCCACTGTCGCGGCCGACCTGCTGGTGCCGCTGGCCGACGGCCGGGTCACCGACTACGCGAACTTCGACCATGGCGCGAGCGCCCCCTGCCTGGAATCGGTTCGCGCCGCGGTCGAGGCGGCCCTCCCGTCGTACGCCTCGGTGCACCGCGGCAACGGGTACGCCTCCCGGATCACCACCCAGTGGTACGAGCGGGCTCGCGCGGAGGTGCATTCCTTCGTCGGCGCCCGGTCCGGCGACCAGGTGGTGTTCACGCGGCAGACCACCGACGCGTTGAACCTGCTGGCCCGGTGCCTGCCCACCGATGCCACCGTGATCGTGTTCGAGACCGAGCACCACGCGGCCCTGCTGCCTTGGCCGACCGAGCGTACGGTTCGGCTGTCCGCGCCGGAATCCCCCGCCGCCGCGGTCAGTGCCGTCGCCAACGCCCTGCGCGAGGCCCCCGAAGGCCCGCGACTTGTAGTCGTCACTGGCGCCTCTAACGTGACTGGCGAGATCTTCCCGATTGCGGAGATCGCAGCTGTCGCGAAGGCGCATGGCGCGCGGATCTGTCTTGACGCGGCACAGCTGGCTCCGCATCGTCCGGTGGACATTGCCGCCCTTGAGGTCGACTGGGTCGCGCTGTCCGGTCACAAGCTCTACGCACCGTACGGCGCTGGGGCGCTCGTGGGCCGGGCCGACTGGCTCGACGCCGCCCAGCCGTACCTGGCCGGTGGTGGCGCCACTGCTGCCGTGACTGGCGATACGACGATCTGGAACGAAGGGCCTGCCCGGCACGAGGGTGGTTCTCCCAACGTGATTGGCGCTATTGCCCTCGCAGCGGCGTGTGCGGCGATCGCCCGGCACCGCGACGCGATCGAGCAGCACGAGCAGCTGTTGCTCGCCCGATTGCGTGAGGGCCTTGCGGACATCCCCGGCGTTACGACGTACTCGCTGTTCGGTGCGGACGCTGACCGGGTCGGAACGGTCACCTTCACGATCGACGGTCTGACGTCGACGCTGGTGTCCGCAGCGCTCTCAGCGGAGTACGGAATCGGCGTGCGCGATGGCAAGTTCTGCGCCCACCTCCTGACGGCGCATCTGCTCGAGGGGTCGCCGACGAACTTCACGGCGGTCCGCGCGAGCCTGGGCCTCGGCGTCACCCGCGAGCACGTCGAGCGCCTCATCGGTGCCGTACGCACGCTTGCCACGCAGGGCCCGAAGTCGGCGTACCTGGAGTCGGCGGACGGCTGTCAGCCCGTCACCGACCCGCGAGACCTCACCGCTCCGCACATTTGGTAGTGCCCTGCGTCGGCAGTTGTTCGAGTGATTTCGGTGTTCAGGTGCGTGCATCACGGTGCTGGCGGAGCGTCCTCGATGCGGAGCATCGTGGATGCTTCGCCAGTGCCGTGAGGTGCGTGCCTGGGCGCCGAAAGCGCCGAAGAACTGCCGACGCAGGGCACTAACTTCCGCAGTCGCTGCAGACTCGACAACTGTCGTGCGCGCAGGGACTCAGGGGTTCAGACCCGTATAACCAGCCGCAAAGGCCAAGAGGTCTGCCCACTCGGAAGCAACCATCGCCAGCGGTTTGCCCAGACCATGCCCCGCGTCGACCTCGATACGCGCGACGACCGGGTTGTCCCCGGTCTGGGCGTACTGCAACGCCGCAGTGAACTTGTGACTGTGCAGCGGCACCACGCGATCATCGTGGTCCGCTGTCATCACCAGCGTCGGCGGGTACGTCGTACCGGGTTTGACGTTGTGTAGCGGCGAATACGCCAGTGAAGTCTCGAAGTCGTCCGGGTCATCGGGCAGACCGTAGTCCGAGGCCCAGGCGGCTCCGACGGTGAACTTGTGGAAGCGCAACATGTCCATCACACCGACGCCTGGAAGTGCCGCTGCGAACAGCTCGGGCCGCTGCGTCATCACCGCGCCTACGAGCAGTCCGCCGTTACTGCGGCCGTGGATCGCCAACTGGCTCGCAGTAGTGACTCCTGTGTTCTGGAGGTGCTCGGCGACTCCGATGAAGTCGTCGAAGACGTTCTGCTTACGGTCCAGCCGTCCCGCGTCGTACCAGTCTGAGCCGAATTCCCCGCCACCACGGAGATTCGCGACTACCAGCACTCCCCCGGCCTGCAACCAGGCGGACCAACCTGGGCGGTAGTCCGGCACAATCGGCACCTTGAACCCGCCATACCCGTACAGCAGGGTCGGACGCGGCTGCGCGTGGTCCAGATCGGCCCGGGTGATGAGGAAGTACGGGACCGCGGTGCCGTCCTTGCTCAGCGCCGACGCCCTCGTCACGGTGATGGGCGGCGGTACGAAGTCCGACGACGTAGTCGGCACCAGCTCGGGCAGAGCCTTCACCTGGCCGGTCGCCGCGCTGACCACCGAGGCCTCCACCGGCGAAGTGGTCGAGGACAGGCCGACGAAGATCTCGTCGACGCCGGGCTTCGCGTTCAGGCCGACCAGGGCACCACCTTGTACGTCGAGGCGGCGGGCGTTCGTCCCGTCGAGCGGGTGCAGTTCGACCAGCGGGCGGGCGTCGTCGAGGGAGACCGTCACCAGGCCATCGCCGGCGCCGAACGCGTACTGCAGAAGGCTTTCCCGCTGCGGCAGCACTTCGGTGAACTCGACCGGGCCGGCCGCGATCGGGCAGGAGACGAGCCGTCCGCGCGGGGCGTCCAGGTCGGTGCTGAGGATGGCCCGATCGCCGTCCACGCGAACGAACACCGTGTCCGCGACGGGCTTGTCGATCGTCTTGAGCGGTTGCCCGAGCGTGCTCCGGCCGTCGGTCGTGGTGAGCGGGTAGAACCAGAGTCGGGACGTCTGCTCCGTGCCCTCGACGATGTGGACGACGACGTACCGATCGTCGTGCGAGACCTCCGGCGACATGACCAGCTGGGCGCTCTCCGGGAACTCCAGGATGAGTTCGTCGGCGGCCTGTGGCGTACCAAGTCGGTGCAACTTCAGCTGCGCGCCAGTCTGCGCAGAGGTGTCCGTACCTTCTGCACGACCTGTCGTCGGGTAGTGCCGGTACAAGTACGACGAGTTGTCCGGAAGCCAAGTGGCCTCGCAGAACTTCGTCTCGGCAACCCGGTCGTCCAACTCGTCACCAGTGGCCAGGTCGACCAGCTGGAACCTATTCCAGTCGCTACCGCTCTCGCTGATTCCGTAGACGACGTAGCGGCCGTCATCGCTCACGGTGTAGCTGCTGAGGGAATCGGTCCCATCCTCCGACAACTCGTTCGGGTCGATCAGCACCCGCCCGCCGGCCAACAACTCCTGCAACGACGGTGCGACGTACAAGGTGTCCTGGGCTTTGGTGCCGTCGTTGCGGCTCACGAAGTACCAGCCCGCCTTGTACGCCGGTACGCCCGCGCGTGGGCGGCTCACGATCGACGCCATCGCCTCGTGGAACCACTCGCGCGCGGGCAGTTCCGCCAGCACTGCCTCGGAGTACTCGTTCTGGCGGCTCACCCAGTCCTGGGTCTCAGCTGCGTCCGGATCTTCCAGCCAGCGGTACGGGTCGGCGATCTTGTGTCCGTGCAGGTCCTCGACTACGTCAGCGCGGCGGCTCTCCGGGTACATGCACAGAAACTTAATTCATGCCGAGGGGCGGAGGTCCTTCTGCCAGAGCACAGAGCCGGCCATGTCGCGCAGTGACGCCTGGAACACCTTGCTGTACGGGTCGATCCGCACATGCCCGAAGAACTGACGGCCGTCGCTCGGAGGCTGGTTGGCGTACTCCGCGCCCCGGACGAACTCAACGCGAGGCCCGAACGTCGGATCCAACTGGTTCGGCCCGAAGGTGCCGGCGTTGATCGGACCCGCCACAAGTTCCCAGAACGGGTCGAACTCGGTGTATGCCGCCCGCGACGGGTCATAGTGGTGTGCGGCGCAGTAGTGCACGTCAGCCGTCAGCCAGACCGCGTTCCGCACCTGCTGTCGCTTGAACTGCGTAAGCACCCAGGCGATCTCTGTCTCGCGCCCACCGGGTGAACCACCTAGACCGTTCGCTACGCCCTCGATCTCTGTACCGTCCGGCACGAGCAGCCCGATCGGCATATCGCTCGCAATGACCTTCCAAGTCGCCCGCGAGCGCGAGACCTCTCGTACGAGCCACTCCGCCTGCTCGGCGCCAAGGATCGGAGTGGCGCCTGCAGTCGGCGACGGGTTCTTCTCGCGGTAGGTGCGCATGTCGAGGCAGAAGACGTCCAGTAGCGGGCCGTAGCTCACCTTGCGGTAGATCCGGTTCCGCCCGGCCGTGTGGTCAATCGGCAGGTACTCCCCGAAGGCCTGCCTCGCGCGCGCAGCAAGTACGTCTACCCGCTTCTCGGTGTAGCGGGCGTCAGTGAGGATCTCCCCCGGGTACCAGTTGTTGGTGGTCTCGTGGTCGTCCCACTGGCTGACGATCGGCACTTCCGCGTTCATCGCGCGTACGTTCTCGTCGAGCAGGTTGTAGCGGTAGCGCCCGCGGTACTCGTTCAGAGTCTCCGCAACCTTGGAGACCTCTTCCGTCACGACGTTGCGCCAGATCGTGCCGTCGGCCAGCTTGACCTCGGCCTGGATCGGGCCGTCGGCGTAGATGTTGTCGCCGGAGTGCAGGAAGAAGTCCGGCTCGGTCCGGTGCATCGTCCGGTACGCCGTCATGCCGCCGCGATCCGGGTTGATCCCCCAGCCCTGCCCGGCGGTGTCCCCGGTCCAGACGAAGCTCACCGGCCGGCGCGGCCCGGGCGTCTGGAAATGGCCGTCGGTGAGTTCGCCCAGACGGCCTCGGTCATCCTCGAACCCGATCCGGAAGTCATACCGCTGGCCCGCACGCAAACCCCGCAACGGCAACTGGGCGGTGTAGTCCGCGTTCGGCCCGGTGACCGGTCCGCGCAGTCGGATGGCTCGGTCGAACCGGCCGTGGCTGCTCAGCTCCACCACCATCCGGGCGGGCCGATCGGTGCGCGACCACAGCACGGCGGAATGCGGCGTCACATCCCCGGTCGCGACACCCGACGGCAGCCGGGGCAGATCGCGGCGCACAACTCCAGCGACCGCGTTGGCGGCGAGTGACGGAACGGTCAGGGCGGCACCTACAGCGGCGGATCCGGTCAGTAGCCGGCGACGACTCAAGCTCATGTCGTAAACCTGACGCGTCAGCATGACCACCGAGTGAACACCACTTGACCTCTCGGATTGGCACGGCCGCGTAGCCTGCGGGGGTGGGTCTTGAGGTGGATGCGCTGATCGGGCGGGGCCTGGAGCTGGCGCGGCTGAGTGCATTGGTCGAGGCTGTCCCGGATCGTGGTGGGGCGCTGGTCCTCCGGGGTGAGCCTGGTATCGGGAAGTCGGCACTACTCGGCCACGCGAATTCGCTTGCCTTGGGCAAGGGTTTCCGCGCGCTCAGGGCGACCGGCGTCGAGTCCGAGGCGCGGCTGCCGTTCGCCGGGTTGCACCAGCTTGTGCATCCCCTCCGGCGCGGTATCGGCGCGCTGCCCGAACCGCAACGCGATGCCTTGCGGGCGGCGATGGGCCTGGTCGATCAGGCCGCGCCGGACACGTTCCTGATCGGGCTCGCCACGCTCAACCTGCTGGCCGACGCGGCCGAGGTATCGCCGCTGCTGCTCATCGTCGAGGACGCGCACTGGCTCGATCACGCGAGCGCCGAGGTCGTCTCGTTCGTGGCTCGCCGGCTGGAGTCCGAACCGATTCTGCTGCTCGCGGCGATCCGATCGGGTACGGCCTCGCGTCTCGACGACGCGGGCCCGGCTGCACTGGAGATCGGCAGGCTGCCGGATGCCGCCGCGGCCGAACTGCTCGATGCGGTCGCGCCGGATCTCGCGGCGGATGCCCGGTCGCGCGTGCTGGCCGAGTCCGCGGGCAACCCGCTGGCCCTGCGCGAGCTTCCCGGCATCGCTGGAAGCGCGGAGCGACCAATGCTGGCGCGGCCGCTGACCGAGCGGCTCGAGCGGGCCTTTACCGCCAGAGTCGACGAGCTGCCGGCGGACACGCGCACGGCCTTGCTCATCGCGGCACTCGACGACAGCACCTCCCTCGCCGAGATCCTCGCAGCCGCCGGCCTTGCAGCCGCCGGCGTCACGGTTGACGCTCTGACGCCCGCGGTCGAGGCCCGGCTCATCGAGCTAGGGCCAGGCAGCCTGGTCTTCCGGCATCCCCTGATGCGGTCGGCGATTTCGCAGGCGGCGGACGTTCCGGCGCGGCATGCAGCACATCGCGCGCTGGCCGACGTACTGGCTGAGCAGCCGGATCGGCGGGCGTGGCATCGCGCGGCCGCGACAACCGGAACGGACGAGAGCACTGCTCTCGAATTGGAGCAGGCGTCGGATCGGGCCGCACGCCGCGGTGGTGTGGACGCCGCCGTCGCCGCGCTCGAGCAATCCGCCCGGCTGAGCGAGAACCGCGATCTCCGAGCCGAACGCCTGCTGCGGGCGGCGGACCTCGCGGTCGAGGCAGGCCGCCGGGACGTCGTACGGCGACTCCTGGACGAGGCGTGCACATTGGAACTCTCGCCCCGCGAGCAAGCGCGGGCCACGTGGATCCGGAGCAGCTTCGACGACGGTTTGAGCGGCGACAACGCCGGCCCGGTCGAGCTGGCCGCTCTGACCGACTCAGTAGCCGCCGACGGGGACATCGATCTGGCGATGCGCATCCTCTGGGGTGCCGGCATGAGGTGCTTCTGGACAGAGCCGGGGCCGGAGGCACGCAAGCAGCTTGTATCCGTTGCCGACGGCCTACCAGTCGATGAGCACGACCCGCGCTTTCTCGCCATCCCGGCGTACGTCGCCCCGATCGACCGCGGTACGGCGGTACTGGCGGGTCTAGCCGACGTGGCGGGCGGTGATCCACAAGTAGCGCGTTTCCTCGGGAGTGCGGCCTTGCAGGTCGGGGCGTTCGACTTGTCTGCACGGTTTTCCGCAGCCGCCTTAGACGGCTTACGGGCACAGGGACGACTCGGGCTGCTCACAAGAGCTCAAGCCGTTCGCGCCTGGAGTTCGGTCCGCCTGGGCGATCTCACGGTTGGACTATCCGCGGCGGAAGAAGCGGGCCGACTCGCACAGGAGACCAACCAGCCGTTCATGTTCGGTCTAGCCCGAGCTGTCCAGGCAGAGATCGCTGCACTCCGTGGCGACTACGACCAGGCCAAGGCCCTCGCGGCCGAAGCAGAGCAGGTGGGACGGGCCGCCGGCGCTCGCCCGGTTCTGGCCACCGTGCAAAGGGCCCGAGGCCTTACCGCGCTAGGCGAGGGCCGGTACGACGATGCCGTCGCGGACCTGCTGCGAATGCACGACCCCGCCGACCCGTCGTACCAACTGGCCCTGCGGTGCTACGCCCTCTCCGAACTGGCCGAGGCCGCGATCCGCGCGGGCCGGACCGACGCGCTCGAGCAGGTCGTCCGCGAGTTGGAGACCTTCGCACCCTCCACGACGTCCCCCGCGCTGCACATCGGACTGCGCTATGTGCAGGCCATCCTCGCACCGTCAGACCAGGCTGAGGCGTTGTTCAAGGCAGCACTGGACGCGACGAACTGGCCGCTCGAACGTGGACGCCTCCACCTCGCCTTCGGTGAATGGCTGCGACGCCAACGCCGCGCAGCCGACTCCCGTCCGCACCTGCGAGCCGCCCGCGAGACGTTCGACGCGCTCGGGGTGATCGCCTGGGCCGACCGGGCCCGCACCGAACTACGCGCGTCCGGCGAAACCAGCCCACGTCGTACGGCGGATGCGCGGGACCAACTGACGCCGCACGAGTTGAGCATCGCCGAGTTGGCCGCCGAAGGTCTGACCAACAAGGAGATCGGGCAACGGCTCTACCTCTCCCATCGCACGGTGAGCACCCACTTGCACCGGATCTTCCCCAAGCTCGGCATAACCTCCCGGGCCGACCTCCCGCACGCACTGCGCCCAGCCGGATGACGTACACCGACAGCGTCAACTGACGGGCGCGATACCGCTTCAGGCATCTCTACGGTTACCGCCATGGTGACGTTCAACCGCAGGACCTTCACGACACTCGTCGCAGCCGGCGCCGTCGCAGCCTCACTACCCGGCCAAGTCCAAGCCAAAGGCCAGACCCAGGTCGGCAATCCACTAGGCCCGATTCGCAACGTGCGCACGGATTTGCTGTCGATCGCGTACCACGACGCCGGCCCCGCCGATGGCCCGGTCATCCTGCTCGGACACGGCTGGCCGTACAGTCCGCAGGCATTCGTCGAGGTCGTACCAAGGCTGGTCCGTAGGGGATATCGCGTCCTTACGCCGTACCTGCGTGGTCACGGCGGCACGCGCTTCCTGTCGAGCGACACCCTCCGCTCCGGGCAGCAGGCCGCGCTCGGCTCGGACGTCATCGACTTCCTGGACGCACTCGACATCCCGCGCGCGATCTTCGCCGGCTACGACTGGGGTGGGCGGGCGTTCTGCGTCGCCGCCGCGCTCTGGCCGGACCGTTGCGCCGGGCTCGTCTCGGTCAACAGCTATCTGGTCCAGAACCTCGATCCCGTGGTCGCGAAGATGCCGGTGGCGCCGTCGATCGAGGCCGCCCAGTGGTACTTCGACTACTTCACCACCGAGCGCGGCAAGACCGGTCTCGCGCTGAACACCAAGGAGCTCGCCCGCGTCGTCTGGACCAAGAACTCCCCCACCTGGGACTTCACCGAAGGCGATCTCGACCGTGCGGCCGAACTCTTCGACAACCCGGACTACGTCGACGTCGTCGTGCACGTCTACCGGCACCGGCGGCTGACCGAGGCCGGCGATCCGCGGTACGACGCGCTCGAGGCCCGGCTGCGGAAGCTGCCCGTCATCACCGTGCCGGCCGTCACCCTCGACGGGATCGACGACGGGAACTTCCCGGCCAACGACGGCACCGCCTCGGCCAAGTTCTTCGCCGGCCCACGCGTCCATCACCAGGTCCCGGGCGCCGGACACAACCTGCCGCAGGAGCGACCGCGAGCCTTCTTCAACGCGATCCTCGAAGTCACCCGGCTACCCCGGCGATAGGTGCCCTGAGCAACTTCGCTACCCTGAGTGATTGTGACGATCGAAAACGTGACCGCACCGCTGGCCGCCCGATGCCCCGAGCAAGTCGCGCGGGACAAGATGGTCGGCGATCTGGTCAAGCTGGCGTATCGGATGCACACCCGGCGACCGGGCAGCCTGGGCCAGCGCCTGGCGGTTCGCAAGTTCCGCCGGAAGCTGCGGGTGGCGATGGTGCGAATGCAGTTCGCCGAGCGGCCCGAGATGGTCCAGGCCGTCCGGGCCCAGCTCGACGCGCTCTACCGCTGCGTGAACGGCACCACCGAGGCGGCCGTTGCCAAGGTCCAGGTCTGGCCCCGGCAACAGCGCCAGCCCGACGCCGTACGGGTGACCCGATCGCCCAAGCCCGTCGCCCGCCACATCCGCAGCGACCAGGAAGTCCTCGACCAGTACGGCGACCAGCTGCTCGAGGAACTACGCGACTCCGGCACCCTCAGCCGCTACCGCGTCGAAAAGGTCTGCCAAGTCACCCACCGCCAAGCCGAACGCGTCCGCACCTCCGTCCGCGCCAAACTCCTACTCCAAGACTCCGAACAACTCGTGTAGACGGAACGGCTCCAGGCCCTGGCTGGACCCGGAGCCGTGAACTTGTCAGGTGACGTTGATGAGGGCACCTACGTGCAGAGTGCTGTTGGGCAGCGCTGCGGTGTAGGTGGCGAAGACGTCCTTATTCGTGTCGATCTGGGTCGCGTTCGTCCAGGCTCCACTGGTAGTGCGGGTCCGGTCCCAGATGCCACTGCCAGGCACGGTGGCACTAACGTGCATGGTGTCGTCCGGAAGAGTTGCCGCCGACACCTCGATGATCGAGTCGTTGCCGTCGATCTGCGTGGCCGAGGCCGCCCAGGCGCCCGCAGCCGTGCGGGCCCGGGTCCAGATCCCGCTACCTGGTACGACGTTGAAGACGTGCAAGGTGTTGTCGGACAACGCAGACGCGGCCACTGCGCTGACGTACTTGTTCGTGTCGATCTGCGTGGCCGAGGCCGCCCAAGCGCCTGCTGCCGTGCGGGCCCGGGCCCAGACACCACTGCCCGGTACAACCGTCACTAGCGAGACCGTGCCATTCGGCAACGCCGCTGCCGAGATATCCGTCGTATAAGGGTTGCTGTCGACATGTGTGGACGTGCTCCACGTGCCATTGACTGCCCGGGACCGGTGCCAAACCCCACTGTTCGGTACGACGCTGAACACGTGCAGCTTGCCATCCGGCGCACCTGCTGCGGCTACGGCCGAGATGTTGGCGTTGGTGTCGATCTGAGTGGCCGAAGCCGACCAGTCACCGGCGGCCGTCCGGCCGCGGTACCAAACGCCTGCACCGCGGACGACGTTGAAGGCGTACATGTTGCCGTTCGGAATCGTCGCGGCAGCGGTATCACCAAGGCTCGTGTTGCCGTCGACCTCGCTAGCGCTTGTGGCCCAGGAACCTCCTGCCCAGCGGATCCGGTCCCACAACGGACCACGGGCCGGCTGCGGCGCCGGTGTTGCGACATCCCAGAGCGCGTTGACGATGCGCTGCGCGTCCGCGACCTCCACCTGGTACCGATCCGGGTAAGCGGAACGCTGAACCTTCTGGCAGATCGGGCCGATCGACCCGGACTGCCAGGAGCCATTCGGGTAGAAGAGTTCCAGCTCGTTCCAGAACCGGTTGGTCGTCCAGGTGGCGTCGAGCCTGTTCTCGGCACTCCCCCAGCCGTCCTGCTGCTGGAACAAGCCGAGACTCGTGTGGTCGACCTTCTCGGTGATGTTCATCAGGGTCGATTCCACGATCGCGGTGGTGACAGCGATGACCGCTGCGCGCTCGGGCAGACCGCGATCCCGGAGGGCCTTGATGATGATGCGTGCACAAGAGGTCCGGTACGCCGTCATGGCGTTCTGGAGTTTGCCGGTCAGCTGGCCGTTCAGCGTGGTCGCGATCTGGCTGTCGCGGCTGGTGTGGCCCGCCGGATCGCAGTACTTGGTTGGCCACGCCGCCGACGCCATCACGCCAGTCGGAGTGGGTTCCGGAGCAGGGGCGGCTTGAGCCATGGCGCCGAGCGCGGTCGCACTCGCCACCGCGATCGCCGTACTGGTGAAGAGATATTTGGAGAGGCGGTTCGTCATCTTCGGGTCCTCACGAAGTGGAGGCGGCCCGGGCGATCAGCGCGCCCGGGCCGCGAGATCAGGTCAGTTGACGTTGACGAGCGCGCCTACGTGCAGGGTGCCGTTGGGCAGTCCGGCCGTGTAGGTCGCGAAGATGTTCTTGTTGGTGTCGATCTGCGTCGCGTTGGTCCAGCCACCACTGGCAGTCCGGGTGCGATCCCAGACGCCACTGCCGGGCAGTACGCCCGTGACGTGCAGGGTCCCGTCGGGAAGGCTCGCGGCCGATACCGACAGCAGCGAGTCGTTCTGGTCGATCTGCGTGGCGGTTGCGGCCCATGCGCCCGCAGCGGTCCGGTTCCGATACCAGATGCCACCGTCGGGCACGACGGCGAACACGTGCAGGGTGCCGTTGCCCAGGCTGGCGGCGGCCACAGAGGTGATGTACTTGTTGGTGTCGATCTGCTGTGCTGAAGCAGCCCAAGCCCCTGCTGCGGTACGACCTCGGTGCCAGACACCACTACCGGGTACGACGTTCAGCAACGACACAGTGCCGTTGGGAAGTGCGGCAGCAGCTACAGCGGTCGTGTACGGGTTGCTGTCGACATGGGTTGAGGTACTCCAGGTGCCGTCGGCAGCCCGGCGTCGGTGCCAGATGCCGCTGCCGGGAACCACGCTGAAGACGTGCAGGCTCCCGTCCGGCGCACCAGTCGCCGCAACCGCTGAGATCGACCCGTTCGTATCGATCTGCGTCGCGCCGTTGGCCCAGTCGCCTGCCGCAGTGCGGCCGCGGTACCAGACGCCACTGCCCGGGACCACGTTGAAGACGTACATGTTGCCGTTCGGCAGGGTCGCCGCGGCGGTGTCGGCAAGTGCTGTATTGCCGTCCACCTCGGTCGCGCTGGCGTCCCAGCTGCCGCCGGCCCAGCGCGTCCGGTCCCAGAGCGGACCGCGCGGCAGTTGGCTCACCCCGGCGGAGGTCCACCAGGTCGTCTGCTGCTGAGCGCCGGCCCAGCTCAGGCTGAAGTGGATGTGATCGGTGTGCGGGTTCGGCCCGCTGTAGGGCTGCCACCCGGCCGAAGGCTCATAGGCACGCCACATCCGGCGATTCCAGATTATGTACATGATGCCGAGGCGGCGCGCCATGGCGTGTTTGTTGCCGTATTTGTCCGTCTCCAGCAGCCATTGCAGGAATTCGTCGGCATCGGCCTTTTCGCCCGCGTCATAGACGTTGAAGTGGTAATCCAGCGCACGGCCGTCCTTGTGCTCGCTGGTGCCACCCTGGTCGCAGTCGCGGCCGAGGCCGGCCGGGTGCTTGCCGTAGGTCCGGTTCAGCAGATCCCGCAGTGCGACGGTCCCCTTCTTGACCGCCGTGCACTGGGTCTGCGGCTGATACGTCGAGTAATCGTCAATAGCAGCAGGGAAATTGGGTGTGCTGGGTGCGGCCGTTGCCCCTTGCGGCGCGATGGTGACGGCCAGCACCGCGGCGAGCAGAGCCATCAGCATGCGTGCTGGTCGCCCCCAGGCCCGGGCTACCCGGTCCGGCCGAGATTGCCGCCATTCGGCCGTCCAGGGCAGGCGAAAGCGCATTTTGGTGAACACGAAAACCCCCAAGTAGAAAGAATTGGAAACAGCGTCGGACCACGAACGGCCTCGATTTCCCCGCCATTCGTGGTGCTGTTCCCGGGTGTGCATTCACCATAATTCGGAATCCGCGTCACCGCAGCCTTCTTGCAGCTAGTGGCAAACAAGTAACGGCAGATGGCCCGACAGTGTCAACAACCAACCATGGGGCGGAAAGCAACAGCCCCGCGCCGCGGAGTCGCGGGCGGGGCTGTCGGTGCGGTGAATCAGGAAGGCGGCGGGATCTCCCCTGAGCCACGGATGGTGAGTTTGACTGGCACTCGGACGGTGCGGCTGGGGCGGTGGGGCTCGGGGAGGCGTTCGGTCATTAGCTGGATCGCCGTACGGGCCATCACGTCGGCCGACTGGGCGACGGCGGTCAGACCGGGGCTGAGCAGGTCGCCGAGCGCCAGGTCGTCGAAGGACACCAGCGCCACCTGGTCGCGACGTCCGGCCAGTCCGCGTAGGACCTCGGCCGTGGTCATGTTGTTCGCGCTCAGGATGGCCGTGGCCGGCTCGGGGCGATCCAGTACGGCGGAGAGCGTGATGCCGATGCCCTCGGTGGTCGGCTCGGACAGGTGGACGAGGTCCTCGTCGACGTCGATCCGGTGCCGCGACATCGCCGCGCGATAGGCGACGACCCGCTCGCGGGCGGTGAAGATGCGCTCGTCATCGCCGAGGTACGCGATCCGGCGATGCCCTTGGCGGACCAGGTGGTCGATGGCCTGGTCGATACCGCCCGCGTTGTCCGCGAGCACGGCGTCGGCCTCGATGCCGTGCGCGGGCCGGTCGATCGTCACCACGGCCATCCCCGCGTCGACGTGGGGCGCGAGGTACTCCTGGGTCTCGCCGATCGGCGCCATGATCAGCGCATCGGGGCGCCGGGCAACGAACTCGAGGCAGACATCGCGCTCGCGGTCGGGATCCTCGTCGGTCAGGCCGATCATCACCACCGAACCGCTGCCGCGGGCCCACATCTCGACGGCCCGGCCGAGTGACGCGAAGAACGGGTCACCGATATCGCGGATGACCACCGCGATCGTCCCGGTACGGCCGCGGCGCAGCATCCGGGCGCTCTCGTTCGGCGTGTAGTTGAGGTCCTTGATCGCGGCCTGCACCTTCGCGGTCAGCTCCGGGCTGACGTTCGGCTCCTCGTTGACCACGCGCGACACGGTCTTGAGGGCCACGCCGGCCCGGGCCGCGACCTCCTTCATGGTGGGCCGGCGTTGCCCCGCCACCCCGTTCGGTCCACCCATGCTCATGGCGCCCTCAGCTCTCTACGACAACCGGGATGATCATCGGGCGACGGCGGTGGGTGTCACTGACCCACTTGCCGACGACCCGGCGAATCAACTGCTGCAACTGGAACATGTCGTCCACGCCGCTACCGATGGCGCGCTCGATCTCAGCCTCGATCTTGGGCTTGAGCCCGTCGAAGATCGCATCGTCCTCGGCGAAACCGCGAGCGTGGATCTCCGGACCGGCGGCGAGCTTGCCGGTGACCGAGTCCATTACCGCGATGACCGAGATGAAGCCCTCGTCACCGAGGATCCGCCGGTCCTTCAGCGAACTCTCGGTGATATCGCCGACGCTGGAGCCGTCGACGAAGACATAACCGCAATCGACCTTGCCGGCCACCACGGCCTGCCCGTCGATCAGGTCCACCACGACCCCATCCTCGACCACGACGACGTTTTTCGCCGGTACGCCGGTCTGCCGGGCGAGCTCGGCGTTCGCGTGCAGGTGCCGGATCTCGCCGTGCACCGGCATCACGTTGCGCGGTTTGACGATGTTGTAGCAGTAGAGCAGCTCTCCCGCACTCGCGTGCCCGGAGACGTGCACCAGCGCGTTGCCCTTGTGTACGACGTTCGCGCCGTGCCGGGTCAGACCGTTGATGACGCGGAAGACCGAGTTCTCGTTGCCGGGGATGAGGGACGACGCCAGCACGATGGTGTCGCCCTTCTGGATCTCGACCACGTGATGGTCCTTCGCCGCGATCCGCGACAGCGCGGACATCGGCTCGCCCTGGGAACCGGTCGACACCAGCACGACCTGGTTCGGCGGGTAGTTCTCGAGCTCGCGCATGTCGATCAACGTGTCGCCGGGGACGTGCAGGTAACCGAGATCCCGCGCGACGCCCATGTTGCGGACCATCGAGCGGCCGACGTACGCCACCTTGCGGCGATGCTTCACCGCGGCGTCCATCACCTGCTGGACCCGGTGCACATGCGAGGCGAAACAGGCCACGATGATGCGTTGGTCCTTGGCGGTGGTGAACACCCGGTCGAGCACCGGCGCGATATCCCGCTCGTGCGTGGTGAACCCCGGCACCTCGGAGTTTGTGGAGTCGACACAGAACAGGTCGACGCCCTCCTCCCCCAGCCGGGCGAACGCGCGCAGATCAGTAATGCGATCGTCCAGCGGCAGCTGGTCCATCTTGAAGTCGCCGGTGTGCAGCACCATACCCGCGGGCGTGCGGATCGCGACCGCGAGTGCGTCCGGGATCGAGTGGTTCACCGCGACGAACTCACACTCGAACGGGCCGAACCGCATCTTCTCGCCCTCGACCACGACCTGCTGCGGCACATTGCGGTGCCGGTGCTCCTTGAGCTTGCCCTCCAGCAGCGCCAGCGTCAGCTTCGAGCCGACCACCGGGATGTCGCCGCGCTCGCGCAACAGGTACGGCAGGCCACCGATGTGGTCCTCGTGCCCATGGGTGAGCACGACCGCCTCGATATCGTCGAGACGATCCCGGATCGGCTGGAAGTCCGGCAGGATCAGGTCCACCCCGGGCTGGTTCTCGTCCGGGAAGAGCACACCGCAGTCCACGATCAGCAACCTGCCGCCGAACTCGAAGACGGTCATGTTGCGGCCGACCTCGCCGAGGCCTCCGAGCGGTATCACCCGCAGCGCGCCGGGCGCCAGCGGGGCGGGTTCGCTCAGTTCGGGATGCGGATGGCTCATGCAATCAGTCCAGACGTTTTGAGGTCGGTGGTCAGCCAGTCGATCTGCTCGTCGGTCGCCTCGATCAGGGGCGGGCGCATGGTCGAGTGCTCGAGCACACCCTGCAGCTTCAGCGCGGCCTTGACCATGATCGCGCCCTGGGTCCGGGTCATGATGGCGTCCACGGCAGGGATCAGCCGGCGGTCGATCTCGCGCGCCTTCGCCAGGTCACCCGCGTCGATCGCGGCGATCATCTCGGCGTACTGCGTGCTCGCGACGTGGCCGACGACGCTGGCGATACCGATCGCGCCGAGCGCCAGCCAGGCCAGGTTCAGCTCGTCGGCACCGCAGTAGTAGTAGAGGTCGGAGTTGGCCAGCACCTTCGTGGCGGCGGCGACGTCACCCTTCGCGTCCTTCACGGCGACGATGCGCGGGTGCTCCGCGAGGGCGAGCAGCGTGTCGGTCTCGATCGGCACGCCGGCCCGGCCGGGAATGTCGTACGCCATCACAGGCAGGCCGGTGGCGTCCGCGATCGCGGTGAAGTGCGCCTTGATCCCGGCCTGCGGCGGCTTGTTGTAGTACGGCGTGACGACCAGCAGGCCGTGTGCGCCGGCGGCCTCGGCGGCGCGGGCGGACTCGATGCTGTGGGCGGTGTTGTTCGAACCGGCGCCTGCCACGATCTTGGCCCGGTCGCCCACTGCCGCGATGACCGCGCGCAACAGCTCGACCTTCTCGGCGTCACTGGTGGTCGGCGCTTCGCCGGTGGTACCGCTGATGATCAGGCCGTCGTTGCCGTGGTCGACCAGGTGGGTCGCGACCTTCTGCGCAGCATCGAGATCGAGCGAGCCATCGGGCCGGAACGGGGTGATCATCGCCGTTGTCACCCGGCCGAACGGCGGGCTCGCTGAGGCGGAAGTTGCTGCAGAGGACATAGGCGAAGGTTACCGCTCCACGGCCCTCGGGAAATGAGTAGGCCTGGTAGCTGTCCGCTCGGGGGTCCGGGCAGCTACCAGGCTCACTCGTCCTATCGGGACAGCCCTTGGCGGTGTTACAACTTCGTCGAAAAAAGTTTGAAACATCGAGAACTTTCACCTTCCGTGTCGATTTCCTCACACACAGTCCACGGAAGCCCGCCTAGATCAGCCCGTACGACGCCACCGCGGCCCGGCCAACCGTCTTCTCAGCCCGCGAGTAGTCGCAACCGGACGCGCCTGCGGCAGTGCTCGGTGCGGCCACTGGCCCGGGTGAGGTCTGACCGATCGCGACGCACCTTGACGCGCGCGCAGCTTCCTGAGTGGACTGGACCCGGGCCGGGTCAAGGGCGCGCATGCGTCGGCGTCAGCCGATGGAACCCTTGACGCGGCCCGGGTCCACCAGAGACTTCGCAAGACCTCAGGGGACGGGTGAAACCAACACAACCCGGGCAGAAGTCCGTACCTGGCAGGCGTTTAGCGTTGATTCGTCCGAATCCGCCCGCCTACGCCGGTGACCAAACGACCCGCCGCAGGAAGGGCGAGCAGATACAGACGAATCAACGCAGAGCCTGTGCTGGAACGCGATGGTCGGGATTCACGCTCACTGGGTCGTGCCGGCTGACGTCCGGTAGACGAGGCAGCCGCGCTGCTGCAGGGCGTCCACCCAAGCTGGTACGCCGTCGAGATCGAGCCAGCGCAGGTCGAGCTTCTCCAGCGCCGGGAAGGCGTCCGCGGCGAGGTCGGGCAGCGCCGTGATCCGGTTCGCCCGGAGGTCCAGCTGACGCAGGTGCGGAAGGCGGCTGAGTTGGACCGGGAACTCGGTCAGCGCGTTCGCTCGCAGGCTGATCACTCGCAGGTCGGTCAACGCTTCGAAGGTACTGGGCAGCCTCTCGATGGGGTTGCCGTCGAGGTGGAGCTCCCGCAGTGCGCGCAGACCGCCGTACCCGTCGGGGAGTTCGGTGAGGCGGTTGCCGTACAGGCGTAGCTCGACGAGCGCATCGAGGCGACCGAGAGCGGCCGGGAGTTTCTCCAGGCCGTTGTCGGTGGCGCCGAGGTAGCGAAGCGAGCCGAGATCGCCGAGCGATTCCGGCAACTCGGTGATGGCGAGATCGCTGACGTACAGGAATTCGAGCCGGCCCAGGCGGCCGATGGACTCGGGCAGCGCGGTGATGCCTTGGTGGCTCAGATCGAGGATCCGGAGCTCGGGGAAGTCCCCCAGCCATTCGGGCAGCGTGGTCAGCGCGTTGTCGTGGAGGTACAGCTCCCGCAGCCCGCGGTGCCGCCGGATATCCGGGTCGAGCTCGGTCAAACCCCGCCCGCCAAGATTGAGCGATTCCATCCGCCGAGCCTAGTCCGGCCGGCCGGACACATGTCAGGCGTCGAAGTCGAGAGTGACCTTCGGCGTGGTGGGGTGGGACTGGCAGGTGAGGACGTAGCCGGCCTGGATCTCGTCTTGTTCGAGGGCCCAGTTGGTGTCCATCCGGACCGTGCCGTCGACGACCTTCGCCCGGCATGTCCCGCAGACGCCGCCCTTGCATGCGAACGGCGCGTCGGTCCGGACGGCCAGAGTCGCGTCCAGCACCGGCCGATCGTGCTCGGCGAGAGCGAACGTCGAACGCCTGCCGTCGAGGATGACGGTGACCTCGGCCGCGTGCTCGTCGACGACCTTCTCCTCGACGCGGGCGACCGGCGCCTCGTCACCGACGTGGAACAGCTCGGCGTGCACGTGCTCCCGAGGTACGCCGTGGCCGAGCAGCAACTCCTGCGCGCCGACGACCAAGGCGTACGGCCCGCAGAGGAACCACTCGTCCACGGATTTCACCGGCAGGATCGTGGTGAGGATCCGCTCGAGCCGCTCGGCGTCGATTCGTCCGCTGAACAGCTCGACCTCGGTCGACTCTCGCGACAACACGTGCACAAGGTGGAAGCGCTCGGCGTACCGGTCTTTCAGATCGGAGAGCTCCTCCGCGAACATCACCGACGACGCGGTCCGGTTGCCGAAGAGCAGCGTGACGCGGCTCTCCGGCTCGACCGCCAGCGTGGTCGCCACCAGGGACAACACCGGCGTGATGCCACTGCCCGCCGCGACGAACGCGTAGTGCTTCGCGTTCGCCGGATCCAACGGCGTGTTGAAACGGCCGAGTGGCGTCATCACCTCGACCGTGTCACCGACGGCCAGCCCCTCAGCGGCGTACGACGAGAACTCGCCACCAGGGATGCGCTTGACCGCGATCCGCAGTACGCCGGAACCGGCCGGCGAGCAGATCGAATAGCTGCGGCGTACGTCGTCGCCGGGCCGTCGCACGGTCAGGTGCTGCCCGGCGGCGAACGCGTACTCCTCGGCCAGCTCGGGCGGCACCTCGAACGTGATCGCGACCGAGTCGTCCGTCAGCATCTCGATCGCCGACACCTTCAGCGGGTGGAACGTCGCGCGACGCCTGCTCATGGTCGTGGCGCCGGCCGTTGTGGTCGTCATCAGCACTAGATCGCCTTGAAGTGGTCAAAGGGCTCGCGGCAGGCGTTGCAACGCCACAGCGACTTGCAGGAGGTCGATCCGAACCGGCTCAGCTCGGTGGTGTCCGGCGAACCGCACAACGGACAGCGCAGCGTCAACGCCAGCATCACCGGCGCACCGACTGCCCGGCGCCCGGTCGGCGGCGCGATGCCGTACTCGACGAGCTTCTGCTTGCCGGACTCGCTCATCCAGTCCGTCGTCCAAGCGGGCGACAACACGGTCTCGACGCGATGCCGCTCGACGCCGAGTGCGTCCAGGGCAACGCCGATCTCGGTCCGGATCATGTCCATCGCGGGACAGCCCGAGTACGTCGGCGTGATCACCACGACGACCTCGTCACCCTCGAGCCGTACGTCGCGCAGCACGCCGAGGTCATCGATCGTGAGCACCGGGACCTCCGGATCCGGCACCTCGCCGACGACCCGGCGGATCTCGCTGACGCCCGGCAGAACGGTCATCACCAGGACGCTCCGGGATGCGAACGCGCGACGTGCTGCAACTCCGCCAGCAGGAACCCGAGGTGTTCGGTATGACGGCCATCCCGACCACCCGAGTGCTGGTACGACGCCTCGGGCCGCGTGCAGGTGGAAGCGTCGATGACCTCGGTCACCCGGCGGTGCCACTCCTCCTCCAGCGTCGACGGATCGACGGCCACGGGCAGGCGTTTGACCAGGTCGTCGGACGCGAACATCTCCGCCGTGTACGGCCAGAGCGCGTCGAGCCCTGCCTGCATCCGGCGATGGCTCTCGTCCGTACCGTCGCCGAGTCGCAACACCCACTGGGTGGCGTGGTCGACGTGATACGCGACCTCCTTCACGGCCTTGCCCGACACGCCCGCGAGCGTCTCGTCCGAAGACTCGCGCAGTACGTCGTACAGCAGGTGCTGGTAAGTCGCGAAGTAAAGGAGCCGGGCCATCGCGTGACCGAAATCGCCGTTCGGCAGCTCGCACAGCTGGAGGTTGGTGAAGTCGCGCTCGTCGCGGAAGTACGCCAGGTCGTCCTCGGTCTTGCCGACCATCGAACCGGCGTACGCCAGCAGCGTGCGGGCCTGGCCGAGCTGATCGAGCCCGATGTTGCCCAGGGCAACGTCTTCCTCGAGCTGCGGGGCGGCGGCGATCCACTCGGCGGTGCGTTGCGCCGCGATCAGCGCGTCATCGCCGAGGCGGAGCACGTAGGCGTAGAGGTCACTCACAGCTGCTCCACGCCGTCAGGGATGTCGTAGAACGTGGGGTGGCGGTAGACCTTGTCGCCCGCGGGATCGAAGAACTCGTCCTTCTCGTCCGGGCTGGACGCGGTGATGTCCGTGGCCGGCACGACCCAGATCGAAACGCCTTCTTGTCTACGCGTGTAGACGTCCCGGGCGTTCCGCAGGGCCATCTTGGCGTCGGGCGCATGCAGACTGCCGACGTGGACGTGGGAAAGCCCGCGGCGCGAACGCACGAAGACCTCCCAGAGCGGCTCGATCATGCGGCGCTTCCTTGCTTCTGCTTCTGCTTATCGGTTTGCTTTTCGGCGTACGCCGCGGCCGCCTCGCGGACCCAGGCGCCGTCCTCGTGCGCCTTCACGCGATGAGCCAGGCGCTGCGCGTTGCAGGGGCCATTGCCCTTGACGACCTCGTACAACTCGCTGAAATCCGGCTCGGTGAAGACGTAGTGATCGCCCTCCTTGCGCAGCCCGTCATCCGGCACGCGCAGACCGAGGATGTCCGCCTGCGGCACGGTCATGTCGACGAAACGCTGACGCAGCTCGTCATTGCTGTGCCGCTTGATGCCCCACGCCATCGACTGCGCGGAATGCGTCGAGTCGCCGTCGGGCGGCCCGAACATCATCAGGCTCGGCCACCACCAACGGTCCAGCGCGTCCTGCGCCATCGCCTTCTGCGCGTCGGTGCCGTTGCACAGCGTGTAGAGAATTTCGAAACCCTGCCGCTGGTGGAACGACTCCTCCTTGCACACGCGAACCATGGCCCGTGCGTACGGACCGTAGGAACAGCGGCACAGGGGCACCTGGTTCACGATGGCGGCACCGTCGACCAGCCAGCCGATCGCGCCGATATCGGCCCAGGTCAGCGTCGGGTAGTTGAAGATGCTCGAGTACTTCTGCCGGCCGGTGTGCAAAAGGTCGAGCAGATCCGCCCGATCCACCCCGAGCGTCTCGGCGGCGGCATAGAGGTAGAGCCCGTGTCCGGCCTCGTCCTGCACCTTGGCCATCAGGATCGCCTTGCGCCGCAGCGACGGGGCGCGGCTGATCCAGTTGCCCTCCGGCTGCATGCCGATGATCTCGGAGTGCGCGTGCTGCGCGATCTGCCGGATCAGCGTTTTGCGATACCCGTCCGGCATGACGTCCCGCGGCTCGATCCGCCCATCGGCGTCAAGCGTGGCCTGAAAGCCGTCCACCTCGCTACTCATACCCCCACCATAGCCCACTTGTGACACTTCATGTCCAGATTGCCGTTCAAGTGTCACAACCCACCTCCCAACCGGGCGTGGGGGCCATGCCTGGCAGTCGCCGTGGCGATGGAAGGATGGCGGATATGAGCAGCGAGCACTCCCACCCGCACGCCCCCGCTCCCACTGGTGATCCGGTGCCCAGCGGGCCGATCGCGGAAACCAGCGTGCGGCTGGCCCTGCCGAACGAGGCGAAGGCGATCGCCGAGGTCCAGGTCGCCGCCTGGCGCCGCAGCTACCGCGGCATGTTGCCGAACGAGTTGCTCGACCAACTGGAGCCCGAACACTTCGTCGAACAGTGGCAGCAGTCCCTCCTCTCCCCCGGCGAAGCCCGCAACCGCGTCCTCGTCGCCCTGGCCGGCCGGCACCTCGTCGGCTTCGCCGCGCTCACGCCGTCGGACGACCCGGACGCCGATCCGGGTAAGGACGCCCTGGTGGCCGAGTTCTGCATCCACCCCGACGCGACCCGCCTCGGCCACGGCTCCCGCCTCCTGCACGCGATCGTCGACACCGTCCGGGCCGACCGCTTCACCCGCGTGACCTACTGGGTCAACGCCCAGGACGACGCCACCCGCGCCTTCTTCACCGACGCCGGCTGGGCCGCCGACGGCGCCCACCGCGAAATGGGCGAAGACGACACCAGCACCGTCCGCATCAAACAGATCCGCCTCCACACGGACCCCACCGCGACGGACTGACTACGGGCTGGTGAGGGTGAAGCGTTGGCGGTAGGCCGTCGGGGTCAGGCCGGTGCGGCGGCGGAATTGGGTGCGGAGGTTGGCGGCCGTGCCCAGGCCGGTTTGGCGGGCGATCGTGGTCAGACGGGTTTCGCCGCGTTCGAGTAGACGGCAGGCGAGGGCGATTCGTTCTGCCGTGAGCCACGCGAGGGGCGTCGTACCGAGTTCGGCCTGGAAGCGGCGGTGCAGGGTCGCCGGGCTCACTGCGGCGTACGACGCGATGGCGCCAATCGTCAACGGGGTGGCGAGTTCTGACCGGATCCACGCCAGGATCGGCGCGAGCGAGGTGTCGGCGACGACCGGCACGGGTTGATCCACGAACTGCCGCTGCCCGCCTTCGCGATGGGCGGTGAAGATGAGCCTTCTGCTGACCGTGTTCGCGACTTCCGCGCCGTGGTCCAACCGGATCAGGTGCAGACCGAGATCCAGCGCGGCCGCACTACCCGCAGCGGTGTAGACGGGGTCGTCCGCGACGTACAGAACGTCCGGTTCCAAACGCACCGCTGGGTACATCTCCTCGAACAACTCGGCCCATTGCCAGTGCGTCGTGGCCCGCCTGCCGTCGAGTACGCCCGCCGCGGCCAAGGTGAAGGCGCCCGTGCAAAAGCTCACCAGCCGAGCGCCGCGATCAGCCGCGCGCGCGATCGCCGTACAGACCGCTGGGTTCGGCGGTTGGTCCGGATCCGGCCGGTTCGGGACGATCACGGTGTCGGCCTCCTCGACCGCATCCAGGCCGGCGACGTCGGACAGCGCGAACAAACCGAGATGCATCCGTACGGCGGGCTCGGGTGCGCAGAGGCCGAAGTCGTACCAGGGTCGGTCGATCTCGGGGCGACGCAGGCCGAACAACTCGGTCGCCACACCCATTTCGAACGGGTTGGAGCCGTGGTCCACGATCACCCGAACCCGGTGTTGAGAGGATCGTTGCGACATGTGCTATTCCTAGCACTCACGCGTTCGGCTGTCAGCCACGGATGATCGAGTGGTGAGCAACGAACCGATCAGCCTGCAGGCCGCCCTCAAGACCTTCGACGAGTTGTGGAGTCCCCGCATCGTCGCCCGGATCAACGATTACGACGTACGCGTCACCAAGGTGGCCGGCGACTACGTCTGGCACGTGCACGAGAACACCGACGAGTTCTTCCTGGTCATCGACGGCGAACTCGGCATCGGCCTACGTGATGGCGAACCGGGCGAAGAGCGGGACGTGATCCTGCCGGCCGGATCGGCCTTCGTGGTGCCGAAAGGCGTTTACCACAAGCCGTTCTCGGACGGCGGCGCCTCGATCGTCGTGATCGAACCGGCCGGCCAACCGACCACCGGCGACCGCCACGAGGACATCCCCGACCACATCCGCACCCACACCGGCCTCGAGCTGACCTAGTCTCGCGCGTCAGACGAAACGAACCCAGCGGCACGTGTTGTATGCCGCTGGGCTCGTTGTTACGGGACTGCTCAGTTGGCGTCGGGCGCGACGAGCTCGGGGAGCTTGACTTCGAACTTCGCGGTGAACGGCAGGACCAGGAGCTTGTGGCCTTGGTCTACCGCGGAGTTGGCGATGCCGATGGCCCAGGCGGCAGTGTTGTAGCGCTGGTTCGGCGTGCCGTGGTGGCTAGCCGAGGTGAAGCCGCAGTCGCCGACGTTGTAGAACGTCTTCTGGTCCGCGAGCTGCCGGGCCTTGTTGAGCGCTTCGCCCTGCGAGTGGACCATGAAGTAGCTGCCGAAGGCGTCGGCCATGAGCTCGGTCCGACGGGTCGCCTCCGGTCCGGTCAGCGTGGTCTGGAAGAGATCCTTGGCGTACTGGACCTGGTGGCCGTACTCGTGGGCGAGGATCGCGCGCGGCGCGACCTTCGAGTCGATACCGATGGCGGCGTAGCCCTGCAGGACGCCATCACCCATGACGATCTTCTTCGTCAGCCCCATGGCCAGCAGTTCGGGCTCATCGCTGGGGTCGAAGGCGAAGGCGTTGAAGGTGAAGTACGGGTGGGCGCCATGCTGGAGGCCGGGCGCGGCGTTCATCAGCTGCAGGTAGACCTTGGCGGTTTCCAGGGCAGCCTCGGCGGTGCCGCCGAACATGGCCCGGATGACCCTGGCCAGCCGGTTGACGTCCTTGAACACATCGGCGCCGTGCATCGGGGTGAGCTGGATGTCGCTGCCATTGACGTCCCAGAACCCGCGGAGGTCCTTCATCTGCGAGGTGAGCAGGTTCGTGTACTCGCCATTGACGCCGAACCTGTTCGCCTTGGACTCGGTGCCGAAGAACAGGGCGTCATAGGTCGGGAACAGGGGGGCCGGGGTGAATGCCAGAATGATCAGCTCGATCAAGGGCATTCCCGCGACGGTCGAGTTGAGCCAGTCCCCGAGCGGAGTTTGCTGGCACTGGTAGTCGGCGGGGTTGATGACGTTGTCGGCGATCTCGGCGGCCTGCGTGTCGCGGATTCCCAGCTTGGCGTTGAGCTCCTCGACCCGGTCCAACGTGTCGGCGGGCAACTGCGCGACGAGGGCACGGATCTTGGCCTTCTCCTCCTCGGTGGCGGGATGCAGGGCCATGAATGCCTCGACGCGCTGCTGGAGCGTCTCGGTGGCGGCGCTCGTCGCGGTTGTGGTCGTCGCTGTTGTGGTTGTCGACGGGTCGGCGCCGGCGGCGTGGGCGGTCAGTGCCGGCGCGATCAGGCCGGTCAATGCGAGTGACGCGACGACGGCGAGTGAAGCAAGCTTTCTCATTGCACATACTCCTTTGGCTGCCGCAGCGCGGGGTCTTGGGACGCGAAGCGGATGGCCCCAAGTAGACCGCCCGTGCAGCAGGCCTGGTCCAGTGCAACCAGTACACATATTGTTGGTGCGTGACGAGCCGGCCGGCCTCAGCGACATCTGTCGTGGATGCGTGCCAGCGCGCCCTCGGCCTGGCGTTGCGACGCGAGACCGAGGCCGCCTTCGATCTGCTGGACACCACCATCGCCGCCGCCGACACCGCGGCCGACACCGTGCGCCACCTCACCGAGAGCATCTTCCTGGTCGCGCGGTGGACGGGCGACTACCGGCGGGGAGTGGAGATCCTGCGGCGCATGCTCGAGCGCGCCGACGACCCGACGACCCGCGGCTGGATCACGGTCCGGATGGCCATTCTGGCCGGAGCGGCGGAGGACACCGAGCTGACGGCCGCCGCGCTCGGCGACTTCACCATCGCGGGGGACGATGCGGGCCAGGCGATGTCCATGCTCACCATGGCCTTCCCCAAGAGCGACCTGTTGCCGAGCGCGGCCTTCCGACTCGAACTCGTCGACGCGGCCCGCGCGGTCGGCGAGCGGCTCGCGGACCCCGTCATCGTCGCCCGAGCCGACGGCGCCCAAGCGGCCCTGCTCACGTATGAGGGTGACAACGACGCCGCCGACGCCGCCTACCGCCGGGTCTGGGAGCCCTTTCGCGTCGGGTCGCCGCTGCTGTCGAGCGAGGTCGCCAACGTCGTGCTGAACCACTCCCTCGCACTCCTGTCGTGGGGCCGCTTGCGCGAGGTCGACGAGGTCTGGGATCGAACCCGCCATATCGTCACCGGCCCGCGCAACCGAGACTGGCATGCCCTCATCCGGGCGACCGCGATGATCCACCTCGGCCAGTACCGGGCCGCCCGTGACGTCGTCGCACCGTTGACGAACGCGAGCGAGGAGGTCGCGGCGTTCGGCACCGTCCTCAACGTGGCCGCCGGTCTGGAGCTCTCGGCGACCGCACCCGATCTCGACCTCGCCGCGGAGTCGGAACTCCTCGAGGGACGGAGCATGCAACTCGGCGCGATGGCGCGAAGCACCCAAGCCGCGCTCCGCGCAGTTCGCGGCGAACCGCGACCGCACCGCGACCTCGGTCCCACCCTTCGACGCCTGGCCGCGAGCAGGCCACGCTTCGGGTGGGACTGCATCGCCGTCACCTTGGCCGAACTCGCTCCCGGCGAAGCCGACGAGGTGCTGACGGACATGTGGGACTTCTGGCCCGCCGGGCCGCGCCCCGCAGTCCAGCGACTGTTCACCGAGACACTGATCGGCCGGAACGACCCCTACCCGTCCTTCGTCGAGGTGGCGGACCGGTTCGAGGCCAACGGGGAGTTCCATTCGGCGGCGCGTGCCATGGCGCACGCATCCCGGGTCGCGCCATCAGGAGGCGAGTCGCTTGTCGCCCACCGGCGGGCACTGGACCTGTACCGGCTGACCGACGCTGAGCGCAGCATGGCCAATCTCCTCCGCGATCGGCGCATCCGTCGCGAGCCCGGGTCACCGACGATCCCCGAGAGCCAGCGGCACGCCGTCAATGCGGGCCTCACCACGCGAGAGCGCCAGGTCACCGAGCTCGCCGCCGAGGGCCTGACCGGCCGAGAGATCGCGTTGAACCTGGGCATCAGCCAAGGCACAGTCCGCAACCACCTGCAACACGCTCGGGAGAAGCTCGGCGGCCTCTCCAAACGGGACTTCACCCGATTCAAGTAGGGCACTAGCCGGTGACGTGACGGGCGGCCTTCCGATAGGCGGTCACGAGCCACGCGACGAATTCGGCGTCTACCTCAACCGGGTCGGCCAGCCGGAACACGTGCACGACATTGCCCACCGAGTAGACGTCGATCCGCCGGAACCGTGGGCTTTCCAGGCGTTCGGCCAGTACGACGTGCCCGTCCAGCCAGTTCTTCCGGGGTACGAACGCGGCGAAGCTCATCCCGTGGTGCAAGGCGATCCGCGTCTTCTCCGACAGTACGTCGACCGGGCCCAAGCGCCGTACCTCTTCGACCACGCGGTCGAAGGTCTCGCGCACGACGACCGCCTTGCCCGCGAAGTGGTCGTCGAGCTCGTGCAGCGGCGCGCACGTGTGCGTCTGATTCCGGTTGGCGAAATCGCGTCCGCAACGCACGCAGACCCACATGCGTTGAGCGTAGCCCGCGGTTCCGGGAATGTGGTCTGGGTCACGTAAGGGCTGGATCGGGTGTCGATAGGGGCACAACTGACCGGTAGTGGTCAGTGCCTTTACCCGGACGTGGTTTGGAATTGGTAGTTTTCGCGGCGTGCAATCCTCCGACGTCAATCTGACGACCACCGCCCAGGTCCGACCCAGCGTCGGGCGCTTGCATGAGATCGACCTGCTCCGCATCATCGCGGCGATGGCGGTCGTGCTCTACCACTACCTGTTCTCGGCGTACGCCGGCGACCATTCCGAGCTCGAGTTCCCGACCGGCGGGCTGATCGCGCGGTACGGCTATCTCGGTGTCGACTTGTTCTTCATGATCAGCGGATTCGTCGTCCTGCTCAGCGCGTGGAACCGCAAACCAAAGGCCTTCGTCGTTTCGCGGGTCGTGCGGCTCTATCCGGCGTACTGGATCGCGGTGACGCTAACGGCGGTCGTATCGGTGTTGTTCAGCCAGGGCCGGTTTCCGGTGGGAGCCGTGCAGTACGTCGCGAATCTGACGATGTTCAACTCGCTGCCCAATATCGAGAACGTCGACGTCGTCTACTGGACGCTGTGGGCAGAGCTGCGCTTCTACATGATCATTTTCGTGCTGACGCTGATCGGCATCACCAAGACGCGCGTCACGATCGCCTTGTGGGCTTGGCTCGGACTGACCTTCGTGTACCAAACCGGCGTACTGCCGTCGGCCGCGGATCTCGTGCTGAACACCCAGTTCTCGCACTACTTCATCGCCGGCATGGCGTTGTGCATGATCTACCGCTTCGGCATGAGTTTGCAGGCCGGCGCGATCATCGCGATCTGCCTGGGCAATGCGGTCTATCGGGCGATGGAGTTCTCCGACGCGGTCCAGAACCGGTATAGCGCCGAGATCCACAACGGCGTCGTCGTCGCGATCATCGTGCTGATCTTCCTCGTCCTGACGCTGGTCGCGCTGAAGCTGACCCACCGCTTCGCCCGTCCCTGGTTCGTCGTACTCGGAGCGCTCACCTACCCGCTCTACCTGATCCACGCGCACATCGGCTTCATCATCTTCGAACGCCTCGGCACCCACCTGAACCGCTACCTCCTCGTCACCCTCACCGTCCTGGTGATGCTGGCCGCCGCCTACGCCATCAACCGCTTCGTCGAAACCCCCCTCGCCCCCCGCCTCAAAAAAGCCCTAGACCGCCTCACCTTCCGCCGCCCCGCCTCCCAACACCGCGCCTAACCGCCTCGCATCCCTCAGCACGCCCGCATCCCATGTCCGACCGTCGCACGACTGCTGGTGCCCTCGGCGTCGACGTTGTCGCACAGGCCACGCTCGGCCGCGGAGCGCTCGACATCCGCAGCCGCCTTCTGCCGCGAGTCTGGCACTGCTCTGGTGGGCGGCCCGTTCCGGGCTGAAAATTGGGGTGGTGCCCGTTGACGCCGTATCACTGTGGTTCGTTTGAGGCCGTCCGCGAGTCGGGCGCCGGGAGTTGCGTTGTGGGCCTTTCAGTGTTGCCTTTGAGCACGCGGACTAGATTCGCCGGATCCTTGCAGCTCCTGCGGGCACCGTGTTTGCCGGTGCGTTGTGTGGAGGTGGGTTGTGGTGCTGGAGCAGACGCAGGATGTCGAGGAGATCATCGCGCGGGTCGCGGCGCTGGACATCGGTAAGGCCGAGTTGGTGTGTTGTGTGCGGATTCCGGATCCGGGCCGGCCGGGGCGCCGGTTGCAGGAGGTGGACCGGTATTCGACGATGACGCGGTCGTTGTTGCGGCTGGCTGACCGGCTGGTCGAGCTGGGGGTGTCGCGGGTGGTGATGGAGGCGACCTCGGACTATTGGAAGCCGCCGTTCTATCTGCTGGAGGCGGCCGGGTTGGAGACCTGGCTGGTGAACGCCAAGGATGTGAAGCATTTGCCGGGTCGGCCGAAGACCGACCGGCTGGATGCGGTGTGGTTGTGCAAGGTGGCGGAGCGGCAGATGCTGCGGGCCAGTTTCGTGCCGCCGTTGCCGATCCGCCAGTTGCGGGATCTGACCCGGTATCGGGTTGATTTGGTGAACGCGTGCACTGCGGAGAAGAACCGGGTGGAGAAGCTGCTGGAAGATGCCTGTATCAAGGTGTCGGTGGTCGCGTCGGACATTTTCGGGGTGTCGGGGCGGGACATGCTGGCCGCGCTGGCCGGGGGTGAGCGGGACCCGAAGGTGCTGGCGCAGTTGGCCCGGTCCCGGATGCGGGCCAAGATCGGTGACCTGGAAGAAGCCTTCACCGGATACTTCACCGACCACCACGCCTATCTGCTGGCCAAGATGCTGGCCCGGATCGACCAGATCGAAGCCGATATCGCCGACCTCGAAGACAGGATCGGCGACCAGATCGCCCCTTTCGCCGAGGCGGTGGAACGACTCGATGAGATCCCCGGCATCGGGCGGGTCACCGCGCACGTGATCATCGCCGAAATCGGGACCGACATGACCCGGTTCCCCACCCCGGGCCACCTGGCGTCGTGGGCCAGGTTCGCCCCCGGGGTTAAAGAATCGGCCGGGAAGAAGAAAGGCACCGGCGCCACCGGCCACGGCAACTCCTACCTGGCCCGGGTCCTGGGCGAGGCCGCCGTCTGCGCCGGTAAAACCGACACCTTCCTCGGCGAACGCTACCGGCGCATCGCCAGACGCCGCGGCCGCAAGAAAGCCATCGTCGCGGTCGGCCGCTCCATCCTGGTCATCGTCTGGCACCTGCTATCCGATCCCGACGCCCACTTCCACGACCTCGGCCCCGACTTCTACGACAACCGCATCAACCCCGAACGGAAACGACGCAACCACGTCCGCCAACTCCAAGCCCTCGGCTACAACGTCACCCTCGAACCCGTCGCCTGACCACCGAGCACACAACCTCCCGGCTCCGCTGCGCTCCGCCGGAACACACGCACGCCCCAACACAGTCATTTTCGGACTAGTGGTCGCGTCTGAACCTTCCGCGAGTGGTCGGGCAATACGCGACCACTCGCGGCAGGTTCAGACGCGACCACTCGCGGACAAAAGGAAGCGGGCTGACCAGGGCTTCGTTGTACGTCGCGCCGGCCGCCGCCGTTGCGACATCGCGCTCGTCGGCCGCCGCGCATCGCGAACGTCGGACGCGGACGCCGGGTCGCCGTAGAGCCTCGGCTGGGCGGGTGCGGGGACTCGTATGCCGTGGGGTCTCGCCTAGGCGGACGGGGACGTCGTACACGGTGCATGGCCGAATCCCAACGGTGCAGGGGGATTTGTGGATAACCATGCCGCGAGGTGCCTTGTTGTGTGGCGCGCGTGCACGCGCAAGGAGGCACCTCGCGGAAGGGTTTTCCACAGGTGGCGTATTTCGGGTCCGACCGTCGTTGGGGAGGGAAATGGTCAAGGGGGTAAGGGGTTGCGGGCTCGTGGAGGTTGGTGAGCAGGGGTGGCGGCGGCAGAAGTTCTTGGGATTGGAAGGGGGACTGGCCGGGGAGGGAGTGGACCTGGGGTGGGGTGGCGTGACAGATTGCGACGGACCAATCACGCAGTTCCCGCAGCCGCACCCTGCATCGGATCCTGCAAGGCCGTCCGTTGGAGGATGTATGAAGTTCCGTGCCCTGGCCGCAAGCCTCGGTGCCGGTGTTCTCGCGCTCACGTTCGTCTCGGGTCCGGGTGCCGTTTCGGCGTCCGCCGACCTGATCGTCACGGTCCAGCCGACGCGGACCATCGTGGCCGAACGTTATCTGGAGCAGGAGTTGAGCTGGCGGAAGTGCGGGGAGCCGGCGCTGCGGACGCAGTGCGCGCTGGTGACCGTTCCCCGCGACTGGAGCAACCAGAGCGCCGGTGTCGATCTCGAGGTCGCGATCAGCAAGGTCGCGCCGAAGAAGGGCAAGCCGAGCCGGATCGTGGTCGGCAATCCCGGTGGTCCCGGTGCGCCTGGTCTGGGCATGGCGCCGTTCCTGGCGAGCCGGCCGGCGCTGGCCAAGGGTCACCTCGCGGTCGGGTTCGACCCGCGCGGCACCGGTGACAGTACGACGATCACCTGCGACGGCTCGCCGTTGTTCACGATGGACGCGCGCGATCGCGACGGGGACAACCTCGACCTGATCGCGGACGCGGCCGAATTGACCAGCACCTACTGCGAGCGCCAGTCGCGCGGCCTGCTGCCGTACATCACCACCGAGCAGACCGTGAAGGACCTCGACCTGGTCCGGGCGTTGCTCGGGTTCGAGCAGCTCGACTTCATCGGGTACTCGGGCGGCACCTGGCTCGGCGCGTACTACCAGACGTACTTCCCCGAGCACGTCGGTCGCTTCGTGCTCGACTCGAATACCGACTTCACCCAGCCGTGGCAGCACACCTTCGAGGCACAGCCGGAGGCGTTCGAGCGCCGCTTCCGCGAGGACTTCGCCGGCTGGGCCGCCCGCTACCACGCGCAGCTCAGGCTCGGGAAGACCGCCGAACAGGTCGTCCGGTTCTACGAGCGGCTGCGCGCGAAGCTGAAGCAGGAGCCCGCGGTCGAGTCGTTCCTCGACGGCATGATCAAGGTGACGTACGACCAGAACACGCTCGACGGCATGATCGCGAACTCGATGTACTCCAAGCTGGACTTCCAGACGCTGGCCGAGGACATGCGCTTCATCAACGACCTGCGCGACACGATGGCCAAGAAGGGTCGAAAAGCAACACAGCGCAAGGTCGACGCGTTGCCGGACGTCGTACAGAAGGCGCATGCCAAGCGGGCGCAGCGGGCGATGAGCCGTCGGTCCGGGCCGGTGCTGCCGCTCGCCGAGGACTCGTCGAACTCGACGTTCTTCGCGATCACCTGCAACGACACCGAATGGCCGCAAGGTCAGGGCCACGCCGATGACGTCTCCGCCGAGCTCGGCCCGCAGTACCCACTGCTGGGCTGGAGTGCCAACGAGAACCCCTGCTACTACTGGGATCGCCCCAGCCTGGACATGCCCGTGCCGGATGGCGAAGGCCTGCCGACGACGTTGATGGTCCAGTCCGACCACGACCCGGCGACCAACGCGTCGCTGGCGGTCGAGGCTCACGAGCAGTACGCCGGTTCGCGGTTGGTCCGGGTCGCCGGTGAGGGTGACCACGGCATCTACGGTGGGATCAACCCGTGCGTGGACAAGGTGGTCGACGCGTTCCTGACCACGGGCCGCTCCCCCGTTACCGACGTTGTCTGCCAGGGCACGGGCATTCCCGCGCCGCGCAAGCACGAGCCGGAGCCCGAGGTCGCGGCAGCCCGTACGGCGGCCGTCACCGGCTACCCGCTGGCCCGCATCGCGGATTACACGAACTCCCTCAGCGGCTTCTGACTGCTGCCGGACGGCCCTCACGGCTCATCGCCGTGGGGGCCGTCAGGTCGAAGAGGGCCCTGGGCAAGAACCGACGCAGCCAAGTGCAAAGCCAAACCAGGAACGCGGTCAGTACGACGGGCTCGAACACCGCGACAGCCCATTGAACGCCGGGGCCAACCGACGAAAGCGGCCCGATCAGTACGGCGTGCGTCAAGGCCAGCAACGGCATATGCAGCACGTAGATCGGCAACGTCTTGCCGCCGAGCTTGGCCAGCCCGCGAGTCAACGCGGCCCATCGGGTGATCAGCCCGGCCGCGGTCACTCCCAACGCGACGGCGACCACGCCGGCCAACGGCCAGATCCCGAACCAGGTCTTCGCGTCGAACACCGCGATCAGCCCGAGCAAGAACGCATAGGGCACGCCGATAGCGACCAACCGAGCCCAACTGGCCTTGGCCGCCAACCGCTCGACCACGGATTTGCCGTACATCCCGCCGAGGAAGAAGACCAGGTTCTGGTAAACCCCGCCGCGATTACCCGGTGTATCGAGAAGGCCCGCTGCCGTGATCGCGGACAACGCGAAGGCCGCCGCCAATACCAGTGCGGGTGGTAGGTCGCGAACCAGTTTGGCGATCACGAAGTACACCGCGAGGGCGTAGAGATACCAGAGGTTCGACGGCGTGATCGTCAACTGTGCCAGGAATTGCAGCGCATTAGTGGCCCGCTCAGTTCCGAAATCCGGCACGAACGCGAGAACGGCCGTATGAATTACCAGCCAGAGCGCGTACAGATAGGCGAACTTGGCGACCCGGGTCCGCGCCAGCACCGGCCACGGACGACGTACCGCATTGACCGCGAACAGCCCGGAGATCGTGAAGAACAAGGGCATTCGCAACGGCAGCAGCTGTTCGCTGACCTTGCCCCATACGCCCGGAACCGGTGTCGAGATCCGCCAGTCGATCTGCAGATAGTGCTTCATGATCACGTGCCAAAGCACCACCAGCAGAATGCACACGCCTTTTGCGACGTCCGCCCACGCCACCCGCCGTTCCGACATCTCGCCCCTAATCCCTCAAACGCTTCATGGAAGTCGCTGAAGCGTAGGAAGGCGATGCATCCCGGCGGCCGCCGTCAGGTATCAATCAGGGATCATTACGCACCGCTTTTGGAACGTTCCGATCACTCGGTGCAACCGAATGCTGACGGGTGCTGACGGCGTTCGTTGTCAGCTCAACCTTGTCAGGGCAATGTCAGGGTTTCGTCCCTGGGAGCTCCGCACCCGGAAGAGAAGCATTAGGGCATCGCGGGAGAACCAGACGTTCGGACGGGAGGGGCCGACGTCAGGGATAACCCAAACAGTGGTACGGCCGGTTATGCGTGGGGGGACTGCCTGGGGGGTCAGACAGGCATAGCCGGCCGAGACCCGTTGATGGGGGCGTCGACGGGTCTCGAACGGAGGTAAGCGGGTTTCCGGCGTCACCGATCGGGCGGATCGGTGATCGCCGGATACCCGTCCGTTACGGAATGGAGAGGGACGGCCCGGCCCGCCGCACGAGCGGCTGCCAGGTCGCCAGGATCGAGTTCGGCCTGGACCGCGGCCCGCGTGGCCGCGTGATCGGCTTCCTCGACCAAGGGGACGGGGGCCCGGATCACTTCCCGGATGCCGCCCGCGGCACCGAGCAGGAAGGCGGCGTACGACGGCTGCCCACGCTGCCGGACCACAGTGGCGAGCTCCTCAAGGACACTCGCGGAGCGCCAGCGATCCCCCAGGTCCTGGTGCTCCGCGAGGCTCTCGTCCAGCAGCTGTACGGCCCGGCCGGCCCGGCCGCGACGCCGTTCGACGATGCCGAGCTGGTTCAGCGACCACGCCACGCCTTCGCGATAGCCCAGGCGTTGCGACAGCGCGAGGCTCTCCTGCAACAACGTCTCGGCGCCGGGCAGGTCACCGCCGTACTGCGCGATGGCCCCGAGGCTGATCAGCGACCACGCCAGGCCTTCGCCATCGCCCAGCGTGCGGAAGTCGTTCCGCGCCTCGCGGCACCATTCGGTCCCGCCGGCGAGATCGCCCTTCAACCACGCCACGAACCCGAGGTGGTTGCGCGCCCACGCCTGACTCGATCGATCGCCCAGTCTTTCCGCGATCTCGAGGCTCTGCCGGTACAACGCCTCAGCCTTTTCGTACTCACCACGCTCGCGGGCCACGCCACCGAGGCGCTGCAGCACCAGCGCCGTACCGGCCTCGTCCTCCAGCTCGCGGTACAACGCGAGCGCGGCCTCGAGACGCTCGATAGCCATGTCGTACTCGCACTGGAGGAACGCGAGCATGCCCGCGCCGACCAACGCCTTACCTTTGTACGACGTGAGGCTCTCGCTGGTGCCGTCTTGTTCGGCCAGTTTGAGCGCTTGCTCCAGCCACTCGGCGCCTTCCGCGTAATACCCGCGCAGGTAGCAGAACAGCCACAACCCGCCCGCCAACCGCATCGCCTCGGCGGTCGCGTCCGCGCGCAACGCCCACGCCATCGCCGCGCGGAGGTTGTCCAGGTCGAGGTTGAGCCGGTTCAGCCAGTCACCCTGGTTCGGCCCGCGCAGATGGTGCTCGGCCTCTTCCACCAGGGCGATGTAGAACCCGGCATGGCGGCGAGCCACCTCGTCGTACCGGCCGTCCTGTTCGAGCTGGGTCATCGCGAACTCGCGGATGACGGCGAGCATGTCGTACCGCGCGGTGCCACGTTCGCGATGGACCCGCACGAGCGACTTGTCGACCAGCCGGCTGGTCAGGTCGAGCACCTCGGCCCGCTCCAACGGCCCGGGATCGGTCCGCCCGGTCGCGACGGCGGCGAGCGCGGCCAACGGCCAGCCGCCCGCGAAGACCGCGCTGGTCGCGAACAGGTCGCGCTCGGATGGCGTCAGCAGCTCGTGGCTCCAGGCGATGGCCGCCCGCAACGACTGCTGGCGGGGTGAGGCCGTGCTCGACCCGCCGGTCAGGATGGCGTACGAGTCCTCCAGCTCGGTGGCCAGCTCCTCCATGGTCAGCACGTTCGTCCGGGCGGCGGCCAGCTCGATCGCGAGCGGCATCCCCTCCAGTCGACGTACGACTCGGGCGACCTGTTCGACCCGGTCCAGGCCGACCTGCCCACGCGCGGACGCCCGGTCGACGAACAACTGCACCGCCGCCGAATCGCCGAGCCGTTCCTCGGGCCAGTCGTCCCGCGGCAGCCCGAGCGGCGGCACCAGGTGCACGGTCTCGCCAGGCACGCGGAGGAGCTCCCGGCTGGTGGCCAGGATGGCGACTTGGGGACAGCGCTCGAGCAGGGCCACGCAAACCTTCGCCACGTCGGGCAGGACGTGCTCGCAGTTGTCCAGCACCAGCAGCAGACTCCGCCGGCCGAGCTGGTCCGCCGCCTCCTCGAGCGCTCGCTCCCCCTCCAACGGCGGCAGGCCGAGCGCGGCGCCGATGGCGGTAACGACATTCGTCAGGGAGGCGAGGGGGATCCAGCACACGCCCTCGTCGAACCGCGGCGCGACGGCCCGGGCGGTGGCGAGGCCCAGCCGGGTCTTACCGATACCGCCGGGTCCGGTGAGGGTGAGGAGGCGCGTACGGCCTTCGCCGAGCAGGCGGGTGGTCTGGGCTAGGTCGGCGGCGCGGCCGACCAACTCGTCAGCCGGTACGGGCGGCGGGCGGAGGCTGGACCGTTGGACGTCCCCCTGCCGCTGCGCGACGGTGGTGAGCTGCGCGCGATCACTCGCCCCCAGCCCCAATGCGTCGAACAACAGGCGCAAGGTATGAGCCCGGGGCGCCCGGCGCCGCCCGCGCTCCAGCGCAGCGATCGCGTCTACGCTCAACCCGGCTCGCTCGGCCAAACCCTCCTGCGACAACCCGGCATCACGTCGATGCCGACGAAGCAGGTCGCCAAACGTCGCGCCATGAGCGTCGTCCATGCCGCGCCGAGATCCGTCTGCCTGCAAGGGAGGGCTCCAGATGCGTCTGCAGATACACCCAACCCCGAAACCGTAACCCCTCCGCCCCTCGTTGTCAGTCACTCCGGTGCGCCGCGGCACACTATTGCCCCCACACCCGTTTCAGCTACCCGCCCGGCGCCGATAAGTCGCGCCTTCCCGCCGTTTGAAGCGCTTACCCGCCCAAGGCAGCCCGCGCGCCGCCCGCACGCGCATCTTCCTGAGCGAACTGGACGTTTTTGGGGGCGAAAAACGTCCAGTCCGCTCAGGAAGACGCCCGCGTGGGCTCTCCGGGTGGCAACTCGCCAGCCATTGGACGTCGGACGACACAACCCGGCCTAAAGTCCGCACCGCGCAGGCGATTAGCGTTGATTCGTCCGAATCCGCCCGCCTACGCCGGTGACCAATCGACCCGCCGCGGAATGGGCGAGCGGATACAGCCCAATCAACGCGGGGAGAAGGTGGACGCCGACCGCCAGCGCAGGGAGAAGGGGCCACGCGTGGCGGCGAGGGTGGTTAGCGGTGTTTGGTTATGGCGGTGCGCATGGCGGTGCGGGCTCGTTTTCGGTCGCCGGCGGCGTCGTAGGCGGTTGCCAGGCGGAACCAGACGCGCCAGTCTTCTGGGGCGGCCTCCGCCTCGGACTTATAGCGGAGGAACGCCTCATCGGCAGCCGCCCGCACGATTCGCCCCGACGGTTGGCGGGGAAGGTCGTCCACCGGCAGGTCGCCAGTTGACTCGAGCTCGGCGGCGAGCCGCTCAGTCGCCCGACCGAACTGGAACTCGCGGTAAACCAGGTAGGCCCCCACCACCGGGATCACCAGGACCGCGAGGCCGAGGGCGATCCCGACCGGCTTGCCCGTGCCGATCAGGAGCACGCCGCGATACCCGAGCAACCCCGCATACGCAACGAACACCGCGACCAGCACCAGCACAACCCGCTTAGCGGTCACCCCCACACCACCAAGGACGGCTTCATCTCACAGATCCAGGAAGTGCTCGAGACCGACGGTCAAACCCGGCGCGCCAGCGACCCGCCGTACGCCGACAAGCACGCCGGCCATGAACGACTCCCGGTGCAGGGAGTCGTGCCGGATGGTCAACGTCTCCCCCGTGTCGCCGAACAGCACCTCCTGATGCGCGATCAACCCTCGCAACCGCACCCCGTGGACGCGAATCCCCTCAACATCGGCACCACGCGCCCCCGGCAACTCCTGCGTGGTCGCGTCCGGCACGGGCGGGCTGCCCGCCTCGCGACGGGCGTCGGCGATGAGCTCCGCCGTACGGCGTGCGGTGCCGGACGGGGCGTCGACCTTGTCCGGGTGGTGCAGCTCAATGATCTCGACCGACTCGTAGAACCGGGCGGCCTGGGCGGCGAAGCGCATCATCAGCACGGCGCCGATGGAGAAGTTGGCGGCGATGAGTACGCCGACGTCCGGTTTCGAGGCCAGCTGGGTCCGCAACGTGTCCAGCCGGGCCGCGTCGAATCCGGTGGTGCCGACGACCGCATGGATGCCCTGGTCGATGCAGAAGGCGAGGTTGTCCATCACCACTTCGGGCCGGGTGAAGTCCACCACCACCTCGGCGCCCGCGTCGACGAGTTGGCGCAGGTCGTCGCCCTGGTCGAGCCGGGCGACCAGCTCACAGTCCGCCGCGTCCTCCACCGCCTGGCAGGTCTGGGACCCCATCTTTCCCTTGGCCCCGAGCACGCCCACCTTGATCGTCATCCGCTCCCTCTCCGAACTGGCCGTCACGGAGCACAAGGATCTCACCCGCGGAAGAATCATTGATCAACGGGAGTAGCACCGGCGAACCGTGGGTAGACCTGATCCCAGGTGGGACTCCCCGGTCGCCTGGTGTCCGGGGAACCCACCCCAAACCGGCCATAGCCGACCCCGCGGATCCGCGGGACGTCAGTCGCCAGGCAAGGTGTGGTTGTCGTCCAGATAGATGGTCTGGTTGGTAGCACGGGCCTGAAGCGCCGCCTCGAGCCGGAGCTGCCCCCGGAAAGCATGCTGGCGGATGGCCTCGGCCGGCGTCAGCCAGAAGGTCTCGGTGATCTCGCCCGGCTGCAGCACCAGCGGAGTACCACTCGGAATCGGGTCGGCGTCGAACACGTACAGCGTGACCGCGGGCTGGACCGGATCGGTCCGGTGGTGCACCGCCAGCAGGCGCGTGACACACACGACCAGGCCGAGCTCCTCCTCCACCTCACGCTCCGCCGCCTGTGCGGGCGACTCGTCGAACTCGATCCCGCCCCCCGGCAGCACCAGGCCCTCCCGGTACGGGTTGGACACCATCAGAATCCGGTCGTGCTCGTCGGTCAGCAATACCCCCGCCGCGGACAGCGTGCCCGTGACAGAAGCGCTCGGTGGCGGCTCGACAGTCCAGCTGCTTTGCGTCATCTTCTGTTCATCCCCAGGTAAACAACGATCAGGTGCGTCCTTAGAGACCAACGACGGACGCCCCCCGATGGTTGCATCCCAGCCTCAGATTCCAGCCATCGAAGTGTATTTCGCCTGCGAATCTTCGGCGAAATGACATGAAACCTGCTGTCCGGATGGGATGACACGCAGTTCCGGGACATCTGTCGAACATCGTGCTTCAGCCCGCAGACAGCGCGTGTGGAACCGGCAACCCGGAGGTGGCGCCACCGGCGAAGGCGGGTCGCCCGCGAGCACGATCCGGCGCCGCCCGGCCCGGGCCAGACCCGGCTCGGCGGACAACAGCGCCTGCGTGTACGGATGGGCCGGTACGTCGTACACCTGGCTGTCGGCACCAAGCTCCGCCACCCGGCCAAGGTACATCACGGCCACCCGGTCCGACACATGCCGTACGACGGACAGGTCGTGCGCCACGAAGATGATGCTCAACCCGAGCTCCCGCTGCAGCCGCATCAACAGGTTCACCACCTGCGCCTGGACGGACAGGTCGAGCGCCGAGACCGGCTCGTCGCACAGCAGCACGTCCGGGTTGAGCGCGATGGCCCGGGCGATCCCGATCCGCTGCCGCTGTCCGCCGGAGAACTGGTGGGGGAAGCGCGTCTCGTCCTCCGCCCGCATTCCGACCAGCTCGAGCAGTTCGCGCACCCGGTCGCGGATATTCAGGCCCTTGGACACCTCGGGATGGACCTCCAGCGGCTCGGCCACGATCTCGCCGACGCGCATCCGCGGGTTGAGACTGGAGTACGGATCCTGGAACACCACCTGGATCCGGCGCCGCCACTGCCGCAACGCCTTCGCGCGCAACGAGTTCACGTCGACGCCGTCGAACCGCAGCTCACCGGAGGTCGGACGCTCGAGCGCGGAGAGCAGCCGGACCAGGGTCGACTTGCCGCAACCGGATTCGCCGACGATGCCGAGCGACTCGCCCTTGCGCAGGGTCAGGTCAACCCCGTCGACCGCCCGGACCAAGGTCTTGCGCCCGAAGGAGAACGACTGACTGATGTCGTAGTGCTTGACCAGATTCGTTGCCACCAGCAACTCTTCGCCGCTCACACCGTCTCCTCTCGCAACGCTATCGACGTACGTCGGATGCAGGCCGCCTCGCGCCCCGGCGCCACGGTCAGCAGCGGTGGCGGCTCGTCCGCGCAGGCGTCGATCGCCAACGGGCAACGCGGGCGGAACGCACAACCCGACGGCATCGCGTGCAACGACGGCGGCGTGCCGGGAATGGTCGGCAACTCCTGCCCTTTGAGCTCGGCCGACGGCATCGAGCCGAGCAGCCCCTCGGTGTACGGATGGACCGGCCGCTCCAGCGACTCGGCCGTGGCCGCCCGCTCGACCACATGGCCGGCGTACATCACCACCACGTTGTCGGCGACATCCGCGACGACGCCGAGGTCGTGCGTGATGAGGACGACCCCCATCTGCCGCTCGGTCTGCAATTCGGCGATCAGCTCCAGGATCTGCGCCTGCACGGTGACGTCGAGCGCGGTGGTCGGCTCATCCGCGATCAGTACGTCGGGATCGAGCGCGAGCGCCATCGCCAGCATCACCCGCTGGCGCATGCCGCCGGAGAACTCGTGCGGGTAGTCGTTCACCCGCTTGGCCGCCGCCGGGATCCGGACCCGGTCGAGCATCTCGGCCGCCCGCCGCATCGCGTCGCGCTTGGACAGGCCACGGTGCACCTGGTAGCACTCGGCGATCTGACGGCCGACCGACTGGACCGGGTTGAGCGCGGACAGCGAGTCCTGGAAGACCATCGTGATCCGGTCGCCGACGATCTTGCGCCGCTCACGCACCGACATCGCGATCAGGTCGTCGCCGCGGTACTCGGCGGTGCCCGACACGATCCGGCCCGGCGGCATCTCCAGGATGCCGGTCAGCGCCTGGGTCGAGACGCTCTTGCCCGAGCCGGACTCGCCCAGGATCGCCAGCGTCTCGCCCGCGCGGACCTGCCAGGACACCCCGTCGACGGCCCGGACCACCCCGCGCGGGGTGTCGAACTCGACGCTCAGGTTGTCCACCTTGAGCAGCACTTCACCTTGAGAACCTTGCGAGCCAGTCATCGCAGCAGTTTCGGGTCGAGGGCGTCGCGGATCGAGTCGCCGATGATCATGAACGAGATCGTCATCGTCGAGATGAACAGCGCCGGCCAGATGAACAGATGCGGGGTGTCGCGGTACGACGCGGCGACACCGAACTGGCTGCCCCACGAGATCGACGGCGGCTGCAACCCGACGCCGAGGAACGTCAGCACCGCCTCGAGACCGACCATGCCGCCGATGCCGAGCGTGGTCATCGCCAGCAACGGCGCCATCGCGTTGGGGAAGACATGTTTGCGCAGGATCCGCAGTGGCGGTACGCCGATCGACCGGGCCGCCAGCACGAACTCGCGGTTGCGCACCGAAAACACGGTCGAACGCATCAACCGCATGCCGTGCGGCCAGGCGATCAGCAGGATGACTCCCACGATGACCCAGATACTGCGATTCGGGACCGAGTTCAGCACCACGATCAAGACGACGATGCCCGGCACCGAGAACAGCACGTCCGCCGTGCGCGAGATCAGGCTGTCGACGAAACCCGGGAAGTAGCCGGCCAGCAGACCGAGCACTGCCGCCAGCACGAAGACGCCGAAGCTCGCGACGATGCTGACCAGCACCGACGGCCTCGCGCCGTACACGACGTTGGCGAAGTAGTCGCAGCCCTGGATGTCGTACCCGAAGAGATGTCCGGGCGAGCGGCCCAGCCGGCTCTTCGACAGGTCGCAGCTGCGCGGATCGACCGAGGTGAACAGGCCCGGTACGGCCGCCATCGTGAAGAACACCAGTAACAGCAGGCTGCAGAGCACGAACTGCGGCTTGCGCAACAACGCGCGGAGTAGCTCCCGGTTGGACAGCGTGCCGCCGACGTCCGCCGCCTCGGCGCCGACGACCGCCTGGACGTCAGACATGGCGCACCCGCGGATCGAGAATGCCGTACAGCGCGTCCACCAGCAGGTTGATCAGGATGAAGGTGACAAAGGCCAGCGTCGACAGCAGCACCACCACACCACCCTCCTTCAGCTTGATCGCCTGGAACATGAACTGGCCCAGACCCGGCAGGTTGAAGATGCTCTCGGTCAGGATCGCGCCGCCGAACATGCCGGCCAGGTCGAGACCGATGAAGGTGACGACCGGCAGCATCGCGTTCGGCAGGATGTGCCGCCACAACACCCGCTGCTCCCCCAGGCCCTTGGCCCGGGCCGTCTTCACGAAGTCGGCATTCACCGTCTCCACGATCGACGTCCGCATCAACCGGGCCAGCCCGGCGAACCCGAGCAGGCCGATCATCAACGCGGGCAGCAGGTACGACATCGGGAAGCCCTCGGCCGTGCCCGATACCGGGAACCACTTGAGCTGTACGCCGAACAGGTACTGCCCGGCGAAGTAGACGACGAGACCGGGCACGGCCAGGATGCCCAGGGTCGCGAGCAGCAGGAACCGGTCGACCAGGCCGTTGCGCTTGAACCCGGCGTAGATCCCGAAGATCAGACCCGCGCCCCACTGGAACACGTTTGACAACAGGGCCAGCTGCAAGGTCACCGGGATCCGGATCTCCAGCTGCTGCGCGATATCCCGCCCGTCGAAGGTGGTGCCGAAGTTGCCGGTCAAGATGTCCCGCATGCTCAGCAGGTACTGGATGATGAACGGCTCGTCCAGGTGGTACTGCGCCCGCATCGCCGCCATCACCGACTCGGGAACCGGCTTGTCCCCGGCGAGTTCCCGCAGGGGGTCTCCGGGCATGGCGAACACCAGCGCGAAGACCCCCAACGTGACGATGATGCCGATCGGTATCGCGGCCAGCATCCGCCGGAGGATGAAACGGATCACTTGAAGGTGGAGTAGAGCGGCTGCACGCCGAGGAACTTCGAGTTCCGCGGCTCGATCCGCTCGGAGTGCAGGTAGGCGTTCTGGCTGTGCCACAGCGGGATCAGCGGCAGGTCCTCGAGCGCGAGGTCCTCGGCCTGCTGGTAGATCTTGATCGCCTTGTCCTGGTCGGGTTCGGCGTCGCCCTGGGCCAGCAGCTTGTCGAGCGCCGGGTTCTTGTAGCCGGCGAAGTTCGCGTCGCCGTTCGACTTGAACATCGGCGTCAGGTAGTCCTCGATCGACGGGTAGTCGTGACCCCAGCCCGACAGGCGCATGCCGTCGAGCTTGCGGTCGTCGGCCAGCTTGGTGATCTCCGAGCCCTGCTTACCGATGTACTTGACCTCGATGCCGAGGTTCTGCCGGATCATGTTGCCGAGCGCCTCGGCGAAGATCTGGCTGGTCGGCCGGGTGGTGTTGTAGTAGATCGTCAGCGGGCCGTTGAACCCGCCGGCCTCGGCGAGGAGCTTCTTGGCGCCGGCGACGTCGAGCTTGCAGTACTTGCAGGCGCCGGGGCGGGCGCCATTGATGTCGGGCGCGATCAGGCCGGTGGCCGGCGACGCGATCCCGACCAGCTTGGCGAAGGCCTCCCGGTCGATGGCCATCGAGAAGGCGTGCCGCAGCTTCGGGTTCGCGAAACGCGCGTCCCAGCTCGGGAACGCCCAGTAGTTGTTACCGGAGCTCTCGCTCAGCAGCCAGCGCTCGGGCGCGTCGGTCTTGAAGGTCTGGATCTTGGTCGCGGGCACCGAGACGAAGTCGACCGTACCGGCCAGGAACTCGTTGTACGCCGTGTCCTCGTTCGGGATGAACCGGAAGGTGATCGAGTCGGCCTCGGGCGCGTTCGGGCCCTTGTAGCCGTCCCACTTGACCAGCTTGATGTCCTCGCCGACCTTCCACTCGCCGGTCGCGAGCTTGTACGCGCCGTTGCCGATCTGCTTGCGCTCGAAGGCCTTCGGGTCCTTGCGGACCTCCTCGGCCAGCGGCGCGAGACCCATGTACTGCAGGGTCAGGCCGAACTGCGAGAACGGGTACTTCAGCTTCACCGTGAAGGTCTGCTCGTCGACGAGCTTCAGGCCCGTCATCGTCTTGACCGAGGTCGGCTTCGGCGTCTGGCCTTCCGGCGTCTCCGGGTTCAGCGCGTCGTACCCCTCGACCTTGGAAAAGAAGCCGTTGTTCTTCCAGGCGTTCGAGCCCTGGGCGGTCAGGTTCCAGCTGTCGACGTAGTCCTTGGCCGTCAGCGGCTGGCCGTTCTGGAAGGTGTTGCCCTTCTTCAGCTTGATCGTCCAGGTCTGGCTGGTGGCGTCCGGCGTGACGGATTCGGCCAGCACGTTCTGCAGCTTGCCGGTCGTCGGATCAGTGGACACCAGCGGCGCGAACATGGCCTGGGCCACCTGGATTCCCGGGCTGCCGTTCTCGTTCAGCGGGTTGATCCACTCGATCGGCTCGGCCGACAGGGCGATCGTGACCCCCTTCCCACCGCTGCCACCCTCACCGTCGCCGGACCCACTGCCGCAGGCGGTCAGGGCCAGGGCGAGTCCGAGCGTCACCCCCAGTACACGCGTGGAACGAGACAGACGCGGCATCACACACTCCCGAGATCGGCGGACCACCCTGCGGGGCGGAGTTGTCGCACATCGTGGCCCGTGGAAACTGCGCATGTCAACGTTGTCAGCCTGTTTGAGCAACCACTTAACCAACGCGTTACTTTGCCAAGACCTCAGAGCACGTCAGACCTATCGCGGCTCTACCGTGGCCGTCAAGGCCGGGTTTAGCGTCAAGTTGTCCGATGTCCTCGATCAAATCAAGCCATCGATTTCCTGCGCAAAACTGCGCGCTACCGCGCACGCCCTCGGGTTCTTCTTTTTCATTCATTCGTCGCAAAGCGCCCTCCCCCGCAGTGGACCGGTGCTGGTCCGCCGTGGTGGGAGGGCGCTTTGCGACGAATGAATGAAAAAGAAGCTGGGCTAGAGGCTGAAGGCCGACTCGTCGTCGAAGGGGCCCATTACCGTCAGGGCCGGTTTTCCGGCATAGAGTTCGGTGGCCAGTTCGGCGATGTCGTCCAGGGTGACCTCGTCGATGCGGTGCAGGATCTCGTCCACGGTCGGCAGTTCGCCGTACACGAGCTCCGCCTTGGCGATCCGGGTCATCTTGGCGCCGGTGTCCTCCAGCCCCATCACCAGCCCACCACGCATCTGGCCCTTACCGCGCAGCAGCTCGGCCGGCGTCACGCCCTTGGTGGCAACGGCTTCCAGCTCGGCGCGGATGACCTCCAGCACCTCGGGAGCCTTCTTCGGCAGACAGCCCGCGTAGACGCCGACCATGCCCGCGTCCGCGTAGGCCGAGCCGAAACTGAAGACCGAGTACGCGAGACCGCGCTTCTCCCGGACCTCCTGGAACAACCTCGACGACATACCGCCGCCGACGATGCCGTGCAGCACCCCGGCGACGTACCGCCGCTCGTCCGTACGGACCAGGCCCGGCAGGCCGAGCACCAGATGCGCCTGCTCGACGTCTCGGTGGTGGACCTCCACTCCGCCGTACGTCGTGACCTGGCGACGGCCCGCCGTACGAATGGGCGCGGGGGCTGCCTCCTCGGTCACCCAGTGGCGTTCGAAGGCCTTGCGCACCAGCCGCACGACGCTCGCGTGGTCGACGTTGCCGGCCACGGAGACGACGATGTTCGACGGCTTGTAGCGGCGTTTGTACCACCCGGCCACCTGGGCGCGGGACAAGCCGGCCACCGACTCGGGCGATCCGGTGATGGATCGGCCGAGCGGCGAACCGGCCCAGAGCTGTTCCGCGAAGAGGTCGTGGATGTGGTCCGACGTCTCGTCGGCGTGCATCGCGATCTCTTCGTCGATGACGTCGCGCTCACTCTCGACATCGGCCGTGGTGAGGGTGGCCGAGGTGATCATGTCGCAGATGACGTCGACCGCGAGCGGCAGATCGGTATCCAGCACCCGCGCGTAGTAGCAGGTGTACTCCTTGCCGGTGAACGCGTTCATCTCGCCACCGACGGCGTCCAGCGAGGCGGAGATCTCCAGCGCGTCCCGCCGGGTGGTGCCCTTGAAGAGCAGGTGCTCCAGGAAGTGCGTCGCGCCGGCGAGCGACTCAGGCTCGTCGCGTGAGCCGACACCGACCCAGACGCCGAAGCTCACGCTGCGGAAGCCGGGGACGGACTGGGAAAGCACGCGGAGCCCGGAAGGCAGGACGGTCCTTGTTACGGGACCGCCCTCCTCCGGGCTCAGCAACGTGCTTGTGAGGGCGCGTGTCACTCGCCGTCGTTGTCAGCCGCGTCAGCGGCCTCGTCGGCCTTCTTCTCGTCCTCATCGAGGACGGGGATCAGGCTCAGTTTGCCGCGGTCGTCGATCTCGGCGATCTCGACCTGGAGCTTCTGGCCGACGGAGAGGATGTCCTCCACGGCCTCGACCCGCTTGCCACCGGCCAGGCCGCGCAGCTTCGAGATGTGCAGCAGACCGTCCTTGCCGGGGAGCAGGCTGATGAACGCACCGAAGTTGGTCGTCTTCACGACCGTGCCCAGGTAGCGCTCGCCCTTCTCCGGCATGGTCGGGTTGGCGATCGAGTTGATCATCACCCGAGCGGCCTCGGCCGACGGGCCGTTGGTCGCGCCGATGTAAACCGTGCCGTCGTCCTCGATGGAGATGTCGGCGCCGGTCTCGTCGGTGATCTGGTTGATCATCTTGCCCTTCGGGCCGATGACCTCTCCGATCTTGTCCACGGGGACCTTGACCGAGATGACCCGCGGCGCGAACTCGCTCATCTCACCCGGCGCGTCGATGGCCTTGGCCATCACGTCCAGGATCGTCAGGCGGGCTTCCTTGGCCTGGGTCAGCGCACCGGCGAGCACGCTGGCCGGGATGCCGTCGAGCTTCGTGTCCAGCTGGAGGGCCGTGACGAAGTCCTTGGTACCGGCGACCTTGAAGTCCATGTCGCCGAACGCGTCCTCGGCACCGAGGATGTCGGTCAGCGCGACGTACTCGGTCTCGCCGTTGACCTCACCGGAGATGAGGCCCATCGCGATACCGGCGACGGGCGCCTTCAGCGGCACACCGGCCGAGAGCAGGGACAGCGTCGAGGCGCAGACCGAGCCCATCGAGGTGGAACCGTTCGACCCGAGGGCCTCGGACACCTGACGCAACGCGTACGGGAAGTCCTCACGCGACGGCAGCACGGGCACCAGGGCCCGCTCGGCCAGCGCGCCGTGACCGATCTCGCGGCGCTTCGGCGAACCGACCCGGCCGGTCTCACCGGTCGAGTACGGCGGGAAGTTGTAGTTGTGCATGTAGCGCTTGCGCGTCTCCGGGGAGAGCGTGTCGAGCTGCTGCTCCATCCGGAGCATGTTCAGCGTGGTGACACCCAGGATCTGGGTCTCGCCGCGCTCGAACAGCGCCGAGCCGTGCACGCGGGGCAGCACCTTGACCTGCGCCTTGAGCGGGCGGATGTCGGCCAGACCGCGACCGTCCATCCGGACCTTCTCGGTCAGCACGCGCTGGCGGACGAGCTTCTTGGTGAGCGAGCGGAAGGCTGCGGACAGCTCCTTCTCGCGACCCTCGAAGGTCTCGACCAGCTTGCCGACGACGGCCGCCTTGACGGCCTCGGTGGCCTCCTCGCGGTCGTGCTTGCCGGTGATCGCGAGGGCCTGGGTGAGCTCCTCGGTCGCGGCCTGCTCGACGGCGGCGAACGCGTCGTCCTGGTAGTCCGGGAAGACCGGGAACTCGCCGGTCGGCTTGGAGGCCTTGGCCGCCAGCTCCGACTGCGCGTCGACCAGGGTCTTGATGAAGCCCTTGGCGGCCTCGAGACCCTCGGCGACGACCTCTTCGGTCGGCGCCTGCTTGCCGGCGGCGACGGCGTCGAACGTGCCCGGGGTGGACTCGGCCTCGACCATCATGATGGCGACGTCACCGGTGTCGGTGACACGGCCCGCGACCACCATGTCGAAGACGGCGTCCTCGAGCTCGGTGTGCGTCGGGAACGCGACCCACTGGGTGTCGATCAGGGCGACGCGAGTGGCGCCGATCGGGCCCGAGAACGGCAGCCCGGCGATCTGGGTCGACATCGAGGCCGCGTTGATGGCCAGCACGTCGTACAGCTTGTCCGGGTTCAGCGCCATCACGGTGATGACGACCTGGATCTCGTTCCGCAGGCCGGAGACGAACGACGGCCGCAGCGGGCGGTCGATCAGCCGGCAGGTCAGGATGGCCTCCTCGGAAGGACGACCCTCCCGGCGGAAGAACGAGCCCGGAATACGACCGGCGGCGTACATCCGCTCTTCGACGTCGACCGTCAGCGGGAAGAAGTCGAACTGGTCCTTGGGCTTCTTGCTGGCCGTCGTCGCCGACAGCAGCATGGTGTCGCCGTCAAGGTAGGCGGCGGCCGAACCGGCGGCCTGCTGAGCCAGCCGGCCGGTCTCGAAACGAATGGTACGGGTACCGAATTTTCCGTTGTCCAAAACGGCTTCGGTGAATTCTGCGCCCTCCATGGGCGCGGTGGATCCCGTCACGGGATACCCCTCTCTCGCATACGTTGGACGACCGCGAGGCGCGAGCTCTGGGTTGCCGGAGCTTCTCTTCAGGGGTGCCGGTCTTCGATCGAGGCCCGCGGGACCTGTCACCAGGTCATCCCGAAAGCCACTACCGAGGACCGGTCGTAATCCCATTACGCACCGCGTCGTCCCGTTGTCGTCTTGCTTATTCAGTTGTAGGTCTCATACGGGAGGAGCGGCCACCCGGCACGCCGGAGGCCGCTCCTCACGAAGTCATCGGCGAAGGCCGAGCCGCTCGATCAAGGACCGGTAGCGGTTGATGTCCTTCTTCGCCAGGTAGTTCAGCAGCCGGCGGCGCTGGCCGACCAGCAGGAGCAGGCCACGACGGCTGTGGTGGTCGTGCTTGTGCTCCTTCAGGTGCTCGGTGAGGTCCGCGATGCGGTGGGTCAGCAGCGCGACCTGAACCTCGGGGGAACCGGTGTCACCCTCGGTCAGGGCATACTCACCGATGATCTTCTTCTTCGCAGCAGCGTCAACTGATGACACGCGAGTTCCTCTCGAATTCGTTGCGCGGCGCACCGGGGCTTAGGTCACCCGGGCACTCTGGATCCGCGGCCGTTCAGACGGCAACAGCCAGCGTATCAGCGGGTGGACACCTGGACCCAATCGGCCCTAGGGCCGCAGTAAGGTCCGCGCACCGTCGACGTCGGCCTTCATCTGGACCAGCAGCTCGTCGATCGACTCGAACTTGATCTGGCTCCCCCGCAACCGCGCGACGAAGTCCACCGCGATCTTCGAGCCGTACAACTCGAGGTCGTCGCGATCCAGCACGTACGACTCGACCCGCCGGTCGACGCCGTCGAAGGTCGGGTTGGACCCGACGCTGATCGCCGCCGGCAGCGGTTCGCCGTACGACGGAGCGCCCGGCGCGGGCTCGAGCACGGTCAGCCAGCCGGCGTACACCCCATCCAGCGGGATGGCCGCGTCGGCCGCCGCGGGGATGTTCGCCGTCGGGTAACCGAGCTCCCGGCCGCGCTTGTCGCCCTCGATGACCACGCCGGTGACGCGCAGCGGACGGCCGAGCGCCTCCGCCGCGGCTTCGACGTCGCCCTCGGCGATCTTGGCCCGGATGTACGTCGACGACCAGGGCTGATCCGCACCACCGGCTCCGGCGAGCGCGAGGCCTTCGACGTCGAAGGCCTTTGCCTGGATGAGCGTGTCCACATGCCCGGCGGCCTTGTGCCCGAAGCGGAAGTTCTCCCCGACGACGACGGCCTTCGCCTTGAGCGCACCGACCAGCACCCGGTCGATGAACTCCTCCGGCGACCAGGCGGCCACGTCACGGTCGAACGGCAGCACCAGTACGGCGTCCGCGCCGGCCTTGCCGAGCAATTCGGCCCGCTCGGCCGGCTCGGTGATGGTGGCGGGCCCGTGCCCCGGACGCAGGACCTGCATCGGGTGCGGGTGGAACGTCAGCGCGACCACGGGCAGCCCACCGCGCGCCTCGGCCTGTTGCCGGGCGTGCGCGAGCACCTCCTGATGTCCCCGATGAACCCCGTCGAAGTTGCCGATGGTGACGACAGAGGGGCCGAAGTCCGGACCCACCTCGTCCAGGCTGCGCCAGACAAGCATGGAGCAAGGATTCCATGCCGCCCCGGCGAGCCGCTGACCAGGATCGCCTAACCGACTATTGTCACTTATCGTAGTCGCCTGGCTACCGGAACGCTTCTTGGAGGTCTTCGTGAACGTGCGCCGTGCCCTCGCCGCCTTCCTCAGTCTCACCGTCTGCGGTCTCACCTCCGTCACCCCGCCTGCCGCCGCTTTTCCGGTTCCCTTCGGCAAGTACGTCGCCCTGGGTGATTCGTACAGCTCGGCGCCGTTGGTCCCGATCGTGGACCTGCTGTCGCTGGGATGCCTGCGGTCGGGCGGCAACTACCCGAAGCAGCTGGCCGAGGCGCTGGACGTGGACGCGTTCACCGACGTGACCTGCGGTGGTGCCGATACGACGCACATGACCGGCTGGCAGAAGACTCCGCTGGGGGTCTTTCCGCCGCAGTTCAACGCGCTGACGGCCGACACGGATCTGGTGACGCTCGGCATCGGTGGCAACGACTTCGGCGTCTTCGGCAGCGTGATCAGCACCTGTCCGGGGTTGCGCGCGTCCGACCCGACGGGTGATCCGTGCCGCAAGCACTTCACGGTCAACGGAGTCGACACGTTGAAGGCGAACATCGACAAGACCCAGGCCCGGATCACGGAGGTGGTGAAGGGCATCAGGGCGCGGTCACCGCAGGCGAAGATCCTCCTGATCGGCTATCCGAAGATCGCGCCCGAGACGGGGACCTGTCCGGCGATCCTGCCGTTCGCGGATGGGGACTACCGGTACCTGTACGCCATCGAGGAACACCTCAACGCCGCCGTCGCGAAGGCCGCGGCCGCCGGCGGAGCGACGTACATCGACACCTTCGGTCCGTCGACCGGGCATGACGCCTGCGCGGCCGACGGGGTGGCGTGGATCCAGGGCAAGGATCTCGACCTCTTCCGCGCGGCCAACTACCACCCGCGCTACGAAGGCCAGGCCGCGGTCGCCTTGATCACGTACGTCAACCTGGTCGGCGGCTTCCCGATCATCGACGCCGCACAGCAAGCCACCTGGGCCGCCGAAGCCCGCCACCTCCGCACCCAAGCCGCCAGTCTTTCCCGCCCTGTGCCGCCGTACCACCACCTACTCCCCCGCTAGCCGCGCCCGCCTTCAGCCGAGCGTCTCCACCAGCTCGGTGAGGGCGGGCCCCAGCGCCTGCTGGACGCGCACACTCGCGTGCGCATCCCCGCGGGTCTCGCCCTGGTTGACGATCAGAACCGGCTTGCCCGCTTTCGCCGCATACCTGACGAACCGAAAGCCCGACATCACCGTCAACGACGACCCGAGCACCAGCAACGCGTTCGCATCATCCACCAGCCGATAACACCGCTCGACTCGTGCCCGCGGCACGTTCTCCCCGAAGAAGACGACGTCCGGCTTCAGCAGGTCAGACCCGCACTGGCCACACTCGACCAGCCGGAACCCCGCGACGGCCTGATCCGATAGCTCGACATCGCCGTCCGGGTTGATCCGGGTGGCCTCCGCCTGGAATGCCGGATTGGCCTCGTGCAACCGGTGGTGTAGCTCGATCCGCGCGGACGTGTCCTTGCAATGCAGGCAGACGACCCGATCCAGGCTGCCGTGCAACTCGATCACATCGCGCGCACCGGCCGCCTGGTGCAGGCCGTCGACGTTCTGCGTGATGACCCCGCTGAAGTAGCCCCGCGCCTGCATCGTCGCGACCGCCCGATGGCCGTCGTTCGGATCGGCTCGGGCGATGGTCCGCCAGCCGAGGTGGCTCCGCGCCCAATAACGCTGCCGGGCCGTATTAGTCGCGACGAACTCGCCGTACGTCATCGGCGTGTGCTTCCGCAGACTGCCCGAAGCCCCGCGGTAATCCGGAATCCCCGACTCGGTGGAGATCCCGGCGCCACTCAGCACCACCACGCCGCCGTCGGCGACCACCTCGGCGACCTCGTCGACTCCCGCTGCCGAAGGCGCGACCAGCTGCCCAGGCCCGGCAGACCAGCTCAACGTAGGACGCGACCGCATACGTATAAGCCTACGGACCCCGCACGAAGGTGTCAGTCGATGCGGGGTGGGCCTGCTTCCAGCCGGGTTTCGGCGGCAGCGCGGACGGACTCCGGCTCCATCGAGGACCAGTCGGCGTCGATCCACCAGGTCGCCCCGGCATCAGCCCACTTCCGCACCTCGTCACCGGCCTTCGAATCGTCGGCCTTGGTGGTGCCTTCGGCCACGATGTCGTACCCGTCCATGCCGAGGCCGTGTTTCTCGCGCTCGCGACGGATCCACTCGACCCCGTCCGCGAGCTTCTCCGGCGTGAGCGTGCCCTCCTTCTCCCCCGGATCCGGCATCACGTTCGGCAGCCAGCCGTCCTGCAGCGCGGCCCGGCGCATCGACTTCGGCGCGGGCCAGGCGCCGACCACCCAGGTCGGGATACGCGGCTGCTGCACGGGAGGCGGCGGCGCCGGCGGATCGAGCTTGTCGACCTTCTTCGACTTGAAGTGCTTGCCGTTGAACTCGAACGGCTCATCCCGCCAGAGGAACTGCAGCATCTCGAGCGACTCGTCGAGCATCTCCGCCCGAACCTTGCGCCCCGGGTCATCCTCGAACAGCCAGAACCGCTCCATCCCGGCAACCCCGAGCCCCGCCGCGAGAATCACCCGCCCGTTGCTCAGGTTGTCGACCGTGGACGTCTGCCCAGCGACATCCCACGGTTTTCTCCGCGGCAATGGCGTCAGCATCGTGCCCAACCTGATCCGCTCCGTCGTCATCGCCGCCGCGGCCAACATCGCCCACGCGTCGAGCCCCCAGATCGACTCCCAGACGAAGAACCCGTCCCAGCCATGCTCCTCGGCCAGGCCCGCCAACTCCGCCGCCGTCCGCGCATCCCCATAAGGAAGAACAAACCCGTATCTCATCTGCAAAACGCTAGCCCGGCCCACCGACAATTTCCGCCAACACACAAACTCCGGCAATCCGGCCGCGGCGCGGGCAACGAAAGCCCTAGGTGACGAAGACGGCGGTGGGTTTGGCGATGGGGCCGTGCTGGTCGTACAACGCCAGGAAGGTGCCGTCTGGGGCGAACATGGCGGTCAAGCCGGAGTCGAGGCCGAGGCCGGTCAGGGGGCGGCCGGTACGGATGGCAGCCTCCTGGTCGGCGGTGGCGTCGTACCGGGGGAAGGTTGCGGCGGCGACTTCGGCGATGGGGGTCAGCGCGAAGGAGTCGGCCAACTCGTCGAGGGTTGACGCGCCGGAGAGGTCGAACGAGCCGACTCGGGTCCGGCGGAGGGCCGTGAGGTGACCACCGACGCCCAGGTCGGTGCCGAGGTCGCGGGCTAGGGCACGGATGTACGTCCCGCTGGAGCAGTCTACCGTGACGTCCACGTCGACGAAAGGCCCGACGCCGTCGACAGACTCGACTACTCGCACGTCGCGGACGTCGTACCGGCTGACGGTGACGACGCGTGCCTTGAGGGCGACTTCCTCGCCTGCGCGGACGCGTTCGTACGCACGCCGTCCGTCGACCTTGATCGCGGACACCTTCGACGGCACTTGCGAGATCTCGCCGCGGTACGCCGTTACGGCCGCCTCGATGGCTTCCGCGGTGACGGCCTCGACGGCGCCACTGGGAGCGACGTTCTCGATGGAGCCCTCGGCGTCGTCCGTGGTGGTCGTGGCGCCGAGGCGGATGGTGGCGTCGTACGACTTGTCGGCAATCTGGAGGTGGCCGAGCAGGCGGGTGGCCCGGTTGAGGCCGACCACGAGTACGCCGGTGGCCATCGGGTCCAGCGTGCCGGCGTGGCCGACCTTGCGGGTGCCGGCGAGACGGCGGATCCGGGCGACGACCTGGTGGGAGGTCAAACCCTGAGGTTTGTCCACCACCACGATGCCGTCGACCGCGGACACGTCGGTCACCGGATTACTCGTCGTCGTCGTCATCGTCCTCGCGGCGCTTGTACGGATCGGCCTCGCCGGCCGGCTTGGCGCCCGCGGCGGCCTTGGCCACCTCGGCGTCGGCCTGGCGGGCCTTGGCGAGCAGCTCCTCGATCTGGCCGGCGTTCTCCGGGATGGCGTCCAGGAAGAACGCCAGGCTCGGGCTGTGCCGCAGGCCGAGGACCTTGCCGACCTCGGAGCGGATCATGCCGCGCGCGGACTCCAGCGCGGCGGCGGTCGACGCGCGGTCCTGCTCGTCGCCGTAAACGGTGTAGAAAACGCTGGCCTCGCGGAGGTCTCCGGTCAGTCGCGCGTCGGTGATGGTGACGAATCCCAGTCGCGGATCCTTCACCCGGCGCTCCAGCAGCTCGGCCACCAGCACCTGGATCCGATCGGCCAGTTGCTTCGCCCGTGCTTCACCCATCAGGGCTCACTCCCTCATTCATGAGTAACGTCCGGAGAGGCGGGCGGAACCCGCCTCTCCGGACGTTACCTGGTCAGTTCTCGACAGCTACGGACGATCAGGTACGGAACCAGATCAGGTCCGCGGCTTCTCCCGCAGTTCGAACGCCTCGACGACATCGCCCAGCTTGATGTCGTTGAAGTTGTTCACGGTCAGACCACACTCGAAGCCCTCGCGGACCTCGGAGGCGTCGTCCTTGAACCGCTTGAGCGAGGACAGATCCGCGTTGTCCAGAACGACGGCGCCGTCCCGGAGCAGGCGCACCTTCGCGTTGCGCTTGATGACACCACTCGTGACCCAGCAACCGGCGATGTTGCCGACCTTGGACGAGCGGAAGATCTCGCGGATCTCCGCCGTACCGAGCTGGACCTCTTCGTAGATGGGCTTGAGCATGCCCTTGAGCGACGCCTCGATCTCGTCGATCGCGGAGTAGATGACCGAGTAGAACCGGATATCCACGCCCTCGCGCTCGGCCAGATCTCCGGCCTTGCCCGCCGGCCGCACGTTGAAGCCGATGATGACGGCGTTCGACGCGATGGCCAGGTTGACGTCGTTCTCGTTGATCGCACCGACACCGCGGTCGATGACGCGGAGGTTGACCTCGTCGCCGACCTCGATCCGCACCAGTGCGTCCTCGAGCGCCTCGACCGAACCGGAACCGTCACCCTTGAGGATGAGCAGGAGCTCCTGGCTCTGGCCCTTCTCCATGCTCGCCATGAAGTCCTCGAGCGTACGACGCGCGCGGCGCTTGGCGTTCGCGGCGGCACGGGCGCGGGCTTCACGCTTCTCAGCGATCTGGCGAGCCATCCGGTCGTCGTCGACAACGAGGAAGTTGTCGCCGGCGCCCGGCACCGCGGTCAGGCCCTGAACCAGGACCGGACGCGACGGCAGTGCCTCGGTCACGTTGTTGCCGTGCTCGTCGAGCATCGCCCGGACCCGGCCGTACGCCGGACCCGCGACCATCGAGTCGCCGACCCGGAGCGTGCCGCGCTGAACCAGCACGGTCGCGACCGGACCACGGCCCTTGTCCAGGTGCGCCTCGATCGCCAGACCCTGCGCCGGCTGATCCGGGTTGGCCCGGAGGTCCAGCGACGCGTCGGCGGTCAGGACGACGCCCTCGAGCAGGCCGTCGATGTTCAGCCGGGCCTTCGCAGAGACGTCGACGAACATCGTGTCGCCGCCGTACTCCTCGGGGACCAGGCCGTACTCGGTGAGCTGACCGCGGACCTTCGCCGGGTCGGCTGCCGGGACGTCGATCTTGTTGACCGCGACCACGATCGGCACATTCGCCGCGCGGGCGTGGTTCAGCGCCTCGATCGTCTGCGGCATCACGCCGTCGTCGGCCGCGACCACCAGGATGACGATGTCGGTGGCCTGCGCACCACGAGCACGCATGGCGGTGAACGCCTCGTGACCCGGGGTGTCGACGAAGGTGATGGCCCTCTCGTGGCCGTCCACCTCGGTCGTCACCTGGTACGCACCGATGTGCTGGGTGATGCCACCGGCCTCGCCGGCCACGACGTTCGCGTGCCGGATCGCGTCCAGCAGCTTCGTCTTACCGTGGTCGACGTGACCCATCACGGTCACGACCGGCGGCCGCGCCATCAGGTGGCTGTCGTCGCCCTCGTCCGAACCGAACTCGATGTCGAACGACTCGAGCAGCTCGCGGTCCTCGTCCTCGGGGGACACGATCTGAACGTCGTAGTTCAGCTCGGTACCGAGCAGCTGCAGCGTCTCCTCGTTGACCGACTGGGTCGCGGTCACCATCTCGCCCAGGTGGAACAGCACCTGAACCAGCGATGCCGGGTCGACGCCGACCTTCTCGGCGAAGTCCGTCAGCGAGGCGCCACGAGCGAGCTTCACGACCTCGCCGTCACCGTGCTTGACGCGCACGCCGCCGACGGCCGGAGCCTGCATGTTGTCGAATTCCTGGCGCTTGGCCCGCTTCGACTTACGGCCACGGCGAGCCGGACCGCCCGGACGCCCGAAGGCACCCTGCGTTCCGCCCCGGCCCCGGTTACCCGGGCCCGGACGACCGCCACCGCCACCACCGGGGGGACCGCTGGGGCCACCACCGCCGGGACGGAAGCCACCGCCACCGCCGCCACCACCGCGCGGACCGGCACCGGGACCACCGGTACCGCCGCCGGGACGGCCACCGGGTCCACCACGACCGCCACCGGGACCACCGGAGCCGCCGCCCGGACCGGACGGACGGCCGGTGAAGGTACCGGCGGAGGACTTCGGCATCATGGCCGGGTTCGGCCGGGGAGCGCCAGGCACACCACCGGACGGACGCGGCCGGTCGCCCTGGCCACCACGGGCCGCGGGCGGACGGGGCGCGCCGGCGACGCCGCCGGGAGCACTACTGCCACCCTGCGCCGGAGCCGGACGATCGCGATCGCCGGACGGGCCCGGACGGGCGCCACCGCGCTGCATGCCCTGGGTAGAGCTGAACGGGTTGTTACCCGGCCGGGGCGCACCCGGACGGGGACCGGAACCGGGACCACCCTGGCCACCGGGACGCGGCGTGCCACCCGGACGGGGAGCACCCGGACGCGGCGCGCCACCCGACGTACCGGGACGCGGTGCCGGTGCGGTCGCCGGACGATCCGCCGCGGCGGGACGCTCAGCGGCCGGCTTCGGCGCGACCGGAGTCGACGGCGCGGCCGGAGCGGCGGGTGCCGTCTCGGCCGGAGCAGCCGGTGCGGCGGGAGCAGGTGCGGCAGCGGCGGCCGGGGCCTCCGGCTGCGCGGCCGGCTCGGGCTTGCGCGGACCCGGCTTCGGGCCCGGACGCGGACCCGGCTTGACGCCCGGCGTGGCCGGGGCGGCAGCTGCCGGGGTCTCGAAAACCGGTGCGGCGGTCGGTTCGGCCGCCGGGGCCGGAGTCTCTGCCACCGGTGCGGGCGCGGCCTCAGCGGACGGCGCGGACGCGGTGGTCGCCGGTGCCGCGGGGGCAGCCGGCTTCGGCGCCGCGGGTGCGGCGCTGGATGCACTGGGGGCGGCCTTCTTGGCCGCGGCCCTCTTCTTGGTGGCGGGCGGGTTCTTCTCGAACTCCTCCGCCAGCCGCCGGACGACGGGTGCCTCGATCGTCGAGGACGCCGACCGGACGAACTCTCCCATGTCGTTCAGCCTGGTCAGGACGACCTTGCTGGTAACGCCGAGCTCTTTTGCGAGCTCGTAGACCCGGACCTTTGCCACTACTCTCCCTCTGGTCCGAGCCTGGTGCCCGGACCGCTAGTAGACGTGCTTGCTCATCGCATTGCACTCATCGTTCGACACTCATCGAGTGGTCATGAGTCGATGACCCGCCTTCATGTCTTCGCGGTGGTTTCCGCGGGCGGCCGGGCGGCCGCACTTGTCTTGCCCTTTGTCACAGCGTGCTGATCGACGTACTCCCGCACGAGATGGGCGTCCAGCGGACCTGGGACCTTGAAGGCCCTGGGCCACGCCTTCCGCCGCTCGGCGAGATCGAGACACTCGGTCACCGGGTGCAGATGCGCCCCGCGGCCTGGTGCCTGATGGCGCTCATCCGGAAGAACCACTCCTCCGGCGACCACCATCCGCAGCAGGTTGGCCTGACTGTCCCGTTTCCGGCACCCCACACACGTCCGCTCGGGACGCGCGTCTGTACTCACGTTGTCTCGAGTCCTCAGGGTGTCGGGACGGCTCAGTCGGCCGACCGATGGCTCAGTCTACCGGTTCGTCGCCACGAGTCACATCCGTATCGGGCCGGATGTCGATTCGCCAGCCCGTCAGCCGCGCCGCGAGGCGGGCATTCTGCCCTTCCTTGCCGATCGCGAGTGACAACTGGTAGTCGGGGACGATGACGCGTGCCGCGCGGGCGGCGGCGTCGACGACCTCCACCGACGCAACCTGTGCGGGCGACAGCGCATTCCCGACGAACGTCGCCGGGTCGTCGCTGTGGTCGATGATGTCGATCTTCTCACCGTGCAGCTCGTGCATGATGTTGCGCACGCGCTGGCCCATCGGCCCGATGCAGGCGCCCTTGGCGTTCACCGAGGGGTGCAGGGTGCGGACCGCGATCTTGGTCCGGTGACCGGCCTCGCGGGCGATGGCGGTGATCTCGACGGTGCCATCGGCGATCTCCGGCACCTCGAGCGCGAACAGCTTCTTCACCAGGTTCGGGTGGGTGCGCGAGACGGTGATCTGCGGGCCCTTGAAACCCTTGCGAACGCCGACCACGTAGACCCGGATCCGGGAGCCGTGCTCGTACTTCTCCCCCGGCACCTGCTCCGGCACCGGCAGCACGGCCTCGATCTTGCCCAGGTCGACCATCACCGAGCGCGGGTCGCGGCCCTGCTGGACGATGCCCGAGACGATGTCGCCCTCCTTGTTGGAGAACTCGCCGTACCGCATGTCGTCCTCGGCGTCGCGCAACCGCTGCAGGATGATCTGCTTCGCCGTGGTGGCCGCGATCCGGCCGAAGTCGTGCGGGGTGTCGTCGTACTCCCGGGCGATCGAACCGTCCTCGGCCAGCTCCTGCGCGAACACGGTGACGTGCCCGGTCTTGCGGTCCAGCTCGGCCCGCGCGTGCGACTGAGCGCCCTCGGTCTTGTGGTACGCGACCAGCAGGGCCTGCTCGATCGCCTCGACGACCACCTCGAAGGCGATGTCCTTCTCGCGCTCCAATGAACGCAGTACCGCCATATCGATATCCATGATCAGTCCTCCTCCATGCCGTCTTCGGCGGCCATCTCGCCCGCGCCGGCGGGTCGGTTGAACTCGATCTGGATCTTCGCCTTCTCCACGTCGGCGAAATTAATTCGGACTTCACCAGCTGTGTCTGTGACGTCCAGCTCGGCGGATTCTTCGGCGGCCGCCATGATGCGGCCCTTCACCTTGGTGCCGTCCAGTAGGGACACGGCCACCAGGCGGCTCACGTTCCTGCGCCAGTGCCGGGGCAGCGTCAGCGGCCGGTCGACACCGGGGCTGGACACCTCCAGCGTGTACGCAGTACTGCCCATCACGTACTCGTCGACGTCCAGCGCCTTCGAGATCGCCCGGGTGACATCGGCCACGTCATCGAGACTGATTCCGCCGTCTCGGTCCACCAGGACCCGCAACAACCGCCGCTTCCCGGCCGGTGTCACGTCGGCTGCCTCCAGATCGCAGCCGAACTGCGCCACGATCGGCCGAAGATAGGCAGCGAGGCGCTCGTCGTCGATGTGGTCAGACTTCCGGCTCACTTGGGCGACCTGCCTCTCTCCACTTGTTTTCACCCGTTGACAAAACTGCTGTTCACCCGTTGACAAACTGCCCGGCGTCGCCGCCGAGGGCAGTAACCCACCCTATCGGTCCCCGGGCTGGGATAAGTTCAGGCCGTGCCGACGACCTCGCCAGATCACTCCGCGCGATCACTTTCCCGCCGTACGGCGCTGAGTGGTGCCGTGCTCGCAGCGGGTACGACGCTGCTGGTGGCGGGGTGTGACGGCGGTCCGAACCTTCCAGGTGGTGGCGGCCCGAAAGGCAAAGGCGCTTCCCAGCCGCCGACGCCGACGGTTGATCCGGCCGTAGTGGCAGCGGTGACGACCATCGCCGGACACCTCAACCAGCTCAGCGCGCGTTATGCCGCGACCACCCGCCGCTATCCGGCGCTCGCGACGAAGCTGGCCGTCGCGACTAAGAACCACGCCACCCAGTTGGCCAAGCTGAAGGCGATCGCCTCCTCCGTCACGCCTACTACGGCAAAGGTCCCGGTCATTCCGGCGACCCAGGCGGCCGCGATCACCGACCTGGCCGGCCGGGAGCAGGCGCTCGCCATCGCGCACGCGACCACAGCCGCGAGCCTCTCGGGTGAACCTGCCCGGTTGATCGGGTCCATCGCGGCCGCCGAGAGCCAGCTCGCGCTCTGGCTCGGCCAGTTGGCCGCACCTCCGAAGAAGAAAGCCCAGCGATGAGCGAGATCGACGCGTTGCAGGCCTGCCTGGCCGGAGAGCATGCCGCCATCTACGCGATCGGCGTGGCCGGCGGCAACCTCAAGGGCAGCCGATTCGGCGCAGCCCGGCAGCTCTATGCCGCGCATGAGTTGCGCCGGGATCGGCTGATCGACCTCATCACCGCGGCCAAGGCCAAGCCCGTCGCGCCCGAACCGGCGTACGACCTGCCCGCGCCGGTGACCGGGCAGCCCGCGGCGACGGCGCTGATCCGGCTGGTCGAGCAACGGCTGGCGGTGGTCTACGGCGATCTGACGGCCGGGGCCGAGAGCAAGGAGACCCGGACCTTCGCTGTCCAGGCCGGAATCGCGGCTGCCCGCGAGCAGATCAACTGGGGCGGCGCACCGGCTGCCCTCCCCCTCGGCTGACGCAGCGTCACCTGCCCTGATCCGGGCATTCGGGGTAGTTGAGGTTCGAACACAACGCGTCAGCACGCATTCGCAGACCGGACTCGGTGGCCCTGTGTGCCGGGCCAACCACGCATTGCCACCGCAACGAAAATAATCGGGGCAAGTTACGGGCAACGAGAAATTCGTGCCGTAGTTCTCTTTACTCGGAGGGCGACCTTCCCTATATTTCCGGTCAACGGCGGTGGGGGCCGTCGCACATTCATCGCCATGGGGGTGGTGATTCCAGCCGTTTCAGGCTGCTCGTTCTTGTCTGCCATTCCATAACTTCTTGAGTTGCGCGCTGCGTCAACTACGGAGGGTAGTGAAGCATGCGTACATTCGATCTCGCGACCGGTACGGACCAGTTCGTGAAAGACATTCGTGTGGTCCGCTGGGAGCAATACGAACTCGGCAAACAAATGCCATTCCAGGCAATGTGGTACAGCGTTCCACCGGGTTCGGAGAGCCCACTGGACCAGCATCCGGAGCTGGAGCTTTCGGTGGTCGTGGCGGGCACCGCGCATGTGGTGTCCGGAGACGATGAACATGCCGTGCCACAGGGCTCGGCCTTCCTGCTGAACAGCACCGAGACGCACATCGTGCAGAACAGGTCGGCGCAGGACATGCTGACCATCTTCAGCGCGTACTGGATGCCCACCGGCGACTCCGATGACTGACCCCGGCCTGACGGATCCGGTCACCGTCTTCACCTATCCGCAGCCGACCGCGAACGGCCCCCTGCACGTCGGTCACCTGTCTGGTCCGTACGTCGCGGCCGACCTCGCCGCGCGAGCCGCCCGGGCCCGGGGCGAGCGGGTCTTCGTCAGCACCGGTCTCGACATCCACCAGAACTACGTGCTCACTCGCGCCGAGAACGAGGGCACCGAGGTGCTGCCGATGATGGCCGCCTTCCGGGACGAGATCCAGCACACCTATCGGCTGGCGGGCATCGGGTACGACAACTTCACCGATCCCTTGCAGGCGGAGCATTCGCCGCGGATCGAAGGCATGCTGCGGGCCCTCGTGGAGAGCGGCGCGACGCCGATGCGCGAGGTCACCCTGCATGCCTGCGCGGACTGCCATCGCACCTTGCACGACTCCTACCTGACCGGCCTGTGCGGGCGCTGCAAGGCTCCGGCCGGCGGTGGCGCCTGCGAGCAGTGCGGGTCCTTCACCCAGGTCGCCACCATGGTCGATCCGGTCTGCGGCCGGTGCGGTGGCGAACCCCGCCCGTTCCAGGCCGTCGTACCGGTGCTGCGGATGGCGGACCACCGCGAAACGATGACCGAGATGTGGCTGCGGGCCGACCTGCCGCCGGCCGTCCGGACGCTGATCGCGCACACGCTCGCCGACGGTCTGCCGGAGGTCCCGCTGGCCTATCCGACCAACTGGGGTATCGAGGGCACCGGCCCGCTGGCCGGGCTGCGGATCGGGCCGTTCACCGAGATCGCATTGACCGATCTGTACAGCGTCGCCGCGGCGGTCGATCCGGCCGCGACGACATTGCCGGAGTTTGTCTCGGCGGCCGGCCGGGTAGACCGGTTATGGCACTTCCTGGGCTTGGACAATGCATTCTGGTATGCCCTGTATTGGCCGGCGCTGTGGGCCGCCGCCGGAGTTTATCCATTGCCGTTGTCCGGTTTGGTCGTGAACGAGTTCTACACATTGGAAGGTTCAAAATTCTCGACCAGCCGAAATCACGCGGTTTGGGCAAACGAAATCCTCGGTGCCGAAGAGCCATCAATCGTGCGTTTGTTTTTGGCCTGGGATCGGCCCGATCGCTATCAGAGTGATTTCACCTGGCCGGGCTTCCATGCCTTCCGGGACCGGGTCGCGCCGTTGCTCAGCGGCGACTTCGAGGTGACCGCACCGCTGGATCCCGCGCTGGCCGCGGCCGAGCGGGCCCGGGGTGAAGCGGCACTCGAGCCGTCCGGGTTCGACCCGGCGCTGGCCGCGCGCTGCCTGCTGACCCTGCTCGAGGGTGGCGTTCGCGACGTCGGCACCCTTCGCACCCTCACGGGCGGCTAGCGCCATGAAGATCTGCGTGATCGGCGCGGGCATCGCGGGCGCGCTGCTGGCCTGGCGGCTGGCGGAGCGTCCGGGCGTATCGGTCGACCTGATCAGCGGGCCGCGCTCGGACGACGCCACGGCGGCTTCGGGCGGTGGCGTCCGTGCCTTCGAGACCCATCCCCTCCAGCGGGGTATGGCGGTCGAGAGCCTCGGCGAACTCCTCGGCAGCCCGAGCCTGCTCGATTGGGCCGGCTATACCGAGACCGGTTCGACGTACCTCTTGCCTGACACCGACGAGCTGGCGGCGGCGGTCGACGAGGTGGAGCAGGCCGAACTCGTCGGCCCGGACGAGCTGACCCGGCGCGGCTGGCACGGCCTACCCGAGAACACGGTCGGCGTACTCGAACGGCGAGCGGGCTTCATCCTGCCGGACCGGCTGCGCTCCGCCGTACTGGCCGAGCTCGGTGGCGGACGCCGAAGCCGCGTGCTGGTCGGCCCGGTGCTCGGGTTGGTCCCGCACGACGACGGTTCGGTCAGCTGCCGCCTACTCACCGGCACCACCCGGTACGACGCGGTGGTCGTCGCGGCTGGGCCGTGGACGCCGGGCTTGCTGGCGGACAACGCCCTGCCGGCCTCGCCGTACCGGACGAAGTCGATCCAGTACGGCGTCTTCACCACGTACGGCGCCCGGCCGACCATGTTCGTCGATGAGACCACTGGGCTGTTCGGACGGCCCACGGGATCGAACGGCCTGCTGCTGGGGATCGACACCGAGCAGTGGGCGGTACCACCCGGCAGTCGCCCGCATCGGCCGGACATGTCCGCGCGGGCGGTCCGGCTGGTCAACGAGCGGCTGCCACATCTGCGGCTGCTCGCGACGGGACACACCGTCAACAGCACCGACTGTTATGCCGATCCGCCGGTGCTGACCTTGTGGTCGGTGCTCGGCAGTACGCATCGGCTCTTCACTTTCACCGGTGGTTCGGGCGGCAGTGTGAAAACCGCCCTGGCCGCGAGCCGGACGGCGGCTCGCGACTTGCTGGACCAGGCAGACGGCCAGCAGAGCAAAGAGCACCACACCACCGGGGAAACACCCCGCACCAACCCATCGCGGACGGAGAACAAGCGCATGTCGACATCGGAACTTCCCAGGTACCACACCGTCGGTATCGGTGCCGGTCCGGCGAACCTATCCCTGGCGGCGTTGTACCAGTCCGCCACCGACGAGAAGCTGGCGTTGTTCGACAGCCGTCCGGTGGCCGGTTGGCACACGCCGCTGCTCTACCCGGGTGTGCGGATGCAGACCGGCTGGATGAAGGACCTGGTCTCGCTGGTCGATCCCAAGCACGAGTTGTCGTTCCTGAACTACCTGGTCACCTCCGGGCGGCTCTACGCGTTGATCAACTCGCAGTTCGACGCGCTGCCGCGGATCGAGTACGAGCGCTACCTGGCCTGGTGCACCGAGAAGCTCGCGGTGGTCTCCTTCGGCGTCACGGTCAACGAGATCTCGATCACCGAGGACGGCTTCCTGGTCAAGCAGAACGACGAACCGGTCGCCGTTTCGGAGCACCTCGTGCTCGGTCTCGGCACCCGGCCGGTGGTGCCGTCGTACTTCACCGACCTGCCGCCGGAGCGCGCCTTCATCGCCGACGATCTCGGTACCCGGCTGCCGTCGATGGACGCGCACAAGGCGGATCCGATCGCGGTCGTCGGTGGCGGCCAGACCGGTGTCGAGTGCGTACTTCGCTTGCTGGGTTCGGGTTTCACCGACATCCGGTGGATCGGGCGGCACCAGTGGTTCCGCAGTATCGACGACTCCCCGATGGCGAACGAGTTCTACCGCCCGTCGCATATCGAGTTCATGCAGGAGCTCGGCCGGGCCAAACGGCGCGAGCTGATCACCGACCACCGGTACAGCGGTGACGCGCTCACCCCGGGTGCGTTGAAGGCGCTCTACCAGTCCAACTACGACGGTCTGCTCACCCTCGGCCGATTCCCCGTCACCCTGCTTCCGGGCCGTGACGTGACGTCGGCGGAACTGGGCGGCGACGGCCGGATCACCTTGCGCTGTACGTCGCACTCGGCGCCGGAGGAGTTCGCCGTACGGCACCTGGTCGTCGCGGCCGGGCGCGAGCACGTGGCGGCACCGTTCGACGACGACCTGCGCGAGCGGATCGACTACGACGCGGATGACGAGATGATCGTCGAGCCGGACTACTCGGTGCGCTGGAAGGGCCGCAACGGCCACCGGATGTACACCTTCAACCACAGCCGCTACAGCCACGGCCTGACCAACGCGGGCCTGACCCAGCTGCCGGTGCGGGCCGCGATCGTGCTCAACTCCATGTTCGACCGCGAGATCTACCCGATCCGCGACGAGTTGTGCGCGGTGAAGTGGTGAGCGCGGCCGCCTGGGAACCGCAGCCCGATCTCGACATCGACGGCCGCTGGTTCCGCCTGGTCACCGACGGCACCGAAGAGGCGCCGTACGGGCAGTATCACTGCGAGAACGACCTGGTCTGGGCCGAGTTCTACCCCGGCGGGTTCTTGCGCAGCGGCCGGCTGGTCGGGCGTCGCCAGCCCGACGGCGCGATCCGGGCCGCCTACTGCCTGCTCGGCACCGACGGCGAACTGATCACCGGGGAGTGCACCAGCGTCCCCGAGGTGTTCCGCGGCACCCTGCGGATCGCCGACCACTGGGAGCGTGCCGACGGCTCTACGGGCGTTTCCTACATCGAGGAAATCGCGCCACCCAAAGCAATTAAGGAGGCCTGATCATGACCGAACGTCCACATCTGTTGGTGGTCGCCACCGGAATGCGCTTGTTCCGTGAGTACATCCTGCGCTCGATCGGGCCGCGGTACCGGATCCACATGTTCCTGCACGCGGAACCGACCTGGGAGAAGGACTACATCGAGGGCTGGACCGTGCTCGAGACCACGCTCGAGGCTCCGCTGCTGGTCGAGGCGGCCCGCGCTCTGCACGAGAAGTCGCCGATCGACGGCGTGCTCTGCTGGGACGAGGCGCGCATTCTGCAGACGGCCCACGTCGCCGAGGCGCTCGGTCTGCCCGGTGGTGACGTCGCGATGGTGAACCGCTGCCGCGACAAGCACCTGACCCGGAAGGCCCTGGCCGAGTACGGCGTACCGCAGCCGGCGTCGTTCCTCGTCGACACGGTCGATGACGCCCTCGCGACCGCGGCGGAGGTCGGCTATCCGGTCATCCTCAAGCCGCGAGCGCTCGCCGCGAGCCTGGGCGTGGTGAAGGTCAACGACCCGGGCGAGCTGACCGAGAACTGGGAGTTCGCGCACGACACGACCGTGCCGGAGGCGCCGCATTACGACGTCAAGGTGCTGGTCGAGGAGTTCGCCGACGGGTACGAGATCAGCATCGACTCGGCCGTCTTCCAGGGCCAGGTCACGCCGTTCTGCCTTGCCCGCAAGGAGCTCGGCTACCCGCCGTACGCGGAAGAGGTCGGGCATTACGTCGACGCTCATGATTCGCTGTTGGTGGACCAGGAGCTGATGAAGGTGCTGGCCGACGCGCATGCCGCGATCGCCTTCACCGACGGGGTCACGCATACCGAGATCATGATGACGGCCGACGGCCCGAAGGTGATCGAGATCAACGCCCGCATCGGCGGCGACATGATCCCGTACCTCGGTCTGCAGGCGACCGGCGCCGACCCGGGTCTGGCCGCGGCCGCGGTGGCCTGTGGGCAGGCGCCCGAGCTGGTGCCGGACCGCGCGATGTGCGGCGGCGTGCGGTTCTTCTACGTCGACGAGAACGAGACGATCCTCGACTCGGTTTCCTTCGACAAGGCGGATCTGCCCGGTACGGTCGACCAGCTCGTCGTACTGATGGAGCCGGGCGCCAACACCAGTCCCCCGCCTGTTGGCACGCTCTGGGGCCGGATCGCGTACGCCACCGCTGTGGCCACTTCGCTCGACGACTGCCGTGCCGGGCTCGACGCGGCCGAGAAGGCTCTGAGCTGGACCGGCCACAAGGCCGAGAAGGAGGGGTCGTGAGCACTACCGACGTCGGGATCCTGGCCACGATCCGGGAAGCCCCGGTAGCGGTCAAAGCCCTGCTGGTCGGCGTATTCGTCAACAAGCTGGGCTGGTTCCTCCAGGTCTTCCTGGTGCTGTTCCTCACCACGTCGCAGGGCTTCAGCGACGTACAAGCCGGTACGGCGCTGGGGGTCTACGGCGGCGGCTCGGTGATCGGCCTGATCATCGGTGGCTCGTTGTCCGACCGACTCGGGCCCCGGAACGCCGTGATGATCAGCATGTTCGGTATGGCCGGGTTCGTGCTGGCCATCGCGTACGTGCAGAACTACGTGGCAGTGCTGGCCATGGTCGCTTTGGCCGGCGCTGTTGGGCAGTTCTATCGCCCGGCGTCTGCGGCGTTGCTGACGGAGCTCACGCCGGAGAACCGCCAGGTGATGATCTTCGCGGTCTACCGACTCGCGATGAACCTGGGCACGACGGCGGCACCTCTGATCGGTGCTGCGCTGCTGGCGATCTCGTGGGACCTGCTGTTCATTGGTGAGGCTGTAGCGGCTCTTGCCTATGCAGCGGTTGCTGTTGTTGCTCTACCTCGTCGTAAGGGCGCCATAGATGTTGACGCTCCTGAGGCTGCAGCAGAACCTGTAGCAGCGGTAAAGGGCGGTTATGGCGCAGTACTGAAGGACGGCCGGTACGTGCTGTTCCTGCTGTGCATGTTCATCAATGCCGCGATCTACATGCAGTACCTGGCGACGCTCCCCCTGCACATGAAGGCCGAAGGACTGTCGACCTGGTGGTTCAGTGCGGTCGTCGCGTTGAACGGCTTCATCGTGATCACCTGCGAGTTGCTGGTCACCAAGGTGGTGCAGCACTGGGAGGCGCGTCTGGTCGCCATGACCGGATTCGTCCTGCTGGGCGGCGGTCTGGCGTTCTACGCGCTGCCTGGCGGAGTGGCGATCTTCGTGATCGGCACGCTGATCTGGACGCTTGCGGAGATCATCGGTGGACCGACGATGTTCGCCTATCCGGGTAAGGCCGCGCCCAAGCCGCTGCTCGGGCGGTACGTCGGCGCCGCGCACGCGATGTTCGGTCTCGGCTCCGCGCTCGGCCCGTTCATCGGCGTATGGCTCTGGAACACGGCCGGTACCGCCGTCTGGCTCTGGTGCGGTATCGCCGGTGCCGTGGGCGTCGTACTGGCTCACTTCGGCATGAAGCGTGTGGTTGTCGAGGAGCCCGCAGTAGACACAACACCGGCCACAGAGCCACTACCAAGTGAGAGTGCCTGATGTCGAAATACACGATCATCGTCGACCCACTGTCGACCGGGCAGGAGTACACGGCAGCGTTCAAGGAGGCCGGTCAGACGCCCGTGGCCGTCCTCAGCGGGCTAGAGCCGCCTCCCGCCTTCACTGGTAGTTGGCACCCAGAGGAGTTCGAGCACATCCACTACCTCGAGGGAGATCTTGAGGCGCTTGCAAACGCCTTGAAGGTCTACGAGCCGGAGTACTTGATCGCTGGTTCTGAGAGTGGCGTAGAGCTTTGCGACTCCCTGACGGAACTACTGATCCCCGGTACGGGCAACGTCTTCGAGTTGTCAGCCGCTAGGCGCGACAAGTGGCAGATGGCTCAGGCACTCGCCCGGGCCGGCGTACCGCACTTGCGCCAACTCTGTACGGCGGACCCGGCCGAAGCCGAACAGTGGTTGCGCGACAACGACCTGGTCGGCAAGCGCCTAGTCATCAAGCCACCGAAGAGTGCTGCCGGCGACGAGGTCTACACGGTGTTCGAGGGTGGCGACTGGCGCGAGCGGTTCGAGCGGGTGCTCGGGCGTGACAACAAGATGGGCCTGCGCAACGACGCCGTGCTCATCCAGGAGTACGCCGAAGGCACGGAGTACCTCGTCGACAGCTACTCCGTCGACGGGCGGCACGAGCTCGTGGACGTCTGCCGCTACACGAAGATCAGCCGCGGCGACAAGATCGGCATCTACCACCGGATCGACTTCCTCGCGGCAGACGATCCCGAGGTGCTGGCGCTCTGGCCGTACACGAAGCAGGTCCTCGACGCCGTCGGCATTCGCGTCGGCTGCGGTCACGCCGAGGTGATGATGACGGCAGACGGCCCACGCCTGATCGAGGTAGCGGCCCGTCCGTCCGGCGGCGGCCACCAAATGGTCAGCGAACTCGCCACCGGCGACAACCACATCAAGCGCACCGTCGCCCATCGCGTACGTGGTGAGTTCCGCGAGAGCTTCGACCTGGTCCAGCACCTCCGCGGCATCTTCATCTCCGCCTACCGGACCGGCTACTTCCGCAACCGCGAGGTCTTCGACGGAATCGACGGCCTCAAGTCGTTCCACTGGATGAAGATCCTGCACGACGAAGACGCCATCGTCCCCGAAACGGTAGACCTCTTCACCTGCCTCGCCTGGGTCATCCTCATCCACAGCGACGCCCAAACCCTCGACGACGACTACCAAAAAGTCCTCGGCATGGAAAAGGCCATCAAAATCGACCAGCCCTAACCCCCAGGGCCCGTTCCAGGTGGAGCGGGCCCTGGCCCTGCTACTGGCGAGGTTTTGGTCGCTTGGTCGGGATGGCGGTGAGTGGATCTTCCGGCCACGGATGGCGGGGGTAGCGGGCTCGCAGGTCGGCCCGGACCTGGGGATAGCCCTGCTGCCAGAAGGAGGTGAGGTCGCTCGTGATCGCGACCGGGCGCCGTGCGGGCGACAGGAGGTGCAGTACGACTGGGACACGACCGTCCGCGACGGCTGGAGTGGCAGTCCAGCCGAAGACCTCCTGCAGCTTCACTGCGAGGACCGGCGGCTCGACACCGTCGTACGCGAGTCGCACCTCGGAGCCCGACGGGACCCGGAGCCGTTCCGGTGCGAGTTCGCCCAACCGGGTTGCCGCCGGCCAGGGCAGTAGTCGCCGGAGCGCCGAAGCCACGTCGATGTGGGCAAGATCGCGCGCGCCTCGCACCGAGGCGAGCTCGGTACCCAGCCATTCGTCGAGATCAGCCAGGAGTGCTTCGTCGTCGACCGCGGGCCACGGAGCTCCGAGATTGGCGTGGCAGAACGCGAGCCGCTCCCGCAAGGCGAGTGCGGCCTCCGACCAGCGCAGTACGGACAGACCGCTGCGCCGGATACCGTCGCGGACGGCCGCTTGGACGAGCAGCCGGTCGGGCTTTGCCAGCGGGACGTCGTTGAGCACGATCGCGCCGAGTGCCTCGACGCGCCGCGTCACGATCCGGCCGTCGTCCCAGCGAATCTGGTCGGTGGTCGAGACGAGGTCGCCCGCGATGTCTCGCGCGGTCGGCTCATCGATCGGCGCCGCGGAACGGATCCTGGCGTCGGCGCGACCGGGTGCCCGGTCCGCAGCCGCGATCGCCAGCCAGGTCGTGCTCCGCAACGGCGACTGCGGATCCAGCGCGGCACCCGTACCACCGGCCATCTGGTACGTCGCCGAGTCGTGCCCGCGGACCCGCGCGATCCGATCCGGATACGCCAGCCCCACTACAATCCCCGCCGCAAGATCGTCCGGTACCTCTGCACCTAAAGGGCCACCGGTCGTCGTGCCTCGGCCGAGGCGCTTTGTTTCCTCTCGCCAGCGGGCCGTGGCTCCGCGGTCATCGCCACGGCGAAGGGCTCGCCAGCGAGCCGGTAGGTCATCGCCGAAGTCGCGGCCGGAGTCGTCCGAGAGCATCGCGACGACCTCGCGTGCCCGGTCGGCGCCGACCCGCGGCGCCCCGTCCAGCAACGCCCGAGCCAACCGAGGATGCGCGCCGATCGCCGCCATCCGTCGTCCCCGCTCGGTGATCCGGCCGCCGTCGTCAACGGCATCGAGGCGGCGCAGCAGTTCGGTGGCCGCGGTCATCGCCACCACCGGCGGTGCCTCGAGCAAGGTCAGACCGTCACCAGCAGGCGCACCCCACGCCGCGAGGTCGAGGGCGAAGGCGGCCAGATCGGCGATCGCGATCTCCGCCGCCGGATGATCGTCGAGATGCGAGTGGTCGGTGGCAGACCAGCACCGATAGACCCGGCCAGGCGCCTCCCGGCCGGCGCGACCCGCTCGCTGGCCGGCCGACGATCTCGAGACCCGGCAGGTGACCAACGCGCCGAGGCCACGAGATTGATCGGTCCGCGGCTCCCGGGCAAGACCCGCGTCGACCACCACCCTGATCCCGGGCACGGTCAGCGAGCTCTCCGCGACCGACGTCGTGACCACGATCCGGCGAGTGGCGGCCGACGCCAACGCGCGGTCCTGGTCAGCCCTGGACTGGCGACCGAACAACGGCAGGACATTCTGACCGGCCAGCCGGCGGGTCACGCCGTTGATCTCGGCCTCCCCCGGGACGAACACGAGGATGTCGCCGTCGTTCTCGGCACACGCACGCTGGACGACGGCCGCGACGTGATCCAGCAGGCGCGGGTCGACCCGCCCACCGGGAAGCAGCGGCACGGGCACCGGTGGTGGGGCCCACTCGATCGCCACGTCGAACAGCGCCGCAGACGCGGTGATCACGGGTGCCGGAGCGGCCACGCCCAAGGCGCGACTCAGCCTGATCGTGTCCGCCGTGGCCGAGGTCGCGACGATCGCCAGGTCTTCCCGCAGGTTCGCCCGGATGTCGACGCAGAACGCGAGCAGCAGATCGGCGTCGAGGTGCCGCTCGTGGCATTCGTCGATCACGATCGCGGCGACCCCCGGCAGCTCCGGGTTCTGTTGCAGACGCCGTACGAGGAGCCCTGTCGTCAGCACCTCGACACGGAGTCCTGCACCCCCACTGCGTTCACCACGCATCGCGTAGCCGATCCGCTGCCCGAGCGGTTCGCCGACCAGCATCGCCAGCCGGGTCGCCGCCGCGCGGGTGGCCAGCCTTCGCGGCTCGGCGACGATGATCGTGCCGCCGAGCGCGTCGGCCAGCGCCAGCGGCAACAGCGAGGTCTTCCCCGATCCGGGCGGCGCGACCAACACCGCGGTACCGCGCGAACGCACCGCATCGACGGTGGCGGGCAGCACCGCCCGGACAGGCAGATCCGCCCCCGGCACGGTCGATTCAGGCAGCAACACACCCCGACGCTAACCGACCAAGGGCGGAGAGCATCAGCGGCGGCGGCGCCAGGGGCCGGTGATGGCGTAGGTGATGCCGGGGTCGTAGACGTTGAAGAACATGGTGCGGCCGTCGGCGGAGAAGCCGGCGCCGGCGAGTTCGCCGAAGGACGGGTCTTCCGGGGTGCCGTTGTTGACGCGGTTCTTGGCGAACTTGAAGACCTGGCCGTCCTCGGTGGTGCCGAGAATGTGCTGGTCACCGATGCCGTCTTCGCACATCATCAGACCGCCGTACGGCGACATGGTGATGTTGTCGGGAGCGTCGTACTCCGGGTTTTCGTTACCAGGATCCGGCCGGGTGAAGATGACCTCGAGGCTAAGGGTCTTGCTGCGCGGGTCGTACTTCCACACCTGACCATCATGGTCGACCTTCGGCCCGAGCGTCGTCCGGGCGAAGGACGAGACGAAGTAGACGCAGCGGTCGAGCTTGCCCCACCAGCAGCCCTCGAGCTTGTACCCACCGGTGATCGGCTTCGCGTACTCCTGCGCCCGAACGGACACGGTCGTCGCCAGCGGATCCGGCACCTTCACCCATTGCACGTCGTGGAAGACCGTGCCGGCCTCCTGCACGGTCGACATGTCGAGCAGACCCGGTACGTGCATGGCCTGCAGCTCGCCACCCGCGCGCAGACTGCCCCACCCACCGCACGGACGCTCGGGGAGGAACCGGTAGAACCCGCCCAGCGGCGCGACGAAGGCGTCCTCGGTCTCGTAGACGATGCCCGTCGCCGGGTCGAGCGCGACGGCCTCGTGCTGGAAGCGGCCCATCGCGGTCAGCGGGGTCGGGTCGACGTTGCGCCGGTTGTCGTACGGGTCGACTTCGAAGATGTAGCCGTGGTCCTTCGAGTAGCCCGCGTCGCCCTTGCGGCGTTCGGTCTCCTCGCAGGTGAGCCAGGTCCGCCACGGGGTGGGACCACCCGAGCAGTTGACCGCCGTACCGCCGAGGCTGGTGTATTCGTCGACGCGCTGGCCGTTCCGGTCGACGACGATCGTGCTGGTGCCGCCGACGGTCCCCGGGTCGTACGTGCGCTCCGGCGGGGCCTTCAGCGGGTTCCGGGCGGTCAGGTTGCACTCGTGGTTCCGGACCAGGCGCGAGCCGCCGTTCTTGTCCGGGAAGACGCCCATACCGTCGAACCGGCTGGCGCTCTTCAGGCCGTCCGGCCGGAGCTCGGCCTCACGCGACACCACCGTGTACTTGAAGCCGTGCGGCAGGTCGAGCATGCCGGCCGGATCCGGCACCAGCGGGCCGTAGCCGATCTTCGGGCCAGACGTGCCGAGGGCGGGCTGCGCCGTGTAGAGGGCCTCGACGGATCCCGCCAAGCTGACGGCAACACCTGCCGCGGCAGTGCGGGCGATGAGCTGACGGCGAGTCAGGGCGGTTGACTGTTCGGTCACTGGACGGCCTCCTTGGGCGGGTAGGTACCCGCGGTACTCCGGATGGTCATCAGTGAACGTACGGTGAACAACACGCAAACGACAAGACCCCTGTGCGGAGCGTTAGTACCGCACAGGGGCTCGTCACTACTGGTAGCAGGGTTTGCTGAAGGAATAGTCGGCCGCGGTCTTACCGGTGAAGAAGTCCTTCTCCACCTTCACGCCCGTCGGCGACGGCGCGTCGATCTTGGCGATCAAGCTCTGCCGGAAGACCCGGTCGTTCGCCTCGCCGGCGTACTTGCCGGCCTCGGCGGGCAACATGCCCTCGTAGTCGACCGTCGCCAGCGACTTAGCGGCGTCGAGCAGCCCGGCACGGGTCAGGTCCTTGCTCGCGACGGCCTTTTCCAGCGCCGCCTTCATCGGGTACGACCAGACCCAGCCGGCCGTGTAACCGTCGCTCGGTGCCGCCTTGAACGCCGCCTCGCCGAGCGTCTCCCGCATTGCCTTGTGCCCGGGCGTATCCGTGCCGTGCGGGCCCCAGGGTGCCGACTGCAGGTACAGCGCGGTCAACGCCGGTGCTGCCGGCGACTTCAGCAGCGCCGGGTTCCAGCTCGGGCTGGTGCCGATGAACTTGCCCTTGAAGCCGGCCAGTGCGGCGCCGCCCACAATGGTCGCCGCCTCGGTCGGACCCGTGGTCAGGATGACCAGATCGGGTTTGGCCGCGACCAGCTTGCCGATTGCGGCACCCTGGTTCTCCTGACCGGGCGCGGTCGGGATGTCGGTGAACTTCATCCCGTTGGCCTCGGCCGCGATCTTCGTCCCGGCGGCCGCGTCATCGCCGTAGTCGCCCGGGAAGTGCAGCGCGGCGACCGACTTGGCCTTCAGCGTCTCGGCCCCGTAGTCGACCGAGTTCATCGACTCGAAGCAGTAGTTCGTCCCGGATTCGAGGATGACGTCCTCGAAGGCCCAGGCTGACGTCCACGACGCCGGCACGGCGACGACGCCGCTCGACTTGAGGTCGGCCAGGATCGCTGCGGTGGTAGGCGAGCCGAGGGTCTGCGCGAGACCGAGCACATCAGGCTTGATCTCGGAGTAGACCTGGCTGTGGATCTGCGGGTTGTACTTGTTGTCCTTGGTGTACTTGTTGATGTCCACCTCGTAGCCGCCGATGCCACCGGACGCGTTGACCCGCTTCCAGAAGGCCTTCTGCCCCTCGGTGACGGGCACGGCGAGCGCCTTGAACGGGCCTTCGGTCAGGTCCGAGATCACGCCAAGGTAGATGCAGCCACGAGCCTTGTCGACCGCTTCCGGGCACGGTTCCTTGGTCACGCCGACGTCGAACTTGACGCCCTCGGTTCCCTGCTGTGTCTCAGGTGCGTCGTTGCGACACCCCGCGACGGCCAGTACGGCGGCCACCAGGCCCACCGCGATCGCCCTAGAACTTCTGCGCATGACAACTCCCTCCCGGGATTAGTGCGAGAACGGCCAGGTCTTCCAGTAGTTGCGGATACGTATCCAGATCCCGAACAGACCACGGGGTTCGAAGATCAGGAACCCGATGATCAACAAGCCGTAGAGGATCGTCTCGAGCTGAAAAACGCTGATCCCGCCACCGGTCGACGAACTGCTCACGAACGGCAGCACGGCCGGCAGTTCGCGCGTCAGCCGCGGCAGCAAGGTGATGAACAGTGCGCCCATCACCGAGCCCGAGATCGTAGCGACACCACCGATCAGGATCATCGCGATGTACTGCACCGAGAGCCCGAGATTGAATGACCCGGGCTCAACGAAGCCGATCATCACGTACAAGAGTGCGCCCGCGACGCCCGCATAGAACGACGACACCGCAAATGCGATCATCTTGTAACGAGTCACGTCCACGCCGATCACCTCGGCCGCGAGATCACGATCCCGTACGGCGGCCATCGCGCGCCCGATCCGCGAGCGGACCAGGTTCCGCGCGAGCACCCCGAAGATCACCAGCAGTACGAACATCAGCAGGTACAACTTCTGCGCCTTGGTGAAGAACGAACCGTCGACCCCGAACTGGATCCCGAACAACTCCGGTACGGCGGCCGGCCGGCCCACGCCAACCCCACCGGTCAGGCTCTTCCAGTGCTTGAAGACGTGCTCCCCGATGAACACCAGCCCCAACGTCACGATGGCCAGGTACAACCCGCGCAACCGCGCGGCCAACGGCGCGACGATCAACCCGGCCAGGCCCGCGACCAGCCCGGACGCGAGCAACCAGATCGGGATCGACGTGATGCCGAACCCGATCAGGCGCGGGCTGTCCGGATCACCCGAGATCGCGGCGGCCGTATAGGCGCCCAAGGCAAGGAAAAACGCATGCCCGAGCGAGACCTGTCCGGCGTACCCGGTAACGATGTTGAGCCCTATCGCGCCGATCGCGGCCACGAAGGCAGTCGCCAGTACGAGGAGTAGGTCGTCCTCCAGCATGAACGGCAGTACGACGGCCACGATGGCGAGCAGCAACGTCCAACCCCGTTTGGCCGGGGTGTTGAGCAAGGCCATGTCCTGGGCGTACGACAGGTAGAGCTGCGGCCGCGATCGGGTCATATGCGCTCCACTTCCCTCGTGCCGAACAGGCCGTACGGTTTGACGAGGAGGACCGCCAGCATCAGCAGATACGGCACCACCAGGAAGAAGTCGCCACCGAAGATCGGGCTGACGTCACCGCCGTACGAGCCGACCAGCGCCTCGACGACTCCGATCGCGAGGCCGGCCACCACGGCACCACCGAGCGAGTCGAGACCGCCCAGGATGATGACGGGTAAGGCCTTCAGCGCAGTGATCCACAGGTTCTGCTCGAGCCCGACTCCGGTCGAAAGGAAGACGCCCGCGAGCGCTGCCAGCATCGCCGCGAGCGCCCAGGACAGCGAGAAGACCCGGCCGACCGAGATGCCCTGGGCCAGCGCCACCTCCTGGTCGTACGACGCGGCGCGCATCGCCAGGCCCATTCGCGAGTACCGGTAGAAGGCGAACAGCGCGGCCACCACGATCAGCGTCGTGACGAGTGTGGCCAGGTGGCGCTGGTCGATCGTCAGGCCGAAAACGGTCGTTTGGTCAAGGCCCCAGGGATCGCCCATCTGACGGATGTCGAGCCCGATGAACGAGTTCACCACCGTACGGATCACGATGTCGACGCCGAGCGTGATGATCGCGATCACGAAGACGGGTTTGCCGATCATCGGCCGCAGCGCCAGCCGTTCGACGCCCGCGCCGAGCAGACCCGTCAGCAACAGCGCGATGATCAGGGCGAGCCAGAAGTCCATCCGCAGCACGAGGTGGCTGACCAGCGTCGCGCCCGCCACCATGAAGGCCGGCTGGGCGAAACTGATCACCCGCATCGACTTGTAGATGATGACGAATCCCAACGCCAGCAGGGCATAGATCGAGCCGTTGCCGAGGCCGCGGACCACCGTCGCGAGGAAGTCGTTCACCGCCGGCCTCCCGCGTACATCGACTCGACCAGGTCCGAGAAGGCGGTCGTCACTGCGCTGCGTTTGACCTTCTGGGTCGCGGTCAATTCGCCGTCCTCGTGGTCGAGCAGCTTGGGCAACAGTCGGAACTGCTTCACCTGCTCCACGGTCGCGAAGCGCTCATTGATCTCGGTCACAAGTTCCTGCACCAGAGCGATCACCTCCGGTTTGGAAGCCAGATCGTGGTACGTCGAATAGGCCAGCCGCCGGGTCTGCGCCCAATGGCCGACCGTGTCCGGCTCGATCCCGATCAGCGCGGTGAGGTAGTTGCGCCGGTCGCCGATCACCACGGCCTCCTTGATGTACGGCGAGGCCTTGAGCGCGTTCTCGATCTCGGAGGGCGCGATGTTCTTGCCGCCCGCGGTGATGATGATGTCCTTCATCCGGTCGGTGATGCGCAGATGCGTGCCGTCGACCCACTCCCCCACGTCACCGGTGTGCAGCCAGCCGTCGTCGTCGATCACCCGGGCGGTCGCCTCCGGGTCCTGCCAGTACCCGGCGAACGTGCCGCCGTGCCGGGTCAGGATCTCGCCCGTCTCCTCGTCGACCTTGAGCTCGACCCCGTCATGCACCTCGCCGACCGTGCCGAGTTTGACCCGGCCGGGCCGGTTGGCGGTGGCGACGGCGGTGTTCTCGGTCATGCCGTACACCTCGTGCATCGGCACCCCCAGGCCCATGAAGAACCGCAGTACGTCGGGCGCGATCGGCGCGGCGCCACAAGCGGCGTACCGGACCTTGCGCAGGCCGATCCGGTCGAGCACGGCCCGGTAGAAGAAGACGTACCCGATGGCATAGGCGAGTCGTGATCCGACGGTGTGGCGGCCTTCATGAGCGACCAGGGTGTCCCCGATCTTGTCCGCGCGACGTAGCCAGAATTTGCCGACGCGTCGTTTGATCGGGCTGGCGGACTCCGAGCGGATCTGGATACCCGCCGCGATCTTCTCCCAGATCCGGGGTACGCCGAAGAGGATCGTCGGCTGCACCTCGCGCAGGTTCGCCTGCACGGTCTCGATCGACTCGGCGAAATGCACGCAGACGCCGGCCGAGGCGCTGAACCAGCAGGTGAAGATCCGCTCCGCGACATGGCACAACGGCAGGTACGACAGGCTGAGGTCCTTCGCGGAGGGCGGTGGCGAGGTGAAACCACCCCGCTCGACCAGCGCGCCGATCGCGAATTCCACGTTCTCCACCGAGAGCATCGCGCCCTTCGGCGGCCCGGTGGTGCCGGACGTGTAGATCAACGCCATTACGTCGTCGGATTGGGCCGCGGCCATCCTGGTGCTGACCGCGTCCGGGTGCTGCTCGCGATGTTCGATGCCCAGGGCAAGGAAATCCGGCCAGGCGAGCAACCGCGGATCGTCGTACCGATGCCGGATGCCGCGTGGTTCGAGGTAGACGATGTGCTCGAGCTCGCTGTCGATCGCGAGCGCCTTGTCGACCTGCTCCTGATCCTCCGCGATCAGCACGCGCGAGCCGGAATGCTTCAGCAGATACCCGACCTCGGGCGCGGGGTTCGTCGGATAGAGGCCGACCGTGACCGCGCGGATGGCGACGATGCCGATATCGCTGTAGAGCCACTCGCGCCGGTTCTCCGAGTGGACCGCGACCCGGTCGCCGGGTTCGATGCCGAGGGCAAGTAATGCGTGACCGACCAGCTCGGCCGTGTCCCAGTACTCCGACCAGCTGACCTGCTGCCAGACGCCGAGGTCCTTCTCCCGCAGGGCGATCCGGTCGGGCGTCTCCTCGGCCCTGGCCTTCACTCGGGTTGCGACGGTCGTGGTCATCGGTTGTCCGGCTCGGAAACCTCGTCGTTTAGGGCGGAGAGGAAATGCCGGTCCCTCCCTTCAGGAAAGTGTCGGTGGCGGCCGCCACCATTGGTGGTGTGTCCAGGTACCGGCTCGTCCCGACCCCCGCGCAGGAGACTGCACTGATGGGGCACTGCGGCCATGCCCGGTACGTGTGGAACCTCGGACTCGAACAACGGCTGATGTGGCGACCGGGACGGCCACCCACCCCCGGGTATCTGGCCCAGGCGGCGCAGTTGACCGAAGCCCGCGCCGCGGAGCCATGGCTGGCGGCCGGATCGCAAACCGTGCAACAGCAGGCGCTGCGCGACCTCGACCAAGCCTGGCGAAACTTCTGGGCCGGCACTCACTCCAGACCGACGTGGCGCAGGGCCGGCCAGCACGAGGGGTTCCGGATCGTGGGGCCACAGGCCCAGCGGGTGGAACGGTTGAACCGTAAGTGGGGCCGGGTGTGGGTGCCGAAAGCCGGTTGGATCAAGTTCCGCTGGTCGCGGCAGATACCCGATGCCAAGTCGTACCGGATCACCCGGGACTCGGCCGGGCGGTCGCACATCGCCTTCGCCGCCATTCCGGCCCCGGTCCCCGCCCCCGGCACCAGGGAAGTTGTCGGGATTGACCGCGGCGTCGCTGCGTCGGCAGCACTGTCCACAGGTGAACTGCTCAGCTGCCCCGCACTGCGCCGCACCGAAAAGACCCGGCTGGTGAAGTTGCAACAGCAGCTCGCGCGGTGCCGGCGCGGGTCGAACCGGCGCACCCGGATCAAGGTGGCGATCGCGCGGCTGCGGGCCCGCGAAACCGACCGGCGCAAGGATTGGGTCGAGAAGCTCAGCACCGACCTGGCCCGCGGGTTCGACTTGATCCGGGTCGAGGACCTCAAGATCCGCAACATGACCCGCTCGGCTCGCGGCACTATCGAGGAACCGGGCCGCAACGTCCGGGCCAAGGCCGGGTTGAATCGGGGCATCCTCGCCCAGGGCTGGGGACTGCTGGTCACTCGGTTGGAGCAGAAGGCGCCGGGCAGGGTCGAGAAGGTCAACCCGGCGTATACGAGTCAGACGTGCGCGGAATGCGGGCATTGCGCGTCGGAGAACCGCGAGAACCAAGCGGCCTTCCGATGTGTTGCCTGCGGGCACACCGCGCACGCTGATGTGAATGCAGCAAGGAATATCGCGGCCGGACGGGCCGTGACCGCACGCCGAGGCACGAGGTCTGTGCCGTTGAAGCGTGAACCTCATCTCGCTACCTCCGCGTAGTGGGCTGGAATCCTCCGCCTTCAGGCGGGGGAGGACGTCAAGTGGTGATCCGGTGTTCTTCGCCGAGGTATGCCCGGATCACGTCAGGGTCGGCCGCGACCTCGCGCGGGCGGCCGGTCCGGATCGGGCGGCCGAAGTCGATCACCATGATCCGGTCGGCCAGATCCATCACCAGACCCATGTCGTGCTCGACCATGATCATCGCCAGGCCGAGCTCGTCGCGGATGTCCAGGATGAACCGGGCCATGTCCTCGGTCTCCTCCAGGTTCATCCCGGCGACCGGTTCGTCGAGCAGGAGCAGTTTCGGCTCGGACGCGAGCGCCCGGCCGAGTTCGACCCGCTTCTGGACGCCGTACGGCAGGAGGCCGACCGGTAGGCGGCGCCATTGCTCGAGCTCGAGGAAGTCGACGATCTCCTCGACCTTTTCCCGGTTCGCGAGCTCGTTGCGCTTGGCGGTACCGAGCCAGCCGAAGGCTTGCAGTACGCCGTACGGGTGGTGGTGATGGCGGCCGAGCATCAGGTTGTCGATCACGGTGAGGTTCGAGAAGAGCTCGATGTTCTGGAAGGTGCGGGCGATGCCGAGTTTGGCGATCTGGCTCGGCTTTTTGCTCTTGAGGTCATGGTCGCCGAACTTGACCGTGCCCTCTTGCGGGCGATAGACGCCGGAGAGCACGTTGAAGATCGACGTCTTGCCGGCGCCGTTCGGGCCGATCACCGCGAACAACTCGCCTTCGCCGACCACGAAGCTCACGCCGTTGAGCGCGGTGACACCGGAGAAGGACAGCACAACGTCTTCGAAAGTGAGGATCAAGACAACCACCGCTTCCGGCGCTTGTAGTGCTTCACATCGCGGAAGGACTTCGACGCGCCCTCCGCGCCGAGGCCGAGGTAGAACTCGCGCACGTCACCATCGTCGAGCAGGGCCGCCGCGGATTTGTCCATCACCATCGCGCCGTTCTCCATCACGTAACCGTGTTCGGCGATCGAGAGGGCCATGGCCGCGTTCTGTTCGACCAGCAGCACGGTCGTGCCCTGCTTGTTGATCTCGACGATCACGTCCCGGATCTGCTGCACGATCATCGGCGCCAGGCCGAGACTCGGCTCGTCCAGCAGCAGGTAGCTCGGGTCCGACATCAGCGCCCGGCCGATGGCCAGCATCTGCTGCTCACCGCCGGACAGGTAGCCCGCGGTCTTGCGGCGGCGATCGGCGAGCACCGGGAACAGCTGGTAGGTGCGATCGAGGTTCTGCCGGCTCGCGCGCGGGTTGACGTGGGCGCCGACGCGCAGGTTCTCCTCGACGGTGAGCTCGGCGAAGATCCGCCGGCCCTCCATCACCTGTTTGATGCCCTTCTCGGCGATCCGGCTGGGCTGCAGGCCGTGGATCGGCTCGCCGTCGAGGGTGATCCGGCCGCGACTGATCCGGCCCTCGTGCACGTCGAGCAGCCCGGACAGCGCGCGCAGCAGCGTCGACTTGCCGGCACCGTTCGCCCCGAGCAGGGCGACGATCCGCCCCTGCTCGACCTGGAGGCTCACGCCCCGCAGCACCAGCATCACATCGTCGTACACAACTTCGAGGTTCTGCACAGCCAGCACGTACGGCCTCCTGGAATCCCCGATTCCCTACCGTTTGGCGTGTGAGTGTGACAGCACCGGTGTCATCTACGGAAGATGCCGAAGGCAAAAACCTCCGGTCGATGCCCGAACCGTGACCGGTGTCAGGAGTAAATCAGGAAAGGGAGCTGACCCAGTTCCGTAGCAGCTCGGCGCCGGCATCGCCCGACTTCTCCGGGTGGAACTGCGTCGCCTGGAGCGGCCCATTCTCGACGGCGGCCACGAACCGGTCCCCGCCGTACGACGCCCAGGTGACCTTCGGCGCGACCGAGTCCCGGGTGTCGGTCAGGCGCCATTCCCGGACGCCGTACGAGTGGACGAAATAGAACCGCTCGTGCTCGACGTTCTTGAACAGCTCGCTGCCGTCGGGTGTCTCCACCGTGTTCCAGCCCATGTGCGGAATGGGCTTGTCGGACTGCAGGCGCTCGACCACACCCGGCCACTGGTCGCAACCGTCGGTCTCGACGCCGTGCTCGATCCCTTGTTCGAACAAGATCTGCATGCCCACGCAGATGCCGAGCACGGGACGGCCGCGGGTGAGGCGCTGATCGATCAGCTTGTCGCCGCGGACCGCTTTGAGGCCGGTCATGCACGCCTCGAAGGCGCCGACCCCGGGGACGAGCAGGCCGTCCGCGTTCAGCGCCTCGTCGAAGTCGGACGTGACGGTGACGTCGGCGCCGACGCGTTGCAGGGCACGCTCGCCGCTTCGGATATTGCCGGAGCCGTAGTCCAGCAGAACGACCTTCGTCACAGGGCGCCCTTGGTGCTGGGAATGCCCGGCTGACGCGGGTCGAGCTCGGCGGCTGTCCGTAGTGCACGCGCGAATGCCTTGAACTGGGCCTCGACGATGTGGTGCGGATCGCGGCCGGAAAGGACCCGCATGTGGATGCAGATGGCCGCGTTGAAGGCGAGCGTCTCGAAGACGTGCTGGGTCAGCGAACCGGCGTAGTCGCCGCCGATGATCGCGTACACCTGGCCGTCGGGCTCACCCGTGTGGACGCAGTACGGACGGCCGGAAAGGTCGACCGTACAGTGCACGAGCGCCTCGTCCAGCGGGACGGTGGCGTCGCCGAACCGGCGGATACCGCGCTTGTCGCCGAGTGCCTCCTTGAGCGCCTGACCGAGACCGATCGCGGTGTCCTCGACGGTGTGGTGGGCGTCGATGTGCAGATCGCCGACCGTGTTCACCTGCAGGTCGAGCAGCGCGTGCTTGGCCAGCGCGTTCAGCATGTGGTCGTAGAAGCCGACGCCGGTCGAGATGTCCGCGCGGCCGGTGCCGTCGAGGTCGACCTCGATCACGACCTTCGACTCGCTGGTCTCACGTTCGACCCGGGCAGTCCTGCTCATCGCTTCACCTTTCACTTGCCTTGAGCACCTTTTCGAGAGCCGTCTTGAAGGCGGCCATTTCGGCGGCGGTGCCGATCGAGACGCGGAGCCAGCCGTCCGGCCCGGTCTCGCGAATCAGCACACCGTCGTCCAGCAGCGACTGCCAGACGGCATGCCGGTGCCGGAAGGTGCCGAACAGTACGAAGTTGGCGTCGGAGTCGACCGCCTGCAGACCCTGGCTGCGCAACCAGTTCACGGTCTCATCCCGCTCTTGGCGGAGCTGGCCGACCCTGCTTAACAACTCGTCCGAATGCCGTAGAGCTGCCCGCGCGACGGCCTGCGTGACCGCGGACAGGTGGTACGGCAGCCGGACCACGCGCAGCGCGTTGATCAGGTCGTTGCTCGCGGCAAGGTATCCGACCCTGGCGCCCGCGAGCGCGAACGCCTTCGACATCGTGCGCGCGACGGCGAGATTCGGGTACGACGGGAGGAGCGTGGTGGCGCTGGGAGTACCTTCGCGCCGGAATTCGCCGTACGCCTCGTCGACGACCAGCACCGACCCGAGCTCCGCCGTACGGGCCGCGATCGCCTCGATCAGGTCGATCGGCAGCGCCGTACCCGTGGGGTTGTTCGGCGAGGCGAGCAATACGACGGACGGGCGATGGCGCGAGATGGCGGCGAGCGCCTTACTCCGGTCGAGCGTGAAGTCCCCTTCGCGGCGGCCGACGATCCATTCGGTGTGGGTGTCGCGGGCGTACTCCGGGTACATCGAGTACGTCGGGGCAAAGCTGAGCGCCCGGCGGCCCGGACCACCGAAGGCCTGCAGGATGTGCAGCATCACCTCGTTCGACCCGTTGGCGGCCCAGATCTGCTCTGGCCGGAGGATCGCGCCGGACTCGCGATAGAGGTACGCCGCGAGGTCCGCGCGCAGGTCGACGAACTCGCGGTCCGGGTACCGGTTGAGGCCCGCCGCTGCTTGGGCAACGGCGTGCGCGATGTCGGCGATGACGCGCTCGCTGGGTGGATACGGGTTCTCGTTGACGTTGAGGGCGACGGGCACGTCGAGCTGGGGTGCGCCGTACGGCTCGAGGTGACGGAACTCTTCCCTGATCGGCAGGCTCACTGGCTGAACCTCTGGGTGACCGCCGCGCCGTGAGCCGGGAGGTCCTCCGCGTTGGCGAGGGCGACGACGTGGTGCGCGACGTCCTCGAGAGCCTCGCGGGTGTAGTTCACGACGTGCACGGCCTTGAGGAAGCTGCGCACGGACAGCCCGGACGAGTGGCACGCGCAACCCGCGGTCGGGAGGACGTGGTTCGACCCGGCGCAGTAGTCGCCCAGGCTCACGGGCGACCACGCACCGATGAAGATGGCGCCGGCGTTGTTGATCTTGAGCGCGCGCTCCTCGGCGTCGGCCGTCTGGATCTCGAGGTGCTCCGCGCCGTACGCGTCAACGACCGCGGTGCCCTGGTCGAGGTCATCCACCAGCACGATGCCGGACTGCTCACCGTTGAGCGCCTCGGTGATGCGCTCGGCGTGCCTGGTCTGCTTTGTTTGTTTGTCGAGCTCTTTGGTGACCTCGTCGGCCAGTTGCTCGCTCGGCGTGACGAGCACGCTCGCCGCCATCGGGTCGTGCTCCGCCTGGCTGATCAGGTCGGCGGCGACGTGCGCTGCATCGGCCGTGGCATCAGCCAGTACGGCGATCTCGGTCGGCCCTGCCTCGGAGTCGATCCCGATCTGGCCCTTCAGCAAGCGCTTGGCCGCGACAACGTAGATGTTGCCCGGACCGGTGATCAGATTGACCTTGGGACATCCGTCAAAGCCGTACGCGAATCCGGCAATGGCCTGCGCCCCGCCCATCGCATACACCTCGTCGACGCCGAGCAACTCGCACACGGCCAGGATCGTCGGGTGCGGCAGCCCATCGGCCTGTGGCGGCGAGGCCACAGCGAGTGACGGCACCCCGGCAACCTGTGCCGGTACAACGTTCATCACGACGCTCGACGCCAGCGGCGCGCGACCGCCCGGGACGTACAGCCCGACCCGCTGGACCGGGACCAGCCGCTGCGTGACCTTGCCGCCCTTGGCCGGCTCGGAGTGCACGTCCTCGCCGCGCTCGTCCTCGCTGACCTCACGGACGCGCCGGATCGACTCCTCGAACGCCTCCCGAACCTCCTTCTCCAGCCCCTCGAGCGCCTTTTTCAGCGCCTCCGGCGGCACCCGCAGCTCCTTGACCGCCACATGGTCGAACTTCGCGCCGAACTCACGGATGGCGTCGGCACCCCGATGGCGGACGTCTTCCGTAATGGGTCGGACGATGTCGAGGGCCTTCTCGACATCGAATTCGGCTCGGGGCACAAGGGCCTGAAGGTCAAGGACCTCACCAGCAGCCACGCGTCCCCGCAAGTCAACGCGGCGAATCATGTCCCGAGTTTACCGTCCACCACCCCTCACCCCCGCCGCCCGTCCACAGCCCGACACCCCGCCGCCAGGCAGCTACACCACGCATGCCAACTGGGCCGCACCACGCATGCCAGGCGGGCCGCACCACGCATGCATCTTGCATTCATCGGTCCGAATCCGCCCTCTCCTCTCCACCGTCCCGCACCCGACCGCCAACCCAAGAGGGCGGATTCGGACCGATGAGTGCAAGATGCGGCACCCCTTCACCATCCCAACCACTCCCAACACCCGAGCCACCGATGTGACGGTTCGAATTACCCACCTCCCGACGTGGAGCTGGGCACTAGGCTCGTCACATGGACTCCCGCCTGCCCCTGCTGACCGTTGACACGGTCCTTTTCCCTGGGCTGGTCATCCCGGTGCCGGTGCGCGACGCCCAGAGCCGCGCCGTCATCCGTGACCTGGTCGAAAACGGCGGCGAACTCGTCTGCGGCGCTGTCACCATCCGCGACGGCTACGAACTCGGCGACCGCGTCTTCCGTTCCCTGCACGGCATCGGCTGCGCCGCCAGCATCTCCGAGATCACCATGGACGCCGGCAACGGCGCGACCGGGGCCCTCGAAGGTCCCATGGAGGTGACTCTGACGGGCAACCGTCGCTTTCGCGTCTCCGAACTCGACGCCGACGGCGACTACCTCGTAGCCGACGTCGACTGGCTCCCCGAAACCCCCGGCGACGACCCCCTCGGCGCCGCCACCGTCGCCGTCGACCGCTTCCGCCGCTACGCCGAAGCCGTCACCGAGATCAGCCAACCCGGCCTCCACATCGGCAGCCTCCCCGACGACCCCAGCACCCTCTCGTACCTAATGTCAGCCGCCATGGTCCTCCTAACCCCAGAACGCCAAAAGCTCCTCGAGGCCACCGACACCACCACCCGCCTAGCCCACCTAGTAGGCCTCCTAGACGCCGAACTGGCAGCCATAACCGCCCTCCCCAGCCTCCCCGCCACCGACCTCCCCTGGTCCAACATGTCCCCCAACTGACCAGCGCAGCGCGCTGGCGGTCTCACCTATCGACGCCAACGCGCTGCATCCAGCCGCCTTCTCAGACGAGCGGCGCTACGAACCTTCCCGGGGGCTTTCGTGCACGGGGGCGAAGCTCCGCCACCAGGACTCGTCCCGCCCGGCCGACTCAAACTTCTCAATGCTCGACAAGACATGCGAGACGAACGGCTCGGGAAGCCGAACGGCGTGGTCGTCGACGTAATGCGCCAGTCCTTCAGGCCAGATATAACAGCCGTCGGTCAGCTCAAGCGATCCGTTATCGCGGCCACAGATCCTGCAGGGCGACTTCCCCATGCAGGCCCACACCAAGAATCCTCGTCTCAGGTATTCGCCTACCTGATCCCGTTCATCCGCATCCCAGCCAGGATCCACAAAGGACTCCGGCGATGGCCACCCCTCAGCCCCGGCACCCGCCCAATACCCGATGAGGATCACTTCGGATCGAACCATCGCCACTCGCCTCCATCAAAGGGACCTCAACTCTTACCGCAGCAGACTTGGTTCGTGGTCAGATCCGCCCTCGCAATTGCAGATGAGCTTGGCCGGCGGGTGCGGAACCACCACCCACTCAGGCGCCCGGACCGCAGCGTCCGAAGGCAACGCTCCATGTTGGCCGACCAAGCACTGCGCAGGCGTTCGTAACAATGCTGGTCTCGCTGGGAATTTCCAGCCCAACCTTGGAGGTCAATCGAGACGGCTGTCAGATCACCGCCTCCCCAGCCTCCCCGCCACCGACCTCCCCTGGTCCAACATGTCCCCCAACTAGGCGACGTCTCTCACCAGTCCAGGTCCAGCGTCCCGGCTTCGAACGACTGCAGCGTGTACTTCGCGCTCACGCCGTGGAGTCCGCCAGCATCCTCAATCGCCGCCAACACCGCCCGAGCGCGCACGGGATCCCACACCAGGCACTCCGTCGCAGCGAGAAGTCGAACCCCAGCCGACTCATGCGCCATCAAACCCACGAGCGCCGCGCGACCATCGGCCGACTCCCGCATCTCCTTCGCGAGCACGTGAAGCCGATCAAAGACCACATTCGCCCGCTCCGCGTCAACGCCAACCAACGCATCCCATTCCCTGGCGCTTTGCTCGTACTCGTTGAGGTCCACCCGGCGGATCATTCCAGTGTGCGGGGTGATGGGGCTTGTTATACCGGAGTGAATCCCGGAATGGTATGGTATTGGGATGAGTAAGCAGATTACGGTGCGGCTGCCGGATGAGATCGTGGAGTTCATCGATCGGCTGGTGGACGACAAGTTGGCGCCCAGCCGGGCCACGGTGGTGGCTCGGGCGATGGAGCGTGAGCGGCGCCGGGATCTGGCGGCCAGGGATGCGGCGATCTTGGCCGCGTTGAGTGAGAACCAAGGCCCGGATGGCGCCGGGGCCGACGACCTGGATGAGTTGGCTAGTTATGCCGGGTCGACGCCGTTGACTGATCTCGACTGATGCGACCGATCCACATCGCCCGGCTGGATAAGCCGCGGCCGGTGCTGGTGTTGACCCGTGAGCTGGTCCGCCCGCACCTGAACAACGTCACCGTCGCGCCGATCACGAGCACCGTGCGCGGTCTCTCGACCGAAGTGCCGGTCGGCTTGCAGAACGGGCTCGACCACCCGAGCGTGGTGAGTTGCGACAACGTGCAGACCATCCCCCGTAAGCAACTCGGCCGGGCGATCGGCTACCTGCTGCCTGACCAGGAACTCGCGCTCTCTGACGCGATCCGCTCCGCCTTCGACCTCGATTGACTCCCGCCGGCTCGAGTTAGCGGGCTCCCGGTGCCGCAGTGCGACGGCAATTGTCGGAGGCACGCTCTAGCCTGAGGGAATGGCCGCCGAGTTCGAGCTTCGCAGCCGTAGCGCTTCCCCGGCGCTACGGCCGTTCGTGGCCGACCTCATCGGGTATGCCTATCCGGGCGAGCCGCCTGCCTTGCATCGCGGGTTGCCGTCGCAGTTCCTGACCGTGGTGATCAGCCTGGACGAGCCGATCGGGGTTTCCTGGCCGGGTGCGCCAGTCGACAAGTTCGACATGTTGATCAGCGGGCTGCATTCCCAGGCTGTGGCCATCGGCGAGTCGCCGAACCGTTCGGGTATCCAGCTCGCGCTCACGGCGGCCGGATCGCGCGCGCTTTTCGGCGTACCGCCTGGTGAGCTCGGGTCGATCGTCGTGAATCTGGACGCGCTGCTGGGCTGGCCGGCCAGGCAATTGGCCGATCAACTCCGGGAGATCCCGAGTTGGGACGGGCGGTTTGACCTGATCGAAGGCCTTCTCCTCAAGCAAGAGCCGGGCCGGATAGCCGACGGCGTCCGGCCCGAGGTGGGCTGGGCCTGGCGACGCCTGCGAGAAACGGCCGGCGCAGTCGGCGTACAGGACATCGCCAGCGAGGTCGGGTGGAGCCGCAGGCATCTGACCGACCGGTTCCGCGACGAATTCGGGTTGGCGCCGAAGGTCGCGGCCCGGGTGTTGCGGTTCGAGCGGGCCGTCGGGCGGCTCAAGCGCAGACCTCGCACGAAGCTGGCCGATCTCGCGTTTGAGGTGGGGTACGCCGACCAGGCCCATCTCACCCGCGAGTGGCACGCGTTGGCCGGGTGTTCGCCGCGGCAGTGGATCGCGGAAGAGCTCCCATTCGTACAAGAAAATCCGGCCGATGCGGAGCAAGCTGGGAGGTATGAGCACTGAAACCCAGCAAAAGAAGAACGTGATCGGTGTCTGGCCGACACTGGTGTATCACGACGGAGCGGCTGCGATCCGCTTCCTGACCGAAGGCCTCGGCTTCCGGCTCATCGCGTCATTCCCCGGCAAGGCGGAGGGGTCGATCGCGCACTCCGAGCTGCTTTGGCCGACGGGTGGTGGCGTGATGGTGAGCTCGATCGACCGCGGCGTGGAGAGCGACTTCAACGTCCTAGCGGACAATCTCGCCTCGATCTACCTCGTGCACGACGACCCCGACAGCCTGCTGCAGCGCGCGCTGGCCGCCGGGGCGAAGGTCGTACGGCCGATGCGGGACGAGGATTACGGGTCGCGCGGGTTCACCGTGAGCGACCACGAGGGCAACTTCTGGAGCGTCGGCACCTACGCAGGCGAAACTCCCTGAGCCCGCTTGGCCTTGGTGCACGCATTGCGGGCGGGTTATCCACAGGCGCGGCCTGGTGGCGGGAAATGCCGTCCGCCGGCTCGTAGAATCGCCCGGTGGCTGCTGTCGAGAACCCGTCCGGATTGAACGCGCCGACCCTGGAGGACAAACCCCCCACGCTTGACACCTTGACACCCGAGATCGCGTCGGAGGTCAGCGAGGCCCTTGCCGTGCTGAATCGGGTCTTCGGTTATGACGCGTTCCGCGGCGAGCAGCAGGAGATCATCGAGCACGTGATCTCGGGCGGTGACGCCCTGGTGCTGATGCCGACGGGTGGCGGCAAATCGCTGTGCTACCAGATACCCGCGCTCGTGCGCAGTGGTGTTGGTGTCGTCATCTCGCCGTTGATCGCGTTGATGCAGGACCAGGTCGACGCTCTCACCACGGCGGGCGTTCGGGCCGGATTCCTCAACTCCACTCAGGATTACGAGCAGCGTCGTGACGTCGAGCAGGCGTTCCTCGCCGGCGATCTCGACCTGCTCTACCTCGCGCCCGAGCGCCTTCGCGTCGAGGCGACCACCCGGTTGCTCGACCAGGGCAAGATCTCCCTGTTCGCGATCGACGAGGCGCACTGCGTTTCCCAATGGGGACACGACTTCCGGCCCGACTACCTGATGCTGTCGGAGTTGCACGAGCGCTGGCCGGATGTGCCGCGCATCGCGCTGACCGCCACGGCGACCGAGGCCACGCACGGCGAGATTGCCACCCGGCTGAACCTCGGTGACGCGAAGCACTTCGTGGCCAGCTTCGACCGGCCGAACATCCAGTACCGGATCGTCCCGAAGGGCAGCCCGCAGAAGCAGTTGCTCGACCTGCTGCGCAACGAGCACGAGGGCGACGCCGGCATCGTCTACTGCCTCTCGCGGAACTCGGTCGAGAAGACCGCGGAATTCCTGGTGAAGAACGGCATCGCCGCTGTCCCCTACCACGCGGGCCTCGACAGCCGGACCCGCGCGAAGAACCAGTCCCGCTTCCTGCGGGAGGACGGGCTCATCGTCGTCGCGACGATCGCGTTCGGGATGGGTATCGACAAGCCCGACGTGCGATTCGTGGCCCATCTCGATCTGCCGAAGTCCGTCGAGGGCTACTACCAGGAGACGGGTCGCGCCGGGCGTGACGGACTGCCGTCCACCGCCTGGTTGGCGTACGGGCTGCAGGACGTCGTCCAGCAGCGCAAGATGATCGACACGTCCGAGGGCGACCTCGCCCATCGGCGACGGCTCAGCGCACATCTCGACGCCATGCTTGCGCTGTGCGAGACGGTCGAGTGCCGTCGCGTGCAACTGCTGAACTACTTCGGCCAATCCGCGACACCCTGCGGGAACTGCGACACCTGCCTCACCCCGCCGGAGTCGTGGGACGGGACCATCGCCGCGCAGAAGTTGTTGTCGACGGTCTACCGGCTGCAGCACGAGCGGCGCCAGAAGTTCGGCGCCGGCCAGGTCATCGACATCCTGCTCGGCAAGGTCACGCCGAAGGTGACGCAGTTCAAACACGACGAGCTGAGCGTGTTCGGCATCGGGACGGAGCTGCGCGACACCGAGTGGCGCGGCGTGATCCGGCAACTGCTTGCGCGCCAGTTGCTTGCGGTAGAAGGCGATTACGGCACGTTGGTGCTCACCGAGGACAGCGCCGAAGTGCTTGGGCGCCGCCGCGAAGTGCCGCTGCGCCGGGAGCCCGAGCGCGCGAGTCGTCCGTCGCGGTCGTCGCGCAAGGCAACTCCGGCGGCGGACCTGCTGCCCGAGGCGATGCCCGTGTTCGAGCGGCTGCGCGCCTGGCGCGGCGCCGTCGCCAAGGAGCAGGGCGTCCCGGCGTACGTCATCTTCCACGACGCGACCCTGCGCCAGATCGCGACCGAGCTGCCCGACACTCTCGCCAGACTCGGCACAATCAGCGGAGTCGGCGAGAACAAGCTAGCCAAGTACGGCGAAGGCGTCCTGGAAACCCTCGCCGCCGAAGCCTGACCATTTCAGGGCACCTGTCCTTTGCATTCATTCGTCGGAATCCGCCCTCTTCCCGCCGCCGACCTGCATAGGTAGGTGTGCCTGAGAGGGCGGATTCCGACGAATGAATGCAAAGGACAGGAGTGTCGGCGGATGGACTTTTGGGAGATGAGCGGCCGGGCTCGTGAAGTACGGGCGTTGTATGCCGAGTTGGAGGTACGGCGTGACGGGCGAGCGTGGTCGGTCACCGAGTTGATGAATGGGTTCACCGGTGACGTCGGGGACCTGGCCAAGCTGATCGGAGCACATACCGGTTCGCGGCCGGGACCAGTCGATTTGGCGGCCGCGCTTGGGCATGAGCTGGCGGATTGCCTGTGGAGTGTGCTGGTGATCGCCGATGCGGTTGGCGTCGATCTCGAGCACGCATTCACGACCACGATGGACGATCTCGAACACCACGTCCGCAGCCAACTCCCGTCGGCGTAACCGAACTCCCCCGTCGTACAAGTGCGTCTTAAGGCCGTGCGGCGGCAGCTAATGCGCGGGCGGCAGTGCAGGCCTTGGGGAGGTCGGCGGGTGTGAGGTTGGCGAGGATTTCGTCGAGGTTTGCTAGGCCAGCTTGGGTTAGGAGGGTTTTCTCGTTCGTGGTCCATTCACCGCGGGCGGAGAGGATGGCGTGGGCGGCGTACGACGTGGCGACTGTAAGGGTGGCGGCGCATTGGGCTAGGCGGCCTTGGGCGGCGTGGGCCGTGGTGGCGTAGCCGAAGGTGAGGTCGGCGAGGCTCCACCAGACAGCTGGGGCCTTCTCGCGGAGGGCTTCGGGGTACGTCGGACGTGGCGGGTCGCCGCGGAGGATCTGGTTGATCGCGAGTTCGCCGACGACGATGTAGCTGGGGATGCCGGCCAGGTGGAACATCAGGCGTTCGATCCGGAAGCGGCCTTCGCGCGCTTCGGCCAGCTCGTGCTCGACCGAGTTGAGGTCGCGGTAGTGGATGTCGACGGGCCGCCCGTCCACCTCGAGCCAGGCGCCGCCGTTGAAGACGCCGCCTCCCCACGCTCCCAGTTCCGCGACTTCGCCGGGCCAGCCGACGTCGCGCAGGTGCCGCGGATCGAACTCGCCGCGGTAGTAGATCGAGAGATCCCAGTCGCTGTCGGGGCGATTCGTACCTTGCGCCCGCGAGCCGCCGAGCGATACGGCCTCGACACCCGGTAACTCGGCCAGGCGATCGGCCAGGCGTCCGAGAAATGCTGACTCGTCAGCGGTGTGGTCCGGCCTGTGAGAGGTTGGATCGGACATGCCCGTAATTGTTGCCGAAGGCCCACGCCTCGGCACACGATTTACGGGATGAGGTGATTCGCAGCCTGGGGAAGGATGCATGGAGGATCACGAAGCACTGGCGCTCTGGGCCGCCGACTGCGCCGACCGCGTCCTCAACCTTTTCGAGCAGGTCCATCCCACTGACGACCGCCCGCGTCTCGCGATCGAGGCTGCGCGTGCTTGGGCCGCCGGGGAGATGCCGATGACCGAGGCGCGGGCCGCCGCGTTCGCCGCGCACAAGGCGGCCCGCGAGGCCGAGCATCCCGCCGCACGTTCGGCCGCACGCGCCGCCGGACATGCGGCCGCGACTGCGCATGTGGTGACACACGCGCCACACGCCGCGGCGTACGCGGCCAAGGCAGCCACCCAGGCGAGCGAAGACGAGATGGCAACGGTGGAAGAACGCGACTGGCAATACCGCCGCCTCCCCGACCACCTCCGCGCCAAAGTCTTCCCAGCCAGCACCCGCTGACCTCCGCACGCCCGATCGCCCGCCGGCCGCCTCCCACCTTGCATTCATTCGTCGGAATCCGCCCTCACAGGTCACCGGACCCGCACAGGTTCGCGGCGGCTGAGGGCGGATTCCGACGAATGAATGCAAAGTGCGGGAGGCTGGCGCCTTTGGTCACAAGGGACCGATGATGCGCGACACGCCGCGTCACAAGGGACCGATGAGCGGGATACCGACACGCCGGGTGGGAGACCGGCGCGGGACGGCGGGGACGCAGCAGCCGCCGGGTCCAGTGGAGGGAACCGGCGGCTGCGTGGGAATGACCTACTGGCTACGGCCTACTTGGCTACTACTCGGAGGGTGAATTCGGTGTCGCCGTTGGCGGTTTGGCTGCTTACCAGGCCGGCGGACTTGAGGGCTTTGAAGTCCGGGTTGTCGAGTTGGCGTGGGGCGAAACCGACCAGGGCTTCGAAGTCGACGTACGCCAGGACGATGGCGTTGTCGGTGTTCGGGACGGCCTTTTTGAAGGCTTCGCTGGCGCCTAGGCCGCCGTCCTTGAGGACCTCGTCGGCGTACGCCTGGGAGGTGGCGAGGACGAGGGTGTCGGAGTCTTGCGCCTTCACGATCGGGACGTCGACGTTGCCCTGGTTGCGGGCGATGCCGAGCAGCTTGTCGGCCACTGCGCCCGCCTTGGCGGGATCGGTGTTGCTCTTGGCCGCGACCTTCGGACCACCCTCGCTGGACTTGTCGAGCGAGACGGCGAAGCTCTTGCCGAGCAGCACCTTGAGGTCATCGGGCAGCACCAGGCCGTACTGCTCGGAGAAGCCCCGGGCCAGTTCGGACGGGTTGAACTTGTCGCTCGAGACCTTCTGCAGCTGCGCCCAGACCTGGCCGATGAGCGAGTCGCCATCGCCGATACCAATCGCGGCCGCGGTGGTGGTCGGCAGTGTGTTGACGGCTGGGGCGGCGCCACCGGTCAGCGGCTTCTTCGTGGCGGTCGGGTCGCCGTAACCGACGCCCTTCAGCTCGACGTAGTCGCCGTCGAACCGCAGCGCCGCGGCGAAACTGCCAGAGGTGATCTTGAGATCGCCCTGCTTCAGCTCCTTGGCCGCCAGCGCCGCCATGCCCTCGCTGTCGATCCAGACCGACGCGAAGCCGGGTTCGCCGAGGTCGTCCATCGACTTCTTGAACTCGGCGTTGTTGGCGAGCGGGTTGTTCTTGCCGTCGGCAACGGCCTTGTCCGCGGCGGCCTGGTCCTCGGCCAGCAGCACGTAGTCACCGTTGAACGCCATGCCCGGCTTGTCGTCCGGGTCCTCGTCGGCGAACAGCTTCTCCAGGCCGGCCTTGGCCTTGCCCTCGTCCTTGACCTGGACGGCGACGATCGGCTCCGGGTCCTTGTCGGCACCCGGCACCGCGACTACGCCCGCGCGGTCGCCGAGCCAGGGGTCGATGTCCTTCTTGAAGTCGACGTCGGCCAGGTCGTCGCCCGACTCCTTCTTGATGAACTCGAACAGCTTCTGGCGCAGGTCGTCGTTGTCGCTGGTGATGCCGATTTCGTTCTTGACCGACGGGAACTTCATCATGAACCGCAGCGCCGCGACCTTCTGGCCCGCGCCCGGGTCGAGGTCTACGCGGGCATACGCGACGGCGTTGCCCGGCAGGACCGCCTCGGGCTGGTCACCGCCGCCGTTCAGCCTGCTGTACGCGAAGGCAGCACCGCCGCCCGCGACGATGAAAACGGCCAGGGCCGCGATGAGCGGGACGAGCTTGCTCCGGCGCTTCCGCGGCTCGGGCTGCCACTGCTGCATGTGCGGGCCGCCCGGACCACCCGGGCCGAAGCCGCCCTGCTCGACCTGTCCGTACGGCGTGCCGGAAGCGCCGCCGTACTGACCCGCTCCACCGGGCTGACCGTACTGCCCCGGACCATACTGCCCGGGCTGACCGCCGAACTGCCCCGGGCCGCCAGGCTGGCCGCCGTACTGGCCAGGCCCGCCGGGATGACTTGGTGCGCCGTACTGGCCGGGGCCGGGTTGGCCCGGACCGCCTTGTCCGTATGGCGGTTGGCCCGCGGGCGGACCGTAGGGCCCGGGCTGAACCGGACCGCCCGGACCGTAAGACCCAGGCTGGCCGGCAGGCGGACCATAAGGCCCGGCCTGGTTGGCACCGGGATACCCCGGGCCGGGTTGGCCGCCGTACGGCGGGTTGGTGTGGTCAGACATCGAGCCCCCTCGGATCGTCCGGCCGATCGCCGGGCCGGGTCAGGTTAGTGCATCCACGGCGTCTGCTCGGACGCAGGTGAGGCCGGTCCGGTTGCAGCCGCGGGCGGATCATTCCGCCAGGTCGTGGCCGCGATAACGGCGGCGACCAGAGCTGCCCCGACGATCCAGGATGCGAGGGGGGTCCAGCCATGCAGTTCGAGCGGTGCCGGCAGGAGGTCGCCTGGTTTGGCCGCCTCCAGCCTGGGGTCCAGCGGATCATGGCCGAGGAGCATACCGACGCCCCAGGCCACGCCGGAGCCGAGCGCTGAGCCGGCGACGACGATCGCGACCGCCCAGGGGCCATAGCGGTGCAACCACCAGAACAAGGCGCCGCCGATCACCAGGCCGGCGATGAATCCGATCGCGGTGAAGGTGCCGTCGGGGCCGAAGACCCGGGTCATCTCCTCCTCCCCCAGCGAGCCGCCATCAGCGTCGACCGAGTAGCGGGCGAGCGGTGCGTACTGCTGCCAGACCCAGCCGCCGATCGCGCCCACCACCAGAAAGACCGCGACGGTGACACTCAAGGCGCGGGCCCACGGCAATGAGGGCTCAGGGGCGACGGCCGGCTGGTAATAGGGCTGCGGATACGGCTGGGGATACTGACTCACCTCGCCAGTGTGACCCATCACCTGAGGCCTCCCCGAAGAAGCCCCATCAGCTGGCCAGGCAATGCGGACCGAGCAACGCCTTGAGATCCGCCATCAGCGAAGGCGTCGGCGTGACCCGGAACCGGTCGCCGATCCGCATCACCGTCGTCTTCTGCCGGGCCTGTAGGCGCAACTGCACCTCGGTCATCCCCGGGTGGGCCGACAGCACCTCGCGCAACTGCTCGACCACCGGCGGCGTACACCGGTTGACCGGCATCGAGATGACCACCGGACCGGACGGCCCCTCGGTCAGGTCGGGCACGGTGACGTCGGAGCCACTCAGCTCGACCCGGTCGTCGCGGCGCCGGATCCGGCCCTTCATCAAGATGATCGCGTCGTTGACCAGCACATGCGCGGCGAGCTGGTACGCCGAGGAGAACATCATCACCTCGATCGAACCTTCCAGGTCCTCCAGCGTGACGATCGCGTAGATATCGCCGCGTTTGTTGACCTTTCGCTGCACCGAGGTGACCAGACCGCCGATCGTGACCTGAGTCCCGTCGGGGCGCTCCTCGTCCGCGAGCAGCTGGCCGATCGTGCAGTCGGTGCCGTTGGTGAGCACGTGCTCGACGCCGAACAGCGGGTGGTCCGAGACGTACAGACCGAGCATGTCCCGCTCATGCGCGAGCTTGGTGGCCTTGTCCCACTCCTCGATCTCGGGCACCGTCACGGTCAGCCGGCTGCCGCCCTCACCGCTGTCGTCATCGCCCATGCTGAACAGGTCGAACTGCCCGTGCGCCTCGTTGCGTTTGAGGTCGATGGCCTCGTCGACCGCCTGCTCGTGCACGGCGACGACGGCCCGGCGGGCGTGGTTCATCGAGTCGAACGAGCCCGCCTTCGCCAGCGACTCGATGACGCGCTTGTTGCAGACCGGCAGCGGCACCTTGTCGATGAAGTCCACGAAATCGGTGAACCGGCCCTCGGACTCACGCGCCGACACGATCTCGGCCACCACGTTGACGCCGACGTTGCGGATCCCGGACAGGCCGAAGCGGATGTCGGTCCCGACCGGGGTGAAGTTGGAGTCGGACTCGTTGACGTCGGGCGGCAGCACCTTGATGCCCATCCGGCGGCATTCGTTCAGGTAGATGGCCATCTTGTCCTTGTCGTCCTTGACGGACGTCAGCACAGCGGCCATGTACTCCGCGGGGTAGTTCGCCTTCAGGTAGGCGGTCCAGTACGAAACCAGACCGTACGCCGCGGAGTGCGCCTTGTTGAACGCGTAGTCGGAGAAGGGCACCAGGACATCCCAGAGCGCCTTGATCGACTTCTCGGAGAACCCGTTCGCCTTCATGCCCTCGGAGAACCCGACGTACTCCGCGTCGAGCACCTCGCGCTTCTTCTTACCCATCGCCCGGCGGAGCAGATCCGCTTTACCCAGCGTGTAGCCGCCGAGTTTCTGCGCGATCTCCATCACCTGCTCCTGATACACGATCAGGCCGTACGTCGTGCCGAGAATGGGCTCCAGCGCTACCGCGAGCTCGTCGTGTGGGTAGCTGATCTCCTGCTGGTTGTTCTTCCTCAGCGCGTAGTTGGTGTGCGAGTTCGCACCCATGGGACCTGGCCGGTAGAGCGCGCCGACGGCGGAGATGTCCTCGAAGTTGTCGGGTTTCATCAACCGCAGCAGCGCCCGCATCGGGCCGCCGTCGAACTGGAAGACCCCGAGCGTGTCACCGCGGCCGAGCAGCTCATAGGTCTTGGCGTCGTCAAGGGTCTCGCCGAGCGCGTCGAGGTCGAGCTCGATGCCGTGCGCCGCTTCCACGTTCTTGACGGCGTCGTCCATGATCGTCAGGTTGCGCAGACCCAGGAAGTCCATCTTGACCAGGCCGAGCGTCTCGCAGCTCGGGTAGTCGAACTGGGTGATGATCTGGCCGTCCTGCTCGCGGCGCATGATCGGGATCAGGTCGATCAGCGGCTCGCTGGACATGATCACGCCGGCCGCGTGCACACCCCACTGGCGCTTCAGGTTCTCCAGGCCGCGGGCGGTGTCGACGATCTTGCGCACATCGGCGTCGGACTCGTAGAGCGCGCGGAACTCGGTCGCCTCGCTGTACCGCTTGTGCGCGGAGTCGAAGATGCCGGACAACGGGATGTCCTTGCCCATCACCGCGGGCGGCATCGCCTTGGTGATCCGGTCACCCATCGCGAACGGATAGTCCAGCACCCGGCCGGCATCCTTGATCGCCTGCTTGGCCTTGATCGTGCCGTAGGTGACGATCATCGCGACCCGGTCGTCGCCGTACTTCTCGGTGACGTAGCGGATCACCTCGGGGCGGCGACGGTCGTCGAAGTCGATATCGAAGTCGGGCATCGACATGCGCTCCGGGTTCAGGAAGCGCTCGAAGATCAGACCGTGCCGGAGCGGGTCGAGGTCGGTGATGCGCATCGCGTAGGCGCACATCGAACCGGCACCGGAACCACGGCCCGGGCCGACCCGGATGCCCTGGTCCTTGGCCCAGTTGATGAAGTCGGCGACGACGAGGAAGTACCCCGCGTAGCCCTTCGAGACAATGACCTCGATCTCGTACTCGGCTTGCTTGCGGACGTGGTCCGGCACGCCGGCCGGGTAGCGCTTGTGCAGGCCGGTCTCCACCTCGGAGACGAACCAGGACTCCTCGTTGTGACCCTCCGGGCAGGGGAAGCGCGGCATGAACCGGCCCTCCCCCTCGGTGAAGGTGACGTTGCAGCGCTCGGCGATCAGCAGCGTGTTGTCACAGGCCTCGGGATGATCGCGGAACAGCTCGCGCATCGCGTCGGCGGGCTTCAGGTAGAACTCGTCCGCGTCGAACTTGAACCGCTTCGGGTCGGACAGCGTCGAGCCGGACTGCACGCACAGCAGGGCCGCGTGCGCGACCGAGTCACCCGGGTGCGTGTAGTGCAGGTCGTTGGTCGCGAGCAGCGGCAGGCCGAGGTCCTTCGCGAGCTTCAGCAGGTCGGTCTGGACGACTTTCTCCACCGGCAGCCCGTGGTCCATCAGCTCGCAGTAGAAGTTCTCCGCGCCGAAGATGTCCCGGAACTCCGCGGCCGCCGCGACGGCCTCCTTGTACTGCCCGAGGCGCAGCCGGGTCTGGACCTCGCCACCGGGACAGCCCGTGGTCGCGATCAGCCCATCGCCGTACGTCTGGAGCAGCTCGCGGTCCATCCGGGGTTTGAAGTAGTACCCCTCGAGGCTGGCGAGCGACGCCATCCGGAAGAGGTTGTGCATGCCGTTCGTGTTCTTGGCGAGCAGCGTCATGTGGGTATACGAACCACCACCCGAGACGTCGTCGCTGCTGTTACCGCCCTCGCTCCATTTCACCCGGCGGCGCTCGGTGCGGTGCGTCTGCGGGGTGAGGTAGGCCTCGACGCCGATGATCGGCTTCACGTCGTACTTCTGCGCGGTCTTCCAGAACTCATAGGCCCCGAAGACGAAGCCGTGGTCGGTGGTCGCGAGGCCGGGCATGCCCATCTGCTCGGCGGTCTTGAAGAGCTCGTTGATCCGTGCGGCGCCGTCCAGCATGGAGTACTCGGTGTGGTTGTGCAGATGCACGAAACTGTCGGCGGACGGCATGTCTGAGCAGACCTCCAGGGGACGCCGGTGAGCGGGAAGAACCTCACCCTAAACGGCGGCTAGGACAGTTTTTGAATCGCCTCTCCGAGCACCCCGAACACCGCCCGATATCCGGGCGCGTCAGACCACCTGACGGGATGAACCGGTGACCAGGAGCGCCTGGCCGTCGCGGAGAGTTAGGTGCGGTACGCCGGTTCGGCGGTAGAGGTCGACGATCGGGCGGACGAGATCGGTCTCGGGATGTCCCGGCGAGTCGACATGCGGCACGATCGCCTCGTCGATCAGCCCGAGGCCGTCCCACAGCACCTCGCCGTCAACGTCCGACACGGGGTCACACAGCTCGAGACCGCGCAGGCTCGGAGCCAATACGCAGGCGCCCGCGCTGTACCCGGCATAAACGATCGAGTCCGCCTCAAGCGCCGACTTAAGTAGTACGTCGAAACCGCTGCGAGCAAACGCCGTACGCAGGACGAAAACGTTCCCGCCGCGCACCCACACCCCGTCGTACCCCTGAAGGTCGACAGACGAGCGGAGGTCGAGCTCGACGCCGGTCAAACCAAGCCCGGCGAGATCCGCAAGCTCACGCTCGACCATCTCGGCCCGGAGCTCAGCCGGTACGGCGTCCAGGGCGTTCGCGATGACCGCCACCCGCGCGCGTTCACTCTTGAAGAGCGCGCGCAGGTGTTCGGGATGATCCCCCAGCCGGTACGACGAAAGGTAGAGCCGCATCTGCCTAGTAGGCGTCCGCGAGGGCTTCGAGGGCCTTCTCGATGTCGGACGGATAGGTCGAGCTGTATTCGACGTACTCCCCCGAACCCGGGTGCGTGAACCCGAGGCGCATGGCGTGCAGCCATTGTCGGGACAGGTTGAGGCGCTCCGCTAGGACCGGGTCGGCGCCGTACTGCGCGTCTCCGCAACACGGATGGCCGACGGCCGCCATGTGCACGCGAATCTGGTGGGTCCGGCCCGTTTCGAGGGTGATCTCGAGCAGCGTCGCGAAGCGGAATGCCTCGAGGGTTTCGTAGTGCGTGACGCTGGGCTTACCACCGGCGACCACGGCGAACTTGTAGTCGTGGTGGGGATGCCGGTCGATCGGGGCGTCGATGGTGCCGGTGAACGGGTCCGGGTGGCCCTGGACCAGCGCGTGGTAGATCTTCTTGACCGTGCGGTCCTTGAAGGCCTTCTTGAGCACGGTATAGCTGTGCTCGGTCTTCGCGACCACCATCAGGCCGGAGGTGCCGACGTCGAGGCGGTGCACGATGCCCTTGCGCTCGGCGGCACCACTGGTCGAGATGGCGAAACCGGCGCCGGCGAGATGGCCGATGACGGTCGGGCCGGTCCAGCCCGGGGACGGGTGGGCCGCGACTCCGACGGGCTTGTCGACGACCACGATCTCGTCGTCGTCATGCACGATGCGCAGGCCTTCGACCATCTCGGGCACGACCTGGATCTCGCCCGGAGGCGGCGGGATCTCGACGTCCAGCAGGGAGCCGGCAACGACCCGGGCCGACTTCATCGCGCTGGCGCCGTCGACCTGGACCAGGCCGGCGTCGATCATCTCGACCGCCTTGGTCCGCGAGAAACCGAACAGGCGGGACAGTGCGGCGTCGAGACGCTCACCAGCCAGACCGTCCGGCACGATCACTGTGCGCGAATCACTCACTGGTTGCCTTCCCTGCTCCGGACGATACTTCCCGGGTGCCGTCTAGCTTGATACCGCGCAATGTCTGCACGATCATCAGGATCGCGGCGGTTGTCACGGCCATGTCGGCCACGTTGAAGATCGCCCAATGCGGCAGCTGCAGGAAGTCGACCACATGCCCGTGGAACGGCGACGGCTCGCGGAAGATCCGGTCGATGATGTTGCCGACGGCACCCCCGAAGAGGAAACCGAAGGCCAGCGCCCAGCCGGTCGAGCCGAGCCGACGGGCCAGGTAGACCACGACCAGCGCAACGGTGATCTGGATGACCGCGATCACCGGGGTGTAGTCGCTACCGAGGCTGAAGGCGGCGCCGGGATTGCGGATCAGGTTCAGCCGGAGCAGCGATCCGATCATGTCGACCGGTTCGCCCGGCTCGAGGTTGTTCAGCGCGAGCACCTTGGTCAGCTGGTCCAGCCCGACCACGGCCAGGCCGATCAGGGCGAACAGCAGCGGTAGGCGGCGGCCGGCCGTGGGCTCCAAGGCCGGCGGCTCCGAAACCGTGGGCTCCTCGGACGACGACGCAGAACCGGCCGACGAGGTGTCGGCCGGTTCCGCGTCCTCCGGCTGCGCGCCCGGATCTAGCTCCGGGGCGTCACCGGGACTGGCTTCTGGTGTCTGACTCAGCGGCGTTCTTCGCGTTCTTTGCATGACACGCACAGTGTCGCACGCGGGAACGCCTGCAACCGACCCTTGCCGATCGGCTTGCCACAGCTCTCGCAGACCCCGTACGTCCCGTCTGCCAGCTTCGACAGGGCGTGCTCGATCTGCTCCAGCATGTTGCGCGCGTTGTTCGCCAGGTACATCTCGTTGTCGCGCTCCAAGGTGTTGGAGCCGACGTCGGCCGGGTCGTTACCGGCGCCGTCGCCACCGTCCCGGAACAGGCCGGCGATCTCCTGCTCGGCCGTGTTCATCTCCTCACGCAGGTGCTTGGCGTCGGCTTCCAGCTCACCGCGGATCTCGGCGATCTCCGCTGTCGTCCACGGGGCCTCGCTCGCTCCGACAGTGAGTTTGTCCGCTCCCTTGGCAGCTGCCTTGCCGGACGCCGGGGCCGCTGTCTTGTTCTCGCTAGTCTTCACTGCCACCCTTTTCGTCGGTGTTGCCTGGGCAGATGCCTTCTTGGCAGTTGTCGTGGCCTTGGCGTTCATGGCCTTAGCGGGGGTCTTGGCCGGCGCTTTCTTGGCCGGGGCCTTCTTAGCCGGGGCTTTCGCGGCCGGAGCCTTGGCGGCTGGGGCCTTGGTGGCCGCAGTCTTCTTGGCCGGGGCCTTCTTCGCCAGCGTTTTTTTGGCCGTGCCGGTCTCAGCGGATACCGCGGCCTTCTTCTTGACCACGGGCGTGCGTACGGGGGCGGACTTCTTCGGAGCCGATGTAGCCATAGCGACTACCCCCTGCAATCGTCGGGGACTGATGCGGACTGGTCGCAAGAATGTAGGGCACGCACGGTCCACGTACCAGCCCGACGCGCAGACCGTGGACATACGGTAGTCGGTTCTTCAACCACACTCGATGTTGTTTGCGTCATATGAGACGAGTTGTGACTTCGGGGAGTGACACAAACGGTTCAACTGTGCTACGCGCTGCTAACCGAGCAACTCGCTGAGACGATCCGCTGACGCACCGTCGACTTCGAGTAGTTTGTCCCGGCTCGTCGCGCCCCGCACCAACGTCACTGCCGACCGCCGTACGCCGAAGGCCGTAGCGACCGCTTCGAGCACGGCGCGAGTCGCCTGCCCCTCGACCGCCCGGGCGGCAACCGAGACGACCAGCGCGACACCGCCCGGTCCGTCGTACCGGCCGCCGACGCTGGTTCGCGATGTACCCGGCTTCACTCGTACCAAAACCCGCATCCCGAAAGTGTCTCAGTCCTCCGCGATGGGCCGGCCGTAGTCGACCGCCGCGAGGACTTCCGCGGATGCCGCGGCGCGGAACAGGGCGTCCGGCCGGGCGCCGAGCGCGTCGTTCACGGTCGAGAAGGCCAAGCGCAGCGCCACGAACACGGTGATCGCGACGACCTCCGCGTCCGTGAATCCGGCCTCCTTCAACTCCTGTACGTCGCCCTCGCTGGTGCCGTTCGCGTCGCGCGCCACCTTCCGGGCCCAGTTCGCCAGCGCCCGCTCGGACTCGGTCAGACCATCGTCGAGCCCCTCGATCACCCCGGCCGCGAGGTTGGGATCGGCCTCGAGACCGAGCTTTCGGCCCCAGGCCAGCGAGCAATACGAATCACCCAGCGTCGACGCCGTCGCGAGGACGAGGATCCCCTTCCGCCGTACGTCGAGGTTCGCGGCCTCGGCGCACTGCGCGAGCAGGCCGAACAACGCTTCGTGCGCGGCCGTCTGGTGCGCCCAGACACGGGTGATGTTCATGACCTGCCCGAGCTCGTTCACGTCATTTTGGTACATCGCGAGCGTCTCGGGCGAAGGTTCGGCCACGGGCCCGGGCAGGAATGCGGTCGCGGTCATCGGCTATCCGTTCAGGAGTTGGGTCAGGACTGGGTTGTCGATATCGGCTGCCATCAACGCGGCCGCGCCGAGCGCCGTACGGTCGCCTAGTCGGTGCTTGTGCAATTGCGCCCGTACGACCAGCTCGCGCATGTCGCAGCGGGCGGCGAGCGCGTCCAGCCGCGCCAATAACGGCAGAGCGCGGGCCGGTTCGTCCCGGTCGAGCGCGGTGGTGATCATCGTGTCGAGCACGTGAGCGTGGATCCACTGATAGCGATCCGGCCCACGGTTGGAACGCGTCGCGGCCTCGCCGAACCACTCGATCGCCCCGCGATGATCCCCGCGCAGGGTGCTGAGCAGGCCGAGCGCCCGCGCGGTCATGCCCTCCCAGCACGGATCGCCGAGTTGGCACGACTGGACCCACGCCTGCTCGAGATCATCCGCCGCCGCGTCGAGCCGTCCGTCGTACAGGTCGATCTCGGCCCGCAACGCCTCCGGCCAAGGCAGGAACGCGATCCACCGCTGCTCGTGTGCCAGCTCGATCGACCGCGCGACTACGGCGCCGGCCTGCGCGCGTTCGCCCCGGAGTAGGTGGGCCCGGCCGAGGATCGAGAGCGACCAAGCCTGCTGGCGCGAATCGCCTGCCGCGGTAGCCCGGTCGACCGAGTCCTCGAGATGCCGGAAGGCCGCCGGGTAATCGGCCCGGTCCGAGGCGTTCATCCCCCGCACCCCGAGTACGGCGGCCAGCTCGGCATCGGTCCGCGCGACGGCCTGCGCCTTCGCCAACCAGGCGTCGGCCGTCTTCCGCCGACCGGCATGGACCTCCACGAAACCGAGCAGCCGGTACGCCGTGACCAAGGCGGCGTCATCCCCGGCCTGAGTGGCGAGGTCGATCGCTTCGTGGAGGATGAGCGCGCCTTCCTCATCGCGCCCGCGGACGGAGTGGACGAGTGCGGCGCCTAGTGCCGCGAGCGTCCGTCCGTGCAGGGCGAGATCCTGGCAGCGGGCCGCCTCGGAAACGGCCCGGCGCAGGCACTCGACCCCGGCGTCGGCCGCGCCTGCCGCGATGGCAGCCCGGCCCGCCTCGAGCTGCCCGACCGCCGAGGCCCGGCCGCTGGCCAACGGTCCGGGGATCCGCATCTTCCCCCTCATCTCGCTGCTCGCCTCGGTGCTTGTCTTGGTGCTTGTCTTGGTGCCGGCCCCGGTGCTGGGCCTGGTCAGGGTGGCGGTTGGGGCGTTGGCCGCCTCGTGGAGGGCGAGCGAGGCCTCGATGCCGACCTCGACGCGGAGGATGTCCTGGCAGACGGCGACCTGCTTGAGCGCGGCATGCCGGTCGCCGGTCTGGGCCAGGCTGCGAACGAGCAGCTCGTGGTTCCCCTCCTCAAGCGGATTGCATGCCACCGCCCGGCTCGCATACGTCACGGCATCACTCGCCCGGCCGGCGGCGAGCAGCGCGACGGCCTTCTGATGCAGCCGGGCCTCGATCCGGGACGAGACCCGATGCCGCTCGACCAACAGCCAGGACTCGAACTCCAGGCTCGACGGGAGTTCCAGCCCTTCGAGCAGCTCACCCGTGGCCGAGAGCAGGTCGGCTTCGTCCTGCATGACGAGGAGTACGTCGACCGTGAGGTCCTCGCCGAAGTCGGTACTGACCGGATCTCCCCCGAGTACGCCTGGCACGCCGAGCGCCCGGCGCAACTCCGCCAAGGTCCAGCGCAGCGCGCCGAGCGGGTCCTCCGCGTCCGCGAAGAGCAGATCGGCCAGGTGCCGGCGGCTCGGCGGCCGATCCGCCAGCAGCAGATAGGCCAGCAGCGCCCAAGCCTTCCGCCCCCGCGGCGGCCGCATCACCTGACCGTCCCGCACGATGGCCGGCGGACCCAGTAAACGAATCGTCACCATGTTTCCAGCACTCCCCCCGAGCACATTGTGACGCCGATCCCCACTCCCGTCTGCCCCCTCGCCGACCTGCCCCTTGCCGACCATTTGGGACCTGCCCCCTGGCGACCTGCCCCTTGGCTACCTGCCCCTTGGCTACCTGCACCTCGGCGCCGGTCGGGCCGGTCGTTAGTGCCGGATGCCTACTGCCTCGAGGTACTCGCCGGGTGCGTACAGCGTCCCGTCGGTCGCCTTGTTGTACCGAGCTGCCACCTCGGTGAGGTCCGCCGCGAACTGCGCCCGCGGCGTCTCGTCGAGCGTTCCGGCGAGGCGGGTGATCGGGCCGTAGTACTGCGTGAACCACTCGGAGAAGTGCTCCGGCGAGTGGTAGCAGAACTCGAACGTACGACGCTTGAGCACCGTCCACTCGACCTTGTCGCCGAACAGCTCCGCCAAGCGCGCCTCCGTGCCCCACAGCATCGGCGACACCACCCCCGCAGGAGGCGGCGGCGCGTACTTGCCAATCACCTTGAACATCGCACCGACCAGGCTCTCGGGCGTCCAACTCGCGAGCGCGATCCTGCCGTTCGGACGGGTTACCCGAACGAGCTCGCTCGCGGCCCGGAACTGGTCCGGCGCGAACATCACGCCAACCGTGCTGAGACTCGCGTCGAACTCATGATCCTCGCAGGGGAGTTCCTCGGCATCGCCCTCAATGAAGGTGACCGGTAGGTGCTCTGCTTCCGCCCGCTCACGCCCTTGGGCCAGAAGATTTGCCGCGTAATCGACCCCTGTCGCGGTGGCAAACCGCCTAGCTGCAGACAAGGCGACATTCCCCTGACCACACGCGACATCGAGAACGTTCTCCCCCGCATGAACCTCCGCCGCCCCGACAAGCCTCTCGGCCATGATCTGCAAGGTGTTACCCACCCGCGGATAGTCGCCGGTCTCCCAACCCGCGCGCTGCTTGTCCTTGACCGCCTTGAAATCCACGGTGCCAGCTTCCATTTCCAGCATCTCCCCTCAATCCCCCACGACCGCACCCCCGCGGCCTCCCCACAACCTCCCCCACCCCCGTGTGACCCACCGTGTGACGCCCCACCCAACCTGTCAACCCCAAACCCCCACCCACCTAGCCCCACCCCGCTCACGCGACGTCCTCTCCCTGCTGCGCAGCCCCCTCCATGGCTGCGTTGATTCGTCTGCATCCGCTCGCCCCTTTCTGCGGCGGGTCCGTTTGGTCGCCTACGTAGGCGGGCGGATTCGGACGAATCAACGCTAATCGCCAGCCCGGTATCACCTTCGAACCGTGCTCTTCGGTGGGCACTCGTCCCCCTGAGTTCTTCCGAATTGTCAGGTGAACCCGGCCCGCGTCAAGGGCTCCATCGGCTACCGCCGACGCTAACGCGCCCTTGACCCGACCCGGGTCCACCAAGTGCGGCGGGCTATTCAGGGGGACGAGCGAAGTATGACCGCCTGCATCACGCCTCCCCATTCACAAATAGCCACCTAATTCCGTTCACGATTGGCCGGCTGATTCCGTTCGCGATGACCGACCGATTCCATTCACGGATGGCCGGCCAACGCCGTTCGCGGATTGCCGAGCGGTGCGGTCCTCGATGGCCGGGCGCTGCCCTTCACGAACGCCCGGGGTGACGCCACGCACGATTGGCCGGGCGATGCCGTCCGGTGGCGAGTGGCGCAATCCTCAGTGGTCGGGTGCCGCCGTGCACGGACGCCAGGGTGGTGCCGCGCTCGGTGGCCGGGTGGTGCCGTGTTCGGGTGGCGGGTTGGCGCGGAATGCTCTTGCCTGGCGAGGGGTAGCCATCGTGCGGGTGGCTTACCACCCCGGGTTGGCGGTTTCGAGGGGTCGTTGCAACACCGGGTTGGTTTCTAGGTGGTGAGTAGATCACGTAGGCGTTCGGCTGGGGTGTCCCAGTCGAGCGTTTTGCGTGGTCGCCCGTTGAGTTCTTGGGCGACGTGTTCGAGGTCTTCGGGTCCGTGGATGCTCAGGTCGGTGCCCTTGGGGAAGTACTGGCGCAGTAGTCCGTTGGTGTTTTCGTTGGTGCCGCGCTGCCAGGGGGAGTGCGGGTCGCAGAAGTAGACGGCCATGTCGGTGGCGATGGAGAACTGTTTGTGTTTGGCCATTTCGCAGCCCTGGTCCCAGGTCAGCGAGCCGCGCAGATGGCCGGGCAGGGTTTTCATCGTCGCGATGAGACCGTCGCGGACCTGTTCGGCGTCGTGGCCGCCGGGCAGGTGGACCAGCATCGTGTAGCGGGTGGTGCGTTCGACCAGGGTGGCGATCGCGGACCGGTTGTTCTCGCCCATGATCAGGTCGCCTTCCCAGTGGCCGGGAACCGCGCGATCGTCGGCCTCGGCGGGCCGCTCGGAGATCATGATCATCTCCTCGACGAACCGGTGCTGGCGCTGGCCGGGCTGGCGTTGTGGTTTGCGGCGGGTCCGTCCGGTGCGCAGCGCGGTCTGGACTTCGCGTTTGAGGCCGCCGCGGGCCTGGAAGTAGAGCGCCTTGTAGATCGTCTCGTGGCTCACGCGCATGCTCTCGTCGTCGGGGAAGTCCTTGACGAGCCTGTTCGAAATCTGCTCCGGCGACAACTTCCGCTCCAGACCCAGCTCGACCTGCTCACGCAACGCGGGATCGGTGACCAGCTTTGAGGTCTTGGGCCGGGCCCTGGCGGCCGCAGCGTCGCGGTGGGCTTGGTGGGGCAGGTAGGTTCCTTCAACACTGTGGGCGCGGATCTCACGAGAGACTGTGGACTTGTCCTTGCCGATGCCGGCCGCGATCGCGGTCAAGGTGAGTTTGTTGACCCGCCCATCGGCGATCGCCAGCCGCTGGTCCAGGCACAGGTAACGGTCGCTGATCACCGCGTCAGCTGATGGGGTCATGGAAGTGGAGTATCGGGTTGTGGTGCCGTAGTCCACGACCCGCCCATCGGGATAGACCCGCGTGTTGCCCACCCTGCGGACCCCGTGATGCCAGTCCCGCGCAGTACCCGGATGCACGCCCACCTCCTTGGCTGCGCGCGTGATGGACCAGCCCGCCTCCAGCAACTCCTCGAGGCGGACCCTGGCCTGGGTCTTGCGTTTCACGGCCCGCACCGCGGGAACCAGCCCGGCCACGACAAGGATCCGCCGGGCAGTGTCATGCCTCAACCCGCAGGCCGAACCCGCGCCAGTGATGTTCCCCGATTCCTTGAACACCGCGATGACCTGCTCCCGCAACGCATCAGTGATCACCGTGCGCGGACGCGAACCACGGCCACGAGCCCGCAAGATCTCATAGCCACGACCACGCCCGATCCCCAACGACTCACACGCAGCCGCTACCCCGACCCCCGAATCCACCAGCCGCAACAAGGCAGCACCGTGACGCTCGTTGTCCTCCACAAACGACATAACCATCACAACTCCTCAAATCGAGGTGTTGCAACAACCACGTGAACCCGCCGTTCCGGGGTGGTAACCCACCTCGCGGATGGCCAGCCACTCCCAGCACACACCATCCCGGCGACGGCACCGGCCATGACCCTATTCCGAGGGTCGACCTGCGGAATGGGGGGTGGACTCGCGAAATTTGCCATGTCGACTCCCCATTCCGCGGGTCGACCCTCGGAATAGGGCGGCGCACATCCGGATTTGGAGGGCGCATCGCCAAAATTCGGGATGGCGCTCTCGATTTGGAGGGTTAACGTCTGAGATTCTGGGTTCCGGGCCGTTTAGTTCGCACCGGAACCCAGGAGATGACGGGATAACGCACGAATTGCGGGCACATAACCGCCGCAAAGACGTGCAGCATCATCTTCCTGAGCGAACTGGACGTTTTCCGGCCCGAAAAACGTCCAGTTGACTCAGGAAGCCGCACCACTCGCCATCCCAGACCGGACGGCGTACGCAAACGGGCAGACCTCACCCGTCCCCCTGATAGCTGCCGCCTTTGGCCGGTTCGGGCCGCGTCAAGGGCGCGTCAGCGTCGGCGACAGCCGATGAAGCCCTTGACGCGGCCCGGACCGGCCTGACAATTCGGAAGACTCAGGGGGACGGGTGCCCACCAACGACCCGGCCAACCGGCAAGGGTTAAGGATTCGTGTTCGGGCAAGGCGTGGTCGTAGACTTCGAAGGGCGTAATCACAAGGCGTTGATGGGGCTATCACCCCGGAGTCGCTGGAAGAACGGCCGCAAGGCTCAGTAGAACCAGCAGTGGTGCGTTTACGAGTGGGTGGCGCGTTCGACCGTCACCAAGAAGGGTGGTACCGCGGGACTCTGGCGACGGCGCCGGTCTCGTCCCTTCGTCAGGTTCGGGCTTTTCTGACGGAGGAAGTGCACGATGGCGGATCCAACCACTCCCTGGAAGCAGGTCCCGGCGCAGGTCGACCTCCCCGGGATGGAACGGGAGATCCTCGCCCACTGGGATGAGAACGACACGTTCGCGCGCAGTCTCGAGCAGACGGCGGGTGGTACTCCGTGGACGTTCTACGAGGGCCCGCCCACCGCCAACGGCATGCCCGGCACGCACCACATCGAGGCGCGCGTCTTCAAGGACGTGTTCCCGCGCTACCGGACGATGAAGGGTTACTCGGTCGAGCGCAAGGCCGGCTGGGACTGTCACGGTCTGCCGGTCGAGGTGGCCGTCGAGAAGGAACTCGGGTTCAACGGCAAGAACGACATCGAGGCGTACGGAATCGCGGAGTTCAACGCGAAGTGCCGGGAGTCGGTGTTGCGGCATGTCGGCGCGTTCCGCGAGCTCACCACCCGGATGGGCTACTGGGTCGACATGGACGAGCCCTACCGCACGATGGACCCGCAGTACGTCGAGTCGGTGTGGTGGTCGCTGAAGCAGATCCACGACAAGGGTCTGCTCGTCGAGGACTACCGGATCACGCCGTACTGCCCGCGTTGTGGCACGGGTCTTTCCGACCACGAGCTCGCGCAGGGGTACGAGACGGTCGTCGACCCCTCGGTCTACGTGCGCTTCCCGCTGACGTCGGGTCCGCTCGCGGGCAAGGCGTCGATGCTGGTCTGGACGACGACCCCGTGGACGCTCGTTTCGAACACGGCTGTCGCGGTCCATCCGGACGTGACCTACGTGGTCGCGACGGACGGCAACGAGTCGCTGGTTGTGGCCGAGCCGCTGCTGGGCACGTTGGGCGAGGGCTGGGAGGTCACCGGGAAGTTCGCCGGCAAGGACATGGAGCGCTGGAACTACCAGCGTCCGTTCGAGCTGGTCGAATTCCCGGAGCCGGCCCACTTCGTCGTACTGGCTGAGTACGTCACCACCGAAGACGGTTCGGGTCTGGTCCACCAGGCTCCGGCCTTCGGCGCCGACGACCTCGTGGTCTGCCGTGCGTACGGACTGCCGGTCGTGAAGCCCGTCGGGGCCGACGGCACGTTCGACGCAGACCTGCCGTTGGTGGGCGGGCAGTTCTTCAAGAAGGCCGATACGGACCTGGTGAAGGACCTGCAGGCGCGAGGCGCTCTGTTCCGCCACGTGCCGTATGAGCACCCGTATCCGCACTGCTGGCGCTGCCACACTCCGGTGATGTACTACGCGCTCCCCTCCTGGTACATCCGCACCACCCAGGTTAAGGACGCACTGCTCCGGGAGAACGAGAAGACCAACTGGTACCCGGAGTCGACCCAGTGGGGCCGGTACGGCGACTGGCTGAAGAACAACATCGACTGGGCGCTCTCGCGGTCCCGCTATTGGGGTACGCCGCTGCCGATCTGGCGGTGCGCCGAGGACCACCAGGTGTGCGTGGGTTCGCTGCAGGAATTGGGCGAACTCGCCGGCCGGGACCTCAGCAACACCGACCCGCACCGGCCGTTCGTCGACGACATCACCTTCGCCTGCCCGACCTGTGGCGAGACGTCGACCCGGGTGGCCGAGGTGATCGACGCCTGGTACGACTCGGGCTCGATGCCGTTCGCGCAGTGGGGATACCCGTGGGTGGAGGGCTCGAAGGAGAAGTTCGAGCAGGCCTACCCGGCGGACTTCATCGCCGAGGCGATCGACCAGACCCGTGGCTGGTTCTACACGTTGATGGCGATCGGCACGTTGGTGTTCGACGAGTCGTCGTACCGCAATGTCGTCTGCCTCGGGCACATCATGGCCGAGGACGGCCGCAAGATGTCCAAGCACCTCGGCAACATCCTCGAGCCGATCCCGTTGATGAACGACCACAGCGCGGACGCGGTGCGCTGGTTCATGGCCTGCTCCGGCTCGCCGTGGAAGCCGCGCGGTGTCGGGCCGAACGTGCTGAACGAGATCGTCCGCAAGGTGCTGCTGACGTACTGGAACACGGTCGCCTTCCACGCGTTGTACGCGCGGCTGGCCGACTGGGATCCGACGGCCGAGGCCCCCGCAGTCGCGGATCGTTCGGTGCTGGACCGGTGGCTCGTCGGCGAGACGAACCGGCTGGTCCGCGATACCGAAGCGGCGTACGACGACTACGACACGGCGAAGCTCGGCCAGTTGATCGGGCAGTTCGTCGACGTGCTCTCGAACTGGTACGTACGGCGCTCGCGCCGCCGGTTCTGGGCGGGTGACGCCGGCGCGCTGGCCACCCTGCACGAGACGCTCGAGGTGCTGACCCGGTTGATGGCGCCGCTGACGCCGTTCGTGACCGAGCGGGTCTGGCAGGACGTGTTCCGCCCGGTCGGCGTCGGCCTGCCCGAGTCGGTGCACCTGAGCAGCTTCCCGGCGTACGACGCGGGGCTGATCGACGACACCCTGGCCGTCCACATGTCGATGGCCCGTCGCGTCGTCGAGCTCGGGCGGTCGGCCCGGGCCGAGGCCAAGGTCCGGACCCGGCAGCCGTTGAGCCGGGCGCTGGTCGGGTCGGCGGCGATCGCGGATCTGGAGCAGGAGCTGCTGACCGAGATCGCGGACGAGCTGAACGTGGGTTCGGTCGAGCCGCTGTCGTCGGCCGGGGCGGACCTGGTCGAGTTCAGTGCCAAGGGCAACTTCCGCGAGCTCGGCAAGCGGTTCGCCAAGCAGACGCCGGTGGTCGCGAAGGCCATCGCCGAGGCGGACGCGGCCGAGCTGGCCGCTGCGCTGAAGGCGGCCGGGAAGGCGTCGGTGCAGGTTGATGGTGCCGACGTCGAGGTGAGTGCGGACGAGGTGCTGCTGTCGGAGCGCCCGCGCGAAGGCTGGTCCGTGGTCAACGAGCAGGGCGAGACCGTCGCCCTCGACCTGGAGGTCACGCCCGCGCTGCGGCAGGCCGGTCTCGCCCGCGAGGTCGTCCGTACGCTCCAGGAGGCTCGCAAGAACGCCGGCCTCGAGGTGTCGGACCGCATCGAGGTCTGGCTCTCCGCCACCGGCGAACTCGCCGACGCCCTCGCCCACCACGGCGACGAGGTCGGCCGCGAGATCCTCGCCGTCGCCCTCCACCACAACGCGGCCACGGCCGCCGACCTGGTGACCGGCACCGACGAGGAGCTAGGCCTCACCTACTGGCTCCGCAAGTCCTGACCTAGCAACTAACGGCCGGAGGTCTTCCGCGAGGAGGCCCTCCGGCCTCTTTTTTGCATTCATTCGTCGGAATCCGCCCTCTCAGCGCCGCTGCCCTGTACAGGTCAGCGGACGACAGAGGGCGGATTCCGACGAATGAATGCAAAAAAGAGGAAGCTGTCTCACGATGTGGGCATGACGAAGAGGCGGTGCCGCCGGAAGGCACCGCCTCTTACTCGTCTAGCTCAGATCAGACGCCGTGGCCGTGGGCCTGCGCACGGGTGGCTTCCGGGCGGAAGCCGTTGCGCGGGCTGAGCGTGTCGTCGCCGTTGCCGAGAGCCTTGAGCTGCTCGGTGAAGTAGGTCTTCAAACGGCTGCGGTACTCGCGCTCGTAGGCGTGCAGGTCGTCGATCGTGCGCTCCAGCTGGCCCTTCTGCTTCTCCAGGGTGCCCAGCATCTGCGCGCGACGCTCGCTGATCTCGCCGTCCAGCTTCTCGGCGCGGGCACGGGCCTCGCCGGTCATCCGGTCGGCCTTGCCACGAGCCTCGTTCTCCAACCGCTCGGCCTTGGCGCGAGCTTCACCGATGATCTTGTCAGCGGTGTCCTTCGCCTCCTGGACCAGGTCGTCGGAGTGCTTGGTGGCCATCTCCAGCAGGCGCACGGCCGAGCTGGAGGCGTCCCCGACGGTCCCTGCCGCCGCAGCAGCCCCCGCAGCGGCTACGGCCGGAGCGACGACTGGCGGGGGGGCAGGAGCCTTCTCCTCGGGCTTCTCGACCACGGGAGCAGGCTTCGGCGCCACGGCAGCCAGGCTGGCGGTGGCATCCGGCTGGCGGTCTCCACCACCGGCACGCTGTGCTGCCGCGAGCTTGGCCCGCAGCTCCTCGTTCTCCGCGAGGAGGCGCTCGAGCTCAGCCTCCACCTCGTCGAGGAAGGAGTCGACCTCAGTGACGTCGTAGCCCTCCCGTAAGCGGACGGGAGTGAACTGCTTCGAACGGACGTCATCCGGCGTCAGCGGCATCTTTCACCTCGTTTGTCTGTGTCTTGGCGGGCCCCCGTGGAGCAGGACCTCGGCGACCTCAGTAGATCACGTTATCGCTTCGTTGTGTTCTGACGGAATCGGGGCAGGGGAAAACCCTCCCGATCCGTGTCACTCTGGTCTGCTCTTACCCAGCCCTCCCGGGTTCATCCACGCTGATTTCCACCCTGATGCCGCCCTCATTCCGGCCGCCGGTGGTCAGATCGAGCGGAGCGCGGTCGTGTTGATCGACATGGCCAAGGAGACCAGGACGAACAACATCAGCATGGACAGGTCGATCCGGACCCCGCCCGCGCCGATCGGCGGCAGAATGCGGCGCAGCGGCCGCAAGAAGGGGTCCGTGACCGAGTACACAACCTCGAACAGCAGCAACAGCGGCCCCTTGGGGTGCCACTGCGGCGCGAACATCACGATCAGGCTGAGCACGAACCGGGCCACCAGCACGAAGAAAAAGGCCAGTAGCACCCAGTACAGGATGATGAGGACGAGCTCCAGAGCATTCATGTCAGTCCGAGTGTAGAAGACTGACGTGGCAACCGGTCAGCTCTGGTTGAAGAATCCACCCTGGGCGATCCGTTCCTTGTCCTCCGCGGTGACCGTGACGTTCGGCGGGGAGAGCAGGAACACCCGCGAGGTGACCCGGTCGATCGCGCCCCGGCAGCCGAAGATCAGGCCGGCAGCGAAGTCCACCAGACGCTTGGCATCGGCGTCGTCCATCTCGGTCAGGTTCATGATCACGGGCGTGCCGTCCCGGAAGTGTTCCCCGATCACCCGCGCGTCGTTGTACGTCCGCGGGTGCAGGGTGGTGATGCGGGCCAACTCGGTAACCTCCGGGGCAGCTGAGACACCGCGCCGATCTGACAACTTGCTGACCTTTCCGTTCGGCTCGGTCGTGCGCTGAGCAGCGGGCTCGGCCTCGTCAGGCTCGGACTGCACGTCCTCGTCGTCGTCGGTGAACTCGTCTTCTTCGTCGTAACCGTCGTAGTCGTCGTCATAGCGCGAGCCGTAACGATCACTGTCCTCGACCAAGCCGAGGTACACACCCATCTTGCGCAGCGCGCCGCTCATGGCCCTCCAGCCTTTCGGTCGATCCAGGACGGATACTTCGGTGTCGACACTAACCCAGCACAGGACGCGTTCCGAGTAATGCGCGCCCGAGGCGAACGTGTGTCGCCCCACGTGTGATAGCGGCCTCGAGATCCTCGCTCATACCCGCCGAGATCCAGTCCGCACCAGGGTGATCGGAGCGTAGCCGGGCCGCTACGGAGGCGAGTCCGTCAAAGGCCTTCGCCGGGTCGCCACCGAGCGGCGCGACGGCCATCACGCCACCGAGCTCCAGCCCCTCGGCGGCCGCCACCGCGTCAGCAAGCGCCGGTACGTCGCCAGGCTCGACGCCACCACGGGAGCCCCCAGCTGAGCCCGGTCCGTACTCCTCGAGGCTCACCTGTAGCAGGCACCGGATCGACCGGCTTTCGCTGGACGCCGCACGGGATAGCGCGGTCACGAGTGAAAGCCGGTCGACCGAATGCACGACGTCGGCGTACCGGACGACCGAGCGGGCCTTCTTCGACTGGAGCTGCCCGACGAAATGCCAGGTCACGTCCAGGTCTTGCGCCTCGGGCGCCTTGGCCTTGAGCTCCTGCTCCCGGTTCTCCCCCACGTCGGTGACGCCGAGGGCAGCCAGGGCACGCACATCGTCGAGCGGGAAGGTCTTGGTGATCGCGACCAGCGTCACCTCGTCCGGCGACCGCCCGGCCGTCGTACAGGCGTCGGCGATCGACCGCCGGACCCGCTCGAGGTTTTCCTTCAGCTCAGTCAGGCGATCGGTCACGGCAGCAATCTCACCACGCCGGCCAGGCGACCGCTGGCCTTGCCCTCCCGGCGGTACGAGAAGAGGTCGGCGGACTCGATCGTGCAACGCGACGCGTCCGTCACCCTACAACCCGCCTCGGCCAGCTGGCTCGCCACGCCCGCACCGACGTCCAGCGCCGGCGTACCCCAGCTCGTCTCGGCGTACGACGCGGGCACCTTGGCGACCACCTCGTCGCGCATCTCGGCCGGCACCTCGTAGCAGCTGCCGCACACGTGCGGCCCGACGATGGCCAGGATGTCCTCGGCGCCGAGCTCGCGCATCGCGTTGACCGCGGCCGGTACGACGCCCGCGACCATCCCGGGGCGGCCCGCATGCACCGCGCCCGCGACGCCGTTGACCGGATCGGCCAGCAGGATCGGCACGCAGTCGGCCACGCGGATGCACAACGCGACATCGGTCCGGGTGGTGACCATCGCGTCGGCCGTGGCCATCGGCGAACCGAAGGTCAGATCCGCGTCCGGTCCGACGTGATGCACGTCCGCGCCATGCACCTGGCTGACCCGGATCAGCGCGCCGTGCCCGACGCCGAACTCGTGCGCGACGCGGCGCACGTTCTCCGCGACGGCCTGGACGTCGTCACCACTGGCACTGCCGAGATTGAGCTCGGCAAACGGCGCTTGGCTCACCCCGCCGTACCGATCGGTGAAAGCGAACCGAACTTCGTCGATCACTGCATCAAAGCCGAACACCCACAAACCCTAGCCGGTCGCACCCACTGCCGCCGCTTCGTCCCTCAGGGCGCGAGACGTCGCCGGATCAGCGAGCACGTGGTCGAGGGCTTGCCGGTACGCCAGACCGAACGCCTCTTCAGCCGGTACGGCGTACTCGGGGTGGACGCCGGTGCCCTCCCAGTTCGTGCCGGAGATCGGATTCACCGAGCGCTGGACCGGGATCGTGGCCTCGAGATGCGGGTGCAGCTTGAAGCCCTCGCGGGGATGGGCTCCACCGCGAGTGCGTTCACCGATCAGCGTGGCGCGTTTGAGCTGCTGCAGGTTATACGACAGCTCCTCGCCACCGGAGAACGTCGAGCCGCTCGTGAGAACCCAGAGCGGCCGCTGCGCGCCGTACCGAGGGCCGGCGAGGTGTGGGACGGTCCAGTACTGGTTGATCGTGCCGGTGGCCGGAGTGTGCTGGTCGTTGAGGTGCACGGGTTCGGCGTCGAGCAGGTAGCTGCAGACGAGCGCGACCATGTGCGGGTCTCCACCAAGGCAGCCGCGCAGGTCGAGCAGCAGCCCGTTGGTTGCCGAGAGCAACTTCATCGCCGCCGCGAGGGCGTCACCGGCCATCTCCGGGGAATAAAGCAAAGGGCGGATCGCGAGTACGCCGATGTTGCCGGGCAGGCGTTCGACCCGGGCCATACCGCCGGCGTCCAACCGGGAACGCTCCAGGTAGTGGGCGTATTCGGCGCCCTCGTCGGTCTCGTCGACCACCTCGTCGATGTGGAACTTGAGCCGCAAATGCTTGTCGTTGTTGCCGATTTGGAGGTCGGCCGTGACGAGGGCGCCGAAGGCCTCCGGATCGCCCAGGTCGTCGTACCGACCGGTCTTGAGGTTGTCCCGGAGGCGAGCAGCCACGGTGGTGCCGACGTCGGGGAAGACGTAGTGCTCGCTCACCAGGTCGGCGAGCTTTTCGATGATTTCGTGGGCAGAGGTCATGTCGAGCAGTAGAGCACCGGCCTTGACAAAGCGTCAAGAGTATTTGACGCTTGATTGGTGACAGACGAGATGGATCCGGAGCTGAAGGTCGCGTCAGCCGAGCAGTTCAAGGCGTTGGGGCATCCGATGCGGCACCGGCTGCTGTTCGCCCTTGGGCAAGAGCCGGCCACGATCAGCCAGCTCGCGGTATCGCTGAATACGCGCAAGGGCAATGTGGCGCATCACCTCGGCGTGCTGCGTGAGGCCGGCATGGTGCGGGTGGTCGAGACCCGGCAGGTGCGGGGTGGGACCGAGCAGTACTACCGGCGAAGCGCCAGGATGCTGACCTTCAGCCCGGAGGCCGAGCGCGCGACCGTCGGGCCGACACTGCAGGCCGTCGCCGGGGAATTGGAGAACGCGACCGAGACCCTGCTGCTGAAGCTCCGCAACCAGCGCCTCACAAAGTCCCAAGCCGAAGCGCTATCGGCCCGACTCGAGTCACTCATCGACGAACTCCCCGACGCCGGCCCCGGCGAATCCCGCTACGGCATCGTCGCCACGGTCTACCAGACGCCTTCGTAAAGCATGACGCATTTTTGGCGTTCATTCGTCGGAATCCGCCCTCTAACGTCAGCGGACCTGTGCGGGTCCGCCTAGCTGAGAGGGCGGATTCCGACGAATGAACGCCAAAAATTCAGGCCGCGTGGGCTATTTCAGGAAGTCGGGGATGTCTAGTTCGTCGTCTTCGACCGGGGGCTTGCGGGTGGGGCCCTGGCGGAGGGGCTGGGTGGAGGGGGCCGGGGGCTGGTACGGCGGCGGGGTGGACTGCGGGTTCGACTGCGGCGCCGGCTGGGAAGTCGGCTGCGGCTGGTGCGGCTGCGGGGGCTGGTGCGACGGCTGGGCGGGCGGCGGCGTACGGGCCGGGTCGTTGGTCTGCGGCCGGGCCGAGTGCGTCGTACCGGCTGTCGGCACCGGAACCGTGTCGTCGGAGGTCTGCGAAGCAGGCGTCACCGGACCGCCGTAGACCGACGGCGTCGGTGCGGGCGCGGCCGGAGCGGCACCGTTCGACGACGGCGTGTTGCCCGCGAAGGTCGAAGGCCAACCAGCACCTGCCGGAGGCGTCTGACCTGAAACCGGAGCGGCAGGAGTCATCGGGGCCGCAGGCGGCGGAGTGGCCGGAGCAGCCGGGGCGGCAGGACGCGAGGTGGACTGCGGGCGGGCGCTGTTCATGGCCTGCTCGCGACGCTTCGGCATACCGCCGTCGAAGCCGGCGGCGATGACCGTCACGCGGACCTCGTCACCGAGAGCGTCGTCGATGACCGCGCCGAAGATGATGTTGGCGTCCGTGTGCGCCGACTCCGAGACCAGCTGGGCGGCCTCGTTGATCTCGAACAGGCCCAGGTCGGAACCGCCCGCGATCGACAGCAGCACACCGTGCGCGCCCTCGATGCTTGCCTCAAGCAACGGACTCGAGATGGCCGCTTCCGCTGCCGCGACGGCCCGGTCCTCACCACGCGACGAGCCGATGCCCATCAGCGCGGAGCCGGCGTTCGACATGACGGCCTTGACGTCCGCGAAGTCGACGTTGATCAGGCCCGGGGTGGTGATCAGGTCGGTGATGCCGGAAACACCCTGCAGCAGCACCTGATCGGCCTGCTTGAAGGCGTCCAGCACAGAGACTGCCCGGTCACTGATGGTCAGCAGGCGGTCATTCGGAATCACTATCAGGGTGTCGACTTCTTCGCGGAGGGTGGCGATGCCGTCCTCTGCCTGGGTCGCGCGCCGCTTTCCTTCGAAGGAGAACGGCCGCGTGACGACACCTATCGTCAAAGCGCCCAGGGACCTTGCGATCCGGGCCACCACTGGCGCACCACCGGTGCCGGTACCGCCGCCTTCACCCGCGGTGACGAAGACCATATCGGCGCCCTTGAGCGCCTCCTCGATCTCCTCCGCGTGGTCCTCGGCGGCCTTCTGGCCGATCGCCGGATTCGCGCCCGCGCCGAGACCACGGGTCTCCTCACGGCCGATGTCGAGCTTCACGTCGGCATCGCTCATCAAAAGCGCCTGAGCGTCGGTATTGATGGCGATGAACTCAACGCCCTTCAGACCGTGCTCGATCATCCGGTTCACGGCATTGACGCCGCCTCCGCCGATGCCGACGACCTTGATGAGTGCCAGGTAGTTCTGCGGTGCCGCCACGTCCCGCGCCTCTCGCCTCGTTCTGTTCCCGTTATGGCCGGATGGCCGTCCGAGCTGCGCCTGCTCCCGAACACCACCAGGAGCCTTCGAGATCTTCGCCGATGTAAAGACTCGACCTCAACTTGATGGTTAGACTTATGTCAACTTTAGATTACGCCGCACGGTACGGGACCGAATCCGGCAATGTCCACGCGCCCCGCCGCACGGTGCCGGGATGTGACGATTACTTCTTTTCCCCTTTGGTGACAGGGAGATCCGGCGCCGACACGTCGTACACCTTCGCATCTCGCCGCATCAGCACGTTCAGTACCTCGGCCTTGCGCGGACTGTCATCGGCACTGCCCCAGACGACCTTCACCCCGGCAGCCAGATTCAGCGTGATCGAGTCCGGCGACGCGGCCGAGATCGAGATCACCCGGGCCCGCAGGGCATCCGGCAACGCGGCCGAAACCGTCACGATCGAACGGACCGTCACCGCCCGCCGTACGCCGGAGACGACCGCCTGCGGCAAACCCGGCGGCCGGGTGTCGATCGTGCGGTACGCCTTGCCGGTGGCGTCGACCAGCTCCCAGCGGCTGCCGTCCGTCACCACGACCACGGGTTCGCGCTCGGTCACGTGAATGACCACGTCGTTCGGCCAGGCCCGCGCGACCAGAACGTCAGCCACGGAAGGGATCGTGCGCACGCGACCGGCGATCAGGTCCAGGTCGACGCGGGCCAGCGGCTCGCCCGTCGGCACGTCCGCGATGTTCGTGACCACGTCCTCGGACAGCGTGGTCAGGCCGTCGACCTTGACGCCCGCGACCGCGAAAACCGAGGAGAAGTAGAACAACCAGACCGTGATGCCGCCGACGACCAGGGCCAGACCGCCGAGGATCCAGGGCAACCGGCCACGCCAGCGCACCAGCCGTTGCCGGCGCGCGAACTGCTCCTGCGCCCGTGCCAGGTCAGACCGCGCCAGGTCAGCGCTGTCGCTCATTCGGAACCGGTGGCCTCGGCCCGCTCGGCCAGCAGGCCGACCACCTCGGGCCCGATCAGGGTCACGTCACCCGCGCCCAGCGTCACCACCAGGTCACCCGGCTTGGCCAGATCCGCGACCACTTGCGGTACGGCGGACCAGGACGGCTCGAACCGGACCTGCTCGGGCTTGAGCGGCACGTGGTTCGCGATCAGGGCACCGGTGACACCGGGCTCCGGGTCTTCCCGGGCGGCGAAGACGTCCATCACGACGACCTCGTCGGCCAGCGCGAGCGCCTCCGAGAACTGGGCGGCGAAGATCCGGGTCCGGCTGAACAGGTGCGGCTGGAAGCAGGCGATGACCCGCCCCTCCCCCGCGACCTGGCGGGCCGCGGTCAGGTCCACCGCGAGCTCGGTCGGGTGGTGCGCGTACGAGTCGTACACCCGGACGCCGTCCTCGTTGCCCTTGAACTCGAACCGCCGGCCCGTCCCGGTGAAGGACGCGAGGCCCTCGCTCAGGTCGGCGGCGGAGAAGCCAAGGCCCAGGCCAACGGTCAGAGCCGCCGCGGCGTTGAGGGCGTTGTGCTTGCCGGCCTGGCGCAGGTGCACGGCCGGGTACCGCCGTCCGCGCACGACCGGCACGAACGACTGGGTCGCGCCGACCGCGGTGATCGCGGTGACCTGGATATCCGCGTCGTGGGACTCGCCGTACGTCCGTACGTCGATATCGCGGGCGCGTGCCTTCTCCGTCAGCTCGCGGGCGCCCGCGTCGTCGGCGCACATCACGATGAACCCACCCGGCAGGATCCGGTCGCAGAACTCGTCGAAGGCCTGGTAGTAGCTGGCCTCGTCGCCGTAGTTGTCCAGGTGATCCGGCTCGACGGAGGTCACGATCGCGACCTCCGGGCTGTACGTCAGGAACGACTTGTCCGACTCGTCCGCCTCGGCCACGAACAGATCGCCGTTACCGTCGTGGGCGTTGGAGCCGGACTCGTTCAGGTTGCCACCGATCGCGTACGACGGGTCGGCGGCGCAGTGCTGCAGCGCGACCGTCAGCATCGACGTGGTGGTGGTCTTCCCGTGCGTACCGGCGACCGCGATCGTGCGACGGCCGACCATCACCGAGGCCAGTGCGGCCGCACGCGGCAGGATCGGAATCCCGGCCGCGCGCGCGGCGACGACCTCGGGGTTGTTCTCGCGGATGGCCGTCGAGACCACCACGGTGTCGACGTCGGCCACGTTCTCCGCGGAATGTCCGACGGTGCAGGTGGCACCGAGGGCCCGCAGCGCGCCGAGCACCTTCGAGTCCTTCGCGTCACTACCGGACACGGTGATGCCGCGGGCGGCCATGATGCGGGCGATCCCGGACATCCCGGCACCGCCGATACCGACGAAGTGCACCCGGCCCAGCTTCTCGGCGGGCAGGGTTGATTCAGGAGCGGTGACGATCACGTAGAAGACCTCACCACATCGAGAATCATCTTCGCCAACCGGTCGTCCGCATCTTTACGAATCAAGCCACTCGCGGCGGCCGACATGGCGTCCAGACGGGCCCGGTCGAGCAGCAGCGGCGGCACGGTCGCGCGCACCCAGTCGGGCGTCACGGCCGCGTTGTTCACGAGCAAGCCACCACCGGCGTCGACGACGGCCTTCGCGTTGAGCTCCTGCTCGCCATTGCCGTGCGGCAGCGGCACGTAGATGGCCGGCAGACCCACCCCGGACACCTCGGTGACCGTGTTGGCGCCCGCGCGGCACACCACCGCGTCAGCAGCGGCGTACGCCAGGTCCATCCGGTCGACGTACTGAAGCACGACGTACGGCATGCGCCCGGGCGCGACCTCGAGGGTGTTCTTCGGGCCGATCGCGTGCAGGACCTGGATCCCGGCGGCGCGCAGATCCTCGACGGCGCCCGCGAAGGCCTCGTTCAGCCGCTGAGCGCCCTGCGAACCACCCGTCACGAAGAGGGTCGGCGCGTCCGGGTCGAGGCCGAAGTACTCGCGGGCCTCGGCGCGCTTGGCCGCCCGGTCGAGCGACGAAATCGCCGTACGGATCGGGAGCCCGACGTACTGCGCGTGCGGCAGGTCCGTGCCCGGGAACGAGACGGCCACGTTCTCGGTGCAGTAGCGGGCGGCGAACTTGTTCGCGATCCCCGGTACGGCGTTGCCCTCGTGCACGATGATCGGCGTCTTCCGCCGCCAGGCCGCGATGTAGGCCGGCGTGGACACGTACCCACCGAAGCCGACCAGGGCGTCCGCCTTGGCCTCGTCGAGCACCTTGCGGGCAGCGGTGACCGAGGCCCACATCTTGCCCGGTACGGCGAGCAGGGCGGGCGTCGGTTTGCGCGGCAGCGGCACGGGTGGGATCAGCTCGAGGCGGTAACCGGCCTCGGGCACGACCTTGGTCTCCAGGCCACGCTCGGTACCGAGCGCGACGATGTCGATCGTCGGGTCGATCCGGCGCAGCGCGTCGGCGGTGGCGATCAGGGGTGAGGTGTGGCCGGCGGTACCGCCACCGGCCAGGACGATGCTGGGCAAAGCTCTCAACGCTCCCGCGAGTTCTCACGGCCAATTCGGCCAGGTGTGCGCCACGACGACAGCCACCCAGGCAGCAGGGCCTTGCGGGATTCCCGCAGGGCGGCCTGCGCGCCGGGCTCGGCCTTCGCGAAGGACAGCAACATGCCGATCGCCATCAGCGTCGGCAGCAGTGCGGACCCACCGTACGACAAAAGCGGCAGCGGGATACCCACGATGGGTAGCAGGCCGATCACCGCGCCGAGATTGACGAGCGTCTGGGCCATGATCCAGATCGTGATTCCGGCCGCCGCGTAGCGGATGAACGGCTCGTCTGTACGCAACGAGATCCGCATCCCGGCATAGGCCATCGCGAGGAAGAGCGTGAGCACGGTGAGTGACCCGATCAGCCCGAGCTCCTCACCGATCACCGCGAAGATGAAGTCGGTGTGCGCCTCGGGCAGGTTGCCCCACTTCTGCGTGCTGTTGCCAATACCGGCGCCCCACCAGCCACCACTGGACAACGCGTAGAACGAGTGCGCCGCCTGGTAGCCGTCGCCCTTGATATCGGCGAACGGGTTCATGAACGAGGTGAGCCGGTCCATCCGGTGCTCGGCCGAGACGGCGAGATAGCCCGCGACCGCACCGACCAGGCCGATCATCACCACGAACAGCCGGGTGGGCGCGCCGACGATCCAGATCAGGCCGAGCATCACCGACATCAGCACCAGCGACGTACCGAGGTCGCGCTGGCCGATGATCAACGCGATCACCAGCGAACAGACCGGCACCATCGGGATCAGCAGGTGCTTCCACTGGGTCAGCAGCGCCTGCTTGCGGGCGAAGAGGTCCGCGCACCACATCACCAGCGCGAGTTTCGCGAACTCACTCGGCTGGATCCTGAGTGGGCCGCCGAAACTCAGCCAGTTCTGGTTACCACCCACGGACTTACCGAGGCCCGGGATGTACGTCAGCACGAGCAGCAGCACGGACCCGAGCAACGCGACGTACGCGAGCATGCGGAAGTGGCGTGGCGTCATCCGGGAGGCGATATAGGCCATCGGCAGACCCACGCCGACCCAGATCAGCTGCCGGTTGAAGATCGTGTAGCTGTTGCCGTGCACGCGAAACGACAGCACGCTCGACGCGGACAGCACCATCATCAGGCCGAGCGCCAGCAACAGACCGGTGGCGCCCAGCACGATGTGGTACGACGTGAGTGGCCGGTCGAGCACGTTTCGCAACGTGTCCGACCAACGGCGTTCGGGGACCGGGACGGTGGTCACGGTCGCCCCTCTCAGCCGGTGGAGCCCAGTCGGCGCACTGCCTCAGCGAAGGCGTCCCCACGGGCTCCGTAGTTGGCGAACATGTCCCATGACGCACAACCGGGAGCGAGCAGCACGGTATCGCCCGCCTGCGCGAGCTTCGCCGCCTCCGTCACCACCTGTGCCATCGCCCCAGTGTCCGTTGACTCGACGACTATCACCGGGACATCGGGCGCGTGTCGGCCAAGTGCGTCGGCGATCACCTGGCGGTCCTGCCCGATCAGGACGACACCGCGGAGACGCAGTTTCGCCGCCTCCACCAGTTCGTCGAAGCTCGCGCCCTTGGCCTGCCCCCCGGCGATCCAGACGACATGCTCGTACGCCAGCAGGGATGCCTGCGCGGCATGGGGATTCGTCGCCTTCGAGTCATCGACGTACGTCACGCCCTCGACATCGGCGACGTGCGCGATCCGGTGCTTGTCCAGCTGGAACGCCCGCAGGCCATCGCGAACCGCCGTCGCCGGTACGCCGAAGGCGCGCGCCAACGCGGCTGCCGCGAGGGCGTTCGCCACGTTGTGCGGGGCCGGCGGATTGACGTCCTTCAACGCGGCGAGCTCGAGCGCCGAGGACGCGCGCTGCTCGACGAAGGCCCGGTCGACGAGCAGGTCGTCCACCATGCCGACCATCGAGATCGCCGGGGTGCCCAGGGTGAAACCGACGGCGCGGCAACCCTCGATCACGTCGGCGTTCTGGACCAGTTCTTCGGTTGCCTCATCCGCGACGTTGTAGATGCACGCGACCTGGCAGTTCTCGTAGATCCGGCCCTTGTCGGCGGCGTACGCGTCCATCGACCCGTGCCAGTCGACGTGATCCGGCGCGAGGTTCAGTACGACGGCGGAGTGCGCCGACATCGACGACGTGTAGTGCAGCTGGTACGACGAGAGCTCGACCGCGATCACGTCGTACGGCTCGGGGTCCATCACGACCTCGAGCAGCGGCAGTCCGACGTTGCCCGCGGCAACGGCACGACGGCCGGCCGCGGTCAGGATCGACGTCAGCATCTGCACGGTCGTGGTCTTGCCGTTCGTGCCCGTGACGCACAACCAGGGCGCCGCGTTGGCCGGATCGCGCAGGCGCCAGGCCAGCTCGATCTCGCTCCAGATCGGCACACCGCGCTCGGCGGCCTGGACCAGCAGGGGTGTGTTCGGCGACCACCCGGGCGAGGTGATGACGATATCGACCTCGTCCGGCAGGGTCGTCGTACTGCCCTCGCCGAGTTTGATCGTGGCGCCGAGTGTTTCCAGCACCTGGGCCTGCTCGCGCAGCGCCTCGGTATCGCGGTCGTCGAGCGCGATCACGTGCTCGGCGCCGACCTGCAGCAGCGAGTCAACGCATGCATACCCGGCCGTGCCGAACCCCCCGACGACGAACCGGGTCGTCGCCCACCCGTCATCGGTCCTGGTTTCGAGACTCATCCGCCGGCCACCCATTCCGCGTAGAACAATCCGAGTCCGGTCGCCACACAGAGCCCGGAGATGATCCAGAACCGGATCACGATCGTCACTTCAGCCCAGCCGAGCAGCTCGAAGTGATGTTGCAGTGGTGCCATCCGGAACAAGCGTTTGCCCTTGGTCGCCTTGAAGAAGCCGACCTGCAGGATCACCGAGGCGGTGATGATGACGAACAAGCCGCCCAGCAGCAGGAGCAGCAGCTCGGTCCGGGTCATGATGCCGAGACCGGCCAGCGCACCACCGAGGGAGAGCGAACCGGTGTCGCCCATGAAGATCTTGGCCGGCGACGCGTTCCACCAGAGGAAGCCGAAACACGCGCCGGTCAACGCGGCCGCGACGACTGCGAGGTCTAGCGGATCTCGCACCTCGTAACACTTGGCGCCGGGTGCGACCACGCAGCTCTGGTTGAACTGCCAGATGCCGACCAGGGTGTACGCGCCGAACACCATCATCGAGGCGCCCGTTGCCAACCCGTCGAGGCCGTCGGTCAGGTTGACGGCATTGGACATACCGGCGATCAGCAGCAGCACCCAGATCACCAGCAGCGCGGCGGACAGGTGCAGCCAGTTGATATCGCGGATGAACGAGATGAACGGTGAGGCCGGTCTCTGCCCGCGATCGTCCGGATACTGCAGCGCGAGCAGGGCGAACGTGCCCGCGACGAGGGTCTGCCCGGCCAGTTTCGCCTTGCTGCGAAGCCCGAGGCTGCGCTGGCGGAAGATCTTGATGAAGTCGTCGAGGAACCCGACCGCGCCGAGGCCGGCGAACAGGAAGAGCACCAGTAGCGCCGAGGCCGATGGGGCCCGCATGGTGGCGAGCTTGGCCAGGAAGTACCCGACCAGGGTGGCGACGATGATGACGGTGCCGCCCATGGTCGGCGTACCGCGTTTGGTGTGGTGACTCGTCGGGCCGTCGTCGCGGATCAGCTGGCCGTAACCGCGTCTGGCCAGCAGCGCGATCGCGAGCCGGGTGCCGAGCAGCGTGACGATCAGGGCGATGCCGCCTGCGACCAGGATCGCCCTCACGCCGTTTCACCGTCCTTGATCAGTGCCTCGGCGAGATGCTCGAAGGCGAGGGCGTGCGAGGCCTTCACCAGCACGACGTCACCCGGCGCCAGCTCGGCGCGCAGGATGGCCAGCGCCGCATCGATGTCCTCGGCGTAGACCGATTCATTGCCCCACGACCCTTCCAGGTTGGCGCCGAGGTGGATCGGCCGCGCCCCCTCGGTGACCGCGATCAGCCGGTTGATGTCCAGCCGTACCGCCAGTCTGCCGATACCGTCGTGCAGCTCCGTGGACGCCGCGCCGAGGGACAGCATCTCGCCCAGCACCGCCCAGGTCCGCGCTCCCCGGCTGCGACCGATGGCCGCGAGGGCCTTCAGCGCGGCCCGGACGGACTCGGGGTTGGCGTTGTACGCGTCGTTGATGATCGTGACGCCGTCCGGCCGCTCAGTGACCTCCATACGCCACTTCGAGCCGGCTGTGGCCGCGTTGAGCCCGTCGGCGACCTGCTGCGGGTCCAGCCCGGCCGCGTGGGCCGCCGCCGCTGCCGCGAGCGCGTTCGGTACGTAGTGCTCACCGATCTGCTGCAGCTGTACGGCGTACTGCTCGCCTCCCAGATGCAACGTGAAGCCCGCGCGGGCCTGGTCGTCCAGCACGATGTCGGTCGCTCGCACGTCGGCGTTCTCGTTTTGACTGAACGTCACGACTTTGGCCTTCGTACGGTCGGCCATCGCGGCCACGCGCGGGTCGTCGGCGTTCAGGATCGCCGTACCGTCCTCGGGCAAGGCCTCGACCATTTCGCCCTTGCCGAGCGCGATGTTGTCCTGGCTGCCGCCGAACTGCTCGATATGCGAGGTGCCGACGTTCAGCACGATGCCGATCTTCGGCGGGGTGATGCCGGCCAGGTACGCGATATCGCCGATCTGGGCCGCGCCCATCTCCGCCACCAGGTACCGGGTGTTCTCGTCGGCCTGCAGCGCGGTGAGTGGATGCCCGAGCTCGTTGTTGAACGAACCCTCCGGCGCGATCGTCGGCCCGTACGGCGTGAGCAGCTGGGCGATCATGTCCTTCGTACTGGTCTTGCCCTGCGAACCGGTCAGCCCGATGACCAGGCAGCCCGGCAACTTGCTCATCACGTACTTGGCGACGAGTCCAAGCGCTATTTGCGGGTTCTCGACGACCAGGCACGGGCTGCCCTCGATCGCGCGTGACGTCAGACTTATCGCGACGCCTGCCTCGGTCGCCTTGCCGACGTACTCGTGACCGTCGACGTGCTCCCCCGGCAGCGCCACGAACACGCCACCCGGTGCGGCCTTGCGGGAGTCGATCACCACCGGGCCGTCGATCACGGCTGACGGGTCGGCACCGACCAGCTCACCCTTCACGATCGTGGCGATATCGCCACAGCTGACAGGGATCACCGGGTCGCCTCCAACAGCTCACGCACGGTCTGACGGTCATCGAACGGGTGGATCACGCCGTTCACATCCTGGCCGGTCTCGTGGCCCTTGCCGAGTACGACGACGGTGTCACCGGGCCCGGCCAGCTCGATCGCGGCCGCGATGGCGTCACGGCGGTCGCCCACCTCGCGCAGATCCACGTCCGGTACGGCCTTTTTCGCTCCGGCGATCGCGGTGGCCCGGATCGCGGCCGGGTTTTCGCTGCGCGGGTTGTCGTCGGTCACGATCACCACGTCCGCCGCGCGGGCTGCGGCCGCACCCATCGCCGGACGCTTACCGGGATCGCGATCACCGCCACATCCGACCACGGCGATGACCCGGCCCTTGGTAGCGGTCCGCGCGGCCCGCAGCGCAAGCTCGACCGCATCCGGGGTGTGGGCGTAGTCCACGACCACCTTCACCCCGTCGGCCCGGCTGAAAGTCTCCATCCGTCCGGGGACGGCGGCTGTCGCCAAGCCCTTAGCGATCGCGTCGGCCGGTGCGTCGATCTGGCGCAACATGGCGACGGCCAGCAGCGCGTTCGCGACGTTGAACTCGCCCGGCAGGCCGATCTCGACCGTCAGGCGCTCGCCCGGACCCGTCATGTCGAGCACGGTGGTGCCGTGCTCGGAGCGATGGCGGCCCGTCACCTGCCAGTCGGCTTCCCGGCTGAGCGCAACTGTCACCAGCGGGAGATCGCGCTCGACCGTCAGCGCGGCGAGCCGTCGACCGTACTCATCGTCGATATTGACGACCGCCAGGTCACACCGCTCGGGCGTGAACAGCGCAGCCTTCGCGGCGAAGTACTCCTCGAACGTCTTGTGGAAGTCCAGATGGTCCTGCGTGAGATTGGTGAACCCGGCCACCGCGAATCGTGCGCCGTCGACCCGGCCCATGGCGAGGGCGTGGCTCGAGACCTCCATCGAGCACCACTCGACGTCACGCTCGCGCATTACGGCGAACAACGCCTGCAGGTCGGTGGCCTCCGGCGTCGTACGGACGCTCTTCACGACCTCATCCCCAACACGGGTCTCGATCGTGCCGACCATCGCCGCGGGCCCGAGCCTCCGCAAGACCGAGTCAAGCAGGTACGACGTGGTGGTCTTCCCGTTCGTCCCGGTAACTCCGAGCAAGTGAAGCCCCTCGGTCGGCTCACCGTAGATCTTCGCGGCCGTGGCGCCGAGGACCTCGCGCGGGTTGTCGGTGACGAGGACTGGCAGGCCCGTCGCTTTGGCCCGCTCCGCGCCGGTGGGATCGGTGAGGATCGCGACCGCGCCGGCGTCCTTGGCCTGATTGGCGAAGGCGGCACCGTGCGTAATCGTGCCTGGTAATGCCGCGTAGAGGTCACCCGCCTTAACCGACCGCGAGTCCAGCGTCACCCCAGTAACGACCGTCCCCACCACATTGGCGGGAGTGGGCGCGTGAGCTATCGGCGCGAGCGTTTCGAGTGGAACCGGAACGACTGACCGAGGTCGCAAAGCGGCCACAGCGCCGCCCGCAGGGGTGGGAGAAGACACGGCCCCAGAGATTACCCCCTTTCCCACCCGCCCCTTCACCTCCGGTCGCCCCTCCACCTCGATCACCTTCCGCCACTACTCCCGCTCGCCTTGTATCGCCACAGCTCCTGGCACCGCCGCCCCGCACCCACTCGCCCTGCGTCACCACAACCGCTCGCCCTGCTCCGGCTGCATCCACTCGCGTTGTGTCGCCGCGTCCGTGCGCGTTACGTCGCCGCGTCCGTGCGCGTTGTGTGGTCGCGCCCACTCACGTTGTCCCACTGCATCTGCTTGACGTTCAGTGGACGCGTTTTGTTTGACCGAAGATCCGCTCGGTCGGGGTCGTGGAGTTCGACGAGCTCTCACTCGTGGGACTGGTGACCAGGTCAGCAATCGTTCGCGGCGGGTTTGACTGTGAGCGACACCTGGCGGACACGCTGCGGACCACAATTCGCTGTCACGCCCAGAGGGTCACCTATGGGTCGTTGCGGTGGGGGCGAGTAAGAGCGTCGGGGACCGCGGCACGCGCTCCCGGAAGCGCCAGAGCTGGATCACCGCGACAGACCGTGTCGCGGGTGCGCTGACGCACGCCGCTCCAGCTACCGGTTCTCCCGACTGTGGGGATGTCGCTCTTCGCAACACCTCGCATCTGCGTGCTTGCCCAGCTGCCGCTCTGGCATCACCGTCGCTTGGACCGCTCCTGCATGATCCGCTTCAGGTCTTCATACGCCTCGCTCGGCGTCATGCCTGCACCCATCTCTTGTGAGTGCTCGGCGTAGTAGCGGCCCGCCAAGAGGTCGCCTGCATCCCAGTCGATCGGGAGCGCGTCCGGATGGTTCGGGAACGCAAGCCAAGGTCCCGGCTCATACGTCCCCCCGTAACGAGCCGGAACGATCGTCACCGGCCAGATCTCTTCGCTCACCGCACCCACCGCTTTCCGTACACGTGACCATTCTGCTGCTCCTGCAACGGAAACGCACTCACCGTCAACTCGCCAGTGCGCGGCCCCTGGAGACCCCGACGAAAGCCCGGAGTTCGGTGGGCACCCGTCCCCCTGAGTGGTCGCCATGGTCAGGCCGGAGCGGTCCGCGTCAAGGGCTTCATCGCCTAGCGGCGACGCTGACGCGCCCTTGACCCGGCCCGCTCCGGCCAAGTACGGCGGGCTATCAGGGGGACGGGTGAAGTCTGGCCGTTTGCTACACGCCTTGCCGCTCGCTACCGGTTTGCCGCGCAGGGATGCCGGCGGTGTCGCTTCCTACCCGGACTGGACGTTTTCCGGCCGCGAAAACGTCCTGGGCTTGCCCCGATGAGTGGACACCTTCGCTAGCGGGATCGTTGATCTCCCGGGAAGGATGTCGTTATGGGTAGACGCAGGATGTACACGCCGGAGTATCGTCGGGAGGCTGCCCGGCTGGTGATTGATTCGGGTCGGCCGATCGCTCAGGTGGCCCGTGAGCTTGGTCTGGGTGCGCAGATGCTTGGCCGTTGGGTCGCTGAAGAGCGGGGCGGTGATGGGACGGGCGAGACTGAGACCAGCAGTGCGGGGCCAAGCGCGCTGGACGTGAACGAGCGGGCCGAGCTGGCGCGGCTGCGCAAGGAGAACTCGGAGTTGAAGAAGGACCGGGAGTTCCTGAAAAAAGCAGCGGCCTTCTTCGCCTCCGACAAGAACCGGTAGATGCCTACCAGCTCATCGAGGCGCAGAAGGCCACCTTCCCCATCACCCGGATGTGTGCGTTGCTGAACGTGTCGAGGTCAGGGTTCTACGCCTGGCACCAGCGCGAACAGGCCGGTCCAGGGCCACGCGAGCAGCGCCGCGAACAGATCACGGCCCACGTCGTGCAGGCCCATGCCGATTCCGACGGGGTCTACGGGGCACCACGGATCACCGCCGAACTCCGCGCAGCGCAGGTGACAGTGACGCGCAAAACCGTCGCGAAAACCATGGCGGCACTGGGATTGCAGGGCATCTCACCGCGCCCGTTCAAGATCACCACCATGCCCGACCACGACCCGGTCCCACACCCGGATCTGGTGAACCGGGTCTTCGATGCCGGCCGGCTGGACCGGGTCTGGATCTCCGACATCACCTACCTGCACACCCAGCAAGGCTGGCTCTACCTCGCGGTCGTGCGCGACGCCTGCTCACGCCGGGCACTGGGCTGGGCCATCGAGAACCACCTGCACACCGACCTGGTCCAGGCCGCCCTGGCCATGGCCATCAAACAACGCGGCGGGCACCTACCGAACCAGGTCGTGTTCCACGCCGACCGCGGCACCCAATACACCTCAACCCAGATCAGCAAGTTCGCCACCGCGAACAACCTGGCCTGCTCGGTCGGGCGCACCGGCGTCTGCTGGGACAACGCCATGGCCGAATCGTTCTTCGCGACCCTGAAAGTCGAGTTCTACTACCGCCACACCTGGACCACCCACACCCAGGCCAAACAAGCCGTCAGCAGCTGGATCGAGCACGTCTACAACCGCCGCCGCCGACACTCCGCCCTCGCCATGACCAGCCCCATACAATTCGAACTCACACACCACCACCCCACGGCCACCAAAGCCGCTTAACCCGGTGTCCACCACCCGGGGGCAAGCCCAGTCCGGCCTGGTGGGGAAGCTGCGTATGCGGCCCTCGATGTGCGTCGAGTCGTGGATTGTGGCGCGGGTAAGCGCTTGTCCCCTGAAGTCCTGGGTTCCGGCACCGAATAAACAGCCCGGAACCCAGAATCTCAGACGTTAACCCCCAAGATCCCGGGTTAGCCCCTCCGATCACGGGTCTAACCCATCACCGTGGGGGTTAACCCCCGCGAATCGCGAGACGCCGACCAAATCGGGAGGCGCCCCTCCACATAGCGAAGCGCTGCCCCACATCGGGATGCGCCGCACTTATTCCGGGGGTCGGCACCCGGAATGGGGGGTCGACCCTCCAAATCTGGCGAGTCCACTCCCCATTCCGAGGGTCGACCCCCGGAATAGGGAGTGCCGCTGGTACCGATGGGAGACGCGGGCGGGGTGGGCTGCGCTGGTGGGCGCATAAGGAGGCACCTCGTGGGAGGGGTGCCCACAACACTCGCCATTTCGTGAGCGGAAGGCGCGTAGGAAATTCGTGAACGGGAGACGCGTAGCAAGTGGACGGGAGGCGTGTGGCAAACGGGCAGACCTCACCCGTCCCCCTGATAGCCCGCTGCCTTTGGTGGACCCGGGTCGGGTCAAGGGCGCGTTAGCGTCGGCGGTAGCCGATGGAACCCTTGACGCGGCCCGGGTCCACCTGACAATTCGCAAGAACTCAGGGGGACGGGTGCAACCAACACCACCCGCACAAAGACCCCACCGACTACCCCAACCGACCACCGACTACCGACTACCAGCTAAGCGGGACCTTCGGCGACGCTGCACCAGTCGGCGGGACGCCGTACTTCTGCAGCGCGTAGCTAGTCACATCCCGGAAGACAGGCCCACCCTGCAGGCCGCCGCTGCGGCCGTTGGTCGGGTTTTGCAGGACCACGTACGTCGCGAAGCGGGGCTTGTCCGCGGGCGCGAAGCCGGCGAACGACGTGGCCCACTTGGTGTAGCCCTTGGCGGGAGCCTTCGGATCCACCTGCTGCGCCGTACCCGTCTTGCCGGCCACGCGATACCCCGGAATCCGCGCCAGATCCGCCGTACCGCCCTCGCCCGTGACGGCCTCCATCATCGTCGTCACCTGGCGAGCCGCGTCCTCGCTCACCACGCGGCGCGACGGGTCGGACTCGGCCGGAGTGGCCACGCCATTGGCGTCGATGAAGTCCTTCACCAACTTCGGCGGCACGTACGTTCCACCATTGGCGATGCTGTTCACCATTGCCGCCATCTGTACGGCAGACGCGGACAACCCCTGCCCAAACGCCACGTTCGACCGCGACAACTCGCTCCACTCATCCCCCGGAGGCAGCCGCCCCTTGCTCTCACCCGGGAACCCAATCCCAGTCGGCTCCCCAAACCCGAACTTATGCAGGTAGTCGACGAACTGCGCCTTCGGCATGGTCTGCGCGGCCATGATCGTGCCGACGTTCGACGACTTCGCCATCACGCCGGCCATCGTCAGCTTCAACGTCCCGTGGTCCCAGTGGTCCTTCACCCGCACACCATTGACCGGGTAGACCCCAGGCACGCTCAGCTTGGTGTCGAGCGAGATCAGCCCGGCGTCGGCCAGCGCGGCCAGTGTCGCGACCTTCTGCACGCTGCCCGGTTCGTAGGTCTGCTCGAGCGCGCGGTTCGTCACCGAACCCTTGGCCGCCTTGCCGGGGTTCTCCGGGTCGTACGTCGGATAGTTGGCCATGGCAAGGATCTCGCCGGACTGGACGTCCATCGTGATGACCACGCCGGCTTCGGCCTTGTACTGCTTGACCGCCTGCTCGATCCGCTTCTCCGCGAACCACTGCAGGTCGCGGTCCAGCGTGAGCTGCGCGCTGACGCCCGGCTTCGGCTCGGCGACGGTGTGGTTGGCCAGCGGGATCCGGTTGCCGCGGCCGTCGACCTGGTAGATCGCCTTGCCGTCCTCACCGGACAACTCGGTGTTCAGGCCGTACTCCAGGCCGGCCATCCCCTTGCCCTCGGCACCGACGAAGCCGATCACGTTGGCGGCGATCGTGCCGTTCGGGTGGGTGCGGACCGGGTCCGCGACGGTGTAGAGGCCGACCAGCTTCTTCTCGGTCAGCTCGTCCTTGATCGCCTTCCACACCTTCGGCGTCACCCGGCGCGCGAGGTACTGGAACTTGCTGTTGGGCTTGACCAATCCCTTCAGCAGATCGCTGTACGACGAACCGGGCAGCTTGCGGTGCAGGATCGTCGCGATGTCCCGGGCCTTCTTCCGCGTCTGCGACGGGTCGGCCGTGACCGCGACGGCGTCCTCCGAAACCGACAAGGGCACGCCGTTGCGGTCGAGGATGGCACCACGCGACGCGTGCAGGATGTACGACTTGGCGCTCTCGCGGGACGCGGCCAGCTTGTACGAGTCGGGATCGACGCCCTGCAACATGATCAGGCGTCCCGCGAACAACGACAGCACGAACGCCATCACGCCGAACGTCACCCGCAACCGCACGGCCGGACGCCCGAGCCGCAACGTCATCGGCGGCTTCTTCGGGCGCGGCTTACGCGGCGGACGGGTCGGCCCGCGCCCACGCGACGACGCGGGCCTCTTGGAAGCAGCAGTCTTCTTGGCCGGTGCCTTCTTTACTGCAGCCTTCTTGGACGCACCAGACTTACCAGCCTTCGCAGCGGCTTTAGCCCGCCTCTCGGCTAGTACCTTCCGCTCCGCGGCAGTACGCGTAGTAGGTCGCTGACCCGGCTCAGCCTTCTTCCGCGGCTTCGCATCACTTGCAGCCCGAGTACGACGTACATCATCTGCAGGCCGCTTCCGCGGCTTAGAAGACTTGGAAGACTTAGGAGACTTAGAAGTATCGCTACGGCCACCCTCCGTAGCGGCCGAACGACGCGACGAGCCCTGACGCGGCCCCGACGAAGAGCCCTTGCGCGGAGCCCCACGGCGCGGGTCGCCCCGGCCCTGCGGGTCGCGGGCGCTCCGCTTGCGTGGCGGCTCGTCCGAACCTCGTCGTTCGGTCATCCAGTCATCCCCCGTTGGAAGTTGTCGTCCTCGCTGCCTGGTTCTGCTGGCCATTCGGCTTGATGGGCGGCTTGGTGGTCTGGTTCACCGGCGTCGAGGGCTGGATGATCTGCTGCGTCGGCTGCACCCCCGGCCGGTCGATCGGCTTGACCGGCGGCAGCTGGACGAACATCTGCGTCCCGGTACCGGCCTTGCCCTCCGCGGGCACGCCGAGCACCTTGCCGTCGGACAGGCGCAGGAACACCGGGTTCGGGTTCGGCACCATGCCCATTCGCAGCGCGCGATCGGCCAGGTTCTGCGGGGACTCCAGCGTGCGGACCTGGCGCTCCAGGGCCTCCTGGTTGTCCCGCAACTGGCTGGTCTCGGCCTGCAGGCTGGTGATCTGGAACGTGCCGCGCTGCAACTCGGTGTTGAGCAGCAGCAGGCCGATCAGGCCTCCCGCCAGCAACGCCACCACGAACAGCACGAACGGCATCCGCGGCGGCCGGAACGGCGCACCGTGCACCACCCTCAGCCGTGGCGGCGTCTTGGTCTTTGGCGCGGGCTTTCCGACACCCGGCTGCAGGTTCGCCACGCGGGCGCGGGCCTGGCTGAAGACTGTGCTCATCAGGCCACCAGTCCTCTCGTCCGGATCCGCTCGGCCGCCCGCACCCGCACGGACGCGGAGCGAGGGTTGGCCTCGAGTTCTTCTTCGGTAGGCCGCTCAGCCCCACGGGTGAGCAGCTTCAGGTACGGCTCGTGTCCGGCCGGGATCACCGGCAGGTCATCAGGTACGTCGCTACGCGTGCCGACCGCCAGCGTCTGCTTGGTGATGCGGTCTTCCAGCGAGTGGTAGCTCATCACCACGATCCGGCCGTGCAGCGCGAGCGCCTCGATGGCGGCCGGCAGCGCGCGCCGCAGCACCTCCAGCTCGCCGTTCACCTCGATCCGCAACGCCTGGAACGTGCGCTTGGCCGGGTGTCCACCGGTCCGTCGCGTCGCCGCGGGAATGGCCGATCGCACCAGCTCGGAAAGACGCGCGCTGGTGGTGAACGGTTCCTCTTCGCGAGCGGCGACGATCCGGTCCACGATCCGGCGGGCGAACTTCTCCTCGCCGTACTGGTAGAGGATCCGCGCCAGGTCGGCCGGGCTGTAAGTGTTGAGGACGTCCGCCGCGGTGATGCCGGTGGTGTCGTCCATCCGCATGTCCAGCGGCGCGTCCTGCGCATAGGCGAAACCGCGCTCGGCCTCGTCCAGCTGCATCGAGGAAACGCCCAGGTCGAAGAGGATGCCGTCGATCGCGTCGATACCGAGGTCGTCGAGCACGCGTGGCAGTTCGTCGTACACCGCGTGCACGAGGTCGACTCGTTCGCCGTACGGCGCGAGGCGCTCACCGGCCAGGCGGAGTGCGTTGTGGTCGCGGTCCAGCCCGATCAGGCGGGCCTCGGGGCACGCGTTCAGGATGGCCTCGGAATGTCCGCCGAGTCCGAGCGTGGCGTCGACGACAACGGCACCGGGCTTGGTCAGTGCGGGAGCCAGCAGCGCGATGATCCGGTCCACCATCACGGGCACGTGGCTAGGCGGCTGAGCTGACATGTCAGCCCACCCGTCCCGGCACGGTCCCGCACTCAGTGAACATCTCGACCCTTCCATAGCCGCAAAGGCGACCCTGCCCCCGCGGGTTTGACACTGCTGGTGTTGCGGTACGACGTGTGCTGCGTGCGTGGACTCCTGTGTACGCCCCGGGCGGGGAGCCGAAAGGCCGGGCCGTCGTCCGGCCAGATCGCGGGTACGTCTTCCGGGGAAGTACCTCTTCCACTGGCACCGGGGAAGTGATGCCAGTGGGCGGAGGTCGGAAGTCGGACCCGTGATCTCGCCGGACGAAGACGTCCGGACCCATCACGGTTTGGCTCAGAAGATGCCGGGCAGGACCTCCTCGGACAGGTCGGCGAATGCCTGCTCCTGCTCCGCGGAGTACCGATTCCAGCTCTCCGTGTTCCAGATCTCCACCCTGTTCATCGCCCCGATGACGACACACTCGCGATCCAGTCCTGCGTAATCGCGGAGCATCGGCGGGATGGTGACCCGGCCCTGCTTGTCCGGCACCTCGTTGGAGGCCCCGGCGAACAACATCCGCAGATAGTCCCGCGCACCCTTGTTGGTGATCGGCGCCTGCTTCAGTTGCTCGGTCAGTTGAACGAACTCCGCTTCGGGCCAGACAGTGAGCGATCGCTCCTGCCCGCGGGTTAGCACGAGGCCTTCGGCAAGTTCGTCCCGGAACTTCGCCGGCAGAAACAGCCGCCCCTTGTCGTCGAGCTTGGGGAAGTGAGTTCCGAGGAACATCGCTCCACCTCCCCGTTGCGGTGACCCGACTCAGGTTGAGCTTTTTCCACCATTGCAGTACCACTGCGCTCCACCATACTCCACTTTGCCCCACCGTCAACCAACTTCACCCCGTTTCGCTCCCCGCGCGCCGCGCCCGCCGTTGGCTCTGGAATGAGCCGGGAAACGGTCCGCGCCGACGCGATGACTGTCGGTACCGAACCCGGCCGCCGATGGTCACAGCGGGTTCCCAGCGGAGCCACATTCGGCTGGCAGCGGACGGGCTGGTGTCGGACCCGTACGCTTGAAGGAACGGCCTGCGCACGCTCGGTCTGGGGACGGTCACGGCACTGAGCCGAACTTCGGGGCCCCTCCCGGCGTCGGAGTAACGAATCGGTCCTCGCTCTCCCCGCGCCCCTGTGGGCAGGTGAGAATGAGGCGGCTGACAATCGATCCCAGGAGGACCCAGGGTGAGCACCACCGCAACGAGCTCGGCATCGGACTTCCAGGAGCTCACGGATGTGGCGAAGCGGGTCCGCGCCGCCATAGAAGAGGTCATCGAGGGCAAACCCGACGTGGTCGAGACGGCGGTCACCGTGCTGCTGGCCGAGGGTCACCTGCTGATCGAGGACGTGCCGGGCGTCGGTAAAACCATGCTGGCCAAGGCACTGGCCCGGTCGATCGACTGCACCGTCCGCCGGATCCAGTTCACCCCCGACCTGTTGCCGTCGGACATCACCGGCGTGTCGGTCTTCAACCAGGAGATCCGCGACTTCGAGTTCAAGCCCGGCGCCGTCTTCGCGAACATCGTCGTCGGCGACGAGATCAACCGTGCCTCGCCGAAGACCCAGGCCGCGCTGCTGGAATGTATGGAAGAGCGCCAGGTCACCGTCGACACCACGACGTACCACCTGGAAGCGCCGTTCATGGTGGTCGCCACCCAGAACCCGATCGAGATGGAGGGCACCTACCCGTTGCCCGAGGCGCAGCGCGACCGGTTCATGGCCCGTGTCTCGATGGGTTACCCATCGCCGATCGCCGAGCTGGCCATGCTCGAGGGGCACGCCGCCGCCGAACCGCTGGACTCGCTGCAGCCCGTGACCGACGGCGAGCAGATCGCCCGGCTGGTGCAGACCGTTCACACCGTGCACGTCTCCGAGGCCGTCAAGGAGTACGCCGTGGCGCTCGTCGGGGCGACCCGTCGTTCGCAGGAGCTGCGCCTCGGCGCCAGCCCGCGCGCCACGCTGCACCTGGTTCGCGCCGCTCGCGCCGCCGCTGCCCTCGACGCCCGCGAGTTCGTTTTGCCGGATGACCTGCAGCAACTCGCCGTACCGGTGCTGGCGCATCGGGTCCTGCCCGCGGCCGAGGCACACCTCGGTGGGCGTGGCGCCGAGGACATCATCGCCGGTCTGGTCGCGTCCGTACCGCTGCCGCGCAACCGCCGGGACTGACGATGCGGCAAGCCCTTCGAGGACTCACCACCCGAGGGCGCGCGTTCGTCGCGGCCGGCGGGACGGCGTCGTTGTGCGCCTTGTTGTTAGGACAGAAGGACCTGCTCCGGGTCGGCATCCTGCTGATCGCGCTGCCGCTGGTGGCCGCGCTCGTCGTCGGTCGCACCCGGTTGCGCCTGCAGGTTCGGCGCAGCCTGGCGCCGGACCAGGTCCCGGTCGGTACGACGGCCACGGTGGAGCTTGCCCTGAGCAACCAAGGCCGCATGCCCGCCGGACTGCTACTACTCGAGGACCGCATCCCGTACGTGCTCGGGCACCGGCCGCGTTTCGTCGTCGACCGCGTCAGCCCGAACTGGAAACGCGTAGTCACGTATACGGTCAAGTCCGACGTGCGCGGGCTGTACCAAGTCGGCCCGCTGATGCTCACGGTGGCGGACCCGTTCGGCCTGGTCGAGACGAGCCGCACCTTCGCGCGAAGCCAGCACCTGTTGGTCACGCCTCGCGTCCACAAACTTCCCGCCGTACGGCTTGGCACTGATCGGGCCGGATCCGGCGAGAACCGGCCGCGCGCGATCGCGGCTGCCGGCGAGGAGGACGCGACCGTTCGCGAGTACCGCGACGGTGACGACCTGCGCCGGGTGCACTGGCGCTCGACCGCGCGACGGGGTTCGCTGATGGTGCGCCGGGAGGAACAGCCCTGGCAGAGCCGCTGCTCGATCTTCATCGACGCGCGTACCGGTTCGCATCACGGTCACGGCCCGTCGTCCAGCCTCGAATGGGCTGTCACCGCGGCCGCCTCGATCGGCCAGGACGTGATCCGCCGCGGCTACGTCACCACCATGCTCGGTGGGCCGACCACCATCGCCGCCATCACCCGACGGTCGTCGGCCGCGGTGCATCAACCGCTCAGCCCGCAGGCGTTGCTGACCGAGTGCGCGACCGTCGAAGAGCATCGCTATGCGGAGATCTCGCCGCTGCTGACCGTCGACCGGCAAGCCCAGGATCCGAGTCTGGTCGTCGCCATCGTCGGTATCTGCAACCGCGAGGACATCACCGCGCTGAACCGCTGGCGTACCGGCCAGGCCACTGGGATCGCGTTGCTGATCGACGCGGCCAGCTGGATCGGCGAGCTCGACGGCACCGACAAGGCCGCGCGACTGCGGTCTCGGACGGACGCCACTGAACAAGAACTGCGTCGCAGCGGCTGGCGGGTCGCCCGCATCCAGCGCGGCGATCACCTGCCGACGGTCTGGTCGGCGCTCGGACTGAGGAGCGGACGGATCGCATGACCGGACATGTCAGGATCTCGATCGCGGCCTGGGGCGCGACGATTCTCGGCTCGATCGTGCTCGTGCCGGTGTTCGCCGGGCCGTTCCTGTTCATCAGCGCCTTCATCTGCGCGATCGTGACCGGCACCGGCATCCTGCTGCAGACCTGGCGCATCCCGAGATACGTCGTGCCGGTGGTGCAGCTGGCGGTGCTGATCGAGCTGATCTCGATGATGTTCCTGCGCTCCACGCTGAAGTTCGGCCTGATCCCGTGGCGCGACACGCTGATCGCCTACAACGACCAGCTGGTCCGCGCGATGGACGCGATCAACCGCTTCAGCGCACCCCTGCCGCCGGACAGCCACCTGACCGTGTTCGCCGCCTCGGTGATCGCCGGGACCGGGCTGCTGATCCACGTGATCGCGGTCCAGATGCGGCAGGCGGCCTGGGCTGGGCTGCTGCTCCTGATGATGTACACCGTGCCGGCCGCGACCGTGCACGGCGGACTGCCCGCCATCTTGTTCGTCCCGCCTGCCGTCGGTTACATCGTGCTGCTGTCCGCGGAGGGTCGTTCCCGGCTCAGCCGCTGGGGCCGTCGCATCTCCGGCGTCACCCAGCTGGACGGCACCGAGCCGGTCGAGGCCTCGGCCCTCGGCCAGGCCGGCCGGCGAATCGGCCTGAGCGTGGTGGCTCTGGCCGTGGTGCTGCCCGCGCTGCTGCCCGCATTGCCCGAGGGTGTGGTCGGTAACGGCCTGCAGGGTGGCGGCGGTAGCGGCCTCGGCGCCTCGATCACGCCCGGCGACACGATGCTCGACATGGGCAAGAACCTCCGCCGCGGCGACAACCTCGAGGCGATCACCTACACCGGCCCCGCGACGTACCTGCGGCTCACGTCGCTCGATCTCTTCAACGGGCGGAGTTGGCAGATGTCGACGCCGCCACCCGGCACCCGCATCGAGGGCGCGCTGAGCCGGCCGCCGGGTCTGAACAAGGACCTGTCGACCGTTGCGGTCAACCGCTACAAGATCGACGTCAACCGCAACCTGCGCACCGCCTTCGCCCCCGCGCCGTACCCGGTGCAATCGGTGAACCTCGGCAACAAATGGCAGTACGACCAGTCCATGCTCACCATCACGTCGGCCAACAGCCGCACCGCCGCCGGTATCAAGTACGAGCTCACGGCGTACGACGTGAATCCGACCGAAGCGGAGTTGCGCAGTGCCAACACCGTGAACGAGCCGGACCAGTTCACCAGCGAGGTCCCGGCCAGCACTCCGCCCAGGATCAGGAACCTCGCCCGCGACATCACCAAGGCGGCCAAGGGCAACAACTACGAAGAGGCCGCGCTACTGCAGGCGTACTTCCGCGACCCGGCCAACTTCACCTACAGCCTGAACGCCGATCGGCGCAGCGGGATGAACGCCATCGTCGACTTCCTGTTCAGCAGCCGTGAGGGCTATTGCGAGCAGTTCGCGACCGCGATGGCGCTGATGGCCCGCACACTCGACATCCCGTCCCGGGTCGGCGTCGGCTTCCTGCCGGGTACGCCGATCAAGGGTGGCAAGGCGCACCAGATCAAGATGCACGACCTGCACGCGTGGCCCGAGTTGTACTTCGAGGGCAGCGGCTGGGTCCGGTTCGAGCCGACCCCGGCACAGCGCATCGCGACGCCGCCGGCGTGGTCGATGTCGAACGACGATCCCGTCGATGAGCCGACGCCGACGAGCGCGCCCACCAGCACGCCGACCACGACGCCCACGACCAACCCCGATGACCCGCTAAACCCGGGGCGGAACTTCCCGGACGAGAAGGGTGCCGCCGGCGGCACGACCAGCACCAACTGGTGGAACAGCGGCGGCTCGACGGTCGTGGTCAGCGTCGTCGGGATCCTCTTGCTGCTCTGCGTCCCGTGGCTCATCCGGACGTTGACGCGGCGGCGGCGCTTCCTCCGTCCGCCTGGCAGGCCTAGTGCCGAAGGGCTGTGGGCCGAGGTGCGCGACACGAGCCGGGATATCGGGCTCGACTGGTCCGATACTGCTACGCCGCGCCAGCTTGGCGACTGGCTGAGCGAGCACCTTCCTGAGTCGAGCCACCCGGCGGTCATCCGCCTGGCGCGAGGTGTCGAGGCGGTTCGGTACGCCGGCGTCGCCTTCACGGACGTCGATTTGCGGGAAGAGGCGGAAGAGGTCCGCAAGGCCCTCTGGTCAACCGCGAAGTGGACCCGGCGTTGGCGAGCCCGCCTGCTGCCGCCGTCCTGGCGCTGGTACCTCAACCGAGGCAGCGCCGAAGCCAGCGACCTCCTAGACGAGTTCGACCTGGCCCTAGCCCGCCTCCGCACCACCCTCCTCCCCCGCCGAGGCCGCCACACCACCCCCTAACGGCACCACCTATGCACTGATGGGCACCACTTATGCACTGAGGGCACCACTTATGCACTGCGTCGATTCGTCTGGATTCGACCGCTTCCGCGGCGGGCCACCTTGGTCAGCTCGGGTCCGCGGGCGAATCCTGACGAATCGTCGCTAATCCAGCACCACGA